>CAIMEY010000060.1 GCA_903840165.1 uncultured Myxococcales bacterium | reverse complement strand
TCCGTCGAGCAAGTTGGCCTCGATGCCGGCGTCGCGGTCGGTCGGCGCGTTGGCCACCGCCGACATGAGGTGGCGCATGTCGGAAAAGTATTCGTCTGCAGAAAGTTGCGCCAGGTGGGGGAGCTGCGAAATCGCGATGCCATGTTGATTATCGCTTGGAGCCCTTTGGCACAACCCCTCAATTTCATTGTCCAGCCCGCCAATCGCCACCACCGCGTCCCCCTGTCCTTCGGGCCGCCCCGTTTCGAACGCGTGGGCGACGTGCGGGCCTGTCCAGTCGGCGGGATGGGCAGCCGCCAACTCCTTGACACTATTGCTGAGAATGTACCGGAGTCGGGCGACCTGAGCCGCGGGCTCGTCTGAAACGCGAACGACGGATGCCCGTTTGGCCCAGAGGCGCCCCTGGCGCGCGTGAAAGCGATTGACGTGCCGTCCAACTTCGGCGTGGAACAGCTCGAGAAACTTGGCCATTTCCCGTGGTCCATCGGCACTGGCCAATGCGTGGTAATGGTTACTCATGACAACGTATCCATATAGCTTGACTTTACTCACCTTTTGCGCCCGCGAAATCGCGTCGACGATGACGGAACGCAGGGCCGGGACGAACCAAGTGCCGCCATCGATAGTTCGGTCCGTAATATCATAGAGTTTACCTGGGATTATCTGCCGCTGGTGAAAGTCATGCATGAGTCACTCCGACCGCGCCGCCATGGCGCCTGATCAGGTGATCGCTCGAAATCCGAAAAACGGTCGCGCCAGGGCGAAGTCGTACCCGAGAATGTGCAGAAAGTTCGTCGCGGCGGTCGGTGTGGCGACGGCCCGGATGGCAGGGTGAAGGAGATAATCTTTACAAACTAATAGGTTAAGCCTAAGGGCTCCTTAGGAGCGAGGGGGGAGCAAGGCGGCACCGGAATCGTGACGCCCTTGATCAAGCGCCAAACCTTGCGCTGCAGCGAAATAGCGGCAACCGGGCGGCGAGGCAGGCGCGGCCGGTAAGACAGTTGTTGCGTTGCAACGGCTTAAGCGTAAGGGCTCCTTACGTAAAGCCCTCGGAAAATGTCTAGCTAGCCCCAAAGCTATGGCAAGGTGCGTCCTCCGCCATGCCAGCGCGAGGAGCCCATCGAGCCAACCAGCTAACATTACGCGACTCGCCCAATCACAAGCATTCGCTGCTAACCCGGTTTCGACCGAGCGCTGCCCGCGCGCCCACCGGGGCAGAGCTATCGCCACTCGGCCATGTGCGCCGCACTACGTAAGGAGCCCTTAGGCATAACCCCTTGATTACTCTCCCTCTTCCCCCCTTCGTCACTCGGGGTCCAGTCGCCTACTTGATCCGCCAAATCACGCCGAACTGGCCCTGCGATGTGCCGCCGACGGCCACCGCAGTTCCACCGGCGGAATCCTTGGCCACGGACCCGACTAGGTAGACGGAACCATCGGTCGGGTCTGACCAAATGCGGGTGACGCTCAGGTGGTCGAGGTGATTGGCATCGCAGTCCACGGCCGTGGAGTTTGTGACAATCAACTTGTCCCATGCCCAGGCCTTGTTGCTGGCGGCTAGGGTGCCATGCAGGGCGAACACGTAGTTGCAGCCGGAGTTGACAACCGTACCGGCGACCCAGGTGTCCGTGGCGCGAACCAGCACTGCGGTCGGCTTGTAGGCCCCGGAGGTAAAGGCAGGCATCCCGGCAGGCGGTGTTGGGGCTGGCGCTTCGGCAAGGAAGGGCGGGCCGTTCGCAGAGAAGGCGGTATAGATGGCCGGTAAACTATTGGAACTATATCCAATTGCCACCACAGCCGGCGTCGCAACATGAACGCCCGTAGCAACAGTTCCTGTCGGCATGTTGACGACCCAACTGTTGCCACTTCCCGCGATGACCGAACCGCCCGGTGCGATCGCCGCGCAGGCCGAGTTCATCGAGTTGGTGGACCCCCACAGAGCAACGACGCCAGTGGGAGCCGCGCCGGGCACGTTGGCAGCGACCCAAAGCGATGTCGAATCAGGCGCATAGAGGCCGACAACACTGGCGCCGACCAACAAGGCGCTGCACTGGTTAGGCACGTTGGTCCAGCCGGTCATGATGCCCATCTCGCCATAGCCCGCACCGGAATTCGACCATGTGTTCGTCAAAGCACTAAATCCAAAGCGATAAAGCGTCGAAGGCGGCGCGCCCGTTGCTCCATCCGAGTTGCCGCCAACGTAGTAGAACTCGTTGCTGTTGGCGTCGGTTGCCTCGGCTGCGTGACGGAACATGCGCACCGCCGAAGCCGGCACTGTGGGGCCATTGCCTGTTGTCCAGCCGTTGCTCGCCATGTAACCACCGATATTTGCAGCAGTATCAGAGATGCTCGGGAAGGTTTTGAGACCGCCAGTCACCAACCGATAGGCCAAACTCCAGAATTCGAACGCCGCCGTGCTCAGGGTCTGCGTCGTCGTAGGTGGCGAGGCCGCGTTGCCCACCTGCCAGAGCGCCGAAATGCCGCCTGCGCCGATGACGCTGCCGCCGACGCCACTGACTTCGATGTTGCCGTCCGGACCGCGGGTGATGCCCGTTAGACGGACGTTAGACGCGCCAGCGATGCTCACCGGCGTCGATTGCTCCACGCCCGTGCATTTGCCAACTGCGCAGAATCCATACACTTGTCCGATAGCTGGGACGCAAGATGTACCGAAGCTGACATTGGTGTGGGCGCAGGAGGCTGCGTTATTGACCACCGTGCAACTATCTGTTGTGCAAACGGTTCCGTCGTCGCAAGCATTGCCTGCCCCCGCGGCGCACACTTGATTGGCGCAGGTGTCGCCGGTCGTGCATGGGTTACCATCGTTGCAACTCGCTGCATTGGCGACAAAACTGCATTTGCCGCTTAGGGCATCACAGGCGTCGTTGGTACACGCGTTGGCGTCATTGCAGGGCGAGTTGGCGCCGCCACATGTAAAGTTGCCATTGGCGTTCAACGTGCAAGTGTCCGATTGCGTACACGGATTGCCATCGTCACAGCCGCCATTGGCGGCCTTGGTCGTCCACGAATTCTGGCCGCTACCACCGCAGAACTGGCAATTATTGCTGGGGTTTGCCACCCCGGAAACAAAGCAAACGCCGCCAATGCTGCACGGCGAACTTGTGTCGCGGATGCGGCGAATGATGTGGTTGTAGCTGTCAGCAACATAGACAAAACCTGAATTATCAACAGCAATACCGGTAGGAAGGCTGAACGATATGCTTGTGGCGGAACCGTCTCCGGCCCCATACCCGCCACCGGCGAAGGTCGAAATACCGTTGCCGCTACCCTTGCGAATGGAACCGTTGTAACTGTCGGTGACAAAGGCAACGCCGCCCGGCGTCATGACAATGCCCGACGGGTTGTTGAAGCGAGCGGTCATCGGGTCAAGGCTGTCGACGTTGCCGGCGGTACCGTCGCCGCCGATGGTTTGCACCGTGCCGTTGGGCGTCACTTTGCGAATTCGCTGGTTAGTCATGTCGACGACGAACAGGTTGCCGCCCGAGTCAAAGCTCAAGCCGGTCAACGTGCCGAACTTCGCGACGCCCGGGCCGCCGTCGACAAACCCGCTGCCATTGCCGACCAGCGTCGTGACTTGGCTGGTGGCCATGTTCAATAAGCGTATGGAATTATTGCCAGAATCGGCAACAGCAATCAGCCCAGTCGCACTCACTGCAACGGCTTGAGGGGCCATAAACTTAGCCAGCGTAAACTTGGCATCGACGTTTCCAGGCCCAGCCATGCCAGCCAGCGTCGTGACCGTTCCATCGACGGCCACTTTGCGAATCAAGTGGTTGTTTGTGTCCGCGACAATCAAATTCCCATTGAGATCCGCAGCAATACCGCCGGGAGCATTGAACGTCGCCGACGCGCCAGGGCCATCTGCACTGCCCGCCTTGGTCGTGCCCGCAAAGGTGCTCACCACGCCAGCGAGCGTCACCTTGCGGATGGCATTGTTGAACGTGTCGGCGACAAAGAGGGCGTTCGACTTCGGTTCAAACGCGATTCCCAGGGGGGTGTTGAACAGCGATTTGTTGAGGAGCCCATCAGCATAACCACCGCTGCCGTAACCGTTATTTGGCGAAGGCACGGACCCGCCGATCCTGTCCACCCACACCAGCGTGCCCGGCTTGCAGGCCCCCGCTTGGCAAAGATCGCCGACGGTGCAGGCGTTGTTGTCGTCGCACACGGTCCCGAGTGCGCTATTGACGTTGGCGCAGCCATTGCTCTTGTCGCAACTGTCGTCGGTGCAAGCATTATTGTCGTTGCAGTTGATGGTAACGCCAGCGCATATGCCGCCCGAGCACACGTCACCGCTGGTGCAGGCGCTGCCGTCGTCACAGGCGAGCACATTGTTGACGTGGACGCAACCGTTGACCTTATCACAACTATCTGTTGTGCAAGGATTATTGTCATTACAGTTGGGGGCTGCCCCGCCGACGCACTGACTGTTGCTGCACAAGTCACCGGTCGTGCAAGCGTTGCTGTCGTTGCACGCCAAGGCATTGGCTATGTTGATACAACCCTTTATTTTATCACAACTATCTGTCGTGCACGGATTCGCGTCGTCGCACTTAGGCGCAGCGCCGCCTACGCACACGCCGGCTGCGCAGGCGTCGCTCGTGGTGCAAGCGTTGTTGTCGTTGCACGCGATAATATTGTTGGTGTATGCGCACTTGCCAGCCGAGCACGCGTCATCGGTGCAGGGGTTGCTGTCGCTGCAATCGCTGACCGACGCGCAGTTGCCGCCACAGCCGTTGATCGGCTTGAACACGCAGTTGCCACTTGCCGGATCGCAGCTGTCTGTGGTGCAATTATCATTGTCAGTACATGACTTAACCGCGCCTGGCACGCAGTAGCCACTGCCGCAAATGTCGCCCGCCGTGCAGGCATTGCCGTCTGTGCACGCGATGGTATTCGCCACATACTTGCACCCCGTGGCGTTGTCACAACTGTCTGTCGTGCAAAGGATATTGTCATCGCAAATGGGTGCTGGGCCGCCCACACACGCACCCGCTGAGCAGGCATCGGCCGTGGTGCAGGCATTGTTGTCCGTGCAGCCAAGCGAGTTATTGACGTATTTACAGCCAGATGCAGGATCGCAGCTGTCGGTGGTGCAGACCTTGCCGTCGTCACAGTTCGGTGCCGCACCGCCGACGCACTTGCCGCCGCCGCACAAGTCGCTCGTCGTACAAGCGTTTCCGTCCGAACAAACTACCGTATTATTAGCAACTTGGCAGGACCCGGTCGCCGTATTGCAACTGTCATCCGTGCACGGGTTGCTGTCATTACACGTCTTGGCCGCGCCCGGTACGCACTTGCCGACGGTGCAAACATCACTGAGCGTGCACGCGTTATTGTCTGAGCAAGCTGCTGTATTATTTACGTAAACACAGTTACCCGTCACTGCATCGCAGCTATCATTGGTGCACGGGTTAGCATCGTCACAGTTCTTGGTCGCGCCCGACTTGCACGCGCCGTTACTGCAACTATCGCCGCTGGTACAAGGGTTTGCGTCATCGCAGGCGGCGGTGTTGGCGGGAAAAGCACACTTGCCGTTGGCGCATTGGTCGTCGGTGCAGCCGTTGCCATCGGCGCAGTCGGCATTCTTGGCGCAGTTGCCACCACAGCCGATCTTCGGTGCGTAGACGCAGCTACCGTCGGCTGGATTGCAACTGTCGTTGGTGCAAGCGTCTTTGTCGTCGCAGACCGCGCCAACGCCGGGCTGGCAAGCGCCTAAGCCACACTTGTCCCCCAAGGTGCACTTGTTACCATCATCGCAAGTTGCTGTATTTGCAGTGTTTAGACACACGCCGGCCGACTTGTCGCACGAGTCATCGGTGCAAAGCTTGCCGTCGTCACAGTTCTTGGCCGCACCCGGCTTGCAGGCGCCGGCGCCGCACACGTCACCGAGCGTGCACGGGTTGTTGTCGGAGCAGGCCGACGTGTTCGCCACGTTCTTGCAGACGCCCGTGGCGACATCGCAGCTGTCATTGGTACAACCATTTGTATCATCACAGTTTTTAGCAGCGCCCGGCTTGCACGCGCCACCGTTGCAGACGTCACCGACCGTACACGCATTGGCGTCATCGCAGGCCGCGCTGTTGGACGTGGACTTGCAGGCGCCAGTGGTCGGGTCGCACGCGTCATCGGTGCACAAGTTACCGTCATTACAGTCAGTTGCTTTGCCAGACTGGCACTTGCTCGCCGCACAAACGTCACCCGCTGTGCACGCGTTGCCGTCATCGCAGCTGTTGGTATTGGCCACGTTGCTGCAGTTGCCCGTCTGTGTCGCACAGGAGTCTGTCGTGCAACCATTTGCATCATCGCAGCTTTTTGCCGATCCCGATTTGCAGCCGCCGCCTACGCAAACGTCGCCGACGGTGCATTGGTTTCCATCGTCACAAGCCGCTGTATTTGCTGGGAATGCACACTTGCCACCGACGCACGAATCATCGGTGCAGGCATTTCCATCCTTGCAGTCCGCCGCCGTCGCACAGTTTCCGCCACACCCGGTGATGGGCTTGAACACGCAATTTCCGCTTTGAGAATCGCACGTATCATTGGTGCAGGTGTCGGCGTCAGCACAGACTTTGGCCGCCCCCGCTTTGCAGGCGCCCGCAGCGCAAATATCGCCCACCGTGCAGGCATCGCCATCGGAGCACGCCGCCGCGTTGACCATGTTCTTGCACGCCGCGGTTAAAGGGTCGCAACTGTCGTTGGTGCAAGGGTTTGCGTCATCGCAGCTTTTGGCCGCGCCACCCACGCAACTGCCGCCGCTGCAGGTGTCACCCTGGCTGCACGCGTCGCCATCGCTGCATGGCGTACTACTGTTTACGTACGCGCACTTACCGGTCTTGGGGTCGCACGAATCGTTGGTGCAAAGGTTACCGTCGTCGCAGTTGACCGTGGACCCAGCAAGGCATGAGCCGCCTTGGCAAACGTCGGCCTGCGTACACGGGTTCTTGTCGTCACACGCGGCGGTATTGGCCATGGAAGTGCATGTTCCGCTTTGGGTATCGCAGGAATCCGTCGTGCACGGGTTGCCATCGTCGCAGACCTTGAGCGCCCCCGCGACGCATTGGCCGCCGGCGCAGGCGTCGCTGAGCGTGCAAGCGTTGTTGTCAGTACAAGGTGCCGTATTATTTGTGTTACTGCACGTTCCCCCGGCGCAGACGTCCGTCGTGCAAGGCTTGCCGTCGTCGCAGTTCTTGGCGGTGCCGGGTTGGCACTGACCGCCTTGACAGGTGTCGGCTACGGTACACGCATTGCCATCGTCGCAAGCGGAAGTCGTTGGCAAGAATGCGCATTTGCCACTCAAGCATGCGACCGTGTTGCATACGTCGCCCGCCTTGCAATCGCCTGCGGTGGCACAGGTATCGCCGCAGCCGATGATTGGCGCGTGGACGCAAGCGCCGGAGACGGCGTCGCAACTGTCCGACGTGCAAGTGTCCATATCTGCACACTGTTTACTGGCTCCACCCTGGCAAGTGCCGGCTTGGCAGGTGTCACCGACCGTGCACCCGTTGCCATCGTCGCACGCAGCGCTGTTGGCTATGTGACTGCAAGCACCGGACGCACCATCACAACTATCGACCGTACAAGGGTTTTTGTCGTCGCAGTTGACGGCCTGCCCGGGCTGGCAGACGCCGGCGAGGCAATTGTCGTCCGTGGTACAGCCGTTGCCGTCGTTGCACGGGGCCGTCGTCGGGGTCGCGGCGCAGGCGCCGTCGAGCGGATTACACAAGTCAGCCGTGCAGTTATTGCCGTCGTCGCACAGCTTGGCCGCGCCCGGCTTGCAGACGCCGCCAGCACAGGCATCGCCGATGGTGCACGCGTCGCCGTCCGTGCACGCCGCTGTGGCGAGGTCATGAACGCACCCCAGTTCGCTGTCGCAACTATCTGTCGTGCAAGCATTTTTGTCGTCGCAATCGGTGATTTTGCCGCCCGCACATAAGCCGCCGCCGTCACATTGGGTGTTCGAAGTGCAGGCGTCGCCGTCGTCGCATTCTAATCCAGCGATCTTCGGCTTGGCATTGCAGACGCCATTCAAGCACTTGGCTGTGTTGCAGTCGTCGGCACCGCAGGCCAATGGCTTGCCGGTACAGGTTCCCGACAAACAGATGTCATTTTGAGTACATGCGTCATTGTCATTGCAGCCGGCCCCGTCGTCATCGGTGTGAGTACAGCCCTTGGCCGGCAGGCAGGCATCGGCCGTGCACGGGTTATTGTCATCGCACTGTTTGGGCTTTCCGCCTGCGCACTTGCCTGCCAAGCAGGACTCATTTGAAGTGCAAGCGTTGCCGTCATCGCAGCTGACGCCGTCCACCGTCTTGTGGTCACAAGTCCCTGCAGCTGTGCAGGAATCTTCCGTGCATGGATCCTGATCGTCACAGCCAGCAGCGCAGCCGGCCGCGCCGTCAGCATCGGCGGCGCTGTCGCTCGGGACCGAACTCGTGTCCCCCGCGGTGCCGGGAACATCTGCCGTATCAGCAACTTGAGCATCAACGTCATCCGCGGAGATTTGCCCCACGTCTGCGTCATCGCTGAGGAAGTTGCCCGTATCTGGCACAGGGACAGCGCAACCACCAAGAATCAAAAGGGAAACTAAGACCATCCACCAGAGGACCGATGGCAAGATGCGGCTTGGCATCGCGCAAATGCCCAAACAGCGCGCAAGAGTTGGCGAATTCATCGTCTTTTTGCTTCCCTATCCGGGTCTGAGTCCCTGGTGGCGAAGATCTTACGATTCACACGGTTGCAGGTCAAGGCTCTTTCGGTAGCGCCTACTGCGTCGCGTTTCGCGCAAGCCCCAGCAGCGCCTGGAACTTCACGTTTTATATTGGATGGTTAGGCTGCCGCCGGGGGCAGGCATCACGCCCGCTTGCCCTCAACCCCGGTTTGCGGCTATTCTTCGGCCGGACATGGCATCGCCGATAGCGAGGTCCGTGACGCGCCGCAGGCATCGAGCTCCTGGATTGCTCGGCCGGAGCCTGACACACGCGGGAAGTGATAAATCGGCTGAAAAAGCGGGAGTTGCAGTTCATGACCTCCGATTCGGTGCCCACACCACTGGCACCCAACCCAGTTACGCCGCCGCCGCCACCCGTACAGTCTGGACCCGCCGGACGGGGCATTGGCGATGTCGTGGCCGGCCGCTATCGCATCACAGGCGTGGTCGGCAAGGGCGCGATGGGCGCTGTGTTTGCGGCGGAACATACGATTACTGCGCAGAAAGTAGCACTCAAGTTCATGATCGTCGGCGACGAAGAGGGCCAAGAGTTCATTGCACGCTTTGAACAGGAAGCCAAGGTCATGGCCGGGCTTCGCAGCTCAAACACCATTCGAATCTATGACTTTGGCCACACCGACGACGGTGCGCTCTTCATGGCCATGGAACTCCTGGTCGGCAAGCCGCTGGACAAGCACATTCGCGATTTGGCCCGTGAAAATCAGACGATGACCGAACGCGATGCCGGGCAGTTGACGGTGCAAATGCTGCGCAGCCTCGGCGAGGCCCACGGTCTGGGCTTGGTCCACCGCGACATGAAGCCGGGCAACGTGTTCCTGAATGACGACGGCAGCGGCGATACCATGGCGAAAGTCTTGGACTTTGGCCTCGCCCGCGTGAGCAACTCGGCGCTGACCAACGTCGGTCGCATCATGGGCACGCCCGCCTACATGGCCCCCGAACAGTGGCAAGGCTCAAACGTTGGGCCTCAAGCGGACTTATACGCCGTCGGCTGCATGATGTACGCCATGGTGACGGCCGAGCCGCCGTTTCAAGCCGGCGATAACGTGCTGTCCCTGATGCACAAACACTGCTCAGAGGACATTCCCGACCCGCGCGAGAAGGCCAAATTCCCGTTATCCGAAGGTTTTGTCAGCATCATGCGCACGGCGATGGCCAAAAAAGCCGCCGACCGTTTTGAAGACGCAAAGTTGATGCGCAATGCCATTGAGGCTGTACTCGGCGGATCGTGGAACTCTTCCATGAACTTAGGGACCTCGACCCAGTTGACGGTCAAGAACGGCTCAAATGTCGGCGGTGGCCCAGAAGGCGGCACGGCTGAACAGGCGACCATCGCTGCGGATAGCGCGGTGGTGTTGCGACAAAACCAGAGTCATAAGTCCAACATAGCCTCGAGGGCTCCCAGCGGGGATCAGACCATTGCTGTTGTTCGCCCGCCATCACAAGTCAATATCGGTCAAGCCCCGCTCAGTGCCGAGGGCCAGGCCCACAGCAAGGGCAAGCCGTGGGCAGCAATTGCCATTGCCGCAGTCGGCATTATCGCCGTGGCTGCGTGGTTGGCGACGCGTGGTGGCCCAACGTCCGCACCGCCCGCGCCGGCAGCCGTGACGCCCCAACCTGCCGTAGCCGCGCCAGCACCGACCGCCCAGCCTGCATCGGCCGGCCAGCCTGCTGCGCCGACTGCCCAAGCGCCGGCAGCGCCTCAGCCAGCAGCGACACAACCCACAGCGGCGCAACCTGCGGTGCCTCAAGCGGTTCCGGCGCAACCGGCCCCCGAAGCTGTGCCAGCCCCGGTTGCGCAGCCGGCGGCCCCAACACCGGCAGCGGTGGCCAAGCCCAAGGCGGCCAAGGCACCCGTGAAGAAGAAAGCCAATACCCTTGAAACCGTGGATTAACATGAATACCTGGATGGGCAAGCAGGGTCAGGGGTTGCGGGCGGCACCGCGCGCAGTGGCAATGGCCGTGGCGCTGACCCTCGCACTGCCGGCCGCGTCGATGGCGGCACCACCGGCTGCGGGCAAGAGCAAGGTCGTGCAAGCCCTCATTGGGGCGGCGCAAAAAGAGTTTGAAGCCGGCAACTTTGAGCGCGCAGGCGAACTTTATCTGGAAATTTGGCACCAAGATCAGGAGACTCGCGCGGCGCTGTACAATGCCGCTCGGGCGTACCAACTGGGCGGGAAGATCGACCGGGCCGACGAGTTGTATCGAGAACTATTGGCTATTCCAGACATGGATCCGGCCCTCAAGGCCAAGTCGCAGACGCAGCTCGAGGGCGTTCAACTCAAGCGCGCGGAACGCAAGGCCGATGAGGCAGATCGCGCTGAAAAGTCAGGACAATACGCTGCGGCAGCGGGTCTTTGGGCCGAGGCTGTGCGGACCTACCCCGGCAAGATGGCGTGGCTTGTGCGTCAAGCGCGTGCCTTGCACTTGGCTGGGCAGACGGCGAACGCAATCACGGCGTATGACAAGTACTTAGCGTCGGCGGGCGAAGGCGCTGCAGACCGGGCCCAGGTGCAGGCGTGGCGCCAAGAACTGGCGACCAAGGCGACCCCGGTTGCCCCCAAGAACGAGCCGGAACCCGACAAACCCGCGCCCGTACAGCCCGACAACCCGGCCCCGGGGCCGATCGCGACAACGCCGGACGCTGCGAAAGCGGACGGGCAGCCGACGCCGGTGCCAAAGCCCGTGCAGCCGCCAAAGTCCGAAGCGTTTCCGATTGTTCCCGTAGCCGTGCTGTCCGTGGGCGGCGTTCTGACGCTGGCGGGGGCGGCCATCTGGATCAAAGCGCACGGGGATGATTCGACCTTGCAGGACGCGCTCAGCCCTTCGCACGCAGCGGTCTACACCAAGACCCAAGCGCAAACCGAGGCGAGCCGAATCCATGGCAACTACGTGACCGGCGGCGTGCTGGCCGGCGTTGGCATCGTCGGTGTCGGGGCCGGGGTCTGGTTGCTTCTGCGCCAGCCGAAATCGCGTGTCGCTGTCCTGCCCACCGTCAATGGGGCGACGGTGGCTTGGCGATTCTAGCCGCGGCGCGTTTCCGGACGGCTATTTTGTGTGGAGCCCTCAGAGCTAAGGGCCTGTTTATCCTAGGCTCTTGACCGGACGCTTCCGCCGCATGGGCTACGCTCATTGGCGCGCTCGATGACCGAGAATCCACGGGCGGGCGGGGCCATTGCGGGCGGTGGCAGCTAGCAATAATCAGCACTTACGCGTTAGGGGCCCTCAGGGGCAAGTTGCTGATAATATTGGATATTGATACATTACTTCAGCAGAAGCATTGCCGCCCAGAAAAGCTCGCGGATCGCTTCCTGGCCGACCGCATTGGGGTGGATGCAGTCGTCGTGAAACCAGTTGGTTGGGTCTGGCGTATCCACTTGATGTCCAAGGAAGAATGCGTGCATGTCGAGCAGGTGGACGCTCGGGAACTTGGCGGCCTGGGCAGTCATTGCGTCATTCCACATCTTGACGGCACCGTCTGTCGGCTGCTTGTCCGGCCACATCGCGAACATGCCGCCGCAGGACTGGCTCAGGGGGGCGTAGGTGAAGTCACCATTGCCGCCGGTCGGATCGTAGATATTCGTAATTAAAACATCGGCCTTGACGCCGGGCCCAAACCGGTCTGGTTTGGTCAGCTCGGTCATCGCGTCGCCAAAACCGGTGGCGAAGTCGGCAATATCCTGCTGTTCGGCATCTGGCATGTTGGCGACAACATGGACCAATCCGGCCGTCGCGTCGTTGCCACCGATGGTGCCTACCACCAAGACGGGCCCCGCCAACGTGGTCGGGATTGACTTCACTTGGTCTAAGAGCACAGATTGACCGAGCTTTTTGCCTTGCGTCGCGATGGCCCCGCCCTTCGACACCTTGACCACCTGCGTCGTAGCGTCCAGGCCCCAGCACGTCTTGAGGTCAATCCCCTTCCAATCCGGGTACTTTGCGTCGTCATTCTGCACCAGCAGTGTCCGGTAGAACGGCGTCTGCCCTGGTCCATTGCCACCGACGTCGGAAATCGAATCTCCAACAATCACAAGGGTCTTGTAAACCGCGGTGGGGCAACTATGCAGGGGCGGCGCTGGAACGACCACGTCGATTGCGGCATCGGCCGCGTTGGAGGCGTCTGCTGCACTGCCATCGCTGGTGCTGCTGGCATCGGACCCAGTGGCCGTGGCGCTGGAACTGCTTGAACAGCCCAGCACGGCAGCAGCCAAGACACTTGCAATAACAGACAATTGGCACACGGACCGCAACACGTTCATGGCAGAATCCTCCAGGCAAACGGCGGTAGTGGCCGTTTCGCGGGTAAAGGCTACCGCGACCGCCGCGGACGCGCAAACGCCAGCACGGGAAAGCCTGGCTGGATCCGGGCGAGTTTCGCGGACAGATATCGTCGCTGAGGGATTGGGGGATGGGATTCGGATAATACGGTTATAGTTCAAAGAGTTTACTCTAAGGGCTCCTACACTACTATAGCCTACATGTGTCTTTTTTTGATTCACCAACAACAGCAAATGTCATCAACAACGTGCGTTGGCTGCCTTGGAAGTTGTCGTCTGACAGCAGCGCGATGCGGCGCTCCCCCCCTTGCTCCCAAGCCGTGATTCCTTCAAAGTTATCCACCGATTCGGGTTCTGCCAATTGGGCCAACTCTTGCACTTGCAGCGAGACGGGCAGGGCCTCTTTCGCTGGCGGGACGCGCAGTTGCACAATCCGCGAACGACTTTGCCCAAGTCGCCAATAGCGCTCGACCACAACCACCCGATCGCCCCCCATTGGGTCGGGCTCAAGCCAACTCGCGCCGGTCGGCCGGAACCAAGGCACGGTCGGATATTCGGTCTCTTTCCAGGCACCTGCCTGCCAGATCCACGCAGCAACGCCGTGAGGGTCACCGGTTTCCGGCCCTTCCGCGATCGCCAGCAGCCGCCCGTCTGGAAGTCCCGCCAAAGTCTCGAGCCCGTCATTGCCACCTCCATGCAACCCCGGCGGCAGTGCAAAGGCGCGTGCTGCTTGGGCAAAGGGCGGGTCGGTGTACGCAAAGAGGCGCAGCCGGTCCTTGCGCTCAAAGCCGACGAGCCAGCCATCTGGCATCAGGGCGAAAGACTCGCTATCACAAGCTAATTTGCCCGGGCAGTCTTCGCCGGGCAGCACACCCAGCCGGCCATCGTGCAGGGCGGTCAGACCTGCGTTGGACCAATTCAAGCGGGCGGACAGCCAATGGCCCTCGTCCGATATCGCAAGAAGATTCTGACCTTGCTGGGTAATTGCCAAGTCGGACCAGCCACCAAAGGTGCGGCCCGGCCAAGTCAAGACAACCCCACCGCGATACGCCAACCGGCCGATTTGTTGCACGTTCTTGTTCGGCGGGCACAGGCTCACAGGCTTGCTGACAACATCGGCGCTGGCAGGGCCTAGCCTAAGGAGCCCTCTAGCACAACCCATTGAACTCAATACACTTATCACCAACAGACACCAGACCGCTGGCGGCGATAGGCGCATCTGACCAAGACTGCACGGTGGGCGCCGACTTTGTGCCAATCAATCCTCCTGCACGCATCAAGGCTTGGACGGTACGCGGGCAAGCGCCGTGGTGCAAGCGCGCGGGCCTGATAGCAAGGAACTGCAATAAAATCAATGCGCCTTCGCCCAGCTTCCGCATTGGGCGGCTAGTTCCCGGCTCTAGCGAAACTTGACGGCCAAGGCTACTGCCCGCAAGGTAGCGAAGCTGCAGCCGATTACATGGCTTGCGAGGCAGAGGATGCGTCGGGTCCTGGTGTTCCAGCATGTCGCCTATGAGCCGCTCGGCAGCCTTGACCCATTGCTGCGTTCGCGAAAGATACGAATCCGTTACGTGAATTTCGGCCGTGAACCGGACGCCATGCCGGAGTTGGACGGGTACGACGCGCTGATCGTGCTCGGTGGGCCGATGAACGTCGACGACGTCGAAAAGCACCCCCATCTCGGCACGGAGCAAACACTTTTGCGTCAGGCGTGCGCGCAGGCGATGCCTGTGCTCGGCATTTGTCTGGGCGCTCAACTGCTAGCGCACGCGCATGGGGCCCAGGTGGGACGCAATGTACCAGAATTGGGCTGGACTCCGCTTAGTTTGACGTCTGCGGGCCAACTCGACCCGGTTCTCCGCCCCCTTGGTAGCGCAGGACGCGTCTTCCAGTGGCACGGCGACACGTTCGCCCTGCCCGATGGCGCCGAGCTGCTAGCTACGGGGCCCACCTGCAATCACCAAGCCTTTCGATTGGGTACCTGTGCCTATGGTCTGCAGTTTCACTTGGAGGTCGACCCGCGGTTGGTCGATCGTTGGCTGCGCGTTCACGCGGCGCAGTTGGCGACGGTGCTGGGCCCGGATGCTGCGGCAGAAATCGCAGCAGAAACAAGGCAGAGGGCCGCATCCAATCACGCAGCAGCCCAGGCCGTCTTTGGTGCCTGGCTTGATGCTGCCGGGTGGCAACCGCGGGCGCGCGCCTTGGCGTCTGGGCACGGACACGCCTGACCGCTGCCGAATCACTCGCCGCCCTTTGCTTGACGCAGAGCGACCGGACGCGCACGCTTGCAAGCACCGGCTTGTGCAGCGTTGTTCGCGTTTGGGCCGGCGCGCACGCGCGCTTGGGGATGCCATGGGGCCGACACTCGCCAATCCTACCAGCGAAAAGACAGTAGAACCACACAATTGCACCAACTGTCCGGTCCGTGCTAGGCACTTTGAAGGCCCGGAAAACGCGTCGAGCTGGGTGACTGTCTCGGCCGCGATGACCCGCCGGACCTACCGAGCTGGCCAGACCTTGTGCGTGCAAGGCAATGGCGCAGAACGCGTTTTCTTTGTGCGGTCGGGGTCGGTGCGCCTGACCCGCGTACTAGCCGACGGTTCTGAAATTCTCCTTGATTTCCTTGGCTCTGGCGGCGTTATCGGTGCCAATGCGCTGTTTGGCGGCGATCACGCGACTACGGCGACCGCCTGTGGCACGGTCCAATGCTGCACCGCGACAGCCACTTCCCTGCGTTTGCTGCTCCCGGAACAGCCTGGCTTGGCCCTGGCGCTACTGCGATTACTCGGCGAAGACGCAGACCGCCTGCGTGGACAAGTTGCTGAATTTGCTTCGCGCCGTGCCGAAGAACGCGTTGCCCGGTTCATGGTGCAAACCCTGCCGCAGTGGCTGGCAAGCGCCCATGGGTTCACGCAGGGAGACGTCGCGCGGTCGCTGGCGCTGACGCCTGAGACGCTGTGCCGCGTGTTGGCTGACTTCCGCAAAAAGATGTGGATTTCTGGACAGGGGCGGCGCTTGCAGGTCCTACAGGCACAGCCTCTATTGAAATTGGCTGCTATTTCAGCTAGTTAGTTGTTTCGAACCCTCGCGAATCTAGTAGGGGCCCTTAGAGTAAAGTCCGCTTGCACCAAGCGGTTTCTGCAGATTCACAGCCCAATCCCATCGCCCCCAGCCGCCCTGGGGCCCACTCAGTCAACCCTTTGTAACGATAGACTTTACGGTTTGGCGGGTTTTGCCCCGGTCTGGGCAGGCGCCGCCTCCGCCGTGGTGGCTTCCGGCAGGTCAACTTGCGCGGGCCGACCACACCCCGCCTTGGGGCAATGAAACTGCAAATGCGTGTGATTGTCGTGGCCTGCTGCAGGACGAAATAGGCCACCGCGACCAAACCAAGCGCGAATTACCTGGGCAGGTTCGCCCAACTTCTGCGCGTGGCTGCGCAGTCGCCCGATCAAACGCCGGTCCAACAGCACCTTGCGTAAATGGTGCGTGTTTTCAATGGCCCGCAGAAAGAGCCACTCGCGCCGTACGTCCATGCTGCCTGCGGTACCGGCATGCAAGTGCTTGTATTCCTGGTGATGGAACAGCCCGGCGTCGACCTCCAGCCCCCCGCGGTGCTCTCGGTGCGGCGCCATGCAACCACCCTTAGGCATTGAGATATCTTCGACAGCTAGCCGCGGCCCTGGTGCCACGGTCTGCACCTGCGCCGCCGCATTGCGCAGGGCCGCAACCACATGCGGTTGCCCCCAAGCGCGCGAGGGGTCGACGACGATGAGCGCCGCATTGCTCGGCCCCAAGGACTCGCCAGACACCAAACGTTCGCCAATTTCTCCTTGCGCAACAACGTAATTGTGCCGGTGCCGCAGCGGTTCGTCCACCGAAAGCCCATTGAGGTGCCGCAGTTCAGGCAGAGAAATGTGGTGGCGCGCCGCGAACGTGGCCTGGTTATCTCGGAATAGCGCCGGCTTACGACGCAAGCTGCACTGGCCCGGCGGTGAGTCGGCGGTGAACGACGGCGGGCGATGCCCACGGTGGACGCGGGCGCGATGGGACACCTTTGGCCGCTTGGACCCGGCATATGCTGATGGAATAAGCAGAAACGTACCAAGAACGACGACGCAAAGAATAATGTTGACAAACAAAGACTTCACTTTGAGGGATCCTTGCGAATTTCAACATCTACTGCCAGGCTTTCGGCGCACCTCGGGCTCGTCAAAACGGCTCCCCGCCCGCAAAGCCAGCTTGGTGGTCGTGGCAGGTACCGCAGTAGGCCGTCGGGTGAGGGGCCCCTAGAGCCAACGCGCTGTAATATTTTGTCTTTGTGTGGCACGTCTCACAGATTCCGCGCCCACCGTGCGCTAGGCCCTGGGGATCGTTGCCCAACGGCAGTTGATAGTCCACGGCGGTCACGGTCTGCGCAATGACCAGCGCATCGCGGATCAACGCCGCATTGCGCGAGCCATGAACAGCATGACAGTTCTGACAACCCGCTGAATCTGGATGGCTTTTCTCACTGTGGCATTCGGCGCAGGTCGTCGAAGTTGCGTGCCCCTTGCCCGCCAGCGCATCGGCGACCACGTGACACCGGTTGCAGTCGTATAGCAAGGAATGTGTCGACAACCGCGCAAAATCTTTTGCAATCTCGAGATGGCACTGGCCGCAAGCTGGAGTAACTGCCAAGTCTGCACCAATCCCGGCTTTGGCCAAATCATCCGTCGCGGTATCGGCCCAAAGCGCACCGGCCGCCAGCAGCAGGGCGGCACTCAATAGGTAACGCGCTTTCATGGCAGCACCTGACCAAGCCCTGACGGATCAACGAGATAGCAGGCCATCCGGTGGGCCAGCGCTTGCTGGGTCAAGGTCGGGTTGAAGGCCGTCGAGGTCGGAAACACACTGCCGTCGGCCAGCCACAGGTTGTCGAGGTCATGCACCCTACCCCAGCGATCTGTCACCGAATTCTGGGGGTCATCGCCCATCCGCGCCGTGCCTAGCAGGTGCTTGGTGTCCGGCATTCCATCTTGCTGAACAAAGTCAATCGGCATGGCGTTGAGCGCCCCCGCCGCCGTGGCAATCGCCATGAGTTTCGGCATGTAACGGTCGACCACTGCCTGGTCGTGGGCGTGGCGGACGTACGTAATTCTCGGGACCGGGCGGCCATAGACATCCCGCACTTTTTCATCGAGTTCCACACGGTTCTGCGATTGGGGCAGGTCCTCGCCCATCATCGATACCGACGCGATTCGCCGTCGATAGGGCCCCTTGGTCATCAGCGCTTTGTGCATGGCGCGCGGGTACTTGGTGCCCTCTTCGATGGGTTGGATCTGCCCGCCTAGTTCGACATAGCCGCCGCGCACCCAGTCGGAACTCCCGTCGGGCACAGTGAAATCGCCCAGCGCGTGGGTAACGACTCGGCTGCGGTAGGAGCGAATTTCCGAGTCGAAGACGCCGATGGCCGAGAAGACGATATGAAACATAAGGTTATGCCCAAGGGCTCCACTACTATTGCCAAGTCCGCTTGGCCGATTTGGGGTCGCCGACTCCAGCAAAAGCCGTGGCGTTTCAATGGCATTTGTTGCTACGACCACATGCTTGGCGGTTAGCGTGGCCGAGCTGCCGTCCGGGCCGAGAATTGTAACGCCGGTGCAGTGGTCGCCAGCATCGTTGACCAGCACCTTTGTCACGCAAGTCTCTGCCATCAAAGTGAGATTGCCCGTGAGGAGCGCGTCGCGGATGACTGTGACGGCGGTGGAGCCCTTGGCGTCAATAGGGCAACCGCAATGGCAAAAGCCGCAGTCCACGCAGGCGGGACGTCCCCGATACGCGATAGAGTTGTTGGCCATTGGCATCGGATGTGGATGTAATCCAAGCGCTTTTGCTCCAGCCGATAGCAGGCTGGCTGCCTTGGGGCGGCGGCCTGGCGGCATGGGGTACGGATTGCGCGGCTCGGCGAAGGGATCGGCTCCGGCTAACCCTTGGACACCTATCAGTTGTTCGACCTGGTCGTAGTGCGGAGCCAACTCGGCGTAGGTCAGAGGCCAATCGACGATGTTGGCACCTGCGACCGGCCCAAACGTGGAAAGTAGTTTCAGATCAGCGGCCTGAACACGGGGACAATCGCCATCGTAAAAGACTGTCCCGCCGCCCACAGTGACACCCAAGGGCTGAATCGCTGCCGGTTGGGCTACAGCCGTAGGGTCAGCGCGATAGGTGCGGGGCTCGATAAAAGCGTCGTGAAAACCGTAAGAACGGCGATTTCGCACTTCGTCATTGCCAAACAGGGAGCCACGCAACACCGGCTGAGCCAGGGTCGGATAGGCGTTGCGCCCCTTCTCGATGAGCGCGACTTTCCAGCCGTTTTTCGCCAGAACGTAGGCGGCCATGCCTCCGCCAGCGCCCGAACCGACGACGATGGCGTCAAAGGACTGGGGCATAGCTAGCCCTCCTCAGGGTGCGACATCTGCCGCGCTGTGTAGCCAACGGGTTGACGATCGCCTTCATAATCAATGGCTTTCCAGCCCAGCAGTTGCGCGTTGCCACCATACACCGGGTCGCCGTAGGTGCCTTCCACGGCGTGCTCGTAGGCCATCTGGACAAAGTCCGCATCGGCGTCGTCGAGCAGGGCGTTGACCTCATCACGCGACAGGTCCACCAGTTCTTTTGAATACTTAGCTTGGGCCGACGTCGCAATCGCCCCCAGGCCCGTCTGATAGCGCTGCAGCAGGCCGATCACCGGGCCATTCCACTCGCGCTCAGGCAACCCTTTGGAACCCTCCAGGAAAGTGCGCCAGCGCAGGGTTTCGACGCGCGTCAGCGGCTGGAAATGGGCAAAGCCGTCCAGACCGCCATGCCGCCCGGAAAATGGGCCCCCTGCGTATATCCGCGGAGGATCAGTGCGAAATGCGCCCAAAAGCTGGTCCAAATACCAAGCAGCGTGGGTCAGCGTCGCGCCAGCAGACGACGCGTCGCCGGGCACCAGCGCGTCCATCACAGCCAGTAACCGCGCGAAATCCGTGGGGGAAAGCAGGGTACCCTCAGGCACCAGCCATTGACCAATCTGGGTCCCTGATGTCACTTCAGCCGTTGTATCAGGCGGTTGTGACTTCGAGTCCCCCTGGGCGGCTTGAGAACTCACGCGCCGACAGGCCACGACCACAGGCGCAGCCATGAGGCAAGCAGCACCGGCAAGAAAACCACGTCTTTCCAGGGGTTTAACCTGAAGGGGTCCCATAGTCGCACCACCTTCGCCCGCGCAGCCAAGCTCCTGGCGTCAAACAACGTCCCCCAGGAACCGGATGAAAAAACGAGCAAACTCTGTGCCCGTTGCCGTTCAAGCATCGAGCAGCAGCAGCAAGCGCACGCGGTCCCTACGGCTCGAAAGCTGCAAGGCGACCAAAGCGACGTTGTGCTGCAGCAACATAGACTTCCGCGGCAGGACGAGCAATTCGTCGCGTGACGATGTTCACACCGGTCGGGGCTCCGGTTTGCGCTGCGTCGAGGGCCGCTTCGATATCGAACTGCTCGCCGGTCAACACGGCATGGCCCTGCCCACCCAACTCCGAGGCCAAGCGCAGGCGAATCAGCTGCGTTTCCGCGATCTTGAGCGCGCGATCTACCGCAGCCAGCGTGCCGAGAACCGTGTGGCACTGCACAATGCCGAGGGAGGAATCACTGCTTTGCGCCGCCGAAAACGTTTGCATTTCGCCGTCTAATGCTGCGCGCAGGCCAGGATGCGCCTGGGGCAAGAGCAGCGACTCGCACAACTCCGGCCCCGCCTCGGCCATCGCCCGTTGCAGCGCCGACTCGACGCTGGACAGGTCGCCGCCGAAAAGAATCAGAAAATGCCCCGGATCGATGTCACTGGCGACCAAAATCTGCACCGCCGCTTCCTTGGCCAAGGCGTCGAGCACGAACAGGCCGGCGGGCACCTGACTAAGCTCAATCCCGGCAAGGGTTTCGTGATCGATGGCGGGCATTTCAGACCTTGGACGAATTCGGACTGGGGAAGTACACCGGAGAAGCCGCAGTCAAAATCGCTAAACGATTCGGAAAAATCCGCTCAAGGTGCAGCGGCGTTGCTTGGTCCAGGTGCGGGCGTTGGTCAACCCTTCCCCAGTCGTGCCGGCGATGGTCCAGGCGGTATAGCCCTCGCCACGTAGCCCGAGGCCCGCAAAACTTGGCGCATTCTTTACGAAAATCGAGGTATTGACAGCCTTAGCCATCCGGTCCAAACGGTCGATCGCCATGGAGTGCATGGTCGCCGTGTGGAGAAAGCCATGTTCGACGCGCACGGCCGCCGCCACCGCCTGCTCCCAATCCGGAACGCGGAAGAAGCCCAGGATCGGCATCAGCATTTCCAGCTGGACGAAAGGATGGTCCTCGCTGACTTCGGCAAAACCAATCCGCGGGTCGCCGCTGACTTGGATGCCCGCGTCGCGCAGGATCACCTTGGCATCCTTGCCGACATACTTGCGATTGACGTGACCATCGATAATCAAAAGCTTTTCCAGCGCATTGAGCTCTGTGCCCTTGACCTCATACGCGCCCTCGCTGACGAGCTGCCGCTTGAGCTCATCGGCAATGGAAGCTACGGCAATGATTTCTTTTTCGACGATGCAGACGATATTGTTGTCCAGGCTCGCGCCGTCGATAATGTTGCGAGCCGCCTGACGCAGGTTGGCCGTTTCATCAACAACTGCGGGCGGATTGCCGGGCCCCGCGCAGACCGCCCTCTTGCCGGAATTCAGCGCTGCTTTGACGACGGGACCGCCCCCTGTGACCGCGATCAAGCGAATGCCGGGGTGCTTCATCAGAGCCTGCGCCGTTTCAATCGTCGGCTCGGTCAACATGGTCATCATGTTGTCGGGCGCGCCCGCTTCTACGCAGCATTGATTGAGTTTTTCGGTAAACCACGCCAGGGTCCTCTTGGCGCTGGGATGGACGTTGAACACCACCGTGTTGCCGCCCGCGATCATGCTGATGGCGTTATTGAGAATGGTTTCCGTGGCATTGGTCGTCGGCGTAATCGAGCCGATGACGCCCAGGGGCCCGTACTCATCGAGGGTCAGACCGTGATCGCCCGTTTGGGCTGCGGGCATGAGGATTTCCATGCCGGGCGTCTTGTTGGCGACCAATCGATTCTTTTCGATCTTGTCGGCAATGCGGCCAAGCCCCGTTTCCTCGACAGCCCGTTTGGCCATTTCCTCAAGGTTCTGCAGGGTCCACCGGCGCATGTTTTCGATCGCGCGCTGCCGCACGTGCACGGGTTGCTGGTGCATTTGATCGTAGGCGTCGCGGGCAGCCTGGACCGCGTGGTCCATCTCCTCAAACATCCCGTTTTTACCGGTGAAATGCCGGGGAACGCGGATCGTCGGTCCAGAGCCAGCGCCGGCTGCAGCAGGCTGCAATCGGCGGACCACTTCGGCGACGATGGCGTTGATTCGGGCTTCGTCCATCATGGCAGAACTCCTTTAATCAACAAGGTTATTCCGCCCGATCGCTGGGGTCGTCGTAAGCCGAATCCTTCTCGTACACAACCTTGCCTGACGCGGTCACGGTATCGACGATCGCCATGATCACATGGTCGACGGGCCGGTCCTTGGTCGCCGCCGTCAAGCGCGCACTGGAACCCGCAGCAAACAGGACGGTTTCTCCATCCCCAGCGCCCACCGCGTCCACAGCAACGATGACCTTGCCGGTGGCCTGCCACTTGGCGTCGAGTTCGCGCACCAGGAGTAGGCGCAAGCCCACGAGTTCAGGCTCTTTCTTGGTCGCAACGACCGTGCCGATGATCTTGCCTAGCAGCATTGCTACCTCCCGTTGGTCACCCGATTCCGTGGCTCTGCCGCGGCCGCAGCGGGAAAGTCTTCAGCGCCAGAACCAACTGAAACGCCTAAACAATCCACGCCAACGGCGCGGGCAACCCTGACCGCCCAGCACGCAAAACGCGCGGCGACCGAATTCCCGATCGCGCCAGGCTGCGCGGGCCCACGGGGGGCCTGTTGCGGACATGGCCGCCTGCAGCACGCCGGCTTGGCACCTACGTCGCCCGTGGTCGCATATCGAACCGCAGCTGCGCGAGCGAAAACGTCAAGAACTACGGAGCTTTGACGTCGTTCTTGGCCGGACCACGACCCAAGGGCAGGACGGCGTCGACATTGCCGTGCGGACGCGGAATCACGTGCACGGACACGAGTTCGCCCACGCGCTCGGCCTGACGGGCACCGGCTTCCGTCGCTGCCTTGACCGCTGCCACGTCGCCGCGCACGATCACGGTGACGTAACCACCGCCAATCTTTTCATAACCAACGAGTTCGACCTTGGCGGCCTTGACCATGGCGTCAGCAGCCTCGACGAGTCCGACAAAGCCGCGAGTTTCGATCAAACCTAGTGCGTCTGCCATTTGCTTTCTCCCTTGGGGTTACCACTTGTAGATGCGAACGGATTCGCATGGTTGACGGAACAGCGACTCGGTCATTCCGCAGGCCCGTTGCCGAGCGCTCCAGAACGATTCGACCGCGCCTAGGGGACGATTGCCCAAAGGTGGCGCGGCTTTCGCTGAACTACTTCTTGCCTTCCTGGCCCTGCACGCCTTCGATCGCGGCAATTGCCGCAGCGCGGGCCGAGTCGATTTCGCTTTCGCTGCCGGACATCCACAACCGACCGAAGGCGCCATAGGGGCGAACTTCAATGAGTTTAACGTTGGCCGCCTTTTCCGCCTCGTTGGCCGCGTAGGCTGCGTAACCTGCTGGTTCTGTTTCCAGAATGAACAGGCTGTCCCCCGGCAAGATCATGTTGCCGCTGCTGTCGCGGTTGATGATCTGGGCTTGGTACGGCTCAATGGCGCGAATCACTTGATTTGTTGCAATTCTTGGCTTCATCCGCTGCTCTTCGGCCACGCCGAGGTCAGCAAGGATCGCTTTGCCGGCACTGCGCACCGCGCCCTGGTCGGCGTCGTGCACCTCGAGCAAGCCAAATGCGCGTTCTACCACCTGAATTGCCGGAGCCACTGTCGTAGCTTTGAGGGCGACATCGGTAATTCGGTTGACGGCAATGCCCGGCGCGATCTCGACGTAGAGCGCGGCCATGTTGGGCAAAGGAAGGAAGCCTCTCGCCGTTTTGCCAATAAATGACGCCAGTTGCGGTTGCAAGCTGTCGAGGATGATGTAGGTTCGCAGCGTGATGGCCATAGCTATCTCCGCGTCAGGGGGTAATACGCCGACGCATCCGGGGCGTGTTGTAGCCCAACGTGACGGCACTTGCCAACCCTTTGCGGGCAATCGATCAAATTGGCGCCGGCAACGCGCGCCAGTCGACGCGAACTCGGTCCCGCCGGTCCGCGGGGCCATGGCGGCAAAGCCCTGACTTTACATGATGTCCCTAGCGCCGCACGACACAGGGCTGGCGGTCCTCAACAGACCTGTGAGAAAGTGTGGCGAAGCGTCCGCGGGGTACCTCATCCCGCTTGACGCTGAACGCCAGCAAGGGTAGCAACCCTGTGGGATTGAGGAGCGTTGGCCCATGGTGACCTGCCCGCGTTGCGGCCGATCAAACGAAGGGAAGTACCGATTCTGCCTGGGATGTGGCGCAGCCATGCCCGCAGGAGAAGCCCGACAGACCGCCACCGGCCCCGGGGCAGCCCAGGCCCCGAAGGTTCCGGCCGTCCGACCGACGATCCCGTCAGGCGGGGCGGGAGCCGATGCACCGGCTGGAGCGCCACCGTTCGCACCGCCACCAACCATACCGCCACCATCCATACCGCCACCGCCGATTCCCTTGCCGCCCGTGCGATTACCGACCAATCCCTCGTTATTGCGCGGATCTGTACCCGTTGTACCGCCGCCGCCCCTGCCGGCGCCGCGCAACGCGTCCTCGGCTACCCCGTCTGCGCAGCCGACGGCTACGGATTACATTCCGCACATTCCACCGCCGACCCCTGGCCCCGGCACTCTGCCTCAACCAGGCATGAGGTCTACAGTTCCTTCAGCACGTCCCCAAGCAGGCCTTGGCCAAGGCTCAGCGCCCGGCGCCGCGTCAGCCCAGCGAACAGGCGATTACGCCAAAGCGTCAGCTGATTCACCTACAAATCCAGGTTATTCTGAAGACCTGATGGTGACTCTGCCGCTCAATCTGTCACCCGGTGCAGGGGTTCCAGCCGCAGCCGCCACGCCGCGCAGCAATCTGGGCTCTGGTTCACTGCCCGCATTTCGGCCACGCGAAGTCGATCCCGAGATTCCACAGGAATCGCCCGCAGTTCCCGCAGCCCCTGCCCCCGCACCACCTTCGTCCGGTGTCGATGCAGGAACCGTTCGCCGCGTGCCACGCCCTCCACCGAGGGGAACCGACCATCCTGCTGATTTTTCAGACTTTTCCGGCGGGTCTCCTGGCGGAAATGCCCAGGAATTTGCCGACGCTTCGCCCCGCTCCCGGCCCCCGCTGGCATCGACGCGGGTCGGCCGCCCATTGCCGCCTCCAGTCGGTGAGGCACGCGCCGCGACGGTATCATCCACCAGCGCCGGTGGGATGCCTCCACAAGTCTTCGCCGGTCCAAGCTTTTCTGCCGCTGCCCAGGCTCAATCCACGCCGCCCCCGGCGACCTCTTGTGCCTCCTGCGGTGGGGCCGTCCCAGCCAACCTCCCGTATTGTGGGCGTTGTGGCGCTGCTGTGGCCATAACGCGAGCGCCCACGCCCTTGGCAACGGCCCGCCCGGAACGCGTCGGTTACATTGCGTTGATCGACGACACGGGCGCGGAATCCTCACAATTCCCACTAAATACGGGCAGCAATCGCATCGGCCGCGGGCAATCCTGCCAACTGCGCTTTCCGGACGACGGCTTTCTGGCCCGCGAGCATTGCATCGTCGAAGCCAGCGATCGCGGCATTAGCCTTAAACCCCTTGATTTTGCAAACGGAACCTACCTGCGAATCACAACGCCCGTGGAAATTCACCACGGCGATCTGCTGCGTGTGGGCCAAGAAGTCCTTCGTTTTGAACGGATTGACCGCCTCGTGAGCGAGAACAACAGCCGCGGCTCGGCCGAGGGCGTGGGTTGGCCGATCGCCCGCGGGGTGTGGGGACGCCTGAGCCAGATGGGCCTGCAGCGTCAGGTCGCCAACGCCTATCTCTTGCAAAATCAAGACGTTTTCTTGGGCCGTGAGCGCGGCGACATCCTGTTTCCCAAGGACGGCTTTGTCTCGGGCTCGCACGCGGTGATCAGCGATCGCAAAGGGCGCGCTTTTCTCAAGGACCTCGGCAGTTCCAACGGCACTTTCTTGCGGATCAAGCAGGAAATGCCGATTCGCAATGGTGATTTGTTCCTCTTGGGCCGCAATCTGCTGCGCGTCCACGTCGGCAACGGCTCGTCTAGCTAGTTGCGGTAAATATCAATGCTTCTTTGGGGTTTGCACAGATCGTTCGGCAATACATAGCCTGTGGCTCATGGCCGCGGCGCGGGTCGAAGCGGGCCACGGGGCCCTAGCATTGCGCGCATTTTTTCGTTACTTCCCCCCCAACGGCAGGCAGCCTTCGCCCGCCACGATCACGGAGCCAGGATGAACAAGGGCCATAGCAATCAAGGCTCCGCGCCTCAGGATCGCAGGGAAACACTGCGAAAACACTTTGATATTCAAGTCGGCGTCGCCAGCGATCACAAGCTGTTCGTCGGACTGATGGCCAACATTTCGGCTGGAGGCCTGTTCATTGCCACCGACGAACATTTGCGCAAGGGCGACAAGATCGAAGTGCGCTTTTCGATTCCGGGATCGGACCACGTCTTCCACAAACACGCCACCGTTTGCTGGACGCGGCCGTTTGATGCCGAGGGGCACCACACGCGCGCGGGAGCCGGCGTCAAGCTGGACGATCTGAGCGACGAAGAGCAGCGAATCCTCAATGCATTCCTGAAGATTCACGACTCCATCTTCTACGACGTGTGATCGTTGCCAAGGCCCCTGCCCCACGACCACGCGCCCCTTTCACGCGAACCTGGCTTTGGGGCCGCTGTGGTGGTCACCAGAGTTGGTGGCAGCGACCAAAATCGGCCAAGCGAAGTTCGAGCAGCTCCGGCAGTTCAAGCGGCGCTGTGTGCGAACCTCCCGGAACAATACAGAGTTCAGCCATGGGCAGAAGTTTCGCCATTTCCCGCGAACAGCGCTCCGGCGTGAAGTGATCGCGCCGACCGGCGACGACCAAGGCCGGCATCGGCAGGTCCGGCAGGAAGGTCCGCGCAGAATGCTGGGCCACGGACTCAAGAAACCGAACAAAGACGAGGGGATCCATCCGGGCCATGTGGCGCAGGTAGGGCAGGAAATCGTCGCGGCGGATCATTTTGCCGTTGATTTCCGTAGCAACGGCCATCCAGTACGAGAATTCGGTCGGCACCGCCCGCCGCCACAGATCGCGCAGCCCCTGGGACCAGCGAAACGCCGCGCCCGACAAAATGGGCAGCAGTTTGGCGGCTGTATCGGAATCCTGAAAAGTATCCAGGGGGCGCTCAAAGGCGCCGCAGATCAGCACCAAAGCCCGCACCCGCGAGGCGTGCTGGGCAGCTGCGTCCAGAATCACCTGAACGCCCATGGAATGTCCCATCAAAATAACGGGTTGATCGCGATGATCGGCGGTCAAGGCATCGATGACGGTCCACACGTCCAGCGCGCATTGGTGCACGGTCAAGGTGGAGGCATCCTCCGGAATCGCCGAAAGTCCGTGACCTCGATAATGGAAGTGAATGACTTGACTGCGTTCTTCGAGCCAGGGACGCAGGTAGCGCCAAATGTAGCCGTCACAGCCAATGCCGTCGCACAGGACAACGACGGGGCCGTGCAGCAAACCCGTTTTGCGGGCGCTGAGTTGGACGCCGTCCGGCGTGCGCAGGGTCAAAGCAGGCATGGATTAGTGGGCCGACCGTTCAGGGCCCATCAGGCGCGGGCCAAGCCAGCCAAAGCCCACGACCATGTAGCCAAAGATGAGAATCGTGACAGCCACATAACCCGTCCGCGCCAACACCGCGCCGTAGACGATGACCGCCCCGCTGATCTTGAAGATGCGCGCCGGCATGGACCCGGTGCTGAACTTGAGCTTTGGCAGCGGCAGATTGCTCACCATCAGCAAAGCCAAGACTGCCAGAACTACCGGAAACCACTGTAGAATTTCCGGCGTTAGTGCCTTGAGATCACCGAGCGCCAAGTACGAACAGGCGACAACGCCGCCGGACATGGTCGATGGCAAGCCCTGGAAAACATAGGGGCCGATGTCGGTAGTCGTGACGTTGAATCGCGCCAAACGAACGGTAGTCAACATCGCGTAAAATAAGCAGATTGCTGCCAAGAGGCAGTGTCCCGACACGCCTAGTGCATGGCCACTGCTGCCCCAGATCGCCGGTGCGACGCTGCCGCTGACCTGGTAGACCAAGGCCGCCGGAGCGACGCCAAAGGCGATGTTGTCGGCAAAGGAGTCGAATTGCACACCGAATTCGCTCTGGCCACGCACCGCACGGGCCACGCTGCCATCGAGCTTGTCGAGCAACATCGACAGCAGGATAAACCACGCGGCGATTCGGAGATCGCCGCCGGTCAGGCTCAACACCGCGGAACAAAGGCCGAAACTGAGCGCCGATGCCGTGATGGCGTTGGGCGCCAGGGTCCGCAACGGGATTGGGGAAAAGACCTTCACGTACCTCCACCTAGGCGACTTGGGGCCACAATCACCCCGCGCGGCCTACAGTGTAGCGCGCCTTGCCAAATTGGGGAATTCGCCGGCCTCTTGCGTCATGCAGGGTTGGGTGGGCATGATCGCTGCTGCCGCGCCTGCTCGCGGACCTGGAGCTGCATATGTCCCTGCCGCCGCCGAATCTGCCGCCTGCGACCTCGCGCCAGACGCCACCGAAGCTGCCCGATGGGAGTTGGATTGCCGACAATCTGCAGATTATTCAACTCATTGGCCAGGGAGGAATGGGCGCCGTCTACCGCGCCCACGATGGTCAACTGCAGCGAGATGTCGCCATCAAGGTGCTTTTTGGGCGTACGGACAAAGACTTACAGCGCATTCTCGCCGAAGCCAGAGCGGTGGCCCGCGTGGTACATCCTCATGTGGCCGTGGTCCATGGCGTGGGGCAGATCGCGCCGCATTTCGGTTTCGGCACGCCGCCTTACATCACGATGGAGTTGGTCAAGGGTCAGTCTCTGCGGCAGTGCCTGCGCGCCGGGCTGCCGCAGCCTCTCGACCGAGCCTTGTGGATTGCTCAGTTGGCGTCCGCACTTGGACACGCCCACGACGTCGGCGTGCTGCATTGCGACGTCAAGCCCGAAAACGCCATCGTCCGCGATGATCAAACCCGGGGCACTCAGCTCAAGCTGGTGGATTTTGGCTTGGCCCGCCGCGACTTTGCGCTGGCCGACCGGGCGCTGAGTCAGGGTACGGCAGCCTACCTAGCGCCGGAACTGCAGCGGGAGCCGCCGAGCCCTGCGTCGGACCAATTCGCCTTAGCAATCATGGCTGTAGAACTGCTGACAGGGCAAAGGCCAACGCGGCCGCACTGGCATCAAGGTGCCGATCTGCCCGTGACGGAACTGGCGCGATCCGGCGTGCCACTGCGGGCGATTGAGGCCTTGGCCAAGGGGCTAAGCCTAGACCCCGGCAAGCGTTTCGCGTCTGTGCCCGCCTTTGCTGACGCCCTACTGCGCGGTCTAGGCTTGCCCCATGCGCGTGCGGGCTTGGTCGTGCCTCTGCCCTTGGTGAGCGGCGCGACAAGCACGTCCGCTGAAATTCCGGTTCTGCCGGCCGCAGTTGTCCTGCAAGATCACAGCCCATCGGCGCAGATCATGCTGATTCTGGCGGTGGCGCCGCCGGGGTACCCCGCCCTGCTGCCAGCGGTCCTGGGGCGGGAGCCGGAGGCTGGTATGCTCTACGGACTGCAGCAATCCGGCGCAATTGCTGGCGGACCTGACGAATGGCGGCTGGGAACGCTTGCGGCGCGCGATACGCTTCTGGCGAGCCTTGCCAAACGGACGCGGCGTCAACTGCAAGCGCGCGTAGCCATGGCCCTAGAACAGTGTGGACCGCGACGGGAATCGACCCGCGAGGATGCAACGCGGCTGTACATGGCAGCCCGGCGCCTGGGCGATGCGGCGCGTCTGGCCTGGGAAAGTGCGGCGGCGGCGCAGACCGCGCGGCAGAGGGACCACCACCTGGCCAGGGCGACGGCGCTTTTGACGTCTTCAGGGCAACCTGAGCCGTGGCTGGAGGCTTTGCTTCGGCGGGCGGAGTGGGCGCTGCGCTGCGGATGGCTGGATATGGCTAGGGGCCCTCTGGCTGAAGCACAGGGAATCATTGCTGATACTGACCTGCCCTTGGACCACCCCTTGCGCCTGCGCCTGCACCTAGCGATGGCCGAGTTGCTAGGCCTTTCGGGCGACCTGCGCAGCGCCCAGGCTCAGTTGACGCTGGCCCGCCGCGTCGTTCCGCCCCTGCCGAGTCAGCCGCCCTACCAGTCGGACGATCACACCGGACTGCAACTGCTCTTGCATGCGCGGGAATTGGCCTTGCTAGGCCGCCAAGGCGAACGGGAATCCGTCCTGCGCCAAGGGCAAATTCTGCTGGAATACGCCAACTCTCTAGCAGATATCAACGACCTGGGTCAAATGGCCTTGGGGCAGATCCAGGCGATGATGGGTACCTGCGCGCTGCGCTTGGGCAAACACGAGCAGGCCGAACATTGGCTCCTGCTGGCCCTGGCGACCCATCAAATGCGTGGCGATGTCCTGCATTGCGCTTCTGCCTTGTTAGTGCTCGGTAATTTGGCGCTGGATCGTGGGCACCTGGCCGACGCTGACAACCTGTACGCCGATGCGCTGGCCGTGCTTGCACCGCTGGGACCTATTGAATTAACAGCACTTGTTCTGGTCAATCAAGGAGGCTGCTGGCTGCGCCTGGGCCAACTTTGGCCTGCCCTCCGCGCCGTGGAGCGAGCCGCCGCGTTATTTGCCGAACACGGGCTGCACGTGCACAATCAGCAGGCCCTACAGCTACTTGCCCAGTGTCGCGAGGCGCTGGGGGACCAAGGCGGTGGCGTCGAGGCCCGGGCTGAGGCGGAGCGGTTAGGCAAGCAGCGCCGATAGTTAGGTTGTTTCACTGAGTTACCTCTGAGGGCTCCTAAGAAACTGGCTCGTCCTCTGCACGCTTGTGCGGGAATTCCGCGCCGTCAACGCCGCCAGGCGATTACCCTTACAGAACAAGTGCTTTACTTGAAGGGCTCCTTTGGCAACTCCCCAACTACCGCCGTCCCCCGCGGGACAGCTCAGCCCCTCAAAGTCTTTGCCTCTGGCTGAGTTAGGACTGCCATCCCCTCTACCGGCCATCGGCTCGGGGCCACCGGTCGCTTTGCTCTATCACCGCGGTTGCCCAGACGGCGTGGCGAGCGCGCTAGTCGCCTTGGCAGCGCTGACCGAGGCTGGCCGAGGCGTGACCCTGTCGCCCCAGGACGCTGGGGCACCGGTGGGGCGGCTGAGCCGTTTGCAGGGGCGCGAGGTTTGGCTGCTAGACGTCTGCCCTAACCTTGCGAACTTGCGGCAGGTTATGGCAAATGCAGCGGGCGTTCTTGTCCTCGACCACCACGCGACCAATGTGCCGACGGCGGCTGCCTTGCCCGACGTGGTGCATCTGGACCAGACGACGTGCGGTGCGGTGCTGACGTGGCGACATTGCTACGGTTCGCAGCCCTTGCCGGAGTGGCTGGCGCACATAGAAGAGCTTGATTTATATCGTGAAACCTTGCCAGACGCCGGCCCATTGCAGTCCTTGCTGCGACGCTGTGTTCGCCCGGAACTGCTCGCGACCACGATTCTCGCCTTGCACCGGGACCGCCCGGCAGCGGTGTCAAGCGGACAGGCGCTTTTTGAACAAAGACGCATAGAAGTAATGCGTTACGCCAGCACGGCGTGCCGAGGCTCCCTGCGCCAAGTGCCCGTTTGGTCGGTCCAGCTGTCTGCTGATTCGCCTGATATTGCGACAGAAGTTGGCAATGTCGTCGCGCTTGAGCGGGGCGGCATTTGCGCTGTATGGCGCCTGCGTGACCAGCAGATCCGGTACAGTTTGCGGTCGCAACCAGCGGTCGGGCCACGTGTGAACGCGTTGGCAGAACAGTTCGGCGGAGGCGGGCATCGGCACGCCGCGGGGTTTTCCAATAAAATGCAGCAAATTCAATTTAATAGTCCACTCTATGTACCACTTCAGGCGGCCATCGCGGCGGCTCAGCAGGCCGGCGCGCGTCTGCACGCGGAGCGTTGGCGGCCCGGCGGCCCGCGCGGTCATGGCGACCATGCCGATGCCGATCTAGAAGCTGAACTCCTTATTCGAAAAGCGCTTTTGGCGCAATTTCCCGACTGGCACTTCCGCGGTGAGGAATCTGGCTACCACGCCGGGGCTCCCTCCTGCACGTCTACATGGGTGGTGGACCCCAACGACGGAACCATCGCATATCTAAGGGGATGGCGCGGAAGTTCCGTGTCGATCGGCCTGCTGCAAGACGGCGAACCGGTCCTCGGCGTGGTCTTTGCCTACGCCATGCCCGATGAAGGCGGCGACTTGATCGCCTGGGCCGAGGGTTGTGGCGGCGTCATTCGCAATGGACAACCGCACTTTCGCGCGCCCCTGCCCGATGCCGTCGGGCCTGAGCACACAGTGGCGGTGTCCCAAGCGGCCGACACGGCAGCGGCAGAGAATGCAAAATGCTGTGAACCTGCGCGGTTTTTGACCATGCCGTCCATTGCCTACCGCCTAGCTTTGGTCGCCGTGGGCGAAGCGGATGCCGGCACTTCTCTACAAGGTCCAAAGGGTTGGGACCTCATCGCCGGGCACGCGCTGCTGCGAGGCGTGGGCGGCACTTTGCTCGGCACTAGCGGCGAGCCCGTTCGCTATGACAACACGGGCAACACTCTGACAAATACGTCCATTGTTATCGGTGCTTCGACACTATTTGCCCGCGAATTGCTAGCCCGCCCCTGGGCGCAGGTGCAGGGGCAGCCATGGAAGAAGCAACCTCTTGATCTTGTGGGCTTTAGGCCGGGAGTTGGCGAACGCAGTGCCGCGGTGCTATGCCGTGCCCATGGCTGTATGCTGGGGCAGTTGGCGGGAGACTCTCTGGGAAGCCTCGTAGAATTCCGCAGTTCTGCAAGCATCGCCCACGAGTATCCCGGGGGCCCCGCTCTACTAGCCGATGGTGGAACGTTTCACACCTTGGCCGGGCAACCGACCGACGACAGCGAAATGGCCTTGGCCCTGGCCCGCAGCCTGGTGCACCGACCGAAAATGGGCATCGAAGGCGTAGCGCAGGCCTATGTGGCCTGGCTTGAGTCGCGCCCCTTTGACATCGGTGCGACGACACGGCAGTCCCTAGGAGGCGTAAAACTCGCTGATATTCAATTGAATCAAGCATCGCAAGCCGCCACGCGCGCCGCCAATCCCACGTCTCAGGCCAATGGGGCCCTGATGCGTGTGGCAAGCCTTGGTATTTTAGGCACTTGGCTTGACGAGCCGACCCTGGAGAACCTCGCCCGGGCCGACGCCGCGCTCACCCATCCCCATCCCGTGTGCGGCGACGCTTCGGCGCTGTGGGCCTTGTTGATCGCGCGGGCAATTCGTCAAGGGATTCAAAGTAAAGCGCTGTATGAGCAGGCCGTGACCTTGTCCGCTGACATGGACCCCGCACTGCACGCTACCGTGCTGGCGGCCGGCGAGCGCCTGCCGACGGATTTCGACACCCACCAAGGCTGGCTGCTGATCGCGCTGCAAAACGCGCTATTCCACTTGGCCCAAAGCACACCGCTGGAAGTGGCGATTCGGACAACCGTTTTGCAGGGCGGAGACACCGACACCAATGCTGCGATTTGCGGATCCCTGCTCGGCGCGGTGCAAGGCCGCTCCGCTCTTGCGCAACAGTGGATCAATCGCGTGCTGACTTGTCGGCCCTTGGCCAGTACCCGCCGCCCGCGGCCGCGTTGGCTTTGGCCGGTGGATGCACTACGGCTTACTGAGCAATTACTTGTGGTTGGCCGTGACTGGCAGGAGTCCGCGGCCTGTGCGCAGGGCGAATAGTCCAAAGGTTACGGCTGCGGCGATTTCTCAATCTGCTGGACCAGTTCATCGCCGTCGGCGTATTGCCAACGTTGCACCAGTTTTCCATCGGAAAATCGCAGAATTTGGCCAACATGCAGGGTAAGGGCTCTGCCCGTCGGTGCCCATTTGCCCCAGGTCCCCTTGTGCAGCAGGTGTACCTCGGCGACGCCTACAGCCCACGGACCAGCAGCAGCCACTTCGACATGCTCGACGCGAATCCGCGGAAATGGCGCACGAAATGCCTCGATCGCGGCTTTGTTCGCCGTGGGACCATCGGCCGTCGCGCCGCTCAAGAAATCGACGCCATGCAGTTCTTCGGCAAAGAGTTGGTCGTACGTCGCTGAATCTGAAGCGGTTAGCCCTGCGAACAGAAAGCGTGTCAACCGGCTGACCAGGTCGCTGCTGGGCCCAGTTACGGCGGAAAATGCCTCCCATATGCCTGGTTTTGCAGTATTTATCGGCCATCCTCCGAACCAATGGGCGCTCTGTACCTTGCCCTTGCTGAGCGTCAGGACAGTCAGGAGCTGCAGGACGCTGGAATTGTGCGTTGCTGGGCGGCCATGCCAGTTTTTCTTTTGAATTCCGCTAAGTTCAAGCTGAATGGCAACGCGATCTTGGGCCACGATGACGCGATGCACGGTCCACTGGGCGTGGTCAAACACCGCAGCGAGTTCCTGCCACGCCGCCACGACAGCGTCTTTGCCCACGGTTGGGGGGCCACCACCTTGGCGGGGCCAAGACTGCTCGGTCGGTTCCGCGAGAATCTGGGCGGCAGCAGTCCAATCGCCATGATTACACGCCACAATCCAATCATTGATGGCGGTGACGATCGGCGCGCCATCGGCCGATGCGGCCGCCGGTACGGGCTCCTCTTCTGCGCCCGGAGCCATGTCGGTAGCACTGACCCCTTGGGGCGCGGTGATCGGCGTGGAATGAACCGGCAAAGCCAAAGCATTGTCTATAGGTACAGGCGCTATTGCGGGCCCTGCTGTCGGCCCGGGCGCCACCTTGGCCCCAGGACTCTTCGGCGTACAAGCACCGACACTCATCACTAGCCCTAGAAGCCCAAGGATGCATGCCAGCAGCGAATTACCTCGCCGCGCAAGCCTGGATTGGCCCCATTTCCCCTGTCGCGCCACCGTCAAGCCGTCCAGCGAACCGCGAATGGCCGACGCAGGCTCAGCCGGGACCCGTATTTTCTGAGCAATTATCTGTAGTTTCATCATCACACCACCCTGATGCCGCGCGCCGCCACAGCCGCCGATCAGTGCCAAAGGTCCGCTGGGCCGTCGCCGCTGTCAATCGCAAGCGTCCACGGACGTTCCGGATCGACCTACCGACTGCAGGGTCGCGGTCAGGCCTCCACAGTTGCAGGCCGTGATCGCCTTGGCCCAGGGCGGCTCCCGGTAAACCAGTTATCTTTACTCCGCTTTTCTTTCGCTTATCCATCCACATTCGCAGAAGCTTTGTAAGGAATTGCGGTGCCGCCTTGACGGGGTTGCTGGCAAAACCGAAGATTCTCACGGGCATCCACAGCCCAGGCCTGCCGCGACGCTGGGGGAGTTCCCTTCTTGCCCTTGTCTGACCCAACCAACCTGCTGCCCGATGCCATGGTCGTCACCACGACCACCGGGCTGATCACATTGGCGCTGCTGGCTCTGGCGCCTAGCCTGTGGCGAACCCAGCGCACCGCAGTGCTGACGGCTGCGGGGATTGGCCTTTTTGCCTTACTTATTAGGCTGTTTGCTTCTTGGGGCCCCGGCGATTTGGCCGAGGCACGGCGCTGGGACATCCTGTACGCCCTGCAACCCGAGTCCAGGCCGGGCATGGCCCTGGTCCCCAATCTAGCCAATCTTCTTAGTCACTTGGGCATCCCTAGCCTCTGGCTCTACCGCGGCGTGGGCCTGACAACGGGTGCGATGATTGCCGTCCTGACCTTCACGGCCGCTACCGTCAGTCAATTGCGTAAGCCTTGGCCGGTGTTTGCCGGCCTTCTGGTGGCAGCGTGGCCGGCGCATGTGCACTACAGCGCTACCGGCGGCTACACCACATTGGGGCCCCTGCTCTTCCTGCTGGCCTGGACCCTGCTGCGCGCAGAGACTATGGCGCCGATTGCACGTTTATTTCTCAGTTCCGCGCTGTTAACTGCGAGCGTGTACGCGCGCCCGGAGTATCCGCTCCTGGCCCTGGCCGTTCTGCCCTTGCTGCTGCAGCCGGGATGGAACCTGCGGATGCGCCTTACTTTTCTTGGCACATTCGCCGTCTTTGTCGTCAGCTACCTCGCAGTGATGGGCTCGACCCACGGTGTGGCGCTTGAAAGCACTTGGGCCGACCACGCGCGGTGGCTCATCTGGGATCTCCGCGTTTCTCCAACGTTTTGGCTGGTGCTGGCCTTCCTTGGCCTGGGGCTTTCGACCCTTGACCTTTGGACACGCGTCTCTCTGGGCCTGGGCCTCATCGGGCTGCTGGTCGGCTACAGCATGGCCTCTGAGCCTAACCCGCTCTTTGGCCAGTGGCGCTACTATGTATCGATGCTGCCTCTGTTTTCGCTGCTTGCGGCGGGCTTTCTCGCCCGGTTTGTGCCCACGCAGCGTCAAGGGTACGTCGCCATCGCAGTTCTGCTGCTGAGTCTGGCAGTCTACACGCCCCTGTGGTGGCAACCTGCTGATTTGCAGGCTGATTTTCAATCCTTACGCCAATCGGCTGCTACCACGCAACCGGGCGATCTTCTTCTCCTTTCCGACCGCCGCGCTGAGCTCCACGTGGGCCTGGACGCCATGGCCACCAGCCTCCTGGCCCTGCACCTAAGCAGCGGGCGCGTCCAGATGGCTGATCGGCAACATCCTGATCTTCCTACTGATTTTGGAGATCAAAAGGTTCAGTCCCTCGAGGCTTGGTTGGACCAAGGGGCTCCTCTACCCAAAGGCCGGCGCACCTTGGCGTGGCTGGGCCTGACGGTCCAAGCATCGACGCGGCAACAGTTGGCCGAGCGGGTACAGTTGCGCCGTCTCTTTAGCGAGAATCTTCGCGTTTCCAACACATTACCCATGGCCCAAACGCCGTGCAGCCGTTCTCAGGGTCAAGGATTGACGCTGCAGCCGTGCCTCACCACCGTGGGCTGGTACGCCCTGGAGCCGCGATGATCCCGTGGCGAATCGCAGTCTTTGCGCTCATGCTGCCGTCCGTGGCGCTCGCCACGCCGGTCTTGCCACCGGGGCAAGAGTCGGCCATTGAAACGCTGGTGCAAGGCGCCCAAGGCCCTGTAGTTGCGCCGGAAATTGGCGATATCCACATCGAATCGTCGGCAATTTCGGTACACTGGCAAGGCGCTGTTCCAGGCGAATTGCTTTTACTTCCAGCAAGCTCGCCGCCGCGCCCTGGCACGGTCCCGCTGGCATTCAGTCCGTCCTTTTCCTTTGCCTGGCAGGGTCAAACGCCGCCGCCCACATCGGTTCGCAAGGCGGTGACAGCGATGATTGCCCGAGATCACGGCGGATTTTGGCATGAGGATCTACCTTCAGCCCCACCTTCGGCCGGCGCGACGAGGCCCGCTGAGCGTCCAACCGTCCCGTGGTCCCTTTGGGCCCTGGCTTGCCTGTGGCTGTTGGCAGCAACCCTGTCTATTTTCAAAGCGTTACTCTACGCCGTGCCGCGCAGGTCCTGGGCGGTGCCGGCGCTTGGCGGGGCCGTTGCTGCCGCGCTCGCCACGGTACTTCTCCCGCAATCCTTAGCAATTTCGAACCGCGCCTCAGTCGATGCCATAGCCGGTCGTGGTGGCGATGCCAGTGCGGTCTGGTCCACCTTGCTGGCGTGGCACTTTCACATCCCTCAAGACAAAATCGCCATCATCACAGTGACTTTTGCGACCTTGGTCCTAGGCAGCGCCGCGACCAGCGTCGGCCGCCTTGGGCCGGTCCGTGAGCGCTATGCCTCTGTAATTGCCGGAATTCTCATCGGTTCGGGCCTTTGCGCGATGGCCTTGCTGCCGCCCTGGGCGTTGCTGGCCGTGCCCTTGGCGGTCGTGCTGCTGGTCCTGCCCGCTGCCACTCGCCTGGATCGCAGCCTGATTCTAGTTTGGGCTTTATTGCTGGCCAATTGCGCGCCGCCATGGGGGCTGCTGAGCCTGGGGGCCGTCATCGCAATTCGGCTGATGTTGCAGCGCTGGCTGCGTCTGCACCTTGGTCAACTGGCGACCAAGGCTCAGACAACTACTTGAAACAATGGTGAAACCGGCGAACGACAAACGGCTACCGGGGCCCTTCCTAGGCCGCACGGAGCTCCCGCAAAGCAAAGCGCAACGCCGAGCGCGAAAAGAAGCGGACGTTGGTAAAAAACTGCCGTAAAATCAGGTCTTTCACCACGCGACGGGGCTTGGCGTAAAAACGACGAAAGGCTTGATCTTGCAGCGCCTTCATCTGCGCAAGCCCCATGGCACCGTTGAACTGCAACTTGGGGGCACCCGCGAGGAGTTGCTGCAACGTCAGCGCCTGGGTCCAACCCTGGGTAATGGCTTGATCGTACAGGGGCGTGCCGGGAAACGGCGTGGCGAGTTCATAATTGACGAAGGACATCTCCAGCGTATCGATCCATTCGATTGTACGCCGCATTTCGTCTTCAGACTGATTCGGCAAGCCGATGACAAAGAGACCCGCCGTGGCGATGCCCCGCCGTTCGAGCCGAGCAATGCGTGCAGCCGCCACATCCGGCGGACAGGCCCGGCGGTGCGAGGCTTCGCGCGTGGCTTCATCGATGGGATCGACGCCGAAATTCACCGACTTACACCCAGATTCACCAAGTAAATCAATGAGTTCATCATCTAGCCGGTCCAGCCGCGTTTCCATGCCCCAGTCCAGGTCGAGGTGCGCATCGCGCAGGCCCCGAGCCAGGTCCTTGGCGCGCCCGATGTCCATCGAAAAGGTCGGATCGCGGAACAAGATGCTACGAATCCCGTGTGTTTTTACTAGGAAAGACGCTTCAGCCACGACGTCTTTGACGCTGCGTCCGCGAAATGGCGCGCCTTGGGCCACCGGATAGGGGCAGAAACTGCAGGCGTAAGGGCAGCCACGCGAGGCCAGCATCGTCAGGAAAGGCCGACGCTTGAGCAGGGGAAAATAGCCGTAGCGCTGGATTTCAAAGCCATTCCAGTCCGGCCAAGGCACAGTGTCGAGCGCCTGTACAAACCCAGGAGCGGCGGCGTGCAGGACCGGCGGCGAGGAACCGGCCTGCGCCATCAACACGCCCGAAAGCCCAGGAGCCAGCGTGCCTTGGGCCAAGTGACCGATCGCCACTTCAGGATCACCATGGGCAATGACGTCGGCAAGGCCAAGGGCCATGATATCAGAGGCAAAGTGGCAGGCCGTGGCGCCAAAGACCAGCCGTTTGCAGCCACAGGCGCGACTCGCGGCCGCGAGGTACTGCAACTCCGCGCGAATATAGGCAAAGGAGGTCGCCGCAACCACCCAATCTGGCTTCAAGGCGGTGACCTCGGCCAGCACTTCAGGCTGTTCCGAATCCTGCCGGGCCTGGTCGATCACATGCACTTCGTGGCCCGCCTTGCGCAAAATGGCGGCAGCATAAGCAAGCGTGATGATAGGCAAATGCACGCCCTCAAACTTGACCTGGGCGATAAAGCGCGAGGAAAAACTGGTGCCAAAGCCCGCGTCGATGCCCATGCCGCCCATCAAGTCTCGGTTGGTGAGACTTCGCCGTGGAACTGGCGGATTTAAGAGCAGAACTCGCATTCAGTCTTCGGTTCCTGGCGGGATGTTCAAGGGGGGAAGGCGGTTGCAGAGGCCCCTGCGTCACGCCCACAGAGTTTGCCGGAGCCTGCTGGGCGCGTACAAGGGCGAAGTGCTTTGCCTGTGACGAATTCACCAAACTTCAAATGCACCTCCACGCTGAGCGAACCAAAGCACCGGTTTCGACGCGGCGCCCGCCCGTAGCAGGGGCCAGAGCATTCGACCACTCCCGGCAATTCCTCTGAAATCCATGCAATTGGCAGTGGCGGGACGGTGTGGCCGCTGGATGGTGCAGCAGAGTCCCCCCCTGACCGAACATGGCTATGCGGATTTCTTCTCCATAATTGGCCGACTACAATCGTCGTTCTTTGTCCATCCCAAACATTTCCTGATGGGTGATAAAAGAACGGGGCATGGCGCTGGCCGATTCCTGCGGATTTGCACTTGTTTTGACGGCAACGCTGCTGCGCAGGCACTATCGGTCTGCACTTGGCAGGCGTGCAGCGCTGCGTTGGGCCAATAACCACTTGAATAATTAGACTTTTCCCGCAATTGCCAAGCCACCGAGGGACGAGCTAGGCCGATGAAATGACAGGACGCACATGACGATCGCTCCCGAAATCGCGTTTATTTCTAAGCAAGTCGGTCTGTCGCTGGCCTCGGTGCACGCGTGCGTGACCCTGCTCAACGGCGGTGCGACGGTGCCCTTCATCGCCCGGTACCGTAAGGAGGCAACCGGCGGCGTCGACGAGTCGCAACTCCGCGCCATTGAACAGCAATATCAGGAACAGACTGCACTCACTGCCCGTAAGGCGACCATCCTGCATACCTTGACCGAGTTGGGCATCGATAACAAGGCTTTATTGCAAGCGATTGCCGATGCCACGGACCGCACCGTCCTCGAAGAACTGTACCTGCCGCATCGGCCCAAGAGGCAGACCCGTGCGCAAAAGGCTCGTGATCGTGGGCTTTTGCCCCTGGCCGAGCGGATTCGCAGTCAGGCGCTGCACGGCGACCCTCAGCGCGAGGCCCAAGCCTTTGTCGATGCCGATCGGCAGGTGCCTGATAGGGCCAGCGCTCTGGCCGGTGCCCAGGACATTGTTGCCGAAATGTTTAGTGAAGACGCGACTATCCGCGCTGACCTGCGGCTGGCAACGTGGAGGCATGGACGCATCACGGCTCGCAGGAAGAAGGGCGATTTGCCGGCAGAAGCCGAGACTTTTCGCGACTATTTCAACTTCGAGGAGCCCGTTGCCCGTATTCCCTCGCACCGCTACTTGGCGCTATGTCGGGGCGAGACGCAAGGTGTCTTAACCATTGATATGGAAGGACAAACTGAGGATTGGCAGGCAGAGCTTCTGCGTCGTCTTGGCCATGTCGCCCGCAGTCCGTGGGCCAGTTTCTTGCAAGCCGCGGTGAGCGATGGCTGGCAGCGCCTGCTGTGGCCAGCCATCACCTCGGCCGTGCGCAGCCACCTCAAGGAACAGGCGGACGCCGAGGCTATTGCAGTTTTTGCTAGTAATGTCAAGGATCTTCTTCTTGCCCCGCCTTGGGGCCCCAAGTCCGTTCTGGCCGTGGATCCGGGGCTGCGGACCGGCTGCAAGATCGCGGCGGTGGATGACACGGGGCAGCACCTCGCCCACGACGTCTTGTACCTAGTTCAAGGAGATACGCAGCAAGCACTTGCAAAGAAAGCTTTTTTGGCGATGGTGTCGCGGTTTCGACCTAGCGCTGTGGCGGTTGGCAACGGCACTGGCGGGCGTGAAGCGGAGGCCTTTCTTCGTCAAGCCTTGCGCGAGGCCGGCTTGGCGCAGGTGCCGGTCGTGGCTGTGTCCGAGGCGGGTGCAAGTGTCTACAGCGCTTCAGAATTGGCGCGGAGCCAGCACCCGGACTTGGATGTCACCGTGCGCGGCGCTCTGTCCATCGGTCGCCGTCTGCAGGATCCCCTGGCTGAACTTGTGCAAATCGAGCCGAAATCGATTGGCGTCGGCCAGTACCAGCACGATGTCGACCAAGGGCTCCTTTCGCGTAAGCTCGCAGAAGTCGTAGAGTCTTGCGTCAATCAGGTGGGGGTCCACGTCAATACGGCGAGCCAATCGCTGCTGACCCACGTCGCCGGCATTGGCCCGAGCCTGGCGCGGCAGATCGCCCTGCATCGGCAGCAGCATGGCCCCTTCCAGACACGCCGAGACCTCTTAAAGGTCAAAGGTTTAGGCCCCAAAGCCTTCGAGCAGGCCGCAGGCTTTCTGCGCATTCAAAAGGGCGAGGAACCGCTGGACGCCTCGGCGGTACACCCGGAACGCTATCCTTTGGTGCGGCAGATGGCCAAGGACCTTGGGATCCCACTGGGGCAACTCCTTGGAAATACAGGGGCTATTGCCCGCATCGATGCCAAACGCTACCAGTCCGCGGAGGTCGGTGCCCCCACCTTGGCCGACGTGCTGGCCGAGTTGGAAAGGCCGGGGCGCGATCCTCGGCCAAGTCTAGAACCTGTGGCATTTCGCGCAGATGTCCAGACCATGGCTGACCTCAAGCCGGGGATGCGTCTGCCCGGCGTGGTCACCAACGTCGCGGCTTTTGGGGCGTTTATCGACATCGGCGTGCACCAGGATGGCCTGGTGCATGTGTCGGAACTGGCCGACCGATTTGTTCGTGATCCTCGGGAGATCGTTCACGCGGGCCAAGGCGTACAGGCCACCGTCCTCAGCGTCGACGCGCCGCGCAAACGCATCGCCCTTAGCCTCAAGACCCAGCCGCAACTGCCGAGTAAGACGAGCAATTAGGCCCAGGCTCCGGCCAATTTGCTGAGGCTTTGGCGGCCATGGTATTATGCAGCGATGCATGTGCCCGCCACCAACGCCGATCCGCGCCAGATTTTGCAGACATGCCGCACCATTGCCGTGCTCGGGGCCCACTGGTCTGCGGATCGCCCGGCCTGCTACGTGCCGGAATACCTGTTTCAGCAGGGATATCAGGTCTTTGCCGTAAATCCCATGGGCGTTGGTCGCGTGTTGTGGGGCCAACCGGTCGGCGCGACCTTGGCTGAGATCAAAGAACCGATTGATATGGTAGATGTTTTTCGCCGTCCAACCGATCTCGCCGCCCATCTTGACGACATTGCTGCCATGCAGCCGCTGCCCCAGGTGGTATGGCTACAACTCGGCATTCGCAATGATAGTTTTGCCGAATCGCTGCGCGCCCTTGGCATCACCGTGGTCCAGGACCGCTGCACCCTGGCCGACCACCGCCGCCTGGGGCTACCGCCGCGGCCGTCGGGGCACGGAAGCTAGACCGTTAGCACGTATTTTCTCAATCGATGTGCGTATTTCACTCCAAGGGGTCCCATGAAGCCGCAATCGCCCAGCCACTGTCCACATCGACTCAGGCGCGCCACGACCCTAGCCTATCGTCTTGATCGTACTATAGTTTTTTCGCCACCCTGGCTAGCACTGTCCTTGCTTCTGGCCCTATTGGGCCTGGGCGCTTGCAGCAATGCGGCCAATGGCCAGGGCGTGGCCGGCGACGCTGTTAGTGAAGGCAATGATATTCCAAATTTTTTGACCGATGCATCTGGCACCGAGACGAACCTTGCCGCCGACCTCCTCAGCAGCGATGCGCCAAGCGATGATGCCGCGTTGGACGCAGCCGTTGGGCCTGAAGTCGATGTTGGAACAGGGGAAACCGCCATCGCAGACGGCACCGCGGCCGACGCTGGATGCACGGCAGCAGGCTGTGCGTGCACCGACAACAGCCAGTGCGACAACAACTTTTGCGTAGAAATCGACGGCGGCAAGCAGTGCGCTGCCCTGTGCGGGGCGGGCTGCGGCTCGGGCCTAAAGTGCGCGTCACTTGCGGGCAATGGCGGCGACATTGTCAACGTCTGCGTGCCAGCCTTTCCGCGTATTTGCGAACCATGTCAGGCTGATAGCGATTGCAACAACGTCCTTGGCGGCAGTGATAGCCGGTGTGTCCCCTACGCCGATGCCAGCGGAGCCCAGTTGGGCGCCTTCTGCGGAGCCGTGTGCGCCGGCGATAACAACTGTCCGGACGGGTACTTATGCAAGGCCGGCACGAGCGTCGGCGGTGTGACTTCGAGCCAATGCGTGCGCAAAGACCTCGTCTGCGCCTGCGACGCCCGCGCCACGACGCTCCAGCTCGGCACCAGTTGCAGCAGCGTCAATGGTGCCGGAACGTGTTCAGGAAAGCGCAGTTGCGGTAAAGATGGTCTGAGCGCCTGCAATGCCGCCCAAGCCAAAGCCGAAGCGTGCAACCTCATCGACGACGACTGCGACGGCCAAACCGACGAGCTAACGCCCGGCCTCTGCGACGATAACCTCCAGTGCACCTATGACAATTGCGTCAGCGGCCAATGCCAGCATCCGCCCAAGACCGGCGCGTGCGACGACGCCTCAACCTGCACCACTGGCGACAAGTGTTCGGACGGCGATTGCGTCGGGGTAGCCGTCCAATGTGACGACAAAAATCCTTGTACAACAGATAGTTGCGACGCAACCAAGGGCTGCACGACCAGCGCCGCGGTGGGGGTCGACTGCAGCGACAACAACGCGTGCACGGTGGGCGACGCGTGCAGTGGCGGCCAGTGTTTGCCGGGCGACGCCACGGTGTGCGATGATGGAAATCCTTGCACAACAGATAGTTGCAATAGCAAGACCGGCTGCATCTTTGCCGCCAATGGGCTGGCTTGCAGCGACGGCAATCTGTGCACCACCACGGACACCTGCAGCGGCGGCGTCTGCGTCCCCGGCGCCACGCTGCCCTGCCAGGACGGCAATCCGTGCAGCGACGACAGTTGCGACCCAAAGCAAGGCTGTGTATTTGCACCGAATACTTCTAGTTGCAGCGACGGCAACGTCTGTACGCAGGACGACACCTGTGTGGGCGGACAATGCCAGCCGGGCGTCGCCAAGGTCTGCGACGACATAAACCCCTGCACAACAGATAGTTGCGACGCCAAGAAGGGCTGCATCTACGCCGTGAACAGCGCGCCCTGCACCGACAATAATCCGTGTACCGAAGGCGACTTATGCAAGGTCGGCGTCTGCCAGGGCGGTCCGGCCAAGCTGTGCGACGACGGCAACCCGTGCACAACCGATTCCTGTGACGCCATAAAGGGTTGTGTGCAGGCGCCCAACCAAGCCAGCTGCGATGACGGCAATACCTGTACGACCGGCGACGTCTGCACAGGCGGCACTTGCAAGCCGGGCAAAGTCAGCGTGTGCGACGATAAAGACCCTTGCACAACAGATAGTTGCGACCCAACCATCGGCTGCACGTCGACGCCCAACACCGCACCTTGTGACGACGGCAGCGTCTGCACCTTGGGCGACGTGTGCGCGGGCGGCCAATGCCAGCCCGGCAAGTTGGTCGGCTGCGACGACGGCAACGCCTGCACCGACGACGGCTGCGACGCGCAAAAGGGCTGCCAACATGCTGCCAACGCTGGGGTTTGTAGCGATGGCAACGTGTGCACGGTGCTCGACAGCTGCCAGGGCGGCTGGTGCATGCCCGGAGGCCCCAAGACCTGCGATGACGGCAATCCCTGCACGAGCGATTTCTGCGACGCAATCAAGGGTTGCCAGGCCACCGACAATGTGCTGCCCTGCGACGACGGCAATCCTTGCACGGACAGCGACCTCTGCAAGTCCGGGTTCTGCAACCCGGGCAGTCCCAAGGTCTGCGCCGACGGCAATCCCTGCACGGCCGACAGCTGCGACAGCAAGAAAGGCTGCATTTTTACTGTAATCACGCCCGCTTGCGACGATGGAAACCAATGCACCTTGGGCGACCAGTGCCAGGGCGGCTTCTGCTTGCCGACGAGCATCGCGTCGTGCAATGACAACAACGTCTGCACCACAGATTCCTGTGACGCAGTCAAGGGTTGCCAGCATGCCAATGTCGGCGGCGTCTGCAATGACGGCAATGCCTGCACGGGCGGCGACGCATGCATGGGCGGCGCATGCGTAGCCGCACCAGTTAGCTGTGACGACAATAATGCTTGCACAATAGACACTTGCGACAGCAAGACCGGCTGTGCCCACGCCAATGTCGCTGACCAAGTCGCCTGCGGTGCCAATCAGTGGTGCAAGACCGGACAATGCGTCAACAAAGCGTTCTGCGGCGACGGCATCGTCAATCAGGCGAACGAGCAATGCGACGACGGCAACGCCATTGCTGGCGACGGCTGCGAGCCCGATTGCACGTTAACACCGGGAAAGAAATGCACAAATGGCTCGTTTGTCGATTGCAATCCGGCCGGGCAGACGTTGATCCCGTCGTCGGCCTTTGTCGACGCTAATCCACCTGCCGGCTGGACCCAATGCGCCGGCTTTGTCAACACGGCCGGCGATGACATTGGCAACACTGCCCTGGATAACTGCCTGAATACAACAAGGTTGCGCGTCAAGGTCTGGGACAGCAACGGCGTCTTGGAAGAAGACGTCTACTCGGAAGACTTGGCCCAAACCAACGCCTGGGCCAGCTGGAATTATCTAGGCGGTACAATGACCAAGGTGAAGTCGACCTACTGGACCGGCAGCACGACGTATTTCACCACGACCAACGGCACCGACGCCTGCGCCGTCAACGGCTGCACTGCCGCGCCTTGCAACACGCTGACTTTGGGCACCGGCAACGGCAGTTCGGCGATCGTCGCCCCCGGCAACACCAACGCGCTAGAATGGCGGGTGAATTGCGGAGGCGCCGCCCTGACCGGCCGCAAAGTCGCGTTGTACAAGTAGGGATGCCTAGGCCGCGGTCTCTCCACACGCCAGGACCGCACAGGCGGCGTAGAACTCCGCGGCTTTCAAGACTTCTTGCATCGTGACGGACTCTCCCGCTGCATGGGCGGCAGTCAGAGCGCCTGGGCCACAGACCAGGGTCAGGGCACCGCGTTCATGGAATAGGCCAGCGTCAGAATGCGAAGGAAATTCGCTAGGTTGCCATGGAATATGCGTGGCCGCCATCGCCTCTTGAGCCGGCGCCATGCGCGGGTCAGTGTGATGATAGGCAAAGGCATTGGATTGAAAGAGGGTTTCGCGCTCAAAGCGGCATGGCGGATGATTCACGGCACTGGCTGCCCGCAGCGTTTCTAGATGCCGAATAAGCACTTGCGGGTCAAGGTCGGGATGCCAGTGAATATCGAGCAAGGCTTCACAATGTTCCGCCACGACAAACAGCGAGTCGCCGCCGCGAATCAGCCGTGGATTGGCCGCGACCTGCCCACCCGGATAGGCCGCTGCAAAGCCATCGAGAACGCTGAGCAACCACGCCAGCATCCCGTGGATGGCACTGCCTCCCTGCGCCGACAGGGCCGCATGGGCCCTTTCGCCATGTACGGCAAGTCGCTGTTCTAAATAGCCAAAATGGCGAACACAGGGCTGCATGGACGTCGGCTCGCCCACCAGGACCAGGGGAGCCACCAGGTCGGCTGGCAGGGCCGCAGAGCCATCGCCGTACTCTTCCTCGCCCACTACCAGCGCCAAAGCCACGCCGCGGTCCAGCGTGACGCCAGAGGCCTTGAGCGCCCGCATTGCCTCGATCATTGCCACGCAGCCGCCCTTCATGTCGGCAGCGCCCAGGCCCGTCAGGACATCGCCCTGCAACTGCGCGCCAGTGAAGGCCATTTCACCCGTGCCAGCGACAATGGTGTCCACATGGCCCACCAAGACCAGGCCCAGAGGCTGAGGCCCCAACTGAATCAGGAGGTTATGGCGAGGTGCACCTCCTTGGGGATGGGGCACTTCCTGCCTCTGGACGACCAGCCCAGCCTCTTGACATTGCAGGGCAAAAATCTCTGTCGCCGGCTGTTCCTCAAAGGTCGGGCTGTACGCATTGACCGCCGCCAGCAGGCCTTGCTCAAGGCGCTGAGGCACCAATTGCCGCAGAACCTCATGCAGTTGCGCGGCGAGCTTAGCCATGACGATGGGCCCTCTTCTTGAGACGAGCCGCCCGTTTGCGGGCCCCGTCCAAGCCTCCAGGCCGATCAGCGATGCGACCCTGACGATGAAAATCTATGTAATCAGGATCGTAGGTCAGGTCCTTGGACAGGTAGACGTGCTGCGTATCAGGTTGATAGCCCTGCGTGCCAAAAAATGCAATCGCTGGGCGGTTATCCGTGTCGGTGTCTACCAGAATCATCCGCGCGCCTAGTTCGATGAAACGGTCCTGCAGTTCCGCCACCAACTTGGCTCCGACGCCCAGGCGCGCATGTCCGGGCTGTACGCCAAGCCATACCAAGTACCCGTATGTCCATGCGGTTCCAGGCTTTTCCAGCAGAGTGCCCACGGCAAAGCCCACCACGCGGTCATCGAGTTCCGCCACAAGGCAAGTCTCGCTATCTGCAGCGAAATGGGTCGCCAAGGCGTACTGATCCCAGGTGCGATACAGGGATTGCCAGCGCTCGGCCGTGAACAGGTCCTCGCCCATCGCATACACGGCCGCTAGGTCGGCAATGGTCATGTCGCGAATTTCCAAGGCATGAAGGGCGTTCTTGTGCGTCGAGTGCGGCTTGACGGATTCGGTCATGACGGGCTCTGCGCGACCACAACGGCGCGATTTCCCCTTTGTACCGCGCGCCGGGCTGTTCCTCAAGGCGGCATGCGCTATGCTTAGGGCGGGATTGTCGACGCTGTGAGGAAAAACCTATGCGTATCGTGATGATGGCCATCGGCGATGAGCTATTGCGCGGCGAAACGCGCGAAGGCAATGGACAGGCGCTAGCGGCGCAACTGCAAAAGCGCCACCTTCAGCTGCAGGAAGTGCGCCTGGTTGGCGACGATCTTGCCCAAATTGCCGCGACGATTGCCAGTGTTCGCGCACAGCCAACGTGGCTCATTGTCAGTGGGGGCCTCGGGCCGACGGACGACGACTTTACCCGCCAAGCCTTGGCGACAAGCCTGGGCCTTGGCCTGGGGCGCGACCAAGCCTGCGTGGCGGCAATTACGGAGCGATTCAATCGACTTGGGCGCAAAATGGACCCGTGTAACCTGCGCCAAGCCGACCTGCCCCAGGGCGCTGAGGCCGTGACGAATGACCACGGCACCGCGCCGGGATTTTTCTTGCAAGACAAGCAGTTGGTCATTACGTGCCTGCCAGGTGTTCCCCGCGAGTTCCGCGCGATGTTGGACGACCACCTCGATGCTTGGCTGGACCGGCTGCATCTGGCCTCTGCGCCGCGTAAAGAAACGACATTTCGCCTAGTTGGCCTACCCGAAAGCACCATGCAGGGCCTGCTGAGTCTCCTGCCCCACTACGCCTGCGCCAAGATGCGCTCGCTGCCGACATGGCCGCAGATCCGCTTGGAATTGAGCGCCTTAACCAGTGACGCTGATTTTGCCGCCTTGTGCGCGGAGGTGCGGCAAGCCCTCGGGCCGTACATCTTTAGTCAGGACCGCGAAGAATCGTTTGCAGCTGCGGTGTTGCGCGCCCTACGGGCCATCGATGCCACCTTGGCTGTGGCGGAATCGTGCAGCGGCGGGCTCATCGGCCACTTGCTGACCGAGGTGCCGCGCGCCAGCCACACCCTGCTGCTCGACGCGGTAACGTACGCCAATAGCGCTAAAATACAGCTTCTATCCGTCCAGCCAGAGCTTTTGGCCAGCCACGGTGCCGTCTCTGAGCCGGTCGCGTTGGCCATGGCGCGTGGCGCGAAAGACTTGGCCCAAAGCCGCGTAGCGATTGCAACTTCTGGCGTTGCCGGGCCCGATGGCGGCTCGGCCGAAAAGCCCGTTGGCACCGTGTGCATCGCTCTGGTCAGCGACGGCCACGAACGCGTCGAAACCCTACATTTCAAAGGTTTAACGCGCGACCGCTTCAAGGTTTTGGTCGCCTACACGGCGCTGGACTGGCTGAGGCAGTGGGCGCGTAGCGTTGTTCCTTGACCTTGCGGCCTGCGGCAAAATCGGCCACAGTGACGTGTCTGTCTGGAGGTCTCGATGTTGGCTAAATCGTTTGGTTCTAAAGCGTTACTTCGCGCGACACTGGCTGCGGCGCTACTGACTTGGCCCTTGCAGGCCTTGGCGGACGTGCCCCTAATTGCGCCGGTTCAAGGCTTTCTCTCCGCTACGGGAGGCGGGCCGGTGCCAGACGGCAATTACGCTGTGATGTTCACGCTGACCGACAAGAATGCCAACGGCAACAAGCTCTCGCTGGAAGGTCCAGTGCAAGTTGCCGTAAAAAATGGCGTCTTTAGCTACGACCTCGGCACCATAGTGCCATTGACGCAGCAAGTATTGAAAACACCAGAGCTTTGGCTGACAGTCCTGGTCGGTACCGACCTCATGCCGCCGGTGCGCATCGCCGCCACGCCCTTGGCTATGCGCGCGCAAACCGCTGAAAATGTAGACTGTTCTGGCTGCATTGGCGCCGCTCAGCTCGATCCCAAGCTGCTGTCTGCCTATGCCAAGGCTGCTGACCTAGCCAAGGTCGCGACATCCGGTCAGTTTTCCGACCTGCAAGGCGGCCCGGATTTGGTCGGGTACGCCAAGACATCTTCGTTATCTAAGGTCGCAACCTCTGGACTTTTCTCAGATTTACAGGGAGGACCTGACCTGTCGGCCTATGCCAAGTCAGCCAACCTCGCCAAAGTCGCTAGCTCGGGCTTTTACACCGACTTAGTTGGCTATCCCGATCTCAGCGTTTTTGCCCAGATTTCGGCCCTTGCCACCGTTGCAACTAGCGGCAATTACGCCGACCTCAAGGGTGCGCCAGACCTCGGTGTTTATGCCAAGGCGGCCAACTTGGCCAATGTCGCCACCACCGGCAAGTATGCAGATTTAGTGGGCAACCCGGTTCTACCCAAGCTCGGTGCCCAATGCGGCTCGGGCCTTGTGCTGCGCGGCATCAAGATCGACGGCAGCTACGACTGCGTGGTAGCCATGGACCCCAAGGCCTTACCACCTGATGGTATTGATGAAATCTCCAACGGCCTCATCTACAACCAGTTTGTCGACACCTCTGCCGGCTCAGCCAACCTCGCGATTCCAGACTACTATCCGCCAGGCGTGAGCGACATTATCAGTTTCCCGGACATTGGCCTTGCCCAAGGCCTCACCATCAACCTCGACATCACCAACAGCGACCTCAGCCAACTTGCGATTACGGTTACAGATCCCGCCAACACCAAGTTCGTCATCTGCGGCGGCGTCGATGGCGGCGGCAAACCTTACGCCAGTTGCGGCGTCAAGGGCGCGTCGCTCAAGGCATCCTACCCGCCCACGGCCACGGCCAGCGGCGATCTAACCGCTTGGGTCGGCAAAAATCCCACTGGAAAGTGGTACTTAAGTGTGACCGACAACAGCTTCAACAACATCAAGAACGACGGCCAAGTCAACGCCTGGTCCATCAGCCTGCAGACCCTTTCCACCAAGAAGATCGAGGTCAAAGGCAACCTCATTGTCGATGGCAGCGTGCAAGTCGGCACGGACAACGGCGCCTGTACCGCCAGCAATGCCGGAGCCTTACGCTGGACCGGCAAGTCCTTCCAGGGCTGCAACGGCAACGTCTGGGTCGCCATCACTGGCCCAGACGGCTCCTCGCAGGGCGCGGCCGCACAGGACTGCAAAGCCATCAAGGCAGCCGTTCCCGCGGCGGGCGATGGCATTTACTGGATTGATCCCAATGGCGGATCCACCGCAGACGCCTTCCAGGTCTTCTGCGACCAGACCACCGATGGCGGCGGCTGGACCTTCTTTGCCCACTCCAACAACGACTACGTCGGCGGGACACTTTTCCAAACAAGTTCAGGCAATTACCGCACCGACCGCGTCGATGACGGCACCACCTATTCCAAGGGCGGCAACATCTTGGCCCTGTTGAACCACACCTCGATGATGGTCACCTTGGACATCGCCGATCCCACGGCCGCCAAGAACAGCAACAAAATCGTGTTCTACCAGTACACCATCGGCCACCCCGGCTTCAATTTCGGCCCCGTTCCGTGCTCGGGCCTAAGCAACGGTTTTTCCTACCGCACCAACCTGACCGGCAGCTTCACAGCCGGCGGCACCAGCAACTCGTGCGACGGCGGCAGTTGGTACACGCGCACGGCCGGCAACGCTGCCTACTTAGTTTTATTCAATGGTAACAGTACCTATGGCAACTACTGGGGCTCGGGGATGGGCGGCAACGACAGCTGGAACCACGACGGCTGGTGGTACGTTCGCTAGCGCGCTCGCTTGGACCCGGGGCCTTAGGACCTCAGTTGCACGTTCACCAGCGCGTAGAACCTGACGCGCAGGGACCTCTTTTCCTAGCCAAATCGCGCCTAGCCAAGTCGCACAGAGCCAAATCCAGGCATTAGAACACGTTTACAGGGACTTCACCGACCGACAGCTTGCCTTGGCTGCCAACCAGTACCCCAAACCCAAAGCTCCTTGCGTGTTCGAGATACAGTGTTTGCTTCTAGTTTCAGCGGGGTGCGCCGCCCGAACGGCCGAAGTGCGTCCTCCCCTCGTACACGTCGTAAGGCACAGGGACGCGCATCTGCAGCGACCGCAGCCAAGCGACTATCGATTCTGACAGGGAATTCGTCGACAGGCCCGCGGCCTCGCCGCCCATGCGTCGGCGTGGAACGGCTGCGCGCTGCAGACTCAGCGCACGTACATGCGGTAGGTCCAATACGGCGTATAGGGAGGCGATTTGGTCCCCTCACAAGGGCCGCAGTTGCTGCCGCAGCCGCCGTCGGTGCCTATCCAGCCGTAGCTGCCGTCGCCCGGGGGCGTGCACCACAGGTTGCTGTTGCTGTTGACCCATAGTTCCACGTCGCGGTAGCGGTAGCAGTTGACGCCAACACCGCAGATGGACTCATTCATTTGCGTACCGAGGCCGGGCTGATTGTCGTCGCCCTGGGCGCTGTAGCCATCCACACCGAGGCGCACTCGGTCATTGTTGGGATTGAGCAAGCGGTTGGACTGCAACTGATTGCCGTTCTTGATCAAAGGCTCGTAGGGATAGACCTTGCTGACGTCCGAGCCGATGACGCTGACCGTCTGCGTCGTGTTGGCCGCGGCGTCAAAGAAGGTGTCAAAGGGCTTGGGCACCATGTTCCAGGCCTTCCAACCGGTGATGGCACCAGCGTCTCCAGCCCCGGCGACCTGCACCATCACGGCTGCGCCAGTGATCAGGTAGGACGCAGGACTCTTGTAATCATTACTGAACTTGTTGGCGATGGAGCCGTATTCCTTGTCCGACTGCCAAAAGGTCGTGTTGGTAAAGGACACAACGCTGCCGTCTTGGGGATGCACGGTCATGACCAGGGTCCAGCCGCCGCCGGCCGTGGTCATGTCGCAGAACACTTGGAAGGAACTGCCTCCCGGGTTGATCCAGTAAACCCCGTCTGCTGCCACAGGATTCTTGGATTGAATGTCCTTGCAGCTGGTGCCCGGATTGCCGACGGTGCCAGACGGTGTCAGGGCAATCGGGAAGAAGGCCGTGCCGTTGCAGATGTACAAGACGTTGACTTTGCTATTCAAATACGCGTAGCCGGCCATCGACCCGTCGCAGACCACGGGGTCGCTCGGGGCCACGGGATACTTGAAGCCGCCTTGGGCGACGAAGATGCCGGTTGAGGCTACCTTCTTGTTGGACAAGGTTTGCAGGCTGATGGACCAACTGTTGATGGCACCGTCGAACTGGGCACCGGGCGCGACAAAGCTGTTGTCAATGACCGTCAAGTACCACTTTCCTTTGGGATTTTTGCCCAACCAGGTGCTGAGATCGCCAGAGACCGTCGCGGTCTTGGGATAGCTGGCCTTGAGGGAGGCGCCGGGCGTGGCACCATTGAACAGGACGTAGTTGACATTGTTGGGATCTGTCAGGGTGACGGTCAGCTTGCTGAGGTCGGAGTTGCTGATGTCGACATCGACCGAAAACGCTTGCGCTACGCCGATATCGGGGAAGTTGATGATGTCTGCGACGCCTGGTGGGTAATAGTCCTTGATCGCGATGACGCCGCTGCCGTTGACGACGTCGGTGAACTGGTCGGTCAGCAAGCCATTGGAAACTTGGGCTAAACCGTCTGCCGGCAGGGCTTTGGGGTCCATGGCGGCCACACATTGGAGACTACCGTCTGCGGCAAGGCCGTTGACCACGAGGTTCGAGCCACACGCCGTGCCGAGCTTGGCCTGGGCGGGCTTGCCGTTTAAATCCGAATAATTACCAGAAATTGCAACATTAGCCAGGGTCGGCTTGCCTGCTAGGTCGGCATAGGCACCTGTAGTCGCCACAGTCGCAAGGCCCGCCTTTTGCGCAAAAGCACTGAGATCAGGCGTGTCTTTAAGGTCCAGGTAGCTGCCTGACTTGGCGACGGCGGCCAATTCGGCTGCCTTGACATAAGCCTGAAGATCACTGGACTTGGCGTAAGCGCTGAGATCCGTTGTCTTGGCAAAGTCCTTGAGCGCTGCGGGGTCGAGGTTCGCCGCCGTGATACATCCCGAACATTGCAAGGAATTCGCAGCCTGAGCCACCAAGGCAGCAGGCACCGCCCTCAGGGCTACGGGCGCTAGCGGAGGGTCATTGCCCACCTGCACAGTCAACCAGCGATCAGCAAATTGTCCTGCTGGCGCAAGGAGTTGGGGCGTCAGTGCGACTTTGGACCCCAGGGCGTAATGAAACTGCCCCGACTTGACGGTGAGGATCACCGGTCCTTCAGCCCACAGCGACGGGTCGCCTACCTTGTCCGAGGCCTCAATGCTAAAGGTGAGGCCATAATCGCCATCGACCACCGGTCCACCGCCGGCTGACAGCAGCGCGCCATCAAGCTGCAACGTCGCGAAATTAGCGGCAGAAGCCGGAATGCACACCAGGCCCAGGGTCAGCCCAGCCAAGATCTGGAGCCATTGTTTGAGCCGTTTGAGCCGTTTGAGCCGCACCATCACCACCTCCCGCCATTTTCTTGCCTAGTCCAACGTCGCGCCGCGTAGGCAGTTTGCACGCCCGGGGGCCCATGTCAAGGTAAGGTAATATACTGATATCGCAGTTGAATATCTGCCATGGCTGCGAAGGCGCTTTGACAGCGGCGTGGCGCCGACGGCACAGGAGATGCCCGCCAAGCCTTGACATACCCGCTGGTTGGCGTCACCGTGTGGCTAGGGGAATCCAGGCCGCAGCGCCGCAGCGACACCCACCGACTCCATGGCTAATCACCGAGGATGACACGGAATTACTCGATGCGCTTCTCTGAGACAGCCCAAGCCACCGTCTTGGTGGTGGACGATGCGCCCGAAAACCTGACGGTGTTGGCCGGCCTGCTCGGCAATCATTATCGAATTAAAGCAGCAATTTCTGGAGACCGTGCCCTGCGTATCTGCAGCGTGGACCCGGTGCCTGACCTGATCTTGCTGGACGTGATGATGCCGGACATGGATGGTCGGCAGGTCTGTCAGCGCCTCAAGCAGGATCCGCGAACAGCTGATATTCCTGTAATTTTTGTCACCGCCATGAGTGACCCTGACGACGAGGCCCAAGGTCTGGGCCTGGGTGCCGTTGACTATATCACCAAACCCTTCAGCCCGCCGGTGGTGCTGCAGCGGGTGCGAACCCACCTTGAACTCAAGCGGATACGGGAGAAGCTCCAGCGGCTCGGAAGGCACTATTCCTCCTATATTTCTACCGAGTTGAGCAATAGTATCGAACGAGGCGAGATTCCCGATGCGCTGGTGAGTCGACGCAAGACCTTGTCTGTGTTTTTCTCTGACATCTGTGATTTTACACGGCAAACAGAACTCATGACCCCGGAAGCCTTGACGCAAATGGTCAACGGTTACTTCGATGCCATGAACGAAGTTGTACGTAAGCATTAGGGAACATTGGATAAATACATTGGCGACGCGTGCATGGTCTTTTTCGGCGACCCGACCACGCGCGGGGAGGTCGAGGATGCCTGCGCCTGCGTGCGGATGGCCCTGGAGATGCAGGCGCAAATCGAGGAGTTGCAAACGACGTGGCAGGCCCTTAGCCAAGGGACACCGCTGTCGGTACGCATGGGCATTGCCACCGGGCCTTGTACAGTGGGCAACTTTGGCAGTGCGTACCAGTTGACCTACACATTGCTCGGGACCACGGTGAACCTCGCGTCCCGACTCGAAACGCACGCGCCGGCCGGAGCGGTGCTGATCTCCCAGGCCACCTACCTGCTTATTTGCAAAGAGTTTGAATGCCGCCCCCACTTGCCTTTAGATGTCAAGGGCTTTAGTGCCCCGGTTGCTGCGTAGGTGGTCCTGAGGGCCTGGCCCGTTCCCAAGCAGGAACAGCCATGACACCCACAGCCACGCACTGCGGTTACCGCCAGCCCCTAGGCACAGCGTGTTGGCTGCGATGGGGGGCGGTGGGCTGCCCATGAGCCGAACGCCGCGCACAGACCAACCCGAGCCGGCCCAAGGGTGGCTGGGCGATTGGACCCGGGTGCGGGCGAGGATCGGCCTGCTGTTCCTCGCAGGCACTACCCTTTTGTTCGTGAGCAACTGGATGCATGGGCAGGTCGAACGCGACCGGACCCGCAGTTGCGAATTTGAGAAACTCCGCTATGCGACTGAAGAAATTACCGACCAACAGCAGCATGTCATTCGCTTTGCCGAACAGTTGAGCCATGGACTGGCCAGCGACGGGCGATTGTTGACGGCCCCGGTCAGTGATTGCAGCGCCATCTTGCAGCAGCATCAGCGCGAACTCGGTACAGATATTGCCAATCTCTGGGTCCTGACCATGGACGGGCACGTTCGCTGCGCCGCGCAACCCGGCCCTCTGCCCGAGTCGTTCGCCCTCCCCGCGGCGCTGGCCGACACAGCGACGAGCGACCAACCGGTAGTGGGTTCGGCGTTTGGGGGCCAGCAGGGTGACAGACCCCTCATTGGCATTTACCAATCCTTGCGCGGTACCGATCATGCGCTGCAGGGCGTGCTGGTCACAGGCATAGACCTAGGCTGGCTGGCAAGCACGGCGCGGCTCAGCCGCTACTTGCCCGGTCGGGTGGTTTCCGTCGTGGAGCCAACCGGTCGAATTCTCTACCAAAACCCTGATCCCGGCCACTGGCAAGGCCGCAACGCTAGGTACGAGCCCCTGGGCCAGTTCCTGGCGCAACAGGGCCAACCCGGTTGGCGGGAAATGAACGGCTTCGAAGGAGACCCCCGCCTTGTCGCCTTCACGCCATTGGTGCAAACGCCGGCTGGCCCCCTGCTTTTGGCCCTATCGCGACCGGTTTCGGTCGTCGATGCCTCGACGCCCCAGACCTTGATTAACCTTGGGTTGGCGAGCCTAGTGGTGCTTGTAGCGATCATGTTTGTTCTGTGGTTTGCCAGCGACCGCTTGGCTTCCCGCTCCGAAGCGGAACGGGCCCTGGCGGCCAACCAAAGGTTGCTCGCAGATGCCGAAGCGATCGGGCACACGGGATCATGGTCGATCGATTTTGCGGCCAATTCCATGATTGGGTCCGACGAGTTGTTCCGCATCCTTGGCATCGACCGAGCGCACTTCGCCGGCACGGCGACTTCACTGCGCGAATTGGTGCACCCGGACGACCAAGAGCGCCTGGAAAATGACTGGCATCTTGGCGTCGACAACAGCCGCGACAATGAAAGGAACTACCGAATCATCCGCCCCAACGGCGAGGTGCGTGAGGTGCGGGCCCGCTCACGAACGGTCCGCGATGACCAGGGCGTCTTGACGAGTGCTGTCGGCACAGTCCGCGATATTACAGATGAAATGACAGCGATCCGCGCCCAGGCTGAGAGGGATGGCATGTTCGCCTCCTTGGTGGGCCAAGCGCGCGATGCCGTCGCCATCATCGACCCGCAAACGATGACTTTTATTGAGTTCAATGAGGCAGCTCACCGTGGCCTCGGCTACACGCGCGAAGCCTTTGCGCAAACAAGCGTGCGCGCATTGTGGCCGCCGGAATCGCTCAATAGCCTCGACCAGTCGGTCGACCGAATGATGGAACCGGGAGGCTCGAGCATCAACACGCGCTTGCAGCGCCAGGATGGCACGTTGCGCGACACGCTGGTGAGCGCCAGGCCAATCACGGTCAACGGTCAGGTGCGGCTGGCCGCCATTTGGGTCGACATCACCGCCCAAAAAATAAACGAAAACAAGCTGTTTCAGATTAGCAGAGAACAGCGAATGCTCGCGGCCGCCAACCGCGCGATCTTGTATGCGACGACCGAGACGTCACTGCTGCAGTCGGTGTGCGAAGTGTTGGTCGACCATGGCGGCTACGTCATGGCTTGGGCCGGCCATGTCCACAACGACAAGGATAAGACAATAGATGTCGACACGTTTGCGGGCACCGGTGAGGCCTACGTGCGTGCCTTGGCGCTGACCTGGCGGGACACGCCGCGGGGACAGGGGCCGTCCGGGCGGGCGGTGCGCTCCATGCAGCCTATGGTCGCTCAACATATTGATACTGAACCGTTTTTCGAGCCGTGGCGGGAATCTGCCCTGGCGCACGGCTACGCCTCCTGTCTGGCCGTGCCGATGCTGCCGGTGAAGGGCCGCGCATCGCTGCTCCTCAACGCCTATTCCTCCAATCCGGAGGCTTTTGGCCAACAGGAAATGCACCTACTCGAGAGCTTGGGAGAAAATCTTGCCTTTGGTGTCAAAGTCTTGCGCGATCGAGTCGCGCGTCTGCAGGCCGAGAATGAAAACGTCAAGCTATCGCTGGCAATCGAGCAGAGCCCGAGCGCCGTGGTCGTGACCAATCTGCAAGCGGAAATCGAATATGTGAACGAAGCATTCGTCAAGTCCAGCGGCTACGCGCGCAACGAAGTGCTGGGGCGTAACCCTCGATTTCTACAGTCGGGCAAGACGCCCCATCAGACCTACATCGACATGTGGAGTCGCCTGGGCCAGGGGCTCTCCTGGCAAGGTGAGTTCGTCAATCGCCGCAAAGACGGCAGTGAATTCAATGTGGCGGCCACGTTGACGCCGATTCGCCAGCTCAACGGCGAGGTGACGCACTATTTGGCGCTCAAGGAGGATGTTTCTGAGCGCAAACGCCTGTATGAAGAACTTTCGGCCCACCGCGATCACCTCGAAGACCTAGTCAACAGCCGTACCGTGGAACTTGGCGATGCACAACGCAAGGCCAAGGCGGCCAATGTCGCCAAGACGGCCTTTCTCGCCAACATGAGCCACGAAATTCGCACGCCCATGAACGCGATTATCGGCCTAACGCATTTGCTGCAGGAGAGCGCCCCTCGCGACGACCAGCGTGAGCGACTACAGAAGATCGACAGGTCGGCGCGTCACCTACTGTCTATTATCAATGATATCTTGGATTTATCTAAGGTCGAAGCGGGCAAGCTCAAGCTTGAGGAGAAGGATTTTGCCTTGCACGAAATCCTTGGGACAATTGCCGATCAAGTCGGCGAACGCGCACGGGAAAAAGGTCTGACTTTTGCCCTGATTTGCGACCCGACGCTGCCGCGGTGGGTGCGGGGCGATTCGCTGCGCTTGAGCCAAATCTTGCTCAATCTCGGTACAAATGCAGTGAAATTCACCCATGACGGCCAGGTCGCCCTACACGTGCATTCGACGCGGTCAGAACAGGGCGGCTTGACGTTGCGCTTTGAAATGCACGATACCGGCATCGGCCTGACGCCGGAGCACAAGGGTCGCTTATTCCAACCCTTTGAACAGGCAGATGAATCGACGACCCGGCGCTTTGGCGGCACCGGCCTTGGTCTCACCATCTGCCAACGCCTAGCCGAACTACTCGGCGGAACCATTGGTGTCGAGAGCGAACTCAATCGCGGCAGCATGTTCTGGGTCATCCTGCCCTTTGCCCGGGCGCATGGCAGCCAGGACGGCTTGGCCCGGGTAGCCTTGGGGAGCAGTGCAAGGGTCCCTCGGCCGACGGTAGATCCACGCCAAGTCCGTATTCTCATTGTAGAAGATGATGCCATCAATCAGGAAGTGGCGACGGACCTGCTGCGCTCCAAAGGCTTTGTCATCGACGTGGCGGACAACGGCCAAGCAGCCCTGTTGAAGGCAGCGGCTCAGAGCTATGACGCGATTCTCATGGATGTTCAGATGCCCGTGATGGACGGGTTGACCGCGACGCGCCGGCTGCGCCAGCAAGGGATCACGGCATCGACGCCCATTCTCGCCATGACTGCGGGAGCCTTTGCCGAGGACAAGGCGGCTTGCCAACAGGCAGGAATGGATGATTTCATCGCCAAACCGATTCAGCCTGCCGCCCTGTTTGCCACAATATCCCGCTGGACAGGGGCCGAAATCAGCGCCAGTGGAACGCCGCACACCGACGACGGGTTGGCAGAGTATCGCGAGAAACTTCAAGGCCTTTCGGTGCTCAACACCGCCGCAGGTTTGCAAGTGGTTCAGGGCGATTGGGGAGTCTATATCCGCCTTCTACAACGGTTTTGCCGGGAACGGGCCGACCTAGGCGCGGAGATGCGTCGCGACGTGCTTGCCGGGCAATGGCCCGAGGCGCAGCGTGCTGCGCATACGCTCAAGGGTCTTGCAGCGATGATCGGTGCTGAATCTTTGCGCTTGGCAGCCTTGGAAGTGGAGACGGCGATTGGCCATGGTGTACGGGACCTCAAGCCCTTAGTCGCGCGCGTGGACGCTTTGGAAAGCGCCTTGAGGGCCCTCATCGAAGCGTTGACGCCTTGCCTGCCAGCCGAGAAACACCCGACAGCGCAGGCCGTAGATTGGCCCAAGGTGCAAAAGGCCCTGCTGGAATTGCGCGCTCGCCTGCGCGATGACGACGTGCAGGCCCTTGAAACTTTTCGAAACTATGGCGATGCGCTCGGTGCGGCCATGGGCCCCCAGGCCAAGGCGCTGCGGCGCGCTATCGACGCCTTCGATTTTGATCAAGCTCTGACTATTCTTAATAATTGTTTCCGGGCCGACCGGCGGTTGTCGGGCGAGCATGAAGCCCTACGCGTCAGCGACACCGACGCGTGAATCGGCCGGGAGGCCGTGGCTGCGCCGATTTGGCCAGAGCCCAGCCTGGACCTCGAGCGTGATCCCGGTACGGCCTGAAACACGAACTCGGATTAGGGTCTTATTTCACAGCCTTGGGTGAGGCACTACCAAGGCGTTGGCTCGCCAGCACACACAGCAGGCATGTGCCGGTCATGGCTTGCTATGCAGACAATTCCCGGTCAGAGGGTCGCAGCGGTCGAGCGTGGCAGCGTCACCATCGTCACAGTTGACGACCTGCTGGGCGGTGCATAACGCTTTTCCATCGCAGCGTTCTGCACCATCGACCGCGGTCCGAATCAGCCACGGGGCCGCACCTAGGCCGGCCGGAACTGGGGCTGCGTGCAACTCCGTCACGGTAGCGCCCACGAGCGCCAATCCAGGCGGACTCTTACCTGTGCTGACTCGCGCGAGCGCGTGCAAGGTATCGACGTCGCCACCCCCATAGGTCTTGACCCACCGCTCCGTGCCGTCAGCGCCGACGGCCACCAGCAAGCCATCCCGATTGCCGCCGCCCAGGTTGGCTGTCTCGCCCACGGCGACTGCGGCATCGGCCACGACAACAAGGCCCGTGAGCGCATCAACCCCCGCCTTTCCCCATTCCTTTTGCCACTGTACAACGCCTGCCGCGGTAATCCCCGCCAGCCAAGCTTGGCCGTCCTGGGCAGGAGACTCCCCCGCGACCCAGAGCCCACCGTCTGGACGCACGGCGACGGCCCGGGCCATGTAGCCCGGCAATTGGGTCAGAACCACCTCACCGGTCGGCTGGCCCTGAGCAGACAGATTGAGCAGCCACGGCAGTTCCTGTCCCGCGGAACTCACTGTTCCGACAGCTATAAATCCACCGTTCCCGGGGGTGAGCGCGTGGAGCTGAGACCCTTGGTGCGCAGGCAACGTCGGCCCGGCGGCAAACTGGGGTTTGGTGGACAAGTAGGCAAGAAAGCCTTGTGGAATCGAACCAATCGGCGTGTGCGTCCCTGCCACCAGCGCGCCACCCGCGGCCAGGGGTTCGAGGGCCTCGGCCACTTGGTCCGCCCCAGCCTCGCCGGTGTAGTCCGACCCCAGGGTCGCGCCATCAGCCGACAGCCGCCACGCAAATGCCTGATCCTGCAGGCGTCCTACGGCCAACACGCTGCCATCGGGCTGCGTCGCCATCGCATAGACGGTCTGCGGCTGATTGGCCGTGGTCAGGGCAGCCCAATCGGTCTCGCGCTGCCAAAGCTTGACACCACCAGCGTCGGTCGCGATGACAAAAAATCGATAGTTATAGCCTTCTTCCGGCTCTTCCAGCCTTACGCCACCGCCGATGAACCAGCCACCGTCGAGCCGCGGCGCTAGCGCCCAAGCCCAGGCCACAGCGTCGTAATCCCAGACTTTGTAGTAGGTGTCCCACAAGGCGGTGGGGTCTTTGGCGCTGCAAACACCGGCGTTGCACTGGCCGTCGCCGCAACGGTCTGTCGTGCAAGTCGCTGAATCGTCTGGTAAATGTGAACAGGTCGCATCGGCTTGCTGGCAACTATCCACCGTGCAGGGATTGCCATCGTCGCAGGGCGAACCAGCCTGAGCCGCCACGCAACTGCCAGCCTGACAGGAACCTGTCGGTGCACAGGCCCCAGACTCGCAGGGAGCGCCATTGGCCGTGGCGACCAGCTCACAACCAACCTTAGGATTGCACATAGCCCGCATACACGCCGGTACATTGGGCATTTTCGCCATGCAGGTGGCGTCGCTCAGGCATGCGCGCGGGATCGCGGTCCGCAGTTCACCACTGTCGTCTTCGCTGCAGCCCAAGGGACATATGGCTAGGCAAATCCAGGCAAAAACAGCCCGGCGCAACGGATGGCGTCCCCCACCATCCGTGCGCCGGGCCATCGCCCGCGGCCAAAATCGCAACGCGTGCTTCAAACGCCACCGCCTCTACGGTTTAGGAGGCTGATTGCAAACGGGATTACCAACAGGAGCCGCCCCGTGCTTAAAGGTGAACGTCGCAAACTGCCACTTGCAGTCGGTCGGCGCGCAGAAATAGGGCTTGCCGTTGAAGTAGATGCACGACGAACCGGCTCCGCAATCCGCGTCGACTTGGCAAGCGTGCGAGCAGAAGCTGCTGACACCGGCGGCCAACGGTGTGTCGACACCACTGTAGGTAATCCCAAGGCATTCGTTGGCGGCAAGACCTTTGCACTCTGCGCCAGTTGTGGTGCACGGCGTGCCGACGCCCCCCGGGAAGGTGTAGGTCGAAGTCACCGGGCACGGCAGGCCCAACGTCGTCACATTGCGGCTCTTTGTCTTCTGTGAATCGGTGAAGCCGCCAACGCAAACGTCCGCCATGCAAACGTGCATCGGGCCGCACCAGGCGTTGGGACCACAGGCGGGATCGGAGGTCTTGGCATTTGCGCAATACATCGAGCAAATCGCGCCATAGCCGCGGTCATCCACATGGCAGCAGGTCGCCTTGCTGTTGTCGCCGCAGTCGTACTCGCCTGGCTTGCAGAGCTTGCCGACGCCCAAGTCATTGGCTTGACCGTGATTCCAGCAACTGACTTCATCGAGCTGGATCTGCGCATTGTCGGGCTCACAGGCCTTGGCAACCGGATCCCAGTGTTCATAGGAATAGCAGCCGTTTGCGTCCTTCCAGTTCGGAACCCAACCCGGCTGTCCTGGCTTAGGTGGTCCGGCGTCTGGCGTCGTCCCGCTGTCCATCTCCGCATCCGGCGTCGGGCAGCCGCCGTTGTCCGCAACCACCGGCACGTCGGCCGGTTGGGCTGTGTCATTCTGGCCAGACCCCGTATCTGATTGCGGAATCGTCGTATCCACGGCCGCTGTGTCGGCCGGTGCCGCCCCATCCGCCGTCGCACCATCGGTCGCAGCGTCCTCGCCCAACGTCTGGCTGGTCCCAGTCTTGGTGTCCCCGCCACCGGAGCACGCCGACGCTGAGAGCGCCAGGGCCAAAGCAATTACTCGAAATGTCAGTAAGTTCCTCATTCACTCCCCCAGGTAAGCCGGTGTCACTGCGTGCGCCGCGCCGGCTGTTCGCTCTACAACTCAGGCGGGGTCCTTGCTCGGCCCGGCCAACCTGACACCACTGTCAGATTGGCGTCATGTTCTGACAACAGCATTACAATGTCAAGCGAGCACCTCCACACTTCATTACGAGTTTGGATGATCGACAGGCCAACCGTCATATTAATGCAATTTTCGTGGCGCGCGAGCGGCTACGCAGCCTGACAGACATCGTCCGGAGTCGGGACGGCCTGTAGGCATTGGGATACCACGCTGTTTTTAAACGATTACTGCAGCGAAGCGTCGTCCTGGCAAGCCAAGTTTACGGTCGCCGGACCCTGAGCCCCAACAACGCCAGCACGGTCAACAGCGCGCAAATCAGCGTAATTGGGGGCATATTTCCCGGCCACGTCTCGGGCTTCAGCCAGCCCGGCGCGCCGATGCAGGTGACGTGGGCCAAGCTCAGCGCCGCACCCAACCATTGCGCCCGATGGCGACTAACGACGCTGCGCGGCAGAGGACTCTGCCAAAACCCGAGCGCAAGGGCACCGCACAGCAAGGCGAGTTCGGCCCAGAAATGCAGACGGGGACCGGAATAAAGCTTAGGAAAATAGCCGGGTTGCATCAGCATCAGCGAAAGCAAAACGTGAATCACCGTCGCCGCCAATACCGCAACCAGGGTCTGCCCCCGGAGCTGCTGCTGCCCGCGCCAGTGATGCCACGCCAGAAGTGCCAGCGCCAAGATCGCGTACAATGCCGCGGCCTTATTCACCAAGAACACCGGGAGCTGCGCCCAGGCAACGGTGCCGAACACCGCATAACGGAGCACGGCGTAGCCAAGGCTTAGGAGGAATAACCCTGTGTGCAAGCGGATTTGAGCGAAGCGCGGCTGAATTGAGACCGTCATGATCGGCTCCGAAATCGCACACGCTCAGCGCCGGGGTGGCGGTTGATCTTGATGGCAGATCTAGCGCAGAACGCCTACTCGCCGAAGATCATTGGTGATATTCTTCTGATGCGCCTCAAGCGTGCCGCCGCCAATCTCCAGCAGTTTGGCATCCCGCCACAGGCGTTCCACTTGATATTCGCCGACATAGCCGTAACCACCGAGAACCTGGATCGCGTTGTCGGCAATGTCCTTGCCCATGGTGGCGCAAAAGAGCTTGACGCCGTCCGAATCCATCCGATTTCCTTGACTTTCCAGGCTCAGACGTGCGGCCGTGTCATACACGTAGGCCCGTCCAGCCCGCCACTGCGCGTAGGAATCGCCCAGGTACTTCTGAATCTGGCCAAAGTTGCGAATCGACTGACCGAAGGCGTGCCGATCGGTCGCGTACTGATTCATGATTTCCAGGCAGCGCCGGGCAATGCCCAGGCTCATGGCGGCCAGGGTCAGGCGTTCTAGCTCGAGGTTGCGCATCATGTGCACGGTGGATTCGCCTTCTAATCCAAGGCGATTGGTCACTGGTATGCGGCAATCTTCAAAGACCAATTCCGCCGTCGGCGAAGCGCGCATCCCCAGCTTGTCCTTGATCTTTTGCCCTAGGCGAAAGCCCGGCCGGCCCTTCTCGACCAGAAAGCTCGAGAGGCTGCGACCGCGGTTGTCACTGGTCTTGGCGTAAATCAGAAAACAATCGCCGAGTTCGGTATCATTGATCGCGCCGTTGGTGATCCACATCTTGGCGCCGTTGAGCACGTAGTCGTCGCCATCGCGCCGCGCGCTGGTGCTCATCGCCAAAGCGTCAGTCCCTGCATGGGGTTCACTCATGCCCATGCCGGCAATCCACTGGCCGGAGCAGACTTTGGGCAGTACGCGACGCCTCTGTTCATCATTGGCATTGTGGTAGAAATTATTGGCAAACAGCATCGAATGCGCCAAGTACGCCAGGGCAAAGCCGGGATCTTGGGCCGACAACTCTTCGTGAACGATCACCGCCGCCACGGCGTCCATGCCCGAGCCGCCATAGGCCTCAGAAACGGTCAGGCCGAGCAGCCCGAGATCACCAAGTTTGCGAAACAACTCAACATTAAAGTGCTCGGCGCGATCGGAAGCGGCTGCTTGGGGCCCGACTTCGCGCTCGGCAAAATCGCGCACCATCTGCCGCAAAGCACCGTGTTCTTCCGTGGGGTTATACAGGTCTATCATGGCGACGCTCCGGCTCAAGGGGGCCCGATGGTAGCAGCCTCCGCGTCGCTTGTCGCCCACGGCCGCTGCGACTACGCTGCCGGGACCCAAGGAGGCCCCCGTGGCGACTGAAACCCTGCCCCCTACACCCGTGCCCATCGTTCTACAGAGCTGGACCCCAGCGATGCAAAGCCTTGATTTTCAACTAGGTCTGCTGGCCTACCAAGTGCGCGGCGCTCAAGCTTTTGCCGGTCATGAGGTGCCAAACCTTATCAATCAAGCGGGCTTAGGCCCCCTGCGTCTTGCCCAAGTGCTGTTTGAGCATTGCCGCTGGCTCCAAGGCCAGGACGCGCTGCCGGCGCAAATCGAGGTCCTCGAACTGGGTATGGGCCCGGGCCTGCATGCGCTACAAGTACTTGACCGTTTTACACTTTTGTCCCAGCAGAACGGCGTTGACTGGGCCGACCGCCTAACCTTTTACGCTACCGATGGATCCCTGGCGATGCTGCGAGATGCGCGAGATCGCGGCGTTTTCTCCCGCCATGGCAACCGTGTCGTGCTCGGGCAGGCGGATGTGGCGCAGCCGGGGACGGTGACGCGGCTTGACGACGGGCAAACGCTTGATTTAACTGGGCGTTTGCTGGCCATTTTCCATACGTACACCCTGTCCATCTTGCCGGCCCATGTCCTGCAGTTTCAGCCGCCCGCCGCCGATTCGCTGCAACCCGGCCAATGGGCGGTTGTCGCGGCGCAGACAGTCTTGCAACACCCTGAAGATCTGAGCATTTTTACCCAGATGTCGGTGCAGCAGATCCAGGCTGCGGTGGCCAGCCAAGACCCGCGGCAGTTGCAGGCGCTGGTGCCCTTGTATCCGCTGATCGACCTGCAACTAGGCATGGCGCCGGTCGATCTGGCCGAGCTGGACCTGCCCGAGCAGGCTGAGGCGCTGGCCCAACGGCTGCTAGAAGCGCGGGGTCCCGACCAAGCCCTTGAACCGACATGGGTTTTTCATTCCTACGGCGCAATGCGGGCCCTGCAAGCCATGCTGCAGACGATTCGCGAGCAAGGCTTTGTATTTTATCGTGATTATGGCCCCGCCACTCCCCAAGCTGCGGGCCAGTATCAGATGTACCAGCATTACGGTCCGTCGATTGGTACAGGAATCAACCAGTTGCAGATTGACGCCTTTGTCGCCGGATTGCAGCCGGACGGTCGACCCGTGCGGGCGTTGCAGCCGGCGGAGGAAGGCGAAGCGCCGATTAAGACTAGGCTTATTTTGAGGCAGCCCGCTCCTGCGACCGAGGCGGCCTTTGGTCAACTGTTCGCGCCAGTCGCTTTTGCTGCGCTCGATCAGTCAGTTGGCGCAGCACGACAGGCCTATTGGCAGCAGGAGGCCGACGCGGTGGAGCGCTTCCGTGCTGCCCTACAGCTAGAACCCGAACATTGGGCTTTGCTTGCGGAATCGGGTGATGCGGCGCTGCGCTGGGTCGGTCCAGCGGGCGAGCGGGCCTGGGATTTGGCCGGCGTGCTGCTGCAAGAATCGCTGCGGATCAATCCGTGGTACAACAGCGATGCCTGGAATTCCCTTGGGGATTTGCAATGGACACGCGGCGACTTTGACGGCGCTGAAGCCGCGTACGCCAGGGCTGTGGCAAATAACCCTGAACAAGCAAGGGGTTACCTGAACCTAGCCTCTGCCCGACTCGAACGCGGCGATCCGGTGCGGGCACTGGAACTGGCCGCCAATGCCTTGGCCCGCGATGGTTCGGGTGCCGGGCTGCAGCAGGCCCAAGACCTCCATGCGCAGGCGCTGGCACAGCTGACCCAACGCCGCGAAAGAACGGCTTTTCTTCGATCTCGTCGCCAGGCTGGCAGCCCGCATTAGCCGGTGAGGCCCGATGAGCCTCATGAAGCGGGAAGCTTCCTATTATTTCAAAGTGTTGACTCCATGGGCCCCACGCCAATTTCTTTGCCCCAACTGCCTCGCCAAACGACGCCACCGCCGCGAAATCGTTGGCAATTGCCCAATCTTGGCGTAGGCATCGGTCTGCGTGGTCCGCACATACAGCCCTTGCTGCAGGGCGCCCATGCGGTGGACTGGCTGGAGATTATCAGCGATAATGCTCTAATTCACCAAGGTTGGCTGCGCAATCGGCTGCTGGAATTGCGGGAGCGCTATCCGCTGGTACTCCATGGCATCGGCCTAAACCTCGGGTCGACCGCGCCGCTGGATCTGAACTACCTGCGACAACTGAAGAATTTGGCCGATGAACTGCACGTGCCCTGGGTGAGCGACCACCTCAGCTGGAGCGGTACGGATTGCGGGGACGGTCATGGCCTGCATACCTATGATTTGCTTCCGCTTCCTTACACACCAGCGATGCTCGATTGGCTGGTGAGTCGGGCGCAGCAGGTGCAGGATGTCCTTGAGCGGCCTTTGATGGTCGAAAATCCTTCGAGTTACATGGCTTTTGCGAGTTCGACGCTGCCCGAATGGACGCTCCTGGGCGAACTGTGCGAGCGGGCCGATTGCGGCCTGCTGCTCGACGTCAACAACATCTACGTATCCAGTCAAAATCATGGGTTTCACCCGCAGACCTACCTGGATGCCATGCCCTGGGACCGCGTGACGCAGGTCCATGTGGCTGGACACACAGCGGTTCGCCGACGAGGCCGTGTCACCCATCTGCTGGACACGCACATCGGCGCCGCAAATGTTGAAGTTTGGCAGCTTTATCGACAGGTTATGGCGCGCACGGGGGGCCGTTCGACACTGTACGAGTGGGACGATGCCCTCGGACCCCTCGACGACCTGGTGGCAGTAGCACGGCAATCGATTGATTTAACTTCTGATTTACCGCTGACACCGACAAGCACTGTGTGGCCACTGCCGGCTCCGTGGACGCGCCAGACCTGTGAACCTGCGCTGACCGAGCCGCCTGAGGAAATTCGACGTATTCAAACGTGGTTATGCCGCAAGATTGTCGGGGCGCGGCCGGTTAGGTTGAGAGGAGCCCTTGAGGCTATCCCTTTGTATCTGCAGACCAAAGGACCTCTGACGCCGGCGGCGCGGGTGGCGGTGCATCGGCAGATGTATCTGACGCGAACGGCCCAAGCTGTACGTGCCGATTTTCCCATCACGTTCAAGCATTTAGGCTCAAGGGCCCCTCAACTACTGCGGCGGTTTCAGCGTCAGTTCGCGCCGACCTCGCCGACACTTGAGGGCTACAGCCTTGGTTGGCCGACGTGGCTGCGCGAGCAATTGCCAAAGAAGGACCAGTGGTTATTGGATGTTGCCACCATCGAGAAACTGCAAATTGACTTGGCCATGCGACCGACCCCACCGCCCTGGACCCCGCCTTCGCCGCAGCTACTAGCTGGAGATCCCAGTGCAATTGGCCTAATTGTGAGCCAGCATCAGCAGATCGTCGAGATTCACCCGCGCGCTTGGGCAGCGCTGAAGCACAGCAGCCGTGTCGGCCAACACCGCGTCATCGTTCAGGTCTGGCGCCACGGCGACCTCGTGCGTACCGAGCGGATCGATCCCTTGCAAGCCAGCTTCTTCCAAGCAGTTTCTGCGGGTCAGGACCTGGGCGCGGCGCTGGCGGGCCTGCCTACCACGTTCGCCCAAGACCGGCGGATACAGAAGCAATTGGCCAATTGGCTAACGCGCTGGGCTAGTCAGGGCCTACTGTTGGCGGTGAGGCCCAGCGACCACGATGTCCAGCCGGAGTGCCGATGACCGCGCGTATCCTCGAGCCTAGCCAGGCCAACCTGGACTACTGCCAAGAACTCTTGCAAAAAGGGCAGTTAGTGGCCCTGCCGACGGAAACGGTCTACGGGCTGGCGGGCCATGCCCTCGATGGCCAGGCCGTAACGGCGATCTATGCCAGTAAGCATAGGCCAACCTTTGACCCGCTCATCGTCCATGTCGCCGTGGCGCTGGATCAGCCGCGCCTGCCACAGCTAAGACACCTTATTGATTTAGAACAGCTTTCTTTGCCAGCGCTTAGGCGAGCAGAAGCCCTTTTGCAAGCGTTTTGGCCTGGCCCCCTGACCTTGGTCCTGCCGCGACAGCCGCAAGTACCTGAATTGACAAGTGGCGGCCTCAGTACCCTGGCCGTGCGCATGCCCGCCCACCCCGTGGCCCTGGCCCTGCTGCGTCAGAGTGGTATGCCGCTCGCGGCGCCTTCTGCCAATCGTTTCGGGCGGATCAGTCCCACTTGCGCTGCGGACGTGCTGGCCGAGCTGGGCGATCAAATCCCTGTGATTCTAGATGGTGGCCCCTGCGCCGTGGGGGTTGAATCGACCGTGCTGCGCGTCAGCGTCGACGGCGACTTGACCCTGCTGCGCTTTGGGGCCATTGGTAGGGCGCAACTCGCTGCGATTGCAGGATATCCCGTGCAACTGGTCAGTTCGCCGACCATGGCCTCGCCCGGCATGTTGGCCAGCCACTACGCGCCGACCAAGCCCCTGACACTGCTTGATAGACCAGTAGATTCAGTTGATTTGCCGACCCTGCAACGCCTTGGGCTGCCGCCAGTGACCCAGCGAATCGGCGTGCTTTTGCAATCGGGTGACGCGGCCACGGTGCAGGCGTTGCTGTCCCAGCGCACGGGCCTTGAGGTTCAAGCCATTTCCTTGAGCGCTAACGGCGATGCTGCCACGATCGCCCAGCACCTGTTTGCCGGGCTCCGAGCCTTGGATGCCTCTGCAGCGCAATGGCTTTTGGCCGAACCGTGCAACGGCGCGCAGGGGCTGGAACATGCCATCGCCGACCGCCTCAAGCGCGCCAGCACCAGGGCGTAGCCCGCGCCCAAGCTCCCGTGAGAACACCAGAACCAGCGTCATCGAATCGGGTCGCCGGCCTTTGCGTTACTTCACGCGCCACGGACACAGTTTTCACTCGGGCGTCCCATTGTGGCAATGTCCCTGGCGCGCGTGGGTTGCAACGGGGACGGTTCGAGCCGGACGCCTTGGTCGCGTCCAGAGGTCACCATGAAGCTGCTTCGTTTCATGTCCAATTGTTTACCAATTCAACGGGTTTTCACTCGCACATCGCGCCGTCAACGTCTAATGCTGGCCTGCTTGGCCCTGCTGATGGCGACGGGCACGGCCTTTGCGGCAGGCGGTCCGCACGGGGGCCCTCAAGGTCTCTGGGGCGCGCGAATGCAGGCGCAGTTGGAAGAGGCGCTGGCCCAAGCCAAGGCGACGCCTGCACAATCCGCGGCTGTGTTCAAGGAACGCGACGCCATGCAGGCCCAGCGGCGGAGCAACGGCAAGGCCCGCCACGGACTGCACAAGGCCATGGCCGACGCATTTGTCGCCGATAAGCTCGACCCGGTCGCCGTGGCTAGGCTCCGGGAACAGTCCCTGCAAGCCCGCAATCAGGGGCATGAATTGATGCTGCAGGCCCTCGTGCACGTGCATGACGTGTTCTCGGCCGAACAGCGCAAGGCCCTGGTTGCGTACGCGCAGAATGAGAGGCCCAAGCTCCACGCTGGCAACTGGCAATCGCGGATGATGCGCCACATGGCAGAACGCAAAACTGATGAATTGTTGAGCAAAATCCAGGCGACCCCGGCGCAGAAGGCGACGATTGTGGCTGCTCGGGACAAGGTCCTGACCACCTTTGAGGCGCAAATGGGCAATCATCAGGCGCAGATGGATGAAACGCTGCAGCTTTTCGCGGCGGAGCGCATGGATAATGCCAAGTTGGAAGCCCTCGCCACCAAGCGGGATGCCCAAGCGCGCGACATTGCGGACGTGGTCGTCAAGGCGATCAGCGACATTCACGCCGTTCTGACCCCGGCCCAACGCAAGCAAGCTGCTGATTTCCTGTCGCAAATGCACAGGGAACACGGCGAGCGCGGGTCTGGCGAAGGCTAGGTCCAAGGGCAGGCACTGATTGCGCACCCCCGGGAGGCCGTTCTGTCCGCAGGCAGGGCGGCTTCTCGCTTTTTTGCCTAAGAATAAAGAGTTACCCGACAGCAACAGCAACCGGGGCCGACGCTGGATTTTGCGATTTGCGTGTGCTAAAGTACCGTCGCCGCGGGGCATGGGCTCCGCAATTGCCGCCTCCGGGTCAGCGCGACAAGCGCCCTCACTAGCGGTGCCAAGTTTTGTCTCACTGGAGCCAGATATGCGCAAGATCAGCCTGACTTTTGTCGCCAGCCTCGCCTTGTGGCAGGCCGCCTGCGGCAGCAGTTCTACCACCACGACGACCGCCGATGCGTCCTCGACCGCAGACACCAAGGTCAGCGACACGGGCGGCTCGAACGGCTCAGACACCATTGGCGCCGACACGGGCGTCAAAGTGGATGCCACCGTAGACACCGGAATCAAGAAGGATACCGGGCCCAAGGACACTGGCCCCGCTCCCATCGACGACGAGACCATCGACAAGGCCCAGGCCCTGCCGGTCGGCCCCACGGGCGTCAGTGACACGCTGGACCCGACGGGCGACGTGGACTACTGGAAGTTTGAGGGAAAGAAGGGCCAACTGCTCTATATCTTTGCTATTACTGCCCAGCAGACCCAGCAGAACAACGAGTTCGACACGGCGACGATCGACACCGTCCTGACCATGTACGGCCCGGACAAGAAGCAATACGCGTTCGACGACGACCCGAACCCCCGGTACACCAACGACAGTTCCATCACCACGGTGCTGCCGGCCGATGGCACGTACTACCTGCGCATGGAAGAATGCTCGACTTGGCTGGCCAATAATCCGGATCCCAAGGCCGGTTGCGCCCAGCCCGTCGACAAGGACAACACCGACTACCAGTTGGTCGTTAACCTCGCGGATCCCAAGACCGATCCGAGCATCACGCCCGAAGCGGCTGAGCCCAACGACACCACGCCGACGACCGGCAAGGTTGGCTGGGTCAAGAGCTCGGGCAACACCACCAGCGGCTACTACGCCTCGGTCGTGTTCGGCCTGCTGCAGACGCTGGCCGATGTCGACGCCTACACCTTCGCGGTGCCGGCTGACTGGAAGGCAAGCGCTGGAACCATCAAGGAAAAGACCCGCCCGGAAATCCAGTTGAGCTCCAATGCCGGTGGCCCCAAGGGCAACGGTTCGTCGCTCACCGACATGGTGGCCTGGATCGCGTCGGATGCCACGCCGACCGTCTCCAAGGGCAACTTGCTGAACAGTGACATCCAGTTCCCCGGCGCGTACGGCGGCAACTTCTACCTGTTCGTCAAGCACTCGGACAGCGCGACGCTGGGCGCCGGCGATTTCTACATCGTCAACCTCAACGGCACGAGCTCCAACCCGATTGAAATCAACGAAGCCGCCAACGACAAGCCGGAAGGCGCTGAAATCCTTAGCGCTTACCCGACCCAAGCTGGCGACAATGGCTACTACTGCAGCGGCGACATCATCAACAATGGCGCCGACATCGACCACTACAAGATCAACATCCCCAAGGATGGCTACAACTTGTACCTGTATTGCAGCGGCCTGGCCATGGGCTCGGGCATCGTCAACTTGACCTCGGACTTGGTCAAGCCCACCGGCGAAGTCTACTCGGGCACAACGACGACGGAAAAGGACGCCACCGGCTTGGCTTCGACCAAGTGGGCCGTCCCCGCCGGCACCAAGTCCGTCTTGGTGCGGTTGAGCGCCACGGGCCAGAATGCCAGCATCGGCTCGAGCAACTACATGTGCGGCTTCGTCCTTTCGACGAACTAGGCCTAGGTGCACTCAGGCTTGGGCTGCAAGGCCCGGTAACCTGAGGGAAACAGCGTCGCATGAATCCATAGCGGGCGGCGTCTCCAGCGCGGTGCAAACTGAGCTCGAGACGCCGCTCGTTTTTTTTGCCGCCGCAAAGTGGGCGGTTCGGAGCGCCGATGGTGACGTCCAATCAACCCCGCCTGATCGGCATGGTGCATTTGAAACCTCTGCCTGGCGCGCCACTATTTTCTGGTACTTTTCAGCAGGTTATCGATGCCGCCCTGCACGACGCCGATGCGCTGGTGCAAGGCGGGCTGCATGCGTTGATGGTCGAGAACTTCGGCGACACGCCTTTTTTCCCGGGGCCCGTGCCGGCCGTGACCTTGGCGCACCTGACTGTGGTCGCCTGGGAGATTCGCCGGCGTTTCGCATTGCCTTTGGGTATCAACGTCTTGCGCAACGATGGTGCCGCTGCCTTGGCCATTGCCCGGGCCGTGCAGGCGGATTATGTGCGGGTAAACGTCTTGACTGGCGCGCGGGTCACGGACCAAGGCGTGATTCAAGGACAAGCCCATGAATTGCTTCGCCTACGCCAGGCCTGGGGTGCCCAAGGGGTGCGCATCTTCGCCGACGTAGATGTCAAGCATTCCGCGCCCTTGGCCGCCCGTGCTCTGCAAGCTGAGGTTCATGATACGATTTTGCGCGGTTTGGCCGACGCTGTCGTCGTCAGTGGCGAAGGGACCGGTCAACCGGTCGACCTAGCCAAGCTGCGACAAGTTAAGGAAGCTGCTGGGAAAACGCCCGTATGGATCGGCAGCGGGGCCAATGTCCAAACCCTGGCCGCGCTCCTCGCTGTGGCCGATGGGGCGATTGTCGGCACGGCATGCAAGCAGAACGGCAACGTGCACGCACCGGTGGATGTTGCCCGAGTACGCGCGCTGGTCCAGGCCCTGCCCGCAACATAAGACCTTGAGAATAAAGACAAACGGCCACAGCAACCCGGGAGCACACACCCAGACTGCCGTGGCCGTCACTGCACACTAATTTGCTGGCCTTGTGGATAGAGCCTCGATGTTTCAAGGCCTTCCACAGCGCACGCTGCCTATGGCAGGGTGGCCTTGAGGTCAAGCTTAAGGACCACGCCGTCGCGAATCAGGTCGTCGGGCTTGCCCGGGTAGACGATGCCGAAGTCCTTGCGGTTGATGCTGAACTCCGCCTTTCCACTGAGGTCTTTGCCGGTCACAGCCACGGTGGCCGGGAACGAAACTTCCTTGGTGACGCCGCGCAGGGTCAGGCTGCCCTTGATGCTGTGGGTCGAACCGGCGGCCACGGGGTCGCCACCGGCCTTGATTTCCGAGGACTTAAACGTCGCGGCGGGGAACTTGGCGACGTCAAAGAATTCGGGCGACTTCAGGTGTTCTTCAAGTTTGCCCGTATATTCATTGCGTTCCTTGGTCACTTCTTCCAAGGAGGCGACGTTGACCGTGAACTCCAGGGTGCCGCCTTCGGGCTTACCATCGCGCAGGGCCGCGCTGCCCTTCCAGTCCTTGAAGTTGAGCGTGTGCGCGCCCGTAACCTTAGAACCTACCGCCTGAATTGTGCCGGTCAATGCAACACCAGCGGCCGCAGCAGCCGGGGCAGCAGCGGGTGGAGCCGCCGCGGCCGGTGCCGGGGTCGGTTCGCCGGTCTTGCCGGGCTCAGCCGCCTTGGCAGCCTCGGGAGCCTTGGGCTCTTCCGGAGCAGGATCGGACACTTTGGCAGCAGGTGCGTCCTTGGACGGATCCTTTGCGCAACCATTGGTCAACAAAGGAACCGCGATCAACGCCGCAACAGCGGCAAAGCGAGAAACGGAAAACATGGTCAATTCTCCTTGTCAGGCAACAACTTACAGAGTGCCAGACGGGTGTCGGTCATCTCGAGGGCGGTGGTCTGTCGGACCTGCCTCCGCCGCGAGTCGCTTGCAATTAGGCCATATCCGCCGCTCAGCACAAGCTGGCTGCGCGGAATCACATTGTTTCGCTGCAGCAACAATCGTGTCTCCCCTAAAAGAAATTTTTGCCACACTACCCGTCGTATTTAATCAATATTCTCAGTATCCCGACCAAGAGGCCGGCCGCGAAGGCAAACTTTCTTGTTCGCAGCGCAACCCAAAACCAGATTTCGAGCGATCACCTAGATAGAGGCGCACGCAATCGCGCCCGTGGGGTTCGCATGGATACGGTTCGCATGAATCACGTTCGAAATCAGAGGCATAGTCTATGGCTTGCGGCGCTGCTACTAGGCGCTGGGTGTGCTAGTAGTCAGGTAGAAAAGCCGTTGCCACACGCCAAGATCAAGGCCGACACGATCCAAGAGGCGCCTGAGGTGGTGGTCAGCATCGACTGCCGCTTGCCGCTTAGTGGCGAGTTGACGGTCAATGAAATCCTCAGTCGTCCTGCGGGCATCGACTTAGATGGCGACGGGATCTCCAATACCCACGATGAGGCCGTGGAGCTCATCTACCAAGGCGAGGCGACGGCGCATCTGGACGGCACGGAGCTGTGGCTTGGCGGGCAGTTTCGCGGCATTGTCACCACGCAAGCCTGCGTTCAACCAGGGGATTTGTTAGTTCTGACGGGGCCCAATACGCTGCCGCTGGCCAAGGCCGAAGGGGTGGTGCAGATTGGCCTTGACCACGCCTTGCAACTCACTGATGGTGGAGGGCTTTTGCTGTTTCGCTCGGCCAAGGGTGCCTTGCTCGGAAGTCAGGTGGTGCCGCCGGCCTCTGCTACGACGCCGACTTCGCTGGCCCATGAACAGGACGACGAGCGCGATGGACCCATGAAACCTCATGTGATAATTGGTGAAACGCGGGGAGCTGCGCATTCTATTGGCCGCTGCCTCGATGGGGCGCTGCCCTGTCATTGCGTCGCCCTGCAATCGCCGCGCTGTGACCGGGAAGAGCCGACGCCGCAGGCGGATTCACCAACACCTGTAACGGGTTGAGAGGCCTTGATCCTGCCATCTGCCGAGTTGCGCCGATATCAGGCGAGCGGTACCCTGCGGCGACCGGGCGCTCCGACTGCCCCGAGATAGGCCCGAATGCCCGCGCTGCCCGACGCCTTTGTACAGGCCATCACCGATCAATTCCCTCCTGATTTTGCGAGCGTAGATCCCCAAGATCTGCAAACGTATGGCCGCGATTGGACCAAGGTCTTTGCGCCCGCCGCCGCCATGGTGGTGCTGCCGCGGACGACCGAGGAAGTGTCGCTGCTGATGGCCCTGGCCTATGCCCATGATGTTGCTATCGTTCCTTCCGGCGGGCGTACCGGGCTGGCGGCAGGCGCGGTGGCGCGCGATGGTGAGGTCGTGCTGTCCCTGCAGCGGATGCGGCACATGGAGCCCGTGGACGTGACGGGCTCGACGGTGCGCGTGCAAGCCGGCGTGATTACAGAGCTTGTTCACGATCATGTCAGCGAATTCGGCCTGACCTGGCCGGTGGATTTTGCCTCCAAGGGCTCGAGTCAGGTCGGCGGCAATCTGGCGACCAATGCCGGAGGCGTCAAGGTGATTCGCTACGGACTGACGCGGCAGTGGGTGCTGGGGCTGCAGGTGGTGCTGGCCGATGGGCGCGTGCTGGAACTGGGCGGCGCACTTGAGAAAAACAACACAGGCATCGACCTGCGCCAGTTGTTCATCGGCAGCGAAGGCATCCTGGGCATCATCACCGAGGCCACGCTCAAGCTGACGCGCAAGCCTGGGCATTTGGACGTGATGTTGTTCGCCGTGCCCGACCTAGCCGGCGTGCTGCGGTTGTTTCGCGCCCTGCGCCAAGCGCCGCTGCAGACGATGGCCTATGAATTCTTTACGGATATTTGCCTGCGGCGGGTCCTGCTGCACCGCAAGCTGCGCGTGCCTTTTGCGACGAAGTCCAGTCATTACGTGCTGCTAGAGGCGGAGCGCGCCGAACAGCTGGAGGACTGGCTGGGCCAACTGCTGGAACAAGGCCTGATTGACGATGGCGTGATTGCCCAAGGCTCTGTGCAGGCAGCGGAATTGTGGGCCCTACGCGAGGGAATCAGCGAGAGTCTGAGCGCCACCGGCACGCCGCATAAGAACGATATTGCTTTGCCGATTGCGGCTTTAGAGGCCTTTACGGCCGAGCTTGGTGCGGTCTTTGCCCAGCAGTATCCGGGGTGGGAAATCGCGGTGTTTGGCCATGTAGGCGACGGCAATCTGCACATCAACGTGATGAAGCCTGATGAAATGAACATGGCTGATTTTCTTGAGCAAACGCACGCGGCGGATGCGCTATTGTTCTCGCTAGTGGCCCGGCATCACGGCAGCGTTTCGGCCGAGCATGGCATCGGGCTGCTCAAGAAGCGGGCGCTGCCGTACAGTCGGACGCCGGACGAACTGGCTCTCATGCGCGGCATCAAGCAACTTCTTGATCCCAAAGGGATTCTCAATCCCGGCAAGGTGCTTTGACGGGTGCCGCGGCGGCGCGACTGGGGTCGTCGAGCGATTGACGCACACGCCAACGGGGCGTATCCTCGACGTTTTGCCCTGTCGCAGCCCTCGCTTTGGCCCTTATGTGCGACACGGGTTGTCGCTTCTTGCGCTACCCATAGGATACGCCATGAATTGTCGCGTGTTTTGGCTAATCGCCGCCCTGCCCTTCGCCCTCTTCAGCGCCTGCAGCAGCAATAGCAACAATGCCAGCACCGGCGGCCCCGACACGAACTTCACCTTCCAGGAAGGCGATATTGCCAAGAGTGACAGCACGTTGACCGACACCAAGGCTGCCAGCACCGATGCCGCAAGCAGCGATGCCACAGGCACGGAGGGCTTGAGCGACAGCCAAGATGGTGCAACCACGAGTGATGACAGCGATTCCCTCGGCAATTCCGACCTGGGCGCCGACGCACCTTTGCCTGCCACCTGCCCCGGCGCTCCCGGCTGTTCCTGTACTGATTCAAGTAGTTGTACCAGTGGCCTGTGCCTAGACACGGCCGACGGCAAGCGCTGCGCAAGTCCGTGTGGCGACGGCTGCGGTACAGGCCAGACCTGCGTCAACCTCGCCGGCAGCGGCGGCCAGGGCTACGACGTCTGCATCGGCCAGTGGGGCAAACTCTGCTATCCCTGCGACGCGACTCAGGATTGTCAAGTACCGGGCGTCAAAGGCAGCCTGTGCGTCACCGAAGGCACCTTGGGCAGCTTTTGCGGCGCGGCGTGCAAGGCAGACGTGGATTGCCCCAATGGTTACGCGTGCTTGGTGGGGCAATCGCCCGAGGGCCCTAAGTCCCTGCAGTGCATTCGCGTTGGCGGTGACGGCAATTTCGCGACCTGTTCGTGCACGCCGTCGGCCAAGACCGCAGCCTTGCAAACTACCTGTTATGCTGAGCAAAAAGACCTCAGCGGCAAGGTCGTCGGCAAATGCCCTGGCGCCCGCACCTGTGGGCCCACCGGCCTAGGCGCGTGCGTCTTGGTCGGCCTGCAACCGGAGGTCTGCGACGGCATCGACAACGACTGCAACGGCAAAATCGACGACAATGCAAGCGGTTGCGGCCCTGGCCAACTGTGTGGCGGCGGCAAGTGCGTCGGCGCTGGCGCGTGCAGCACGGGCAACGGCGGCTGCGATGTGCACGCAACCTGCAGTGATGGCGGCACAAACGTCGCGACGTGCACGTGCAAGAGCGGCTACAGCGGCGATGGCAAGACCTGCCTGGCCGATTGCGCCGTGCCGTGGGGAGGCAGCCTGGGCAGCGGCAAAACGGTGAGTGCCTACGCCAGCGATTCGGTGGCCTGTGGCGCGACTTGTAGCCAGGAAACAAGGACTTGCAACAATGGTAGCCTCAGCGGCAGCAACAGCTTTGGCTCGTGCGCGCCCGCGGCCTGTGCCGGCCAATGCCCCTCGGCAACCATTACTTTTGACTGGGGAATCACCGGAAGCGGCCCGTGCAAGGTGACCTTGCCCGCGAGCAGCAGCAGCAACTGGTACTACACGGACAAGGCCGACCTGTTCTTGGGCGGCATCTTTGCCTCCTGCGACGCCGCGAGTGGAACGTGGCAGATTTCTCAGCAGAAATGCGTACCTGCCAACGGCGCGACGAGCTGTTTCCCCACCGGCACCAAGTGCGACGGCAGCGGCCCGGCCCTCTTTCCCTACCCGCACTGCTGGACCTGCTGCAACGCCACGGACCCTGTGCCGGGGACGTGCAAGTAGGTATGCACTTGGAATAATTGGGTTATTCTGGGCGTCGGGCGGCGAATTCTCTGTAATATCCATGGAATGCGCATGTGTCATACACGAAGTGTGAACACCACCTTGGAATCAATAGAGAATTCGCGTTCGGATGTTCGTCTGAAGCGCGGCAAAGGCGTTGGCCACATCGGTCGCGACATCCTGGTCTAAGTCTGTGACCAGATAGCCAATTTCTGAGTCCGTCGCCAAGGTTTGCGCATGGACGTTGGCACCGAGGTCCGAGACAATGCGGTTGACGTCGCGCAAGACGCCCGGTACATTGCGGTGAACATTGAGGATTCGGTGCGTGCCTGGGATCGGCGACTGTTCGATTTGCGGAAAGTTCACGGCACCGCTGGTGGTGCCACTGCTGACAAAGCGCGTCAAAGCTGTAGCCACTTCCCGGCCAATGGCGGCCTGCGCTTCCGTTGTCGATCCGCCTAGATGCGGCGTTAGGACGACGTTGGCTTGGTGCTGCAAGGGCGTCACAAACGCGTCGCTGTTGGACTCCGGCTCCTGGGGATAGACGTCAATGGCAGCGCCAGCGATGTGCTTGGACTGGAGCGCGGCCAACAATGCATCAATATCAACAACATTCCCACGGCTGGCGTTGAGCAGGTAGGCCCCTTTCTTCATCTGGCCCAGTTCGCGCGCGCCGATCAGGTTGGCGGTCCGCGGCGTTTCGGGCACGTGCAGGGTGACAAAGTCGGAGGCAGCGAGGACTTCCTCAAGCGTTGCGCGTTGTTGGGCATTGCCAATGGCCATGGTTGAGCGGATGTCGTACGCCAGCACGCGCATGCCCATGGACTCGGCCAGGACGCCAACTTGAGAGCCGATGTGGCCATAGCCGATGATACCTAAGGTCTTTCCGCGTACTTCGTAGCAACCGTCGGCCGCTTTGCGCCAGCGTCCTGCGTGTGCGTCCCGGCTGCGATCGAACATCTGCCGAGAAAGCACAATAATTTCGCCGATGATCAGCTCAGCCACACTGCGCGTGTTGGAAAAAGGCGCGTTGAACACCGGAATGCCGCGGCGGTTGGCGGCGGCGAGGTCCAGTTGGTTGGTACCGATGCAAAATGCACCAATTGTCAATAGATTCGTCGCATGTACCAAGGCCGCATCGGTCACCTTGGTCTTGCTGCGGATGCCCAGGACGTGAACGTCGCGCAGCCGTTCCGCCAGTTCCGCGGGGGCCAGGGCCGCCGACAGTGTCTGGACGCGAAATCCTTCTTCCTGAAAGATTTCAACGGCATTGGGGTGGATGTTTTCGAGCAGGAGGACGTTGATGTCGGCCTTGGCCGGAGGAAGTCGGTTCATCATGCGGCGCAGGGTAGCGCATGCGTGCCGGTTTGGCCAGAGCTCGGGCGGTTCGAGGACGATGGCGGCGGTAGAACTCGAGTCGATCGACCAAGATTTCGCACTTGACCGGCCCCGGCGGAAGTTGCCGGCATGGGGTGACCAAATGGAGATGCACGCCGGCTCCGAAGGCAAGCCTGAGCAGTACAGCGAGAGCCGGTTGCGACTGCGGCCGCCGCAACCCCTCCGGTTGAGCGTCAAGACGGTGATGATTGACCGCGAATTGCCCAATCCGCCGCGCTGTCAGCGGTCGCTTCAGCGACTTATCCTGTCGCCCGGTGCCTCGAGCGAGTTGGGCGTCGCTGAAGAGGTCAACGAATCCTGTTGCTTGCGGTACACGGGGGGGCAGCGCTCTGGTTGTAGTTGGACGGACCCGTGCCGTCGCACATCTTCTTGCTCAGCGTCGACATCGTCGTGGGCGAGGCAGCGGCGTAAAAAGGAGAGACGGGGGGACTTGCTGGTAGGTGGTACTGGGCGGACGGGCATCGCTGCCAGGCGCCGTTGCTTACAAGTCTTCACATAATCGTCGGTGACTTGGCGAAATGGACCCTGCATCAACGCTAGCCGTCCCGGGCTTGCGCTTGCTCCCGCGGACCACCGCCACTGGCGGCAATTGCACGGCCACTGCTGCGTTGCTTGCCCCGGGCACCGGCAACCGCGCTGGATGGCTGGCCTGTTATACCCATCGGGCGGACACACCAGGTCGTGGCGCTTGAGACAAGCCTGTTGCCAAGCGAAATGCCGATTTTCGACGCAACTTTTCGCTTTGACGGCGTGCTCTTGGATACCTTCAAACAATTTTTTGGGGCTTTCCCAAGCAACGTGGGTACCTCTCGGTGTTTCTGCTTTGCGTTTGGCTCCGCACGATGACTCTGCAAAATCACTCGTATTGTCAGAATCTTGGTACTTGGACTATCTATACACTCTGACACGTGTGCAACGCCAGCGATTTGGGGCGACCTAGGGTTGAAACCCTGGGCTGGCAATCAAGAAACCCGCCTTCGCCGGTTGGCTGCAATGATCTTGCGGATCGGTCAAACTGTATAGTTGGAGGACTGCGCTTCTATGCGCGGTTCTATGTGGTTGCGATCAGGCCACGCCTGCAAGCCAAGTCGACCCAACACAGAGTTGCGCGCCTATTGTGTCGCGGCAGACCACTTCCCAATGCGTAGCTTGCGATTGCCCCACGGAAGCTACTGAATTGACAACTGTCTGCCAACTGTTCTGGAAGTGGAGGTGTTCACTGCCCCGCAGGACGATTATCTGCCGGCACCGGACGGCAGTACTGTCATTGCACTGCCGACTATGGGCCCACACCGCAACATCTCGGTAGCACTTCGGATTCGCGGCACGGCGTTGGTGGGCGACACAGTTACCGTACTGCGCCGCCATGCGCCCCGATTTGCTTGCCAGGATCAGCAGTGTTGGGGCAAGTGCATCGAATTTGGCTGGACTGAACAGCGCGCCACAGCCCATCGGCTGCCCAATAGCGACGGTTTCAAGTCTACGGGCCAAAGATTGAATATCATGTTGAGAATCAGGCTCTCTGCGGACATTGCGCCTACCCGTGGTTTGAAGTCATCGCCATCGGCCACGTCGGCCGTGCACACGTGGCTGGCAGATTTTGTGCCCGGTTGTGACCCCAACCACGCAACCATGAACAACTTGTCGGGCGCGACGTTGCCTTGTGCGACCGGGGCGTCTTTGCCCAGTAACTGCTGAACACCCCCGCCTGTGACGACTGCGCGCTTCGACCGAGACTCGTCGTGCGCGTCCATTTCATCGCTATGGGCTCGCCAATGCCCACCCATATGTCCAGCGCCCAGTGGTCCACGACCATCGCCGAACTTGACGCAAACGCCTTATTTATCAGCGCTTTATGCCCCGAGCGCGGGCTGCCCTCGAAGTCGACGTCGAGAAAACTCCATAATTTATTCGCACGGTCTCGTAATCCTCACGGTGCCGCCCAGGTCTGGATTCAGGTGCAAATACGTCGGAAAGCGCTTGATATCATCGACATCCTGCACACCAGCGCCAACAGTCCGCGTACCACCTCGAGGACACGACATAGCCTAACCGCCTGCAATCGCAGCGATAGCTCGTCCCTCGCCTTACCCTAGCTCCCTTGCCCCCCTCCATGAGCCGGCAATGCCTCGCCCAGCGCACGCTGCCGGTGTTCGACCAGCGCCAGCGCCGCCTCTGCGCCGATCGATGTGTTACGAATCGCTGCAATCCCAGGCACATACCGATCGAGAAGCGCGCCAACCTGCTGCATCGCCTGGCCCAAGAGCCCGTCCGCCGCCCCATCGGTGCCCAGGTCCACCGCCGTGCGCGCGCGGATCCACTCGGGGTGCATCTCAAGGCTGCCGGCATCGAGCGCCAGATTCGCCGCGTTCAAGAACGCCAACATTGTCGAGCGCTTATCAGGCGGGCACGGCACCAGCACGCTCGCGGTGCACAACGCGGTGCCTTTGGGCTCGTCCACCACGCACAGGCACTCGTACGAGCCGTTCTGACCGTGGTAAGCCGTCAAAAGGATAGGCGAGTCGGGCAACCGCTGCGGTTTCCAGCCCTGCCTCGTTAGGGCGCTTTCAGCACTGTCCACTAGGTTCGACACACGCCCCCCGTTGCTCTTGAACTCGCCTCAGCCCCGCTTGACCAAGCGCCGGTTTATGCACTACTTACAGGCTGATGGCACGTAGGTACTTTTCGCGCATGGCCTGACGCGCCTCTTTTTGCGCCGCCGGGCGCAGTGCTGCAAAGTTCTGCGGCGCCTCGATGCCCAAACCACTTAGAATCGCTTGTGCATTGGCTTCTTCCGCCGCCCCGGCATTGGCCGCCTCTTTGAGCGCCAACGCCACCAGCTCATTGGCATAACGCTCGTTGCGGGCGAACTTCAGGTCTTCGACCTCTTGGCGCTCGTACTTTTGCCCGTCATCGCGTAAGTGCTCGACATGGGCTTGGTATTTGCCCTGATGCGCTGCGTCGATGTACTTTCCCTCTAGCATTCCACGCACTTTGGCTAGCTCATTGTCGATGTCGTGCATCAGCCAATGCTCGGCCCGCCACCCCAGGCCGCGTTCCTTGCCGTCGATGAGCGTCTTGAGTTTGCCCAACTCTTCGACCTTGTCGGCACGTGACACCCCGGTCAAGACCGCCTTGCTCACCGCCACGCCAACCTTGACGGCCTTGCCCACAGCTTTGGTCGCGCCAAGATCGGCCGCTGCCGTAAAAGTGCCTACCACATCCAAGGCTTGCCCCGCCGCATCGACCGCGCTCACCACCGCCTTGGTCGTCAGCTTGGTCTTGGAGTAGGCGCGAATCTCTTCGACGCGCGTCGCTTTGAGGTAGTGCACCAGCGGCCCATCCGTGCGCAACTGCTGGTATTCTTGCCGAGCCGCCTCTTGCGCCAAGGGCGTGCCGTCGGACAGCTGGACCTGCTGCGGCGCGCCAGCCGCGTTCTTGTGAATCAGCCCGCCTGAAAGGTGTAATTCGTGCAAAAGCAGGAATCTCGCGATCTTGACGGCCGCCACTTGGTCCGCCGATTGCTTCTGCCTGACCGAGTCTTGAGCCATGACTAGTTCCAGTTCGGCGACAGACTTCTTTTGCTCCAGTTCCTTGACTTTGTTCTGGGCCGCGTACAGGGCGAGCACGTCGGCCCGCTTGCCACTGTGCGCCGCCGTGGTCTCCAATAGGAGCAAGGACGCCCTGGTATCACGCAGCTGGGTGTCTAGGGTCGCGAGATCCACTTGGGCAAAATGTTCAGCAAGTTCGAGCTGCACCAAGTCGCCTGGCGCTGAGCCCGCGGTGCCAAGCGCCTCGCTCTTGCGGTTCTTGGTCGCGGCCGCGATATCGCCCATCGCGCTTGAACCCTTGGCAGCGTGGTAGGCGTCGTGGATGTCTTTGACCATCATGCCAGCGCCCACAACCGTGTCGGCCAGGACCGCACCGGCCATCTGCTGCCCGGCCACGCCCGCGAAATTGCCATTGGCACTCAAGGCATTGCCCGCCAGACCCAAGGCACCATTGGCCGTAGCGTGAGCCGCGCCTGCCCGCTTGGCATTGAGGTTTGACTTGCCCACGTCGGTCTCGGCCGATTGCCCCGCCAAGCTGACTCCGTCGGCGATGCCCTTAACCATCATCAGGCCCTGGACAGCGCCGCCCACTGCCTGGCTCTGGCCCACATTGCTATTTAGTTGCGCGGAGTTAGCTGTAGCTCTCTCGACATACCCACCCTCAATGGCCGGACCGGCGCGCTTGAAGGCCGTGTCGGCAATGCCGATGCCCGTGTCGACGCTGCCATGGGCCAGATCCGTCAGCGCCGCTCCTGTGCCGCCCTTGGCCGCGACTTCTTCCCCTGCGCTCCGCGTCGGCCCCACCGTCGGTGTGCCAAGAGCCGGCGTCAATCCCGCGAGAATTTGAGGCTGAAGGGCGAGTTGCGCCTTCAACTGGCCGATGCCTTGTCGCCGCCCCTCGACCCCGCGCGACGTGTCCGAGGCCGGGTGATTGCGCTCCCACTGGCCCACCAAGTTGTGCAGCACCGCCAGCGCACGGTCCTTGAGGGGCCCTGCCCGGCTCGTTTTGTACGCCGCCAGCGCATTGTCGATCGCCTTGAGGTCATCGGCACGCATGCTTGCGGTAACGCTGGTTATCTCGCGAAACTGCAGCAGTGGCATGACGGGCGGGGCAGCGGAGGTCGCCGGTGGTGGTGCCCCCGCACCCGATGGACGAGTCCCTGGCGTGCGAGCCCCGGCTGTCGCATGACCCGGTGTGGTCTGCTGCGGAACCTGAGCAAGCAACGGCGCTTGCGTGCCGCCCGTCGGCGCCGGTGATTGCGGCCGATGCGCTGCTGCCGCGCCGCCTGAGTTCGGAGCTGCCATACTTCCCTCGCCCTCAATTGCCGTAGAGACTAGCCTAACTAGCGGTATCGCTTTCGGAGCACCGCGTGGAAAGCGCAAATAGCGCAAGGCCGCCAGCAGCAGCCGTCCGTTCTCCTAGCCCGCCTCATTGTTGCCGAAAACCGCAACCGCCCCCCGGTCGCAGGCCAATTGTGCACCGGGCTCGCGCGCGTGTCAAGCGAACCTTCGCGGTCAAGCTGAAGGAAGATAACTCCCTGCTGGCAAGGACAATTCGACATTTCTGAGCCTGCCGATCTCCGCCACAGGCCTTGGGGCCAGCATCATGGAACGTGTTTACTATCCATAGGTTCCACGGTGAGTTCGACATGAACGGCCAAGCTCCGAGCACCCGCGCCTGCAAGTTGGCCTAGGGCTGGAGCAACTACTTGTGCGGCCAAGCTTTTCCTCCAGCCAACGCGGGATTGTCTCCCCTAAGAAACAGTGCGGTGCCAAAAAGAGGCGACTACGGCGGCGGGCCGCAATGCTATCTTGCGCGCCCCCTCAGCAACCCGGGCTTTGGTCAGCAGCGACAATGCAACACCTTGATTGTCCTTAATAACTGCCCGCGTCATTGCGGCGCAGCATTGGCGGCTTGGGCCTGCTTGCAAAGGCAAGATGAAGGAGCAACATCTTCACGCCGATTCAAACCATCGTATAATCTCCTGTAATAAAATGCGAAATAGCCGTGGGGCCCCTGTTCCCACGTGGGAACAGCCGGACAATTGTCCAAAACGCGCGAGGGCCGCGGCGCCTAGCCAGGACGCGAGGCGACATGACCCCACACGATGTTCACGGCGTCGGCTGGCCCTTCACCGCCGCCAGCGGCAAGCGTAGCCAACTGCCGCAAGGTGGCGAGGCGCGACTACAGCACGTCGGCCTGCGCTGAAATCCCGAGCACGGCGGGAGAGACGCCCATCAGGCTGCTATGCAGCGTCAATTCGACTTCCAAAAATTGGCCAACAAAGTACTTGGATTCGAGAACTATTGGCTGCGAAATCGACTTTAGGCTCGTACCGGTGTCTAACCATGTGGCTTGCCCGAGATTGGCCAGCGAATCCGCAGCGCGCGCACGGATGTCGATCGAAGTTTGGTCGGGCAGCGTCGCCACCAAACTTACTGTGACCCAATCGACCACCTTGTCGGCTGGCACGACCAAGTGCAATATTTGCGATAAAGAGGCAGAACTAGCTGAGAATTGAAGCGCTTGTGTCCCCGTTAGATCGCCGTACCCGTCAGGTGCGGTGCCAACTGCCCGAATCTGCGGTGGGGCCGACCAATTCATGGGGTCCACCTTGGCGACGCTGTACCCTATTGCATTGATTCCCCAGACAAAGCCGTCCAAATCAACGGCGACTGCGTTGGGGCAACCGTTGGTCACGCTCATGCCTAAATAACTGACATTATTGACCGGATCCGCCCAACAGGCCGCGCCATCGATCTTGCCAACGCCGCCGTTGCAATTCAGACCCGCATAGACAAAACCCGTGCTGGCAGTAATGATTCCTTTGGACATCGGTACGTCTGCGCACTTGACCCATTGGCCCAATTTGGGATCATAGCTGCTGGCACCGGACTTGCCTGAGCTACTGGCAACCCATACCCGTCCCTGGGTGTCGATAGCGAGTCCTGCCGGCGCCAAACCCCATGGTGGAAACAAGTTTTGTTGGAGCTGGGTTTTCGGGTTGTACTGCAAAAGCCCAGTGTCGCCGAGCACCCAAACAATGCCCTTGCCGTCGATGGCCAACCAGGTAGCGAAGTCGGGCAGGTTTACCGTGGCGAGAAATGTCGCATCGCTCGACTGCAAGTAGCGAAGCGTCTTGTTTTCCCAGACCGTTGCCCAGATGTTCTTCTTGCTGTCGACCGCCAAGCCGCGCACGGAGCCGCCAAGCGATGGCGTCGTGAACAAGATACACTCGTCGGCAGATGCGCCATTTTTCATCACCATTTCATTTGGTTGTATGTTGCCATCTCCATTCAAGTCTTCCGCGGTCTGGATGATTCCATCGCCATTGACGTCGACACAGTCCGCCTTGTTGGCCGCGATTTTCACCGCTACATTGTTGCCGCGACAGCCAATCCACGCATCGCCATTGAGATCCACGGCCGTAGGTGCCGGATCCTTGCAGACTGCATAGCGGCCTACTTCTTTGACCGTCTTGAGGTCGACCTTGGACACTGAATTTTCACCTGAGTTAGCCACCCATATGTATTTAAACGCTAACTTCTTGGTACCTGTGTCGATGCTGTAACTACCATCGGCGCCGAACTTGCCTCCCGACGCAGCGTTGGCCGATAGGGAATCTGCGAATCCTGCGCCGGCGCCGGTCCAAACGCAGGACGGGTCGCAGATGACCTTGGTGCAGTCGGCGAAATTACCGATGCATTCTCCGTTCTTACATGCATCGGCAACGGTACACGCCTGGCCATCGCTGCAGGTCGTGCCGTTGGCCACCTGCACGTGCACGCACTTGTCATCCAAAATATCGCAAGCATCCAATGTGCAAGGGTTGTCGTCCTCGCAAGCGGTGGTATGTACGCAGCCGCTGGTCGGATCACAGCCATCCTGGGTGCAAGTGACATTATCGTTACAGTTTAAGGCTTTGCCTATCTGACAGGCACCGTTCGCGCAGGTATCCCCGTCGGTGCAGGCATTGCCATCGTCGCACCAAGTGAACTCGTAACCGGCGCCATCTGATTGGCAAACGCCGCTGTTGATTTGCTTGCAGATTGTGGTGCCGGGGACACAAAGGCTGGGTGTCACGCATGTACCTGACACGCAAGCCATTTGCTGGCTCAAGCAGTCCGTCACGTTGGAGGCATCGGTGCCGGCGTTGTTGCATTGCGCAACGACCGTGCCTTTGCAGAAGGTACTTGATATTTCACAGACTTTCTTAAGGCAAACGCCATTGTCACACGCCTCGTTGGGTCCGCAAGGCTGCGTGCTAAAGCCGCCAGCGTCGTCCTTGCAAATTGCCACTGTTTTTATGTCGATGCATGTGCTTTCGCCCGGCGTACAGGGCAATGCCTGACACGCGCCCTCGGCACAGACCTGCGAAGCGTCACAGGCCATCTCTGTGGTGCTCGCGGTCCCGTCAGCACTGCATTTCATCACGGAATTCCCGGCGCAGTATTGGCTTGCAGGTGGGCAAAATTGGGGAACGCACGCCCCACCCAGACAGTTCTGATTGGTTGCGCACGCCGCAACGGTCCAGCCGAGGCCGTCTGCGCTGCACGTAGCTAGCCATTTGCCTTGGCATTGTTGAATTCCCGGCTGGCAGGCGAGCGGCACGCACATCGTTTCCAAACACGCGTGACCTGCCGGGCAGTCGACCGCGTTGCTGCAATGCAAGCATGAGTTGCTAACCTTGTCGCAAATCAGGCCGGCGGCGCAATCTTTGTTGCTTTTACAGGGCTTTGCCGGATCAATGCATTGTTGCGCTTTGCACTTGTGCGGGGTCCCGCAGTCGGTGTCGCCAAGGCATTGGACGCAATGGCCAGCCGATGTGTCGCAAACCAGTTTAAAAGCCTTGCATTGGCTGCTGCCTTGGCACGGAGTCAGGGCCTGGCACGTGCCGTTGGCGCAAAGCGGTTTGGTCGGATTACACTGAGCATTTACCAAACATTCCAGCTGATTACCCGTTATTGCACCTATGTCACCTACCAAGACATCCGCGACCGGCGAAGGGGACGGTTGGGCGCTTGGATTGCAAGCCGCAATGAAGCATATGAAAATACAAATGAATCCGGTTGGCACGGGAGTAGCGTCGATGCGGTCCAGCGCGAACGCGACCGTAGCAAATAAGCCGCGTTGATTCAATGGCTTGCCCGCCCGTCGTTGCAAGCGACCGAAGATTTCGCGGTACGCTGCTTCAACCCGCGCGCAGATGCCGCAATCGCAGCACGCCCACCATCTGTTCCGCAACCCCGTGCCATTTCCCGTCCAAACGCGCCGCCGAACGTCGGCTGAAAGGCCATCGTGCCCCGGCCTCAAGCCCTCGTCAAGCGAAACTTCACCCAGCCAGCGCAGGCAGGATAAACCCGCACGAATAAAGAGCATTCTGCATTACCCTAAGCTACCCGTCGCCGCGTGCCCCACGTCGGCAGCCGCCTTGGGACGTGTTTCCGAACAGCAAATTCTACGCGCCCCCGCCCTGCATGGCCAAGCTGCGAGCAGGCGGCGCATGCAGGATGGCAGAGGCTCGAAGCAACCCGCTGATGCAGTCCATCACATAATCGTTTGTAATAAAAGGAGAAATAGCCGCTCAGCCCCTGTTCCCACGTCGGAACACGCACGTTCTGCGTTCTATGCGGCCGCGGGCAATCGAACTGCTTAGACCGCCCGGTCCGCGTCTATGCCACCGCCGAACCATTTCAAAGGATCCCGACCAAATACGCTGCAAACTTAAACCTTTATGCGCCACGAACGTGTCGGGCCGCTCTGGTTCACGCGACCTTGAAGAGCACCGACAT
>CAIMEY010000059.1 GCA_903840165.1 uncultured Myxococcales bacterium | reverse complement strand
GCGAAACGTGAAACTCCATGTAAGTCTTGTGATTTCATCCTTTTCCACGCAGGACTTCTTGCGCCGAGCCTAGGCCATGGCGCCCGCCGGAACCACGAGCATGTGCAGGTGCGAGTTCGGGGCAAAACAGCCATGATAGCGAATGCTTGTACGCTGAGGCAGCGGAACTTGCGCCAGGGCGCTTAGTCCCAAATCCCGCGGTGGCGCAAGCACGGACTTGACGCCCCCGGCCCGTTCATTCTTTATGTGAATTAAGATGTTATGGTCATCAACCGCTTGCAGCCGGCTTGCCGCGATGGCCGGGCTGAGCCGCGCCCGGGCGGGATCGGCAGGTCATCGCCACTGGACTTGCAACTGCCGTGGACCTGGCCCGGACGAGTGGCGCAGGGGGCAACGGTCGCGTGGTGTCCGAGCGCGCGTTCATCGCCAAGCGGACCGAGCAAGTACGGGGCGATGCCGATGTCAGCCTGCTCCAGCGCCGGCGGTCGTTGACGCCATCGCCCGTCATGGCCACTACCGCCCCGCGCCAGCGCCATGCAGCGCCGATCTTAGGCTTGTCTTCGGGCGTCGCGCGGGCATGGATCCACTGGGCCGGGTCTTCGTCTGCCAGCACGATGCCCAACTCGCGGCCGATCGCCAGCGCTGTGTGCGGATGATCCCTTGTGATCATCACTATATCCATGCCAGCCGCGCGGGCCCGTCGCTCAGCCTCGATGGCCTCCTGGCGCGGTGGGTCAGCCAAGCCGACCAGTCCAAGTAGCTGAAGATCGGTCTCTTGGTCCTGCGGGGCAGTTGCCACGGCTCAAGAAATCGAGGTTGGGAGGACCTCCATCTACGGCCGCCCGCGGTGCAGCGCCTCGGCAGCCACCACGGCCGTCACGGCCAGACACAGCCACGGCAGGGGCCGCCCGACGCGCGCCAGGCGATACCGTAGCGGTGTCGCGACTTGGGGCTGATGGCCCAGCAGTGCAGCACTCTTGCCAATCTCCGTGTGCATGGCGATGCCCGTCACCACGGCCCGTCCCGTTCCAGACAACACACGGTGCCGGCAAAGATCGCGTCGCCGCGCTCAGTTGGCGGCCCACGTTTGCCAGCGTCGCGGAGGCCGTCTTGCTAGAAAGTCCCGATATTTCCAGATTTTGCATATCGCGACTCCTGTTTGTGCAGCGCCAAGCGGACCGCTGTCCGCAAGTCACGGCGCAGCGACAAGGCGTGGCACTGCTGCGCGCCCCAAAGCGGGGGACGTCGCAGTGACCAAGCAAGCACGCCGAAGGTGGGACGCGACACCTGCTTTCGAGAAGTCTCTCGGTGCTGGGGTTGACACCCGCCAACGGCGCCCTAGCTTGCAGAGGCCGGATTCGGAAATCCCGCACGGACGCAGCACATTCTGCTGTTTGGTCGGGCAACTCGCTTGCGCATCGCGGTGCGCGACACCCACTCCCTTTTCCAGCGTAGTCGGTTGTGCGATAGCCTCGCCAAAACGCGACGTCATCTGGCCTTTAACTTGGCGTTAAAGGTCACCATCCCGGAGCCGTAGTCCTAGCAATGGGCCGGTCGGGACCTTCCCCCGGTTCAGCGCCTCGTTGGTCCCATGGCTGCATCCGCCCGCGGTCCGGCAGGTCCGCAAGGTTGATGAGGTACACCAGCATGCCATCCAACTCGCTTGACTTTTCTGACTCGGGACAGCCCGGCCGACTCACCGATACCTCGCTTCGCGGGAACTCGCAGCTGAGTGTGCAAAGCCCAGAAAGTAGAGTTGCTCTGCGGTCCTATACGGTGTCAGATTACCTGCTTGCGCGGCTGAAGGCGATTGGCGTCGATCACGTATTTGGGGTTCCTGGTGACTTTGTCTTGGGATTCTTCAATCGTATGCTACAGAGTCAAGTAAGCTATGTCGCGACCTGCAATGAGCTGAACGCGGCCTATGCTGCCGATGGCTACGCGCGCATCCGCGGCATCGGTGCGATAGCGACCACCTACGGCGTGGGCGAGCTGAGTGCCCTCAACGGCGTGGCGGGGGCCTTTGCTGAGCGAATTCCGCTCGTCGTTATCACCGGGGCGCCAGCGACGCAACATTTTCAGGCGCGGCCGCTCCTGCACCACACCCTGGGCGACTATCGTATTCCCATGAAAATGTTTGAGAAGGTCACGGTCGCTTCGACTCTGCTCAAGAGTGGCGCTTCTGCGCCCGCTGAGATCGACCGCGTCCTTACCGCCTGTCTCACTCACCACCAGCCGGTATACATCAGCCTGCCGTCCGACGTGGTCGACATGCCGTGCAATCGGCCGGGCGAGTTTGTGTTTCCAATGGCGCCGTGCAGCGACCCCGAGGCACTGCGGGAGGCCATTGGCGAAGCGCACGACATGCTGCAGTGGGCGCGATTGCCTATCGTGCTGGGCGGCGTCGAGCTCATCCGCTTGGGCCTGCAACGCGAATTCGCTGCGTTCTTGGACAAGTCCGGACTGCCGTTTGCCACCATGATGTTGGGCAAAACCGTGCTGTCCGAGCACCATCCGCAGTTCATTGGACTGTTTGAGGGCGACCGCAGCCGCGAGGCCGTGCGTCAGCGTGTCGAAGCAGCCGAATGCGTACTGGAATTGGGGACTTGGATGACGGACTTCAACTCTGGCGGCTTCACCGACCATTTGGCGGATGGCAAGTCGATTCACGCCGGATTACAAGCGGTTCGCATCCGCCATCACCTCTACAAGAACGTCAACTTGCGCGACTTCGTGTGTGGGATGACCGAGACGCTGTCCCGTCGCGAGGCGTCAAGCCTAAACATCCTGCCAGCCACCGCGAACGCAACGCATCGGCCCAGCGTGCCGTATCTGCCGGTGGCCAACGACGCGCTGACCGTAGGGCGATTCTTCGATCGGATTGCGAAATTTCTGCCGGAGCGAGCGATCGTATTGGCGGAGACCGGGGTCTCTTTGTTCAGCGCCGCCGAAACGCTCATGCCCGAAGGTGGGACTTTCATTGGGCAGACCTTCTATGGCTCGATTGGCTATACGGTCGGCGCGGCCTTGGGTGCGGCGATTGCAGCCCCGCAACGTCCTGTTGTACTGCTTGTGGGCGATGGGGCGTTTCAGGTCACCGGCCAAGAGCTGTCGACCATGATTCGCAACCACCTAAAACTCATTATCTTCCTGCTCAACAATGACGGCTATACCATCGAGCGGGTCATCTGCGACCGCACTTACAACGACCTGCAAGCCTGGCAGTATCACAAGCTCGTGGAAGTCTACGGCGGTGGCTTGGGCCTGGATGTCCACACCGAGGGGGAGCTGGAGGCGGCGCTGGCCCACGCGGCAACCGCGCAGGGCGTCGTGTTTGTCGAGGTCCACGCGGGTCGGCTAGACTGCTCGGATGCGCTGAGGGATGCCGGGCGGTCGATGGCGGCGACAAACCAGCTCAATAGCTGACAGATGCCGCTTGTCTAAGGGGTTTGGCGCAGTGGCCAGGTCGCTCAGCTGGCCAAAGCTGCGGTCGGGTCCCCAACGCTGCCGGCTGGCCCAAGACGCGGTCGCCGTGCGCGCTGGATGCGATCGCCACAGGCCCTGCTCAACCCCTGTCCTGCGAAAAGATAAGTACGCTACAGCCCAAGGGAAATCGTCGCGTGCGCCGGCAGCCCGTCATACTCCCCAGGCTGTGCAACAACACCAAAGTTCGGCGGTTTCGCAATGTCGTCGCTACACGCCGCGGCGTCGCTGTTCAACCGCAGCTGCCACATGGCTGGACGTGCTGGTTGTGTATCCTTCCAGCAGGCTGAGGCTGTCGGCGTACCTGGTCCTCATCGTCGTCTTTGGCACGGTGGGGCACTGCGGTGTCGAGCCGCTGCCGCCCAGCTGGGCGCGCGTGCCGGTCCTGGGGTTGGTGACCGGCGGGGCGTTTCATGCCGCGCAACTCCGCGACGAGACGGGGAATTTTTGGGTTCTACTCAGAGACGTGGGATCGGCTGATTGGGTCGCTGGTGCGACCACGCTGACAGGTCGCGCACGTTCTGGCTTGGAGTGCCTCACAACTGTAGCGCCCGACTGGCAGTTAGCCCGCCCCTCTTTCGTTGGGCTGCGCGGCCGGTAGACCAGTTTCCGCAAGCTTCGCCAAGTCACGCTCCGCCTTGCTCACAACCTGCTTGACGGCCAGAAAACTGTCTGGACTCACAGAGATCGAGTCGATGCCGTGCTCGACCAGGAACCGCGCAAACTCGGGGTGGTCGCTGGGCGCCTGGCCGCAAATGCCGGTATGTCGGCCGATTTCCTGCGCCGTGGCCAGCAGTTGCGCAATCGCCGTGGTCACCGCCTCGTCGCGTTCATCAAACAGCGTGTTGAGCCGGCTACTGTCGCGGTCTACCCCCAGGATCAGCTGGGTCAGGTCGTTGGAGCCGATCGAAAAGCCGTCGAAGCGCTCGCCGAACTGCTTAGCCAGAATTACGTTTGCCGGAATTTCGGCCATCATGTAGATCTTGAGCCCGCGCTCGCCGCGCACCAGACCGTTGGCTGCCAGTTCGCGCAACACCCGGTCAGCTTCGCCCAGCGTCCGGCAAAATGGAATCATGATGATGATGTTCTCCAGGCCAATTTCTTCGCGCGCTTGCCGCACCGCCAGGCACTCGAGCGCAAAACCCGCCCGGTATTCGTCGCTGTAGTAGCGACTAGCCCCGCGCCAGCCCAGCATCGGGTTCTGTTCTTTGGGCTCAAAGGCGGCGCCACCAATAAGCTCGGCATATTCGTTGGTTTTAAAGTCGCTCATGCGCACGATAACCGGCTTGGGGTACTGCGCTGCCGCAATGCGGGCCATGCCGCGCGCCAGCGTCTCGACAAAATACTGAGTCTTATCGGGATACGCACGGGTCAGTTCGGCAATCTTGCGCTGCGCCTGCTTGTCCTTGAGCTCGACATAGTGCACCAGGGCCAGCGGGTGGATCTTGATCAGGTTGCTGATAATGAACTCCATCCGCGCCAGACCCACGCCGTCGCTCGGCAGCCGCCACCAGCGGAATGCAGCCGAAGGATTGCCCAAGTTGACCATAATCTTGGTGCGGGTCTTGGCAATCTCGTTCAGGTCGATCTCCTGCTCCTCAAAGCGCAGCGTCCCGTCATAGACATGCCCGTCGTCGCCTTCCGCGCACGACACCGTCACCTGCATCCCGTCCGATAGCACGCTGGTCGCATCGCCCGCGCCCACAATGGCCGTCAACCCCAGCTCGCGACTCACAATTGCCGCGTGGCTGGTCCGTCCACCGTGATCCGTCACGATGGCCGCGGCCTTTTTCATGATTGGCACCCAGTCGGGGTCGGTAATCCGCGTGACCAGCACCGCGCCGTCCTCGAACTGTGCGATTTGCGCCGGACTATCCAGACGGCAGACCTTGCCCGTCGAGATCGAGTCGCCCACTGCCAAGCCCGTCACCAGCCGACGGCCTTGCTCTTTGAGTCGAAAGGTCTTGAGCGTGCCGGCCTCACGCCGCGACTGCACGGTTTCTGGCCGTGCCTGGACGATAAAAAGCTGATTTGTTACACCGTCCTTAGCCCACTCCATGTCCATCGGCTGGCCGTAGTGCGCTTCGATGGAGCAGGCCCAGCGCGCCAGTTGCAGCACTTCGGCGTCGCTCAGCACAAAGCTCGACCGCTCCTTCTGGCTCGTATTCTTGAGCACTGAAGTCGCGTTGCCGCCATGCCCATAGATCATCTTCTGCGCCTTGCCGCCAAGGGTTTTCTCCAAGATCGGGCTCAGCGTAGGGTGGCTCAGCAGCGGCTTGAACACTTGGTACTCGTCGGGTTCGACCATGCCTTGGACGACCGTCTCGCCCAGCCCCCACGCGCAGCTAATCAGCACACTGCGCGGGAAGCCGGTCTCGGTATCAAGCGAAAACATGACGCCCGATCCCGCCTTATCGCTCCGCACCATCTCTTGCACGCCAATCGACAGCGCCACCTGCATGTGATTGAAGCCGTGCTGATTGCGGTATACGATGGCCCTGTCGGTGAACAGCGATGCGTAACAGCGCTTGCAGGCCAGCAATAGCGCCGCATCGCCGCGAATGTTCAAGAAGCTCTCAAGCTGCCCAGCAAAGCTGGCTTCGGGCAGGTCTTCGGCCGTGGCGCTGCTGCGAACGGCCACGCTCGCCACCTTGTGTCCGCTGTGCTCAGCCATCTGGTGGTAAGCACCGATAATCGCTTGGGACAATGGCTCAGGCATCTCGGCCTCGAGGATCAGCGTGCGGACCGCTTTGCCAACCTCGGCGAGGTTCTTGCCGCCTTTGTCGAGCTCCGCCAGCTTGGCCGCCATGCGCTCCTTGAGCTTGTTCGCTTCCAGGAATTGCCAGTAAGCTAGCGCCGTTGTCGCATAGCCGCCCGGGACTTGGATGCCCGCCGCACTGAGGTTGCACACCATCTCGCCCAGCGAGGCATTCTTGCCGCCGACGACCGGGATGTCCGCACGACCCAAGTCCGTAAACCAGCGAACTAGGGATAAGTCTGTCTTTGTCATCTGCGAACTCCCGATCGGGCATGCCTTAAGACGTTTTTGGACCATAGCCACAGTGGCTTGAGTCGAAAACCCTGGCTTGGGTCGAGGTTGCGCCGACCCAAACGCTGTGGCTTAGCCCAGATGGCCGCCATGCTGGCCACGCGACCCCTTGGACTCCCATGATGCCGGGTCGCCAACAACAGGCGCGGACGCCCAATAGCCGGGGCGGCCGTAGTGGTCGTGTAGGCGCGTCTCAAAGGCCCGGCTGATGGCAGAGGTGGGATCCCATTGCGGACTCGCTTTGATCTCTTGCCGCGACATCGCCAAGTGCACCTTGTGCTCGGCCCAGCTGACCTGGCTCGCCCAGTACGGCGCTACCAGCACCTCTTTGCCAACCCACCAATTGCTCGTGTTGATGACGAGATAGCGGACTATCCATGCCTCGTCGTCGGCCATAAAGTCGGCGATGTGGCCGATATCGCCGTCACTGCCTTGGATGTGGTAGCCGCGCAATTCACTGGCGCTGCGCAGGTGGGTGTCTTGTGCGTGCCCGCTGGTGGCAGTGTCCGGGGCGGTGGCGGGCGGCGCAAGGACGTTGCTGGCGCCGAGCATCGCAGGCTCGGTGCCTATCGACCAAGTCCCAGGGTAGCCCCAGTAGTAGCCATACCCGTAATAGTCGTGGTGGGCTTCCTCTTGCTGCCGCGAGACGGGCCGGTCCAGATTGATGTTCGGGCTATTCTTCACCTTGTAGACCGACAGTGCCAGGTGAAATTGCCGTTTATTGTCATCGACATGGCGAAATGCGCTGGGCGAGATCAGCACAGACCGCTCGTTCAAGAAGCCGCCGGTCTTGACGACCAAGTAGCGGACGCCCCAATGTTGGTCGTCCAACAGAAGATTCGTCACGACGCCGATTTCTCCGTCGGTGGCGTGAACGGCGTATCCTTCCAGTTTCTTCAGGCTTCTCAACATCGACATACCTCATGGGAGCAGGGGAGCGTGTGCGCATCGGGGTGCGGCGGCGAACGTAGACCACGCCCGACGCAATACCTTCGGGCGACCGCTACGTCCGTGAAAATCTTCTTGGTTCTGACACTCGCCAGCTTGTCCAGACTAAGTCGCGGCACCGGGTTGTCAACCTGGCGTGGCCGGCGAGGTTCAGTGTCAGCGTTCTCTTTTGCCTACTTGGTCCGGGTCGCCGGTTCAGTTGGGCTGCTTTACGGCGCCGTTTGACCCCAGGTGTGCTCCAAAGTCGGCGAATCTGTGGCAATTGCCGCTTCTGAACTCCAGTTTCTGGCCCGATCACTGCTCTGTGTTGACGCATTGCGAAGTCCGGGGCCTGACCTCGACGCTGCCCAACGAAGGCTCGGCCGCCGCAAACCGCACAGGCTCCGCCCGCGCAAAACCCACTGCGCCACTACGCGCACCCCGAAAGCGCTGCGGGCCCGGGCATCGGCAGCGATAGCGCACAAAACCAGACAGCTTGCAGCCAAGAGATGCTTGTTCAGCGTGGACCGCCGCAGCAATCATGCCGGCAGATTGTGCCAAGTGAAGCAATCCCAATTTGCAATCGGGCAGACATAGGACAAGCCATTGCAGTGCGGTGCAAGGCATGTGCTGCATCCTGCTCCGATAGGACGAGAATTAGCCAGTACTATCGCGATCTTTGGTAACAGGTTCGTGGAGATGATCCTCCAGTCAGTTCGGCGGCAATGGCCCCAAGAAAAGCATTGGTATCGCACAAGTCCATCATTTCCTTGTCTTGCCACGGCCAAGCTTGACCGCGTTGCGCGCGGGTTTGCCGTCCGGTCCGCGCATTTTGGCGTCGATGGTCTCGCCTGCCCAAAACCAATGGCTGCCTTTGATGGCGACCTTTGCGGTTTTGGCCGCTGCAGCGTCCGGCCATGCCCCTGCGATCCAACTGAGTTGAATGGGCTTTTTGTCGTCGGCAAATCCAGTGGCATCGACACTTCGACAAGCAATGTCCCCGCGCGTCTTGCACCAGTCCGGCAGTGGGCCAGTGCCGCCGAGCACCCAAGCGCCGTTGTAGCCTTTGCTATCGTCCTTGCCGCCGACCATGCGCACGCCCGAGTTCAAGTGGACGGCGTCAGGTTCGACAGTGTGAACTTGTAATGCTAGATAAATAATGATGTTTTGGCCCAGCGGCAGCCAACCCGATCCCGGCACCAAATCGGTCCTGAGGTAGGTTCCCGCAGACTTGTCGTCGTCAGTATTGATGTACTGCTGGGCAACTTGTTCTGCCGACCTCGAATCCATTTCCCCTGTTATTGTAGCAGGTTCAGCGAGCAGCAACATGGTTTCTGTGTATTCCAACATCCCAAGCGCACCTTGGCGCGTATGAACCGACCACGCCTGCGCATTGACCAGAGGAACCGATTCAATATCCAGTAGTTGTGGCGTCATGTCGGTCGCAAACGAGAACGGCTTACTGCTCAACCGCCATTGCCCTTGCAAACAGCGCAGCAAGGCAATTCGGCCGTCCGAAATGGTCCCTTCTTCAGTAATTTGTGCACCAAACGGCACGACAAGTACCGCGTACACGGTCGCATGGGCGCGATCCTCCGTGCGCAGGACCGACCACGGCTGCCAACCGGCAGGGCGCAATTGCGGAAATGCCTCTGTCAAATCCATGGTATTGTTGGCATCTCCCGTCGCCGACGGCGAGGCTGGAGCCCAAAGCGTCGTGCCCACCGGCATTGTACCTAGCTTGGCCAGCGGCCCAGTAAACGGCGCACAGGTCGCCTCAGCCCAGTTGGCCAACAGAAGCAGCAGAATCGACAACAATGTCGCGCTAATTCGCCTCGCCGGGTCGTGCAATTGCCAATGGGGCTGCGCCGCCCTGGCAGGCTGTGTCGTCTTGACATCGCCAAAGTGCCCTTTACCTATTTTGACATGCGCCGGTGCGGACATCTGGCCTCCTGCTGAGTCGTTGTCAGGTCGCCATCGCTGAAAAACCGCCAACAACCAAGGCGAACGCCCGCCAGACTGCGCTACTTGGCTAGGCCAATCAAGTACGTTTTTGAGAATGCGTTCAAGCAGACACGCTCCACCGGAGACTTTTGGGGCCGCTTGTGCTTGAATCCGCGCCCGGCAAGAGCCTCAACCCCCAGACCGCGCGGACAACATGGACGAAAATCAGAACAGCAAGGACGTGATGGAGCCCACTTTGTGGCGCAAATCGGGCTGGATTGCACAGGTGATTGCCGGCGATGATGAAGGCTGGGCGGTCGCCATGACGCGCGTGGGCGATGACGAACCCGCGCTCGTGGGCCCGTGGACGATGGGCCGCGACAAAAAGTCGCCCAAGCCGCTGGATCAAAACGCTTTCCTGACCTTGGTAAAAACCGCCACGGAGGTGCTGATGCGGCATGAACAGACCGCGCGGGCTCAGTTGCACAATTCGCTGACTTTTTTCGATGATCAAGGGCGGCGGGTACGCGCAGATCTGGATATTGTGCCGGACGACGACGATCCGCACGCCATCTTAGCGGCGTTTGACTCAGTGACCGGTGCGCTATTGCGGACCAACCGAGTGAGCACCGGTTTCAAACTGACCGCAAAGGCGGCGCTGGAGTTTTTGGGGCGTGGCGGCAATTAGCGGGCTTGCGCGTTGCGCGGATACCCATTTGCGCCCATGCATTCAATGCGTTCCGCGCCGGCCACAGGTCTTGGCGTAACCCGGGCCCCATGCAGGCCTGAGCGCGCGACGTCGATCCTAGCCCGGTTGCGGTTGCTTCCATTTGCCCACTATTTTCGCTGACAAGCAGAACGCGGCTTGTGGGCCATTCGCCGCATCTTACCTTGAGTTGCCGGCCTGTTCGGCGCAAGGATACCGATGTTTAGAAAACTCCTAGGATTATCCGCCCTCTTGGCAACGGCGGCAGGCTGCGTGCAACCGGTCTACCGCACCCGCAGCGAGCCGTTGGTCACCGTACCCAGCGTCGATCTCGCGCGCTACGCCGGCCGCTGGTATGAAATCTACCGTCTTCCCAACGGCTTTGAAGACGCCAACTGCAGTTCGGTCACCGCCGACTACGCACCGCGCGACGACGGCTTGCTCCAGGTCGTCAATACCTGCGTAAAACCGGACGGTTCCTTTGACCGCAGCCGCGGCGTGGCGCGCGTGGTCGATCCGGCGACGCGTTCGCGGCTCGAGGTCTCCTTCTTCCGGCCATTTTGGGGCAATTACTGGATTATTGAGCTCAGTGACGACTACAGCTGGGCCATGATTGCCGAGCCGTCGGGCAAGTACCTGTGGCTACTGTCCCGCACGCCGACGCTGCCCGAGGCCGTCGACGCAAGCGTGCGTAAGCGCATGACTGAGCTCGGGTATCCGCTGGACAAGTTGATTAAGCCTGCCAACTTATTGGCTGTTCCGCCGGCCTAGGTCCGGGCAACATCTTCCGTTGTGCCCACCGGCCCTTGCGTCGCTTGGTGCGCCTCGAAAGAGCGCCATTGTGCCAAGGCCCGCCCTGCTACTCGCCCTGGATCGCGCAAACCCTAGGCTGCGCAACTACTTACCGACGACCAAGACCACAAAGCTGCCGGGGACAACGGTTCGCTTGCCAGGGGTAGCCGCCGGGGCAACGGTATTGGCGACCTCAAACTGCGCGGTCGGCAGAAAGACGCGCCCTGTCTTAGCATCAAAGGCCATTGTTCTGGCGCCATTGGCCGTCACAACATCTTGCAGGTGCGAGAAGACGCCTTTGACCTCGCTCAGCACGGTCAGCACGCCTTGGCCCGCGGAGACAAAGCCGAGGCCGCGCTGGGCGTCAAATCCCGCTGCATCGACGCCCGCCCCCGTCTTGAAATGCTGCAGAACCTTTCCCGTTTTGCCATCGACGACCACGGCCGTTCGGTTGCTACAGCCGACCAGTAGTTGGCTCGCCCCCGGCGTCATCGCGAGGCCCGTCGGTCCTTGGCACGGCGCCAATGGATAGCGCGCCTGCAGGGTGGTTGGCTTGCCAATTTCGCTATTTAGAACAACGATTTCACTGGTATCTTCGACATTGACAAACACGCGGCCGGCGTCGTCGGTGACCGCGAACTCGGGCTTGCCCGCCAGCGGGATCGTCTGCAGCACACTGAGCTTGGCCGGGTCGACGATGGCTGCACTCTTGCCTTTGCCATTGAACGCAAACAGTTTTTTGGTGAAGCGGTCATAGACCAGCGCGTCCGGATTGTCGCCAACCTTGACCCTGCCCGTGACTTTGAGCGATTTCAGGTCAAAGGCGATGACCTCGCCCGTTTTGCCTGAGGTTGCAAAACCTTGCCCCAGTTCAGCCACTGCTACGACGCCGTGAGCACCGTCCAGCCCCGGCACTTCACCGACCAAGGCACCGGAATCCGCGTCGATGACCAAAACGCGTGTGGCGCGGGCGATGTAGACCCGTCGGGCCGCCGCGTCGACCGTCAGCCAATCCCAGCCACCCTCGCCGCCGAGGGCAAAGCGTGCAATTTCATGAAACTCCGCTGCAGGTTCGGCGTGAGCGACCGCAACCGGCCCCACCGAGGCCAGGATGCAGGCCGCAGCAAATCGAACGTAGCGTAGGCCTTGACGACTCAATCCCATCATTTCAACTACTCCCCGAAATTTTTGCCCAAAACGCTGGCCGCCACCATGGGTTGCCTCGGCCGGCAGTCTGCCTGACGCCGCAGTCTGTGTCAGGACATCGATCGCGACGGGCAGTCCACCTTGGCCTCGACCCGCGAAGGGCTGGAAATATCGTGAAGAAAAACAGGGGACTAGTCCACGCTTGCGCGGCCGATGCTCGACGACGCGCCGCCTCAGGACCGTTTGACACAGGCGCCGCGGCCGCCAAACTGAGCGCCCGGCGAGTTGACCGCCCTTGGACGCGCGATGACCAATCTTGTTCTTGACCCCTCAACCACGGCGCTGGTGGTGATTGACTTGCAAAATGGCGTGGTTGGCATGGCCACAGAACCGCGCAGGCCAGATGTCATCGTCGCGCGAACCAAGCAACTCGCCGACGCGTTGAGGGCCAAAGGGGGCTTTATCGTTTGGGTCCGCGTTGCCAGCGCACCCGATGGCCAGGACATGCTGCGGCCCCTTGCCGATGTGCCCTCGCCCTTGGCAGCCGCGCGGCCGGCGAACTGGTCGGAGATCGTGGCAGAACTAGGCGTCCAGCCTCAGGATCACCTGCTGACCAAGAAGCAGTGGGGCGCCTTCTATGGCACAGATTTGGACCTGCAGCTGCGGCGGCGGGGCATCCAAACCCTCGTACTGACAGGCATTGCCACGTGCATGGGCGTCGAGAGCACGGCGCGATCAGCCCATGAGCACGGCTATCAGCAGGTCTTGGTGGAAGACGCGATGGCCTCGCGCTCAGCAGCGGAGCACGCGCACACGATACAGCTTATTTTTCCGCGGCTTGGCCGTGTCCGCACCACCGATGACGTGCTGGCGGCGCTGGCTTAGACCTTGGTGGCGCAGCAGCCCAACGCATGGACCAGAATCATCCCGATCAGGCCCAGCAGTGCAAAGGCGCCGATTGCATAGCAAAATGTGCGCGCCGGTTGCAGCGCCTTGAGGTAGACAATCGAATGCAGGGCGCGGGCGACCGTAAAGCCGATAAAACAGATCTGCCCACCAAGCAGGCTGCCGCCCTGCAGCACGTAGATGAGGCCGAGCGCAAAGAACAAAGGCAGGCTTTCATTGAGGTTACGGTGGGCCCGCTGTACGCGTGCGACGTCGGGATGCTCAGCGCCGTCAATGAGCGTCGAACCCTGAGGCGAGACGACCGTATCCTCGGGATTCATGACGTTTTTGACCTTGGCGCGGCGGGCCGGCGTCAGGGCAGCGAGCAGCAACATCTGCAGCGACAGGATTGCCGCGCAAATAGCGAACAGTTTGAAAAGCGGGTCGGCGGCGTAGGCGTGCATGGCGTCTCCTTAGGAGGGCGTGAGGCAAATAGGCTGCAAATTCATAGGTAACGTGTACGGCTAGGTGCCGACACTGCGTCGAGCTCAAGGGATTTGACGGGCCAAGAGACCCAGCCTAGGCAGGCGGGCCCTGCGGCGATGATGAGGGGTTGGCTGGCGATTGCGATAGTTCCTTGCATAAGTTCATAATCTACAAAGCAATATCAGTGCAGGACGATGGCCGAACGACCAGTTGCGCCGTGCCGAGCAAGCGGTCCTGCCGAACCAGAACCTCGCCAGCCCATCGCGAAATAGCAAGACCTGCGGCAAAAAAAAGCGTATCGTACGTGCCCCCGGAGGCTCCCCCATGACGCGTTCCCTTTTCCTCGCCCTGACCCTATCGCTGACAACCCTGGCTTGCGGCAGCAGTTCTGCCGGGTCGGCACCCGTGGGCGAGTTGCCCGACGCCGGCTTGTCCGATACCACGCTGTTGACCGACGCCAAACCCTTGGCAGACGGCGGCTTGCAGGACGGCACGAGCACCATTTCCTCGCTACCCGGCGCCAAGGTTCCGCCCACGACCGCCTGCGCCACGGCCCTGCCGACACCCGCAAACGGCACCTGCGACGTCACAAAAGGCAGCGGCGGCACGGTCTTGCGCGGCACCGTCATCGCGCCGGACCAAGTGTACGCCGGCGGCGAAGTCGTCCTCGATGCCAAGGGCGTCATCACCTGCGTAGGTTGCGATTGCTCAGCCACTGCCGGCTATGCCACGGCAACTACGCTCAATTGTGGGCCGGCCGTGATCTCGCCCGCGCTCATCAACACCCACGACCACATCACGTTCGCGCAAAATGCGCCCAAGCCGCACACGCAGAAGTACGACCACCGCCACGAATGGCGCAAGGGCTTGAACGGCAAGGCAGTTATCAAAGTACCCGGCGCGCCAACGGGCACGACGGACGCTGTGACCTCCTGGGGCGAACTGCGCTTTCTACTCGGCGGGGCCACCGCGACGATCGGCTCGGGCGGCATCAACGGCATGCTGCGCAACCTCGATAAGTCCGACCCGATGCAGGGCGGCCTCGGCAAAACAGCTGTCGATTTCGAGACTTTTCCCCTAGGCGATTCGAGCCCGACGTCCCTGCCGACGACCTGCGTCTACAAGCTCACGTCCACCGATGCCAAGGTCAATGCCGACAAGTCCTTTCTGCCGCACATGAGCGAAGGTGTCAATGATTCCGCGCATAACGAGTTCGATTGCACCGACGGCATCAGCGCCGAGGCCAACTATGAACATCCGCAAACTGCGCTGATCCACGCCGTGGGCTTGCAGGCTGTTGATGCACAACTCGCGGCAAACAATGGCGTTTCCATCATTTGGTCGCCGCGTTCGAATATTGACCTCTACGGCTTTACGGCCACGGTGACGATGTACGCCAATCTAGGCATGAACATTGCGCTTGGCACGGACTGGAGCGCTTCGGGCAGTATGAACATGCTGCGCGAGCTGGCCTGCGCTGATGGCTATAACCAATCGAATCTAGGCGGATTTTTCTCGGACTACCAGATTTGGCGCATGGCCACGGAAAACGCCGCGGCCGCTGCCAAGATGGCCGATGTGCTCGGGCAGATCGCGGTAGGCAGGCCGGGCGACATCACCATCTTCGCCTCGCACGGTAAGGGCGCGTATGCAAGCGTGATTCGCGCGGGCGTCGCCGATGTAGCGCTAGTGTTGCGCGGCGGACTGGTGCTGCACGGTGATTCGGCGCTGGTCGACGCACTTTCCCCAGACGGCGGCGTGGGTTGCGAGGCCTTGGCCGACTGCCTGGCCGGCAAGAAAGTCTGCGCCAAGCGCGAGTTCGGCAAGACGATTAGCGAACTCAAGACGACCATCGGCGCGCCGTATGACCTGTATTTCTGCGGTCTTCCCAGCAGCGAACCGTCCTGCGTACCCTCGCGGGACGGCCTATTCACCGGCGTGCCGACGGCCGACGACAGCGACGGCGACGGCATTGCCAACGCTAAGGACCTATGCCCCAACGTCTTTTCCGCCATTCGCCCCATGGACGCCGGCGTACAACAGGACATTGATGGCGACGGCCTCGGCGACGCTTGCGACCCCTGCCCGCTGGCGGCAGACAACAACAATTGCGCCAAAACCACCGTATCCATTGGCGTTCCCACCGACGCAGGCAGCACCGACACCACGGTCAGCGATGCCGGCAGCACCGATGCCAGCCCGGTCGATAGCAGCCCGGTCGATGCCGGACCGCCGCAAATCGTCAGTATTCCCGAGGCACAGACCATGACCGACGGCGCCCTGCTGGAGATCCACGACGTCTGCGTGACCGCCATCCGCGTCGCCACGACCGGCACGGCGCTGTGGGTGCAGGACCCAAACCTCAACGAACACGCGGGCTTTGTCGTCTATAGCAAGACCGCGCAGACCGTCAAGGTGGGCGATCAAATCAGCGTCAAGGGAACCCTGACGACTTTCAAGGGCTTACGCGAGATCGGCACCCCGACGGTGACCGCCACAGGGGCATGCCCGCTGGAGATCCTGCCAGTGGACGTGGCGCCTGAGGCTATTGCTACCGGCGGGCCGATGATGGCCACCTACATGAGCATGTTGGTTCAGGTTTCCAACGTCTCGGTGCTGACTGTGGCGGCCAAAGCGACCGACGACTTCGTGGTCACGGGCAAGCTGAACGTTTCGCCGTACGTCTTTGTCTTCGACGCGACGCAGTACAAGGCCGGTGCGACGTTCAAGACCATTCGCGGCGTGGTCGATTACTTCACGGATCACAGCAAGATCGACCCGCGCAGCGCTGCCGATATTGTGCCTTAGGCGCTGGCAGATAGCCCCTGACACCACGCGGGCAGCTGCAAGCAAGTCCTTGGATTGCTTGCGCAAGCCACGACTATAGCGCCCATCGAAGGTCCGCAGGACGGTGCCTGCGTCCAGGGCTCGAGCCGCCGGCCCTGACGTGTACAGGGCAACCGCCTTAAGCTACAATCGGCGACGGCAACCCGGACGCGACGCCAACGCGCCACAGCGGGGAGCCTCAAAGCGGGGCCTATTCCCCGCGACGCCGGTTCAGGGCCCGGCCAATGAGGACTGCTTGGGCAACCCTACTGCGCGCCAAGCGACGGTGCTCGCTGGACGATTCCGTCTGGAGGAACTCGCGCGCGCCGGTGGCATGGGCCGCGTCTTCCATGCATTCGATCTGCAACGCCAGGTGCCTGTTGCCGTCAAGCTGATGCATGAACAGCTTGATTCTGCTGAAGTTGCGCGGTTTTCCCGCGAGGCCGAGGTCCTGGCTCAACTCGACCACCCAGGCATTGTTTCCTACGTCGCCCACGGCCAGAGCGAACAAGGCGAACCGTTTCTCGTGATGGAGTGGCTCGATGGCGAAGACCTCGCCCAGAGATTGCGACGCAACTCATTGACTGCACAGGAAAGTTGCGTGCTGGTGCGTCGGGTCGCGGTGGCCTTGCAGTCCGCCCACGCCCGCAACGTGGTCCATCGCGACCTCAAACCAGCCAACCTCTTCCTGCGCGACGGCGATGTGGGCCGCGTCACCGTAGTAGATTTTGGAATTGCTCGGCAATTCGGCGTAATGCCCTCCATCACACGGGCCGGCGGGTTGCTGGGCACCCCAGGCTACATCGCGCCAGAGCAGGCTCGGGGACTGAAATCTGTCGGTGCCCCAGCAGACCTTTTTGCCTTGGGTTCCGTATGGTTTGAATGCTTGACCGGTCGACCTCCGTTTGCGGCCGGGCACATTGCCGAAGCCTTGGCGCGGGTCCTCTTTGACCCGCCACCCAAGCTTGAAACGGTTCGCCCCGATTTACCAAAGGAACTCAGCCAGTTGATGGCATCCCTGCTGGCCAAGGATCCCGACCTGCGCTTGCAGACGGCGCGGCAGTTGGTCGAAGAAATCGATGCATTACCGGCCCTTATCGAAACATCTGGCCCCATCCGCGTCGACGTGCGCTCGGGACTGGGCGCATTGGAACAACGCTTGGTCAATGTGTTGATCGCCAAGCCCCGCGGTGCGGCCATTGACCTCGCGACCCTGGATGCCAACACGCAAACCGTTGAATTACCTTCGTTAACCGCGGCCCTCATCCAGAGAGGCGCACGGGTCGAGATGCTGGGCGACGGGTCTCTGGTAGCCACGCTGGCGCTGGCCGAGTGTTCTGCGGTGGACCAGGCAGTTCAAGCTGTTGAAATGGCTCGGCTTATTCACGATCGCTGGCCGGACACGGTGGTAGCCTTGGCGACCGGCCTGGGCCTGCTGTCCGGAAGGCACCCCTTGGGCGAAGCCCTGACGCGTGCAGGGGAATTGCTGCCCCAAGCGGAAACCCTGGGCGCTGAGCACCCCGCGGCGCATATCTTGGTGGAGGACGTGACCGCGGGCCTTCTGGCTTCGCGCGTGCGAACTGTGCGTTTAGCATCAGGAATTTCGACCATTCACGATGGTTCTGTGACGGCCGATGCGTCCAGGCCCTTGCTGGGCAAGCCGACCCCGTGCCTGGGGCGCGAACAGGAACTGGGAACTCTGGAGATGGCTTGGCGCGCCGCCGTCGACCAAGGGGAGGCCAAGGCCGTGCTGGTGCTGGGGCCGCCGGGCATAGGCAAGTCTCGGATTCGGCATGAGTTTTTGCGGCGCGTGATGGCCGCCGCACCGCAGGCCACGGTGATCACAGGGCGCGCTGAGGCGGGGCAGGCGGCGTCGGCCTACGCGGTCCTGGCGACGGCCCTGCGCGGGCTTTGCCTGTCCTCACCGGCAGAACCGCTTGAACAACAACGCTTTCAACTGCAGGCGCGCCTGGGCGAGCATGTCGATCCGGCGCAGAGGTCTAGAATTGTAGAGTTTCTTGGCGAGCTTGCGGGCGTCGCCTTTGACGACAAAGACAGCGTCAAGCTGCGAAGCGCTCGCCAAGACCCTAGAATCTTGCGCGATCAGATAGGCGCTGCCTGGCTCGATTTCCTGAGGGCGCAATGCGCGGTGCAGCCGGTGCTCCTGCTGCTAGAGGATCTGCACTGGGGCGATCGCGCCTCCGCCGACCTCGTGGAGCTCGCCCTGCGCGAACTGCAGGACCTGCCTCTGCTCGTCGTCGCCCTAGCGAGACCTGAAATTTCCGAACATTTACCAGGGTTTTGCAAAGGCCGCGCCCAGGAGCTACCCCTGCGACCTCTGGGCCGCCGTGCCTGCGAACAGTTGGTGCAGCAGGTGCTAGGGCCCGGCGTAGCCCCTGAACTCGTGGCGCGTATTGTGGAGCAAGCAGCAGGCAACGCTTTGTTTTTAGAGGAACTTATTCGCGCTGCGGCCAATGGCAAGGCCGATCGCCTGCCGCCTACCGTGCTGGCCATGCTGCAGGCGCGGATTGGCGGCCTCGACCCGGGCCTGCGCCGCGCACTGAGGGCTGCGAGCGTTTTTGGCGAATCGTTTTTCCTTACAGGCACTCATGCCTTGTTGGGCCCGCCAACGACCCTGGAGGAAGCCAAGGGCTGGACCGAGGAATTGCAGCGCCAAGAGATCATCGATTCGCGACACGACGCTGTGCAAGACCATGAAATACCACTGCGTTTTCGCCACGCGTTGATGCGCGAAGCCGCCTACAGTCTGTTGACTGAGGAGGACCGAACCCTGGGTCATCGGCTAGCAGCCCTGTTTCTCGAAGGCAGCAAGGCAGATCCCGCTGTTATTGCTGATCATTGGCAGCGCGCGGGTCAACGTGAGCATGCCGTGGTCTGGTACATTCAAGCCGCAGAACGGGCCTACGAACGCGACGATCACGCGTCCTGCGGCGCTTTGGCAACCAAGGCCTTGGCTTGCGAGCCCAGCGGTGAGTCCCTCGGCGTGCTACTGGCGATGGACGGTGACGCGCGGGTGTGGCAGTGGGACTGGAAACGGGCCTTTTCTGATTTTGAACAAGCAATTGCACTACTTGAACCCGGTAGCAACTGGTGGTGCCGCTCCGTCCAAGGCCAGGGCACGCTGATCGCCTACCGCGGGACCACCGACAACGACTTGGTCGGGCTATGCCAGCAGTTCATGTCCATAACTCCGTTGCCCAATGCGGAGTTGGCCTATGCCAGCTGCGCCGCCAATATCGCCAGTGGGTGCACGCAGGTGGGGCTGACGGAACTGGGCCGGACTCTGATGCAGCTCGCTGAGGCCGTGATCCCCACAGATGACCTGCGATTCCCATCGGTTGCCGCGTGGCGTCGCCTGGTTTACTGCACTTTGCACCGCCACACCCACGATGACCTTGCGGCGCAACTGCAGGCTGCCCAAGATGCTGTGCGGCTTTACCTCGAGGGCGGGGCCACAGACATGATGGTCGGCGTGGCGAGAGACGTTCTCGGCGAGGTCCTGTGCCGGGTTGGCGAAATCCAGCCTGGTATTGAGCTGTTGCATGATGCCATTGCCGGGGCTCAGCGGCGCGGCCTGGCGTACCTGGTGACGCACGCGCGGCAGTGCCTCGCCAACAGCTTGATTATTGCTGGTGAATTTTCTCAAGCGGCGGAGGTCGCCCAGGCCCTGATTGCCACTGCAGGAATTACCGCCGGTTTTCAGGCCATGGCTCGTCATGTGATCGCCCAATCCTGCTTGGATGCTGGTGATTTGCCGACAGCGCTGGCCGAGGCGCGCACGGCGATCGAGCTGTCCCCCCACACACCGATTCGCCGACTGCAAATGCGGGCGACGCTGGTGCGCATTCTCCAACAAATCGGCCAGTTGACCGAGGCGACAGCGACGGCGGACGCGGCCCTGGAAGACCTCGCGAGCTACGATGGCGGTGGTTACGCGGAATTGGCACTCCTGCTGGCGGCCGCGCACGCTTTTGCTGCCGCCCAAGAACCAGAGCGCGCCAAGGCCGTCATTGCGCGCGCGCGGGACAAATTGCTGAGTGATGCCGAGAAGTTTTCGGACATCACAGCCCGTCATCGCTTTTTGACCGCGGTACCCCTGCACAGGGAAATCAGCCAGTTTGCGGGGCGCCTACTCGCATAGGAGAATGAAATGCTGCGTCTTTTTCAACTTCCCCGAGCCTGGGGCATCGCCAACATCAGCCCACCGTGCGCCAAACTGGAGGCGTGGCTGCGACTGTGCAAAATACCATACGATATTGGACCATTAGACCTATCAGCAGCGCCCAAGGGCAAGCTGCCCTATGTCCAAGACGACAGCGAAACCATGGGCGATGCGACCTTGCTGATCGACACGCTCAAAGCCCGCTACCAGGTGGACCCGGATGCGCAACTGACGCCCGAACAGCGCGCCATTGGCGTGGCCTTTCGCCGCATGCTCAAAGAGGATTTCTACTGGGCCGTGGTCTACTTTCGCTGGCGCTTGGCGGGCAACTTCGCCGTTATGGAGCGGACCTTTGTGGAGTTCTTACCCCAGGAGCTGCCCATGGCCGCGCGGCTACAATTCGTGGAAGGGGTAAAGGCTAATCTTTTGGCGCAATTACAACAGCAAGGCATGGGACGGCACACCCCGCACGAGGTGGCAAGCCTGGGCATTGCTGACTTGCAGGCTGTGGCTGATTTTCTTAATGATAAACCCTACTTCTTTGGCCAGGAGCCGACGTCCATCGACGCTACGGTCTTTGCCGCGCTGACCAACGTCATCGACGCGCCAATTGCCAGTCCTCTCAAGGTATTTGCGGCTGCCCAGCCCAATCTGGTTGCCTACACGCGCCGCCTCGAGCAGCAACTGTTTCCGGAGCTGGCGGCGGCCCGCTGAGGTCGTTTTGGGCTAGTACCTCTAACGCGAAGTTCCTTGCGGTTTAGAGGTACAGTGTTTGCTTTTAGTTTCAAGGGGGCGCGCCATCTCCACTTTCGCCGTGCCAGACTTGGCACGGCTCATGCGCTGCGCCCGCCGCGAAGTCCTCTCCTCGCCCACCCGCG
>CAIMEY010000058.1 GCA_903840165.1 uncultured Myxococcales bacterium | reverse complement strand
GGATCCTGGCGAAGTCGTGACTATTGCAGGACTACCTGAAATGATGGAGTTTGTCGACGTCGCCTTCGAGTCGGAGCCTGACTGGGACGATAGCGGTTCAGCCCAGGCCGACGTGGACGATTAGCAACAGGTTAGCGGTGTAAGGCGGGCTCGGAGGGTGACGAATTCTCCTTGCGGGGTAGGGGTTTATCGTGCGTAGGCTACACGGGCCAGATCTCGCTTGACTCGGGCTTGAGCCGGGCGTACACGGTCTTGCAGCCGACGGTCGGCGGCGGGTTTGGACGGAACATGGCACGGATTGGCGGGGCATTGGGTGGCAGATGGACAGCCGATGGCGTTTGCATGTCCTACGCCTTGACTTCTTGTCTCCGCTTGTCGAGGTCGGGGCAGAAGACGTTGGCCGCCGCATTGACCAACCGGGCCCTCTGCTCAGGCGTCAGGGGCTCGAGCAAGTCACGGTTATTTGCAACAGATTCAAGCGTTTCCGTAGCCTCGCTGAGGCGACGCGCCCAATCGGGCTGGGAAGTGGCAGGTAGGTTCGTAGTCGGTAACATCTTGCAATACTGATGGAAAACGAGCACTCCCGCGCACGCCGGAGGGCGAAGCTTTGGAGGATAACGGTCCCCCCGGTTCGGACAAGTGCGGGAGCGAAATTCCCCGGCGTTGGCGTTTGCATGTCCTACGCGCCGTCGCAAACCTGTCTGGCGACGCGCTTCGGTCAGATTGCCCTTGACGGCGGCTTGGCCCAGGTCCAAGATAGGATCGCAGCCGACAGTCGATTGCGGTTTTCGCCAAAAAATGATGCGGGCTGGCGGGACGAATGGTGGCGGATGCAGAGTGTACCCCATTTGCGGTTGCTTCTGCGCGCCTTTGGGGTCGCGATGTCACTGTCCGGCGGGACGCACGGGCACAAGTTGAACGGGCACGCCGACTTGCAGTTCCCGCGGAGAATCCTGTATTTCTACGGGATTGTGGCGCTCATGCTGGTGACCTGCAGTTCCCCTGTTGCGGCGCCATCCGCACCTGCCGACGCGGGCCCGTCGCAGATCGACGCGCACTTGACCTTGGACGGGAGCCGGGCTGGCCCTGACGACAGTGCCGCCGATGCTTCCCTTTCTGCGGACTTCGGCGTCGATGTCGCCCCGTTTGCAGATGTGGTCGTCGAAGCAGTGGATGCGGGCGCCACGACTGAAATCCTGAACTCGCAAGTGGATGCAGCCAGTGACGGCTTGGGCTCTGACGTCACCTGTAGCGTTGGAGCGGCGTCCGAGCCTCTGTTTATTCAAAAATACGGAGGATTCTCAGCGGATAGCGGCGCGAGTGTCGTAGCGTCGCTTGGCGGCTTTGTCTTTGCCGGCTCGACTGCGTCATGGGACCTTCCCGGGGGCCAAGAAAGCGCCGGAGACTACGACTTCTGGCTAGCGAAAGTCGACAACAGCGGAAAATTGCTATGGAACCATACATACGGTGGCAGCAACACCGACATGGCCACGACGCTGGTCGCACTGGGGGATGGATTCGCAATGGCCGGATTCACCCAATCGACTGACCTGCCTGACGGCTCGAAGTCCGCGGGTCAAGGCGACTTCTGGCTGGTGCGCACCGACGCCGCTGGCGTGATGCTATGGAACAAGACCTACGGCGGACTGGGCCAAGACGGGGCGGTCTACGGCTTTGGCGGCCCCGGTCCCGAAGTCGGCGAGGGTGTTTCCATGGCCGCGCTGGCCGACGGCTTCGTCCTGCTCGGCACGACGACGTCCACAGCGCTCCCCGGCGGCGCAACCGCTGATACCGCCGGTGATTTGTGGCTTTTCAGGACGGACGCTTCGGGCAGTCTTCAGTGGAGCAAGACATTTGGCGGTTCGGGCCTCGACATCGCTGCCGCTGTTGTAGCGGTCGGTGATGGCTTTGCCGTCGGCGCCACCACCGATTCGGTGGAATTGTTCGATAATGGTCAAATTCCTGCTCTGGGCGACTACAGCGCGTACCGGCTCATTCGCACAGATTCCAACGGCATCCTGCTGTGGAGTCACACGTATTGGGATGGCGGCGACGACGACTTGGAGGGCTTGGTCGCGCTTGCGGACGGATTCGTCCTGGCCGGCGCGGTCAATCCGCCTTCCATCACCAACACCCAGTTCGCCGACGCGCCTCAGCTCATCCGCACCGATGCCAGCGGTGCCGTGCTTTGGAGCAAGACGTACAACCTTTCTGGCTACGTTTCACTCGCAAGCGCGGTAGCGGTCGGCGATGGCTTTGCCTTAACCGGCAGCATCGATCCGACGGCCATTCCAGGCGGAATGACATCTTGGATTCCTACCGACGCATGGCTATTGCGGGTTGATTCTGTTGGCAATTTGTTGTGGAGCAGAACATATGGCGGTTCCAGTGGCGATGGTGCTGATGGCGTCACTCCGTTGGCGAACGGCTTTGTTCTGGTTGGCGGTACCAATTCGAAGGACTTGCCCGGCTATTTCAACAATGGTGTTTTTCCGAACGCCCTGCTGATCCGCACCGACGACTGGGGAAACACAGCCTGCGCCACGTCGGACCCATGTTTGGATTACAGTCCCGGCGCTTGCGATGACGCCAATGCCTGCACCGCAGACTTGTGCGACGCTTTGCACAACGGTTGCTTCCATACTGCGTTGCCAGATGGGGCGCCCTGCGGCAGCGCTAAAACGTGTTCGAATGAAACGTGCAAATAGGCGGGCGATCGTCGCCACCCAGCCAAGCAAGACCCCGAGCGACCGAACGCCGAAGTCCCGCCGCACATAGCCGATCGCCAACCTTTGGTCACATTCCCGTATAATTTTCGATATTTGCTCGCATGGAATGGACGTGCGCCACCGCGGGATTTGGGACTAAGCGCCCAGGCGCAAGTTCCGCTGCCTCAGCGTCCAAGCAAACGCTATCATGGCTGTTTTGCCCCGAACTCGCACCTGCACATGCTCGTGGTTCCGGCGGGCGCCATGGCCTAGGCTCGGCGCAAGAAGTCCTGCGTGGAAAAGGATGAAATCACAAGACTTACATGGAGTTTCACGTTTCGC
>CAIMEY010000057.1 GCA_903840165.1 uncultured Myxococcales bacterium | reverse complement strand
GGCCCATCCGCCACTACCAACCGCCGCCCCGCCGGCGCCCCCCCCCCCCCCCCTGTGCGCGGACACGTCCACCGCAGAGGTGGCCACGAAAAAGGAGGGACAGAGGCTGGTCTGCAATGGCTGGCCGCTACTTCACCTCGCCCATCAGCTTGCGTACCAGCGGGGCCAGGGCAATCAGCACGACGCCTGCAATGAGCGCGTAGATCGCCAACTGGTGATAACCTGCCGTGTATGAAAGCAATTTGTCCATCGGCGTGGCGTTGGGCACCGGGCTCGACATGCCCGCGCCGAGGATGCCGGCCGCGTACTGCCCGTAAGCGCTGGCCAAAAACCACATGCCCATCATCACGCCCTGCAGCCTTTTGGGCGAAAGCTTCGTCATAATCGATAGGCCGATGGGTGAAAGGCACAACTCGCCGAAAGTAATCACTAAGTTGGCTGAAGTAAAGACGTTCAGCGAGGTCACGCCGCGCGGATTGGCAAAAAAACGGGTGGCGTAGAAGATCCAGAAGGCACCGGCCAAAAACAGAAAGCCAAGCCCGAACTTCACCACGGTATTGGGCTCGCGATTGCGCAGCGCAAGGGCCACCCACAGCAGGCCGAGCAGCGGGCTAAAGAGGATGACAAAGAAGGAGTTAGCCGAGTTGTTGACCCCGTTGGGATCCAGCGTCAGGCCGAGCAGCGAGTTATCCAAGTTGTTGGCGGCGAACAGGCTCAGCGAACCGCCAGCTTGCTCGAAGAAAGCCCAGAAAATAATGGAAAAGAGGATGAAGACCATTGCCGCCGCGAGCTTCTTGCGTTCGTCCGGCGTGCACTTGATCAGTTCGTAGCCGAGGTAGAGCAAGGTCAGCGGGCCGATGCTGTACATGAAGGCATCGGTGAAATCGGTCTTGGAGACCATGACCACCAGCACCGGGATAATCGCTAGTGATCCTAAGTAGGTAGCCCAGTCGTGCCAGCGGGTCTTGGCCTCATTGGGCTGCCCGTGCCGCGGCGATAGGCCGATGGGCCCGAGGTGCCGTTGGGAAAAGTGAAACGTAATCACGCTGATGGCCATCACCACGGCCGTCAGCCCAAAGGCCAGGTTCCACGAGTACCCCTTACCCAGGTAGACGCAAAGGTAGCCGCCGAGCAGTGCGCCCACGTTAATGCCTGAATAGAAGAGCGAAAATCCGGCGTCACGGCGTACGTCGTCGTCCTTGTAGAGCGAACCGACCATGCTGGAGATGTTGGGCTTGAAAAAGCCCGTGCCGACGATGTTGAAGGCTATGCCGATGAAAAAGTAGGCCTTTGGGTCTACCGCGAGGATGAGACTGCCGACAATCATCAGCAGTCCGCCCCAGGTCAGGGAGCGGCGAAAGCCAAGGATTTTGTCGGCGAAGAGCCCGCCAACAAAGGTGAATGCGTAGACAAAGGCCTGAGTCGCCCCGTACTGCAGGTTGGCCACGGTTTCCGACATCATGAGCTGGTTGACCATGAAGTAGGTCAGCACGCCGCGCATGCCGTAGAAGCTAAAGCGCTCCCACATCTCGGAAAAGAAGAGCCACCAGAGTTGCCGAGGGTACTTGCCTGCGAAGTTCTGGATTGCGCTTAGGTCCGTCGAATCCCCGCCTATGCCCGCTGCGCCGTCGCTCTGCCCCATCGTCGCACCCAAATCCGCGGCCCGTCTTCGGCGCGAACCTGATTCTGGGCGGGCGTTTGGCTGGCGTCAAGGGCGGTTTCGCAACGGCTAGATGTGCGATCTAACCGGCTGCTTGGTAAGGTGAATTCCTTGGCCTCGCTGCGCAGCGAACACGACCGCCAACCGTGCGGCCTGCGCGGCTTGCTACCAAGCAACGCATTGAATTTGCCGATCTTTGGCGGCAGCCGCACCCTTTGGCGTTGAACGGACTTGTGCCTTGGCCAACGCGGGCGCATGATCCCCGGGCCATCTTGGCCTTTTGGAGTTGACGATGCGTCTGATTTCCGCCACCATCCTCTGTCTTTTCCCAGTAATTGCCGCCGCTGACCCACCGGCAGCCCCTCCTGCCCGTCCCAGCCGCGATGCGCCAGCGCGTCCAGCCCCGGCCGCCACGCCCGCTCCCGCACCCGCGAGCCCCGGCGCAGCACAACCAGGCGCGGCTGCTGCGCAACCAGCTCAGCCGGCCCGACCGTCCCGGGATGCGGCTGGTCCAGGCGCACGACCGTCCCGCACTGATCCCCCAGCACCTGGGGCGGGCAATATCGCTTTCATGGCACGTGCACCGAACCAAGCGCCGCCATTGGTGATTCCCAAGAAAGTCAAGGTGTCCGTGGTGTGCACCAGCGTGCTGGGCGACGGCAAGACGGTCAAGCTGCCGGGCAAGAAGCTGCGCCTCGAACAGGCCATCGCCTGCGAAGTCAGCGGCGGCGTTGCGAGTGCGGGCCTCAAGGCTACCCTGTGGACCAAGGAAGGCGCCAAGCCAAAGAGCAAGAATAACGGGACCCTCAATAGCAAAGGTGCCTGGAAGGTCGAGTTGGGCAACGGTCAGGAATACGAGTCGTGCGCCAACTTCACCATCGAGGCCGAGGTCAATGCACCTGACGGCAAGGTTTTGGGCAAAAAGGCGCTGAAAATTAAGCAGTTTTGCCCGGACTAGGATCTCAAAGCTGAATTTCCCGGCAAGGACTCCTGGGCAAAATCGACATGATTTCAACCTTGCCGACGGGTGCGCCAACGCCGCACCAGCCACATCGCGCTGACAGGCATAGGCAGCGGTAGCCAAACCCAAAGTAATTCGGTGCTTAGAACATCGAACCCGGTCTGGCTACAGAGGGTAACGCCGCCGATGGGTGAGACCTGCAAACCTGCGTTGATTCTGCGCAGCCACTTTGTCACCGTCAAGCACAGTCGCTTCCGGGGGGGCCAGGGCAAGATAAGCCCCTTATTGGAAAACGGATTTGCGTTGCGGGACCCTTGACTCGCTGGCTTTGAGCGCGATGGTTCAATCCAGCCCTTGCAAGGCCCGCCGCCGCGCCCCGGCCACCTCGCCCGGGCGGTCCATGGTCACGTTCAGGTCGCGGATGCGTCCGTCGCGCAGCCCATACACCCAGCCGTGGACCGTGAGCGGTTGCCCCCGGGCCCAAGCGTCCTGAACCACGTTGGAAAGCGCCACATTAACGGACTGTTCGATGACGTTGAGCTCGCACAGCAGGTCTTCCTGGCGGTCCGCCGGCTGTTGCTCCATGCGCGTAAGGTGGCGTAACTTCACGTCCTGCACGTGCCGCAACCAGTTGTCCACCAGCCCTAGGCGCTGCCCCCTGGCCGCCGCTTGCACGCCGCCGCAGCCGTAATGCCCAACAACCATGATGTGTTCCACTCGCAGCGCGTCGACGCCAAACTGGATAACCGATAGGGCGTTGAGGTCGGTATGAACAACCAAATTGGCCACGTTGCGATGAACAAAGACTTCGCCCGGATCCAGACCGACAATCTCGTTCGCCGGCACGCGGCTGTCGGCGCAGCCAATCCAGAGAAATCGCGGGCGTTGTTGGTGGGCAAGACGCTGCAGAAACCCTGGGCGCTCGCGGGACAATCGCTCGGACCATAGGCGGTTGTTGTCAAAGAGGTCAGCGATTTCGGCCATTACTTTCCCATGGTTGCCCTAGGCCCCTGCTGCGAAATGGTGCGGCGAATTGGCGCGTCGCCCTGGGCCAGGCGCTGCGGCTGGTGCTAGGGCCTTGGCCAACGGTCCTCCGAAGAAATCAGATAGATGTCAATAAGTTGTCGGCAGGTATGGCGGTTTACTGTTGCCCGGTATCGACCCTTCGCCGCCGCACTTGGCAAGCACTGCGATCCTGCGCTGGCCCCGCCCGGGCGTCAAGGCTCTGCGGGATAAGTCTTTATTTTGTAAGGAAAATGTGAAGATTGGGCCGGGGCGGCTGGGGCGCGCCACCGACACGCGCTGGATCCTGCGCTTGGGGCGTGCCCCTGCGATGCTGCCAACGCAGCGCTGCGGCCGATCGTGGCTGCCGCGATTCGCCCAAAACCGGGGCGGCTAAGTGGATGCCGGGAATACGGTTTTACCCTTCCCTGCGGTCACCAAGGTCGGCTGGGCGGTGGCGCAGTTCGGGCACCAATGGCCGGTGACGGCGCTATTTGGGCGGGTGGCGCCCCAGCCGCTGCAACTGACGCACGGCATCCATTTTCGCGTCCGCCACAAGAGGATCTGTCTGCAAATTCAGCGATTTATCTAGGTACTCGATGGCCTTCACCAGGCGTGCTTCTGCCGTCATGCCCGGCAATTGCTCCTGCACATGCAGTAGGCCCAAATCGTACCACGCTGTAGCGTTGCCGGGTGCCAAGGCCGTCGCCCGTTCGTACGCAACCCGGGCATTCACAACGCGATCCGCCTGCTGGCTCGCGATCCACGCGTTGCCCAGGTTTAGCAGCGTAGCCACGGATTCCGGTTCCAAACTGAGCGCATGCTGCAGGGCTTGGATGGCCTGCGCATTTTGCCCTGCTTGTATCCGCGCTATGCCCAAATTGCGCCAAGAATCCGGAGCGTTCGAACGCAACTGAGTCGCATTCAGGAAATGCTCGCCCGCCTCGGCAAAGTGGCCTCTACTGAGCGCCATCTGCCCATACAGTTCCCAAATACGCGCCAAGCCCGCGTCTCGGTCCAGCAGTTCAGCGCCAGTGCCCTTCAATATCCCGAAACTACGCGCTTTTCGCACCTCATAAGCCTTGCGCGTTGGCCCCTGCGCCGGTGTCCCTGGCGGCGGTTCGTACTCGCCCGTGTACAGACTATAGGCCCTCTCCAGCGCCAACCGCGCCAACCCTTCGTGTTTCATCGCCCAATAGGCCTGTCCGATTTGCAGCTCGGCCTCAGGGCTATCCGGGTCTAACTCCAGGGAATGTCTAGCAATTTCAAGCGCTTGCCCAAACATTCCGCTTGCGGTCAGGACACGCGCCTTGGCGTTCAGCAACATCCCGTCATCAGGGCGTTTTTGCAACCCATGGTCGACCACGGTCAACGCTTCCACAGTCTTGCCCCGCCGCAGCAGCAAAATCGACTGCAGCACCACCGGTTTAGAATTGTCGGGCGCCAAATTGCTTGCCAGAATCGCCTCTTTGTCCGCGTCATCGAGCCGGTGCAGTTGCAGGTCGAGCAGGGCCAAATCAAACCAGCGTGCCAGTGTCGGCTGCTTCTGAACCTCCGCTACCATTTTTGCTCGCAGTTGCACCAGGTTATCGTCCAAGGTCGGCGTCCAAGCCAGTGGCAGCGGCAGTTCCGGCGATAGGTCCTGCGGGATTGACCGTGGCTGGCGAACCAATGGAAATGCGTGGGGATCGAGATTGTGCAGCGCCACGTCCACCAGTTCGGTCGGCAAACTCTTGGCTTGGAGGGCGCGCAATGCATCCTCCAGCACTTTTTGCCCTTGTTGCCCGGCCAGTTCCGCGACGCTTTGCAGCGTAGCTTCGATCTGGCTGCGCTCATCGGGCGTGAAGTCGCCAGGCACCGGCGCATGCGCCACAATATCGGCCAAGTGCAGGCACAATTTCGCTTTCTGAACCATGGCTTGGGCCAGCGCTTGTTCGCCCCGCTCGGCGACGGTGGCATCGCAGACCGGCCCAAGGTTGCGCACCTCGGTCACAAGTGCTTGAAGTTGTTTGGTCAAAGCGGCAAAGCGTTTCTTGGGCGGCAGTTGCAAATCGACGTGCACCGTCTTGCGCAGAAATGCATCGATCATCGGCTGTAACAGCTGCAGTTCCGCCTGGATCGCCGGGGCCATGTCCTTCACGACGCCGTCCTGAATCCGCAACTGCTCGTGCAAGACCAGGACGTACCGATATGCCTCCTGCGCGGCCGCTAACTCATGGCGCTGCATCCGCAATTCGCCGACGAGCAGCAGTGCGCGGATCACCGACGGCAGCATCGCGGTGTCGACAGAATACGTCTCGATGTAGACTTTGAGCGCCTGCAACTGCCCCGGCACATCGCCCTTATCCGCGTAATCTTGTTGAATTCGCCACGCGAGTTTGTCGACGTTGCTCTTTTGCTTGGGATCCTTGGCGTAGCGCGCGACAAATTGCTTGTCCAGTTCCGCGGCCAGGTCGAAATCGCCGTTGTAACCTGCCATGTCTGCGGCGCCCCTAAGGTATCCTGCCGCCAATGGACCCTTTGGATCCAGGTCGTACAGCGCGCGGCTGTCGGCAATGGCCTGTGGAATGCGGAAAAGCTTGAAGGCGAGATCTCGACGGGTTTCGATGATTTGCTGCAGGGCTTTCTTCGCGTCGTCTTTTTCTCGCGGATTGTCGAGCACTGCGCGGATGCTTGCCTCGGCCGTGCTCAAAACCTCGAAGCATTTTGGCCAGTTTTCGGCGCGGTAGTAGGCGGCAACTGCACTCATCAAGGCCATTTTCTGGAGTTTTGCGCAGCCGATTTCTTCCGTTGGGATGGTGCTGCGAAGGTCAAAATAGGCCTCACCAGCCTGGTCGAATAGCCGCCTTGCTCTCGAGCGCTTGTTCGCGGCAGATGTCGGATTCATGTCATTGTCCGCCGAATCGGCGCACCTGAGCGCATGAACGAAATGATTTTCAGCAAGGCTGGCCTCGCCGCCAAGTGTTGGCTCAGCTACCATGAAATGAAGGTAGTTGCCGCGGACGTAACGAACGCCTGCTTTCTCAGCAGTTTCAGTCCATTCCCGCTCTTTTTGTTCGTCGTGTTCGATCACGTAGCTGGCGGTCAACAACTCGTACGCAAGTGCCACTGTTGAATTCATTGAACTCATGCGCGGTCTACGCCGTGGGGCCTGGAATGTCGGCGACGTGTATCCGCAATCGTCGTCCACAACACGCGTCGCTGAGTCGGCCATCCTGACTTCTCCCTTGGGCACAGGCGGAAGCAGCGCAATCAACCGTTCCCGCGCGGACCAGAAGCTCGCAGGTGTCCGCTCACTTGCCAGAGACGGATTGGCGTCGAATTGGCGATTTTTGTACAATAACCCGGCCGCGTGTGCCGCCCCAGCGCAAACCGTACAGACGGAGTCCGCAGGATACTGACTCCAGTCGATGAGCGCAATGGCCTACGCGGCCGGCGCCAGGGACTCTTTGTCCCTGGACCCCAGCGGGGGATCACCTTGACATTGCGAAT
>CAIMEY010000056.1 GCA_903840165.1 uncultured Myxococcales bacterium | reverse complement strand
TCACCCGATCTCTCGCATCGATGAACTGCTGCCCGACCAGTGGCGCCAGCTCATGGCGACGGGGTAGATAGGCCAACTTTACTGCTGAATAGCCTGATGTGAAATGGTTTTTCCGGAAAGTGGTCTAGGTCGGGTGGTTACACTCCACCACGCCAACCTTGGCTGTTCTGAGCCAGCGGGCGACGCGCTGCATGTCGGCATCCGTTGCTAGACCGACGCAGCCATCGGACGTGTCCAGCGCATTGACCATCCAGCCTGGCAACCACGCAGCGCGGCGATGCGGCCCGTGGATGCCGACGCCGCCGCCGCTATAGCCCTGCTGACGCTGCCCGGGCGTGGGATAGCCGATGGGCGCAAACAGGCCGTAAGTTGATGATTTTCGTGGCATGCCTAGGGGATACACCCCCACAGGCGTCTTGCCGTCGCCTTCCTTGCGCTTGCCAACGCCGCCGCGACCCAAGCGGACCTCAAACTGCTCGACCGGCTTGCCCTGGGCGCACAGGGTCAGGAGGTGGCGGTCCAGTTCCACCACGACCCGCTCGTCGGTGCTGCGGCAGGGCCCAAACGCCTGCGCTGGCCGAGGGGCGACGGCAATAATTGAAGATAAAAGCATAGTTGTAAGGATTGGCAGGTTCATGGGACTCGGTGTGGACGACGGCCTGCCTGCTGGCGTACGGCGGCAAAATGTCTTGCTAATCAGCGGGGTCCTGCCGTCTCAGTGTTCCATGGTCGTCCGAGGCCCGCCGTTAGCCTTCCGCCTTAAGCAGATTCTGGCCGCTCGCATGGCTGGCCGTCAAGGGCGGCGTGCTTGGGCAAACCGCGGACTGCACAACGTGCGAACACGCAATGAGAACTTGGGAAGTTTCATGGGCTTCTTGCACGCTCCGTACGTGCGCGGTGTGCCATTTGTCGGCGATTGGCAGCTGCCAAGGGCAAGACGCGCCCCAGTCTCGGCCACGGCTTGCGTCCAAATGGCTGATTCCGTGAAGGAATCTAAGGACAGCCATCAACCTTTGGCTGCAGGGATGGGTCCAGCCCAGTAGCCTTGTAACACGGCGTTATGCAAGCGCTGCCTTTGGTTTGCCACATCTGGCCGCCTTGAGGGTTGCTGGGATCCTGCTTGCCCAGGCAGGCATCGCCACTCTGCCAACAGCCTTGAAGTACGGACAATGTCCCGCCATTGAGCGTGTTTGGCCAGTTCAGCTTGCCTACATACCAAAGGTCCAGTGGCTTGAGCAATTGCGGGCCGATGGTCGCAACGGGCGTGTTGCCGACGACGACGGTCACTGTGGCGAGGGCCGGGCCAAGACCATGATCGTCAAAGTAATGTACACCAATGGAATAGTAGTCGGGGTTCTGCGATGTACCCTCTGGCGAGGACAGGACCAAGGTCTCGACGCCGGGTGCCTGGGTCGAATCCAACGTCAAGTTCGGACTGTTTGCGGCGCTCGCGCTTGAACCCCATTTGGGGCTCGGATTGAGCGAGTAGCAGTCAAACACCTTGTCAAACCAAGGGTCGCTAGCGCCATCGCAATCAACATCGGGTTTGACCGCTAATTGACTGGCAAAATGCAGGTCGAGATCAGCACCTGCTGTATCGGTCGGTGTTGGAGAAGTGGGCGCACTCCAAGTCAGTTGGAGGTTGATGCCGCTGCTCGGTACGACAACCAGGCTCTGGCAGACGCCTGGGCAGGTCGCAGGACCGCAAACGACGCAAAGTTTGTAGCCACCGGGTGTGTCAAGTGCAGGACTGGCCTGAACGCAACTGCCGCTGGCCATCAAGCCATCCGGGCCGGTCAGCGTCCAGGTGCAGGAGGCGCTTCCCTTGGGTGTCCAACAGGTTGCCGCGGCCTCGGGCTTGCACGATGCAGCCGAATCGCCTTCGCCATCGCCCGCAGCCCCCTGCTGGTCACCAACGGTAGACTGAGCGTCGCCGGCAGCGATGTCGGACTTGGAGACAATATCCTTTTCAGATTGCGTAGTTGAATCGCCAAGCCCAACCACCAAGTCCCCAGTAGTGGTGTCCGAAGTTGCGTCCACAACCGATTGTGCTGCTGCGTCGGCGGTGACCGATGCCGCGTCGCTGTCCGCGTTGGCTTTGGCTCCATGGCCACAGGCCAGCAGAAGACTTAGGCAAAGCGCTGCATAGACCTGCAGTTGGCGCATCGTCAGGAGCCCCGCCATTTGCCGCCGCCAGTAGGCCATTCCTGGCAATTCCGCTGTCAATTCAGCGCGCGCTAATTCAACGAATTCAGAGCCCTGGGCGTGCCTGCAGGCCGCAGATTGGGCCCGCCAGGCCCCGTCACGGGGTCCGACACTCGCCCTGAATCGTCCGCCCCCTTTCAGCGGCAGGCTGAGGCGGCTGGCAGCGGGGACCAAGCCTATGCAGGTCAAGCCCATAGAATACGTCCTTGTCTCCAGTGGGTGGCCGTTACTGGCGGATCCCGCGCACCTTGCTCCTCACCCCCAGCGCTCCTACGACTGGCGCTCAAGGTCGCGTCTACAAAGGCCCAATCGCCGCTCCTCCATCGCCGCCAACGGGCGTGAATGACCGGCTGATTCCGTGAAGGAATCTAAGGACAGCCATCAACCTTTGGTAGCCCGAAAAAAGCGTAGAGTGACAAGTACTACTTGTCAACCATACCTTGAACATGCGCTGAAATGGTTGAATAATCAAGGCTCAAGCTGAGGGGCGCCTTGACTACACCGCCCTGGTCCAGCAAGCAGTTCGGCATGGCCGGCGTGCAACTCATGATGCCGCAGATCCGACCGGCGATACTCGGCAACCCATTGCCCATGCTAGTGATTTTCCCCGAATAGCTGAGCTGGGTCAAGTCTAGGTACTGCAGCGCGCTCAGGTCCGTGGGTGGCGGTGGCAGCACGATGCTCATGCTGGCCGGTTCAGTCTGCAGTTCGCCGTTGACGATTTTGGCCGTCAGCGTCGTTCGGGCGGGGCAATTGCCCCCTACCGCGCTGAGGTCGTAACTATTTGGAAGAATGCGATATTCACAGTCAGTCGCGGCGCTGGGCAGGTCGCACCCTGTCTTGGCCACCGGCTGCGCCAGCAGGACGTGCAGGGCAAAGGTCGAACCATCTGCTTTAAAATCGCTTGCTTCCATGACCATTACTAGGCCGGCCTGCACCAGCGTCGTGGTCAAAAACTGGTTCAAATTTGTATACATCGCGAACGCTTTGTTGAAGGTGTTGTCAACGGTGCCGTCGCCGTCTAAGTCGCAGCCGTCCAACGCCTTTTTGCACCGTTTCGTGCTTGGATCGCACACGTCATTGGGCAAGAGCTTGCTGCAGTCGCTATCGCTGCTGCACAAAACCGTGCCTGTCACCTCTAACTTGTTCATTTTTTGGACAAACCCGCTTGCGCCCTGGCCCCACTGACTGGGCAACTGGCAGGAGTCCGGGTCGCAATAGCCCGCGTCCCAGGCGTCCTCGCAGTGGTAGTTTGGCGGGCAGCCCCCCTTGCATTTGTAATAGGTTTTTGCATCCTTGGCGACATCGCTGTGGCTATCTTGGCTTGCATCTGGCCCCGTGGTTGGGCCGCCGTCGCCATCAGCCAATGTCGTGTCTGGGGCATCAGCGCCGGCTGCATCCAGGATTTGACCCGGCTTTTCGGGCACATCGGCCACCGCCGTGTCCCCCGAACCACCTGAATCCACGGATGAAATTTTCCCCTGAGCGCACGAGCAGAGGCATAACCCTGCAACAAAAAGTACCGCCAGGTGCCATGTCGGAAACGGGTTCATGTGGGCCCCCTCTGCTGCAACTGCCTGATAGCGTTCTCCAATCGACCGGTGATGCCCCCGCCACCGCGTACGCAACTGTGCCCCCTACTGGTGCCACCTGGGCCGCCGACCTTCGGCCTCAAGCAGATTCCGGCCGGTCGCATGGCGGGTCGTCAAATACTGGATAACCCCTTGTGCAGCAAGGTGAATTCGGAAATTGCCGACGGTGCCAGTGCCCACCACTGTCTCGGGCGAGGAGCGCGCAAACAGGAGCGTATGCTACTGCCTGCGCTACCGCCGGTCCAGCCCCAGCCGCTTGACGCTTCTTGGCTGAGGCCGCATGGTGTCCAGGTCAGCCCAGCGGTCCCTCTAGGCCGCGTACAGGATTACCCAGCCGATGCCCATCCGCCTACCGAACCTCCATCCCGCCCACGGCCAAATGGCTGCGGCGCTGCTTAGGTTGACCGCGGTTGCGGTCGTCTCGACGCTCCTGTGCGGTGCTCCGGCCCTGGCCAGCGGTCGGCAGAAGCTGCTTACCCTCCAAGAAGTACTTGAAAAGTCTAACCTTATCGTGATTGCTGAGCCAGGCAAGCCCGCCATGCGTGTCGAGGAAGTGCCCGTGAGCGACGGCCGCACGCAGTATCCGCCCTACCGGCGCTCGTTGCAGCGGTGGACCGTGCGCAAGGTGCTGCGCGGGCAGGGGCCCGCCGTCGGCGCCACCATCGAGGTTCGCGGCGCGCAAGACGGCATGTGGCTTGGTGTTTATCGCCGGCGGGTGATCGAGCAGGTCAACAAGATTGTGCTGATCGATACCTACCAGGGGCGCAGTTCCGCAGAGGGCGAACTCAAGCGCATTTTGTTGCTGCGCAGCGACGGAAAAAACATTGAATTCGTTGCAGAAGGCTCCAATGAGGCCCTGTCAGCCCGTGCCGAGGTTCTCAAGCTGCCCGGGCCAGTTGTCGCCGAGCCTGCCGCGCCGACGCCGACCCAAGGTCCCAAGTAGCAACCGGACCACGGAATTCAGAGGCGCTGCCCAATTACCCCATTCATTCCAAGCCTTTGGGCCCGGTGCACGAGGGATGTGGCCCGCGGAGCGGCGGCGTCCGACGCCGCTTTGGGCCGCCGAGGCCCAAAGGCCCAGCCCGGTCGCCGCTTCGGCGACGTGCCCAGAACCGGCAAGCGCAGGGGCAGAGCAAGCCAGGAACCGCAGGAAATCCGCTGAAATAGCTCGAGCGAACGCTTACGCCAGAGCTACGGCTGCACCGCGTTCGCGTAGGTCTGCACCACCGGCAGGTGCGCGGTATAGTCCGTCACCGGCTGCGTGCCGTCGTACCCCGCGTTGGTGCCGATGATGTAAATGTCCGTCTTGGCCAGCCCAGCCGCTTCGTACGCGCCGACGTCGGTAGTGGCATTACCGTAACCAGGCTTAAACACAGTCGAAACGCCGGACTGAATCGAAGCCAAGTAGTCGGACTTGAACTTCTGCACGCCCTGCGCGGTCGGAATCAGCGAGGCCAAGTCGTCCGTCAAGTGCATGGGGCCCACGGGAAACCCGTGCTTGGCCAGCCAGTTACGCGTGTAGCGATTCTCGGACTGCGGCCGGCCCGTCAGATAGACCAGCCGGTAGTCCTTGGCGGCCCAAGCGTTCATCAACGTATTGGCATCTGGGTACATTTGCGCGTCGCTGCCAAACAGAATGTCGTTTATCGCCTGCCAGTCGCTGGTCGTCAGCGTGCCGTCGATGTCCGTGATCACGGCCTGCACGCCCTTGGGCCAGATCGCCAGCACGCCATCGGCCACGCTGAGGTCGCCCAGGAGCACCATCTTGACCTGATAGTCGCCCTGAGCCAGGTCCGCAGGCACCGCAAACACCGCAGAACCATTACTGTCCGTGTCCATGCTGCCCAGAGACACCCAGCCTGGGCAGGTTTGAATCCAGAGTTGCACGGTCTCGCCCGCGGCCGCCAAGTTCGCAGCGCCGTAGGAGAAATCACCTTGAATCTTGCCACCTTGCCCAGCCAGCAGGATAGAATCGCGGACGCCATGATTGGGCCCGCCGGTCAGAACCGCGCCGGCCGTCAAGATGCTCTTCCAGCTGGTCTTGGCGGGCGGCGTGAAGCCGGCGACGCAATGCCCTGCATAAACGCCAGGTTGAGGACCTGCGTCGACGCTCACATCAGCCGTAACGTCGGCGCTATTCGCATCGACCACAGCCGTAGCATCGGCCGGACCCGCATCGGCAGGGCCAGTATCAACCGCAGCATCGCCCACTGAATCAGCTATCGTTTCATCAGGTTGTGCATCTGCCAGGGGGCCAGCATCGACCGTGTCCAAGACCCCAACGTCGGGCGCCACTTGGGCGTCGGTGCCGGCGTCGTCTAACCCCGCATCTGGCAAGACAGAAACGTCCTGAGCAGCGGAGTCGTCGCCCGACGAGTCGCTGGGCAAAGCTGCGTCATTGCCGACCAAAGCGTCATTTCCGCCGTTTCCATCAAGGCTTGCGCCATCGCCCGTGACCGCTGCGTCCGTCTGCGTCTTGGTGGAGGCCGCGTCGCCACCGCTGGAGCAGGCGCCCAAAATCAAGGCCGTGACCACCAACAACCCGCTGTATTTCAATCTCATTTCTTCCTCCCTGCTCCTCTGCTTTGGGCCCGAGCGCCGTGGCCAATCGCCCCCTGCGCGGGCCGAAAGTCTGCCCTTTTCCGCCGCCGGCAACAAGCGCGCCGCTGATTGCACGCCTGACCCTTCCGAAACGCTGCAGCCCTGCTATGCTGCGCCGCGATGAGTCGTGCAGCCGATCCGCACAACCGAGCCCCTGCCCATCTGCTTGCAGAACGCTTTGAATTACATGAAGTTGCTGGACGGGGCGGCATGGGCGTCGTCTACCGCGCTTGGGATCGCCTGGACCTGCGGCAGGTCGCCGTCAAGGTCCTGCGCAGTGACGACCGCGAAGCATCCAGCCGATTCCTCCGTGAAGCTGAGGTGTTGGCGCGGATGACCCACCGCAACATCGTCGGGCACGTCGCCCACGGTGCTACGGCGGACGGCGATCCGTACTTGGTGATGGATTGGCTGCAAGGTCAGGACCTTTCGGACCGCCTACGCCGCGGCCCACTGCCTCTGCTGGAGGCCATCAACCTCTGTCAGAAGATCACGCAAGCTCTTGAATTTGCGCACAATGCCTCGGTGATTCACCGCGACCTCAAGCCCGGCAATGTGTTTTTGCCAATCGATGAGGAAGGCGAGCCACGGCTGCTCGATTTCGGCATTGCCCGTTTGCAATCAGGCCCTTCGGACGCGACGCGAACGGGGACGGTCATCGGCACCCCGGCCTACATGGCGCCTGAGCAGGCCCGCGGCGCCCGCAACCTCGATGGCCGAGCCGACCTGTTTTCGCTGGGTTGCGTGCTCTATGAGTGCCTCGCAGGCCGCCCGCCTTTTGTGGGCGACACACCTGTGGCGGTGCTGCTCAAGGTCCTGCTCGAAGAGCCTCCAGCCCTTGGGGAATTGCGGCCGGGCCTGCCGCCCTCGGTGGTGGCATTGACCCAGCAACTGCTGGCCAAGGAGGCCGGCGATCGGCCCGCAGATGCCACGCAAGTGCTGTCGATTCTTGATCAACTTGACCTGACGGACCAGACCCCCGCCACTGAGGTCTTGCCGGCGAAGGGCCTCACCCGCGACGAACGGCGCATCGTCTCCCTGCTGCTGGCGGCCGACCCGTGGCCCGAGGAGCAACCACAGGCGCTGACAGGTTCGACCTTGGACGTGACCCTGAATTCTCAGGAGTTATTGAGCCTTGGCGCGCCTGCGTCGGCGACGAATTGGCCGACCGTCCTGCTCGGTGCGGGTGCTGACAAAGCGACCGTCCGCCATTTTGCGGGCGGCATGCTGGACGAATTACAGCGTGAATTTGAGAGGTTAGGCGCGCGTCTACATCGCCTTATCGACGGCACGCTGCTGGCCACCCTGCCGCAGACCGGCCACGCGGCTGAACAGGCGGCCCGGATGGCGCGCGGGGCTTTGCTGCTGCATCGGGCGCTGCCCCAGGTCGGGCTGGTCGTGGCCACGGGCTATGGGGTATCGCGCGGTGAATCGGGTGGCGAAGGGGCCGTGGGCGAGGCCATTGAAGCGGCGGCGCGTACGCTCAAAGCCCTTGTACAGGCTGGCGAAACGGGGATTGCCATCGATCGCGGCAGCATGAACCTGGTGGGCGACCGCTTTGACATCGCCGCGGGACCGCAGCTGCCAGGGCAACCTCCTGAATTTGCATGGCGTCTGCGCAGTGACCAGGGGCAAGAGACGCGCTCGTCGGCCCAGCCCGGCGCGGCGATACCGCTGGTCGCGAGACAGCGGGAACTTGGCATTCTAAAAGCCGTTTTCTATGGATGTCGCGAGGAAGGTGCCAGCACCGTGCTGCTGCTGGGCCCGCCCGGGCATGGCAAATCGCACCTTATGGCCGCCTTTGTGCAGGAATTGGCGCAGTTGCAGCCGCCACCTCAGGTTTGGCACGCGCGCGCCGAGGCGATGGAGCAAGACTCGCCCTACAGCCTACTTGCGTCTTTGTTCTTGCAGGCTTGCGATGTGCAGCCGGGCCTACCGCCGGCCGAACGTGACAGCCGGCTGCGCCAGTGTCTGCTGGCCCTGAATCTGGGTGAACGCGAGGGTGAAATCATCGATTTTGCTCAACTTTGCCTAGGCCTGGGCGGGGACCCGAGTCAACGCGTCCGCGCCGCCCGTCAGGACCCGGCCCTGCACGCCGATGTGGTCAGCGGCGGCCTGCAGTTGTGGCTGAGCAAGGCGGCAGTCAAGACGCCTTTGGTGTTGATTGTCGATGACTTGCAGTGGTCTGACTATCCGACTCTGACGGCCCTGGGCGCCGCCCACCGCCACCTGCGCGAGGCACCGATCTTGCTGCTGGCGCTAGCTCGTCCCGAAGTGCTCGACCGTTTTGAGAATTTGCGCACCGACATGCGGCTTTTGCGGCTGCATCTGCCGCCCTTGCTGGCCCATGCGGCACGACAGTTGGTCCACCATGTGGCGGGGCGCGAGCTGCCGGCGGCACAAACCGAACGAATTCTTGCAGTTGCCGATGGCGCTGCCTTCGCTCTGACCGAACTGGCCCGGCTTGCGGCAGCAGGCGGCGACGGTGAATTGCCGACTACCGTGCTGGCCATGGCCCAAGCGCGTATGGATGCCCTGGACCCAGAGGCTCGCCTAGCCCTGCGTGCTGCAAGCGTTTTTGGGTCGCGGTTCTGGACGGCTGGCTTGAGTGCGTTGGCCGGTGACCTTGCAGCCGCGCGCTTATCGCACCTAGTCACGCAGGACATCATCGCTCGGGAGCCCAACAGCGCCCTGCCCGGCCAGCGGCAATTTGTCTTTCGCCACGCTTATTTGCGTGAGGCCGCCTATGGCTCGCTGACGCCGGCCGACCGGACCCTGGGCCACCGCATGGCGGCGCAGTGGCTAGCCTCGGTCGGCGAGACAGATTCCGCTATTCTTGCAAGGCATTGCGAGCAGGGCGACCAACCCGAGCAGGCCCAGGCCTACTACGCCGAAGCGGCCGAACAGGCGATGGCGGCTTGCGACCAGGCGACCGCGGAGCGCCATGTGCTGCGCGGCCTCGCGCTGCAGGCAACCGGGGAACCTCGTGCACGATTGCATTTGGTGCACGCGGAGTTGCATATGGGTCAGGGGCGCGCCTACGACTCGCTGCGCGCGGCTCTGGCGGCGTTGGAAGGGTTGCGGGCCGGGTCCATCTCCTGGTACCGGGCGATGGCGGAGGCTGGTCGAGCCCAAGTGCGCAGTGCCCAACTCGCTGATGTTGCTGCCACTGTTGATGTTTTGCTGGCTCAGACTCCGGACGAGCAAGCCCTCGAGGCCGCCGTGTTCGCCGCGGCCCGCTTGGCCGTCAACGTGCTGTTCCTAGACATGGTGGCGGCAGCTGACCGGCTGATTGCCCTGGCAGAATCCCTTGGTGCACAACTTGGCGACGATTTGGGCAGGGCGGCCCTGGCGCGACTGGCCGGTGCACGGTCGTCGCGAAGGGCTTTGGCGGGGGACTTGTTCGGCGCCGCACAAGATACGCGATATGCCCTTACAATTTTTGAAGATTTGGGGGACGTGCGCAATGCTATGGCGCAATGGCTCGACCTAGGAACCCTGATGATGCGCATGGGGCAGTATGCGCGAGCCCAGCCCGAAGTCGCTGCAGCAACAGAGGAAATGCGTCGACTTGAAATTACCGCAGGCTGGGCCATCGGTGAAATGTGGCTCGGCGTTATCGCCTGTGAACTCGGGCAAACGGCGGCTGGCTTGGCGCATTTTGCCGACGCCGAGATGGCCCTATCCCAGCAAAGCGTCGCCATTCCGCACTGTTGGCTCCAGGTCGCCTGGGCGCGGGCGCTGCTGGCTCAGGGGCAGGTGGCAGCGGCCGAAGTTCACGCCCAGCGAGGCCTGGAAATTGCCAAGCATATTCCGCCGGCCGCGCCCCAAGCGTATGGTACTTTAGCCCAAGTTCAGGTCGCTGGCGGTCAAGCGGAAACGGCCTTGCGCACGGCTGAGGAAGGCGTCGCCGCTTGGCGCAACTGGTCGCTACAGCCTGGAGAGCGCGGAACAATTGCGCTTTTAGGCTTGGCCGAGGCCCACCGCGCCCTTGGCCACACGGCCCTGGCCCAGCAAGCCGCACGTCAAGGCCTTGCATTGGTTGATCAAATTGCGGGCTACTTTCCGGACCAGGCAGCGCGACACGTCTTTCGCACCCAAGTCGCCGAGCATCGCCGCCTCCAGGCCTTGGCTGAACGGGGCTGATCCGCCGCGCGCCTGAGGGCTGCTAGAAAAGGGCCCAGGCTATCCCGTGCAATGTTGCCTATTTGCGTGCATAGCCGGCAGCGGCCGAGCGCTGCGCACCGGCTGCGTGGTCGGCGTCGCTGAGCGCATGGACGCCGGTCGCGTCGATCCAGCGATTGTAGAAATTGAACAGCGCCGTCACGGTTATCGCTGCATAAATCGCGGCATCACTCCAGCCTAGGGCATACAGCGGCTGCATGTCCTGCGGGCCGATACGCGGCGAGTCGCCATTGACCTTAGCGACAAAGCGCAGCAATTCGCGCTCAGCGGCGGTGACGGGCGCACTGTCAAGGTCAGCCACGACGGCAGCGACCAGGGCCTGACTGGCCGCCAAATCGTCGCCCGACCGCTCTTGTTGCAAAAGAACTGCCGCGACCGCGGCGTGGGACTTGAGTCAAAATGCACAGTCATTGCGCGAGGATGTGTACGCCGCAATCAATTCGCGAAACCCCGGCGTCAGCGGCCCGGGCTCGCGCAGGACGGCCTGGGTAAAGCGGGCAAGATGCTGGTTGGCATCCGGAGCGAAGGCAAAAAGGTGCCAGATTTGCGGGTATTCGCTGCCGGTGCGCTGCATCATGGCAATCGCGTCCGCCCACGGACCAGGCTTGGCACCCGCTTGCACGTCCGGTAGAAACATGGGTTCATTTGGCATGTTAGGCTGCTCCTGGCTCGCTGCCGTGGCATCGAAGACTGTCCCCTGCCGACCTTCGGCCTACGGTAACTCTGGGCTGGGTCCTAGGCGGTCGTCAAGGACAGGCTGGGTAAACCATGACGAAGTAAGGAGAATTCGGGGCTCATCGCATGGCAGCAACGTCACGGCGATGGGCGCATGGGCGCATGGGCGCATGGGCAATGAGCTATACAGTTTGACTGATCTGCAAGATCATTGCAGCCAACCCGCGAAGACGGGTTTCTTGATTGCGAGCGCAGGGTTTCAACCCTGGGTCGCCCCAATTCGCTGGCGTTGGACATGTGTCAGCGTGTATGGACGCCGCTGCAGTCGACGAAGTGTTCGTGCGTGGCGCAGTTCCCGTTGGAACTGGCCCCTTGCGGCAGTTGGCAGAGGGTCTCGCACGGGGACAGGTTGCAAAATTGCCCATCCAAAACGTCAATCGAAGATGAATGGGTAGGAAATTTGGACTTCAGACGCCGGTCTCAATTCCGTCTGGATGGCGGAAACGACGCGGGTCATGCACGCAGAGACCGCGGAATCACCGAGGGTGTCCTTGACCCAGTGCAGATCGGTGAACTTTCCAGCGGGCGTCAAGGTCAAAGCTAGTGTCATTTTAGCCTGTTTCTTCGATGCCCCCTGTTTGTGCAATTCATAACACGCAGTCAATGCGTTGACGTGTTTGCGCAATTCCTTGGCGACGTCAGCGGAATCAACCTGTTGATCAGACAACGAATTCGCATCCGGTTCAGGGACTTGATTCGCAGTTCGGGTCCACCGATGCCCGTTCGAACGGCCCTCGGTCCATTGGCATTTGGCGTCAAAGGCTATTCGCACATCTAGCGGCGCAATTCGAAATGAATATCCGGATGTATCGTAGGTCACACGCGCGACGGCGTCGGTGCGCACGCCGTGCTCGACGGCCACTTTCCACAAAGTCGCCAAACTGCAGGTCGGCGAGGCGACGCGGCCCAGATCGACGGCCCGGTCCGCTGCCAGCGATTCTGGGTCCCTTTCATCGCGCCATAGGCCTTCGGTCTGGAATCGATCCGTAGTTCGCGTCCCGTTGGTATAACGCGTGACGGTGCGTCGCATCGGCTTTTCTGCTGTTAAAATAAGCTCTTGTCGATACGCCCCTCCCGAGTTGTTGCCGACGCCAATGGGCCCCACTCCCTTGGGCGCAGGGGCCGGACGCGCAAACGTATAGCGAACGTTCGGGGCAGGCTCATAGGTCGCTGATAAGTCGAGTGTTCCATCACTGCGGACATTGGTGGCGTCCATTTTTAGCAGCCAAGCATCCGCCCCGGCATAGGAGGAGACTTGAGCATAGGCCGCAATTGGGTCAAAACTCGTTAATTTTCCCGGCACTGGCCGCGAATCGGCCACAGCGCCTGAACCGACGACGGCCTGGGTGAGCACGTGGGGCGCAAAGATGGACATGGCGGCCACGGAAACGCCGACCACTGCGCCTAGAGCACCGAAAAGACAACCAATCTTGGCACCGAGCCCCAGCTTGGGACGGCTGATGATCTTCGCTATTTCAATGCGTTCAGCGCTGGGCAGTGAGCGGAATTCGCGCGAGCGCATCAACACCATTTGCTCCTCGGCGGAGAGTTCGCGGATGAATTTCGCGCCGATATCCGGATTGTCGCGGTAATTGGCGATGATCTCTCGGGCGTTCATGGGCTTACTCCGAGCGGCGGGGCACCGAGCCGTAATTGGGGAACCCTGCGATAAGGCTATGCTTGATGGCGCTTTTGGGCCAAAAAGCGCTGAAAATTCCAAGGCCACAAGGCCCGTAGGCGAATCGACCGTTGGCTCCTGCCATCTGCCCTCCGCCGCACTGCCCGCCGCTGCAGCCTGGTCTGCAGCTGGCCTTCGTCGCGAAACTGATTCTGCGCGCGGGCTTAGCTACCGTCAAGTCAGCTTGGAGGGCCCGCACCGAGGCGCGATAAACCGTCAACTTTCAAGGGGAATTGCGGATGCACCGGCATCGCTCAAGGCGCCCAAAGCTCGCCGTCGAGCCGCGCCAACTCATCGGCCAGTCCTGCTGCCAGCGGGGTCCACCTTGCGTGCGTCTGCACCGTCTGCCAGGCCTGGCGGTTCATGCGGCGAATTTCCTGAAATCGCTCAGCAAACCAATGCTCGCGTGTCATAGGATCATCTGCCGCGACCAGGCGCCGGTACAACTCCGCCACCGGCAGGAACGCGTGTGCCGCCAGCAGCACGCCGCGCAACGGCCGCGGGTCCGACCGCAACGGCGAGGCGACGCGCAGGTCCTCATCGCCTGCCAACAGGGGCCCAAGCTGCAGCAGCGCGTGCAGTTTATTGTGCTGAAATTCGTGAATTAGCGCCTCGAGCATCATCATCGGCCGCGGGTGCAGCGTCAGGTAAATCGTGCCCAGGGCGTGCGGATAGCTCGCCGACTGGTGATCCTCGGCCAAGGTCCCCACAGGCACAATATGCCCGAGAAATACACGCATTTCGTCCAGCAGCGCCGGCAAATGCGTCGCCAATTGGTCCACGGCAAACACCAGTTGCGCCAGCCACGTGTCCACCGGGGCGTCGCCAAGCCCGACCACGTTGCCGCGCCGCTTGGGATGGTCGTGAAAAATCGGCAACGGGTTGTCATCCGCCAGCGCCAATTGCGTCAGGGGCAGCCGCGGGTGCACCGGGAGATAGGCCTGCCAAAACGGCGGCGTCGGCGTCAGGTCGGCAAAGGCCAGGGCCTCACGCCCACTTGTGCCTTGCAGTTCGAGACCGTCTGGCGCAATTCGCAGCCATTCCAAGGCATCCGACTGCAAGCGCAGGCCAAGCCGCGGCAGCCCAAGCGGTAGCGCCGGCACCGTCACGGGCTGGGACAGCCGGCCCGCCAAGGCCGCCTCCACCGCCAGCGCCGCCCGCAGCCGATTACCCAACACAGACCGCTGCCCCGGCACCGCCAACCAGACCCGCGCAAGCACGCTAACCGTGGGCCGCAGCAGCAGAGGCCGCAGTGCCCCAGTGTCAGCCAACTCCGCCAGAAGCTGCGCCAATGCCCTGTCCTGGCGATGGGCGGCCTGCTGCAGGGCCTGGGCATGGGCGTGGGCGACACCGCTCAGGACGCGGCGCAACGTCACGGCGGCGGGTTGGAGGGGCAAGGTCAAATCGGCCAAGAGCTGGGTCATGGCGGGATCCTACAGCAAGGTCGGCGGCTTGTCGCGGGCTTGACGTAAAGCTGAATGTTTATAGCTAAATTTGCGATTCTGCTGCAGGTTTGCAACTCAGAGGTCGCGGCGACCGCCAAGTACCGATGACCTCGCCGTCGCGGTTTGACGGGCCACTGCGCACTGCAGGGCTCAATGTGCATTTTCACGTCCTTTGTGCCGACGGCGCCTTCTGCAAGACCGCCAATGGTATCGCGTTCATTCGGCCCCGCCCCTCAAGCAGGCTGTGGTGGAGCAGGTCTTTGCAGACAGGCTTAGCCGCATCGAGCGGCAGTGCGCTAAACTTCCTGATCCTACAGAGAATCCCCAGGATCCCCTGAGTGAACGCAAGCGGGCCCTGGCGGCCCTGCTGCGCAATGCCATGCTTGGCAATAAAACTGGCGGAAATTCAGGGAGAAAGGCACTGCGGGTCCGGGCGGGCGCGATGGCCAAGGCTCGGCGCAAGGCGTCCTGCGTGGAAAAAGATGAAACTACAAGGCTTACATGGAGTTTAGCACTTCGCCGGGAATTCGGCTGGGACGTCTTGAAATGTCCCAGCGGTGGCGCGCGCACGGTTGTTGCCGCAGTGCAGGATGCCAATGAGATCAAGCGGTTTCTGACGCATCGGCACCGGTATCCGGACCCCGGGCGACTCCGAGCCGAAGCCCGACTGGGACGACAGCGGTTCAGCCGAAGCCGACGTGGACGAATAGCGGTAGGTTGGCGGTGTCTGGGGGGCTCGGAAAGTGGCGAATTCTCCTTGCTGGTAGGTGTTTATCTTGCGCAGGCCGCATTGGCCGGATTGCGCTTGACTCGGGCTTGAGGCCGGTGCAGCATGGTCTTGCAGCCGACGGTCGGCGGTGGTTTTTGAACGGAAAATGGCACGGAGTGGCGCGGGGGATGGACGGCGGAAGGCGTTTGCGGATCCTACGCGCACCCAAGCCCTAGAGTACGATGTCAAGTCGCCGACATCGGCGCAGTCCGGGGGGCCCACGTGTCGATGTTCTGCAGATCCGCGTTTGCGCCAATTGCACTGTTTTCCCTGACTTTTTGCGTGGCCTGCGGGACCAATACCCCAGCCAGTGCTGGCAAAGGTACGGCAAACACAGACGTTTCAGCGGACGCCGATGCCGGCCTGGATAGCATTGATTCTACGGGTAATTCAGCGGAAACGGCTGCCACAGATGTGCCAGTTGCCGATGTGCCGAACACCGATGTCCCTGGTGCGGATCAGCCAATTGCTGATGACTTGCCGCCAGATATCGTTGCAACTGACAGCGGCCCGATCGCGTGCGCCTCCGACAAGCAGTGCGCCGCGAGCAATCAGCTCTGTGATACGACCGCCGGCAAATGCGTCGATTGCAATGTAGCCAGCGATTGTCCAAAGGATTTCGACTGCAAGGCGCACAAGTGCTCGCCGCCAGCGCAAAAATGTGCCTCGACCAAGGACTGCCCGGTCGACCAAGTTTGCGACAAAACTGCTGGCAAATGCGTGGGTTGCCTGACTGCGGCCGATTGCAACGCCAAGCAATATTGCACGGAAAATACCTGCGTCGACTGGGTTTGTGCAGCGGGAACAAGCGGTTGCGGCTCGCCGTCCAGCGTTCATGCTTGCAAAAGCGACGGCAGCGGCTACACCGACAGCGCCTGCCCGGCCCAAAGCGTATGCGAAAGTACCGACGTAACAGCCACTTGCAAAGCGATCGTCTGCACGCCCGGGGCCAATGTCTGCGACGGCAACAACGTCGTCACCTGCAACGCCAACGGCACAGCCACGGTTGCGGGAAAAACCTGCGGCGACAAAGAGGCTTGCGTGGCAGGCACTTGCGTCGCTCAAACGTGCTTGCCCGGAAAAATCGTCTGCGCTGACGGCAGCCATTCGGGCATCTGCAACGTCACCGGCACCGGCATCGATGGTGTAACCTCCTGCGATGACAGCGATCTTTGCACCAGCGACAGTTGCCAAGGCGACAGCGGGTGCGTCCACCTACCTGGCGCTTTGACCTGCAGCGATACCGAGCCTTGCACAACGGATTCCTGTGATCCCAAGCTCGGTTGCCAGTTTCCAGCTGCATCCACAGGCACCTGCGACGACGGCAATGCCTGCACCGACAAAGACGGCTGCACAGCGGGCAAGTGCGCGGGAACAGTCATCAACTGCGACGACAGCAATGTCTGCACCACGGATAGCTGTGACGACAAAACCGGCTGCAGTTACAAACCAAACGACGGCAAGGCTTGTAACGCGGACGACGATGCCTGCACCCCGCTCGACGTGTGCGCCGCGAGCAAATGCGTGGCAGGGGCCAAGAAATCCTGTGCTGACCAAGGGCCTTGCATCGCAGCGACTTGCGATAAGGCGACCGGCAACTGCTCATTCGCTGCAATTCTCGGTGCTTGCGACGACGGGGATCCATGCACCAGCGGCGATGCGTGCAAGGACGGCGTCTGCAACTCCGGCGTGTCCAAGATCTGCGACGACAAAAACCCTTGTACAACCGATGCTTGCGACAAGAAGAGCGGCGATTGCGCTTACGCCCCCGGCACTTTCGCTTGCGACGACGGCAATCCGTGCACCAGCGGCGACACCTGCGGCGGCGGGCAATGCACCGGCCAAGCCATCGATGCTGCCAAGGTCTGCGACGATAAAAACGTTTGCACAAAGGATGTTTGCTCGCCTATCAGCGGCTGTGTACACAGCAATGCGGACGGCCCTTGTGACGATGGAAATGCCTGTACCGTCAATGATATTTGCGCCGGAGGCGTCTGCACGCCGGGCAGCAACGCGGGCTGTCAGTGTCAAATCGACGGCGACTGCGCCAGCAAAGAGGATGGAAACCTTTGTAATGGCACGCTGTTCTGTGATGTCAGCATTCCTGCGGCAAAGGCGTGCAAGATCAAACCCGGTAGCATCGTGACCTGCGACGCCGGCAAGGATACAGCCTGCGCCACGGCCCAATGTGCGCCACTGACCGGGCAATGCGGGATGGTCAACAAGACCGATGCAATACCGTGCAATGACAGCAGTTTATGCACCAGCGGCGATGCCTGCAAGACTGGGTTGTGCACTGGCACTCAAGCCAACTGTGAAGACAATAACCCTTGCACCACAGATAGTTGTGCGGCAGACAAGGGCTGCGTGCATGCGCCTGCCAGCGGTCCCGGATGCGACGACGGCGACGTCTGTACTACCAGCGACACCTGCGCCAACGGGATTTGCAAAGGCGCGGCCAAGAACTGCGACGATGCAAACGCTTGTACGACGGACAGTTGCGACAAGAGCTTGGGCTGCCAGCACGTCAATACGACGGCGGCTTGCGATGATGGAAATGGCTGCACCGTCGGCGACGCTTGCAGTGGCGGAACTTGCAAAGGCACAGCCAAAAACTGCGACGATGCAAGCAGTTGTACGGATGACGCCTGCACAGCTCCGGCTGGGACCTGCACGCATACCCAAAACGGGAGTTGCGCCGTTGTCGCGAGCGCTTGTGGCGGCAATAGCGATTGCGTCAAGGGCGTTTGCTACATGGCCAAGCACGTTTGCGTGGCATGCGTTCAAAATAGCGACTGCGGCGTCGGCTCGATGTGCGAAAAGCAGCAATGCGTGCCGGAAAAAGCCTGTGCCTCCGACAACGACTGCAAGGCCACGGTCCAAGTGTGCAACAAGGCGGTAAGCTTGTGCGTCGATTGCAATTTGGCCATTGATTGCGCGGCGAATCAGCAATGCGTCCAAAGCCAGTGCGTGAACTCGGCTGCTTGCGTCTCAAGCAAGCAGTGTCCCGGCGGCGTTTGCGACACAAGCAAAGGTGTTTGCGTCGAATGTCTGAGCAACTTGGACTGCGCCGTGGGCACCTACTGCACGCAGTGGAGCGAGTGCAAACCCGTTATTTGTACAAAGCAAACCTGCGCGGGAGCTGGGCTTTATGCCTGTGCAGCGGACGGGAGCGGCTATACGCTTGCAAAGACCTGCGACGATGGAAACAAGTGTACCGATGACAAGTGCGATTTGCAGCAAGGTTGCGTTGTAACAAACAACACGAATCCGTGCTTGATTGGTGATGCGTGTTCGGCGGTTTGCTCCGGTGGTTCATGCACAGCTACTGGTCCGGCGCTGAGCAGCAGCCTGATTCCGATTGCCGCTTCTGGCACTCAAGCAATCGTCGCTGCACCAGACGGCGG
>CAIMEY010000055.1 GCA_903840165.1 uncultured Myxococcales bacterium | reverse complement strand
CGTCTGCCCGGCAGTGCCTGTCCACTTTCCGTCCCCATTTCAGGAGCTTCCCAACCATGAACATCAAAATCCTCCGCCTCGGTCACTCCGCCCGCCACCACGAAGCCGCTGCCGGCGCCACCGTCGGCGAAATCCTCGACGCCGTCGATCTCCCCGCCGCCGGTCACGCCATCTCCGTCAACGGCCTCGGCGCCAGCACGACCACCGCGGTCTCCGACGGCGACGTCATCACGCTGGTGCCCAAGGTCGAGGGCGGCAGCAAGTAAGCGATTCCCGCAACACAATCGCCCGCTGGGCCGCAGCCGGTGCGTCCGGTGCGGCTCGGCTGGCGGGGAGGCAACATGCACCACTGTGACCAAACGATGGCCGCCTATCTGCTGGATTGGCAAGCCAAACTGAACCTGAACATCCGCTACCAGCGGTGGAGCGCGCGCTACTCGGACCCGGCGCCTTTCCGTCGGGAAATCGAACTGCTGGGCCCGATCGCGGGCACGGCGACCGAGTGCCGCTTTCCGTACCGGGACGGCGTTGCGGTCGTCGACCTCGTGAACGGCCGTCCGCACACCGGCGAACCCGTGGAAATCACGGTCGGCACCGAGACATTTGTCGTCGCGTCCGTGGAGGGCCGGCGCATCCGCCTGGCGTTTGACTTGGAGAAGCTGTTCGAGCAGCCGGAGGACATCCAGCCCGGCCGCGTGCTAGAGACGGTCCTCGGCATGGCGTTGCCTTTGGCAGCACAGTACATCCAGGGGTACGACTGGCGGCGCGAGCGGGAAGAATTCTCGATGTGGATGGTGTCGTCGGTCGACGGCATGGTCCGCAACTGGAAAAACGCCATCCGCGACAACGAGTACGAGGCCAACCGCATCACCAGCCAGATCAGCGGCCTGGTGCGCAAGAACGGCGAGCTGCGTGAGCAGATTGTGGCGCTTGAAGCCACGACCCGCCCGGCGCAGGAGCAGAAAGCGCAGGAGGAGTTCGCGGCGCTGGTCAAGATGATGCCGTCGCCGGTGGTCAGTGTGGAAGTCGACTACGGCAAGCTCAGCATCGTGCTGGAGCCGCTCACGTTGGAGCACGACAGCACGGACTACAACATGGGCTCGTACACGCTGACCGTGACGGCCGACAAGGTCCACATCTGGAGCGACGGCGGCTTCAGCTACCCGCACCCGCACGTTTCTTCCGACGGCGTGCCGTGCTGGGGCAATCTGGGTCCGGGCATCGGCAAGCTGCTCGGCGAAGGTCAGTACGCGGCGTTGGTCGCGACCATCTGGGAATTCCTGCACTCGTACAACGAGCGCGACGCGTATCGGCACATTGAGACGTGGGACCCCGACTACGACAGCAACGACGATTAACGTCAGCGCCAACGACAACCCGCGGCCTCGGGCACTTTCCACCATGGAAACTGCCCGGGGCCGTCGCGCTTTTGGAGACGAACATGAAAGTGAAACAGAACCTGCGGGTTCGCATCGACGCCGACGCCATGGAGCGCATCTGGCACTGGGCTGACCTGGCGGCAGGCGAGTTCTCGTGCTTGGCGACCGTGACGGACGACTTGGTGGTGGGCGGAGTGCAACTCTTTGACCAGATCTGCACCGCGGCCAGCACCGAGATCGACCAGGACGCGCTCGCCAAGTTCCTCGTGACGCACCAGCAGCCGGAACGGGTGCGCGCTTGGATTCACAGCCACGGTCGGCTGGGCGTCTTTTGGAGCCAGCAGGATGAAGCGTGCATCGAGGGCCTGGCCAACGACCAGTGCCTCGTCAGCATCGTGGTGAACAAGAAGCGCGAGTTCAAGGTGCGGATCGACGTGTGGCAGCCGTTCCGGCTGACGTTTGACGACCTGCCGCTGGAGATCCGCCTGCCCGACCAGAACCTGCGCGGCGAGTGCGAGCGGCTGTTCAACGCGCATGTGGTCGAGATCCAGCCGGTGCTCATGCCGGACTGGCGCGGTGGCAAGCAGCTTCAGCATGGGCAGCAGCCGCAGCAGAGCCAGCGGTACGGTACCGGCTGGCCCGACTTCGACGATGACCTGGCGGACTGGAGGTAGCGATGAACTTTCACAGACAGTTGGATGTGCTGGACGTGCCGCGGCTCGCGCGGACGCCCATCACGGTCATTGGCGCGGGCGCGGTGGGCAGCTTCACCGTGCTGGCGTTGGCCAAGTGCGGCGCGGAGCGGATTACCGTCTGGGACGACGACTCAATCGAGAGCCACAACCTGCCCAACCAGTGGTACCGCTTGGCGGATCTGGGACGGCCGAAAGTTCAGGCGTTGAAGGCGCTTGTGCTGGAAATGACGGGCGTGGACATCGAGATCGCGCAGGAGCGCTTCCAAGGCGAGAAAGCCACGGAAGCTCTCGGCGATCTTGCAACAGCACCGCGAGCGGCTCGTGCGCGAGCAGCACTGCGGCCTGAAATCCGGGCTGGTGTTTCCCAGCGACTTTGGGACGCATCGAACGCCGCAGTCGCTGTACGAGTCGCTGGGCGTGGCGGTGGAAGCGGCGGGCATCAAGATCCACGTCACGCCACAAGTCCTGCGGCGCACGTTCAACACGCTGATGATGCTGTCGGGCACCGATCGGATCGCGCTGCGGGCCATCATGGGCCACTCGTCTGAGGAAATGACGCGTCGTTACGCGGGCATCAATCTGGACGTGAAGCAGGCGGCGGTGACGCGGCTGTTCGGCGAGGCGGGGCCGAAAGGCCAGGCGTAGCAGTGAGCAAGACGGCTTTGGGGGTCACAGACGGGGGTCACAAAAACCAGCAGCGGCAAAGGCCGTCGATTTTGGATTTGTGACCCCCAGTGTGACCCCCAGGGCGGTTTTGTGACCCCCGGAGCAGTCTGAAAAACACATTCTTGAATGATTACATGGAGCGGGAAACGGGACTCGAACCCGCAACATTCAGCTTGGGAAGCTGACGCTCTACCATTGAGCTACTCCCGCATCGCGGCCACCGACCGGTAGATTGGTTCGGCCGCTCGCACTTGTCAACCCCGACCGACCGCACCGGAACGCGGATGGCGAACCAGGTCCGGCAGATCTACCAGGAAACTTACGCGATTTCAACTACTTCACGGTCACCTGCGCTGTGAGCGATTCGCCGCGCAGCATGTAGCACTGCTCATCGCTGCAGATGCTGAAATTTCCCGTGATTTTCAAGGCGGTTTGCCCGGCCACGGTTCCCTGTAGGGGCACATGGATCACGCCGTTGGCGCCTTCGACCCGCACATCGCCGTCCTTGGACGTCAACTTGTCCTTGGTCGACTTGGCGGTCGGGTTGGCCTCGACCGTGAATTTTGCGGGAAATTCCTTATTGAAATGAAGACCTTTCCCTGGCTTGATCGTCACAACCAGCGTTCCCTGGCTGCCAGCCTTGAGGGTAAACGGCTTTGCGTCGACCGCGTACTGCTTGTCGGCCTCGGCCGCGCTTGCCGTCAGCGCCAGGGACCCCAGAGCCGACGTCACGGCCACGGTGGTGAGGATCATCGCTAGGCGTAGGATTTTCATGTGCTTCCTTGTCGTTGCGTTGTCAGTGCTGCGCATTTTGTCAGGACTCAGCGTTGTTTGTCAGGACTCAGCGTTGCTTGCCGGCGCCTGGCCGTTGTCTATCTCAGGATACGCGTCGGTTCTGCCCAGGGACTCGGTCCATGCAACCCGCAGGGCCCATTGTTTATGCCGGGACGAAGGCCAAATGCAACTCCGCGTCGATACCAAAGGCCTATCCCTTTGAAAGGACGATGAACACCAGCGCGCACCGTCTGCTGTAAAACGCAGGCGAGCCCCGGCCTATTCACGCCATCGCGGCGACCGCGCCGGCCCGTACGCTGCGGCTACGACGTACATTACCGCGAAATCAATAGTGTCTATCGCTAGCTCTAGGCCGCTACCCGCCCAACTAGGCCGCATCGCTTGACGCAAGCCGTCAGGATCGCCAGGATCGGGCTGTGCATTCGCTCCCGCCCCATCGCCCATTGCTGCACCCGCCGAAGATTCGGTCGTGCATTTCATTTGCAATTTTGGCAACTTTCATCGCCCCGGTCTGCATTGCGCTGTCCAGCCGTCCGCTGCAGGCTGCCGAGACCGTCAGTGCCGGCGATCGCGAACGAGCCGAAGCAAAAGCCATTGAAGCCAAGGCTTTCTTCCGCGCCGGCCTGTTCCAAAATGCCGCTGAAGGCTTCATGCAGGCCTACGCCATCTCCAAAAAGCCGGAGATGATGTTCAACGCAGCACGGGCGTATGAGCAAGGGGGGCTTTCCCCACAAGCCATTGCTTTGTTTGATCAATATGTGGGACTCGCCGGCGTTTCCGACGCTGGCCGCAAGGACGCCCAAGAGCGGATCGCACGCATGCGGGACAAGGCAGCGCCGGCACCGCAGGTAGCCGCACCTACGCCCCAACCGCCGATTTTGCCAACTGAACCGCCGACGCCAACGGTCCAAACACCCCCCGCCCAATCGGCACCGCCCAGCCAGCCGGTCGAACCTCCGGCCCCCGCGCCAGTCGTCGCAATACCAGCGCCGACCTTGGTTCAGTCCGCGCCCGTCGACTCACGCCTGCGCTGGGTCAGCTGGACCTTGCTTGGCGGCGGCGCATTTTGCGTTTTTGCCGCAATTTCAGGGTGGAGTGACGCGGCCAAGCAAATCAACAACGCGAGCAGCAGCTTTGACTTTGGCCAAACGGACGCGAAAAACAAGTATAACGCCCTGATCGAGAACCAGAAACAGCTAAGAAACTCGGACGTCTTTCTCGGTGTCGCCGGCGTAGGCCTGAGCGCTTGGGGCGCCTATCGCCTTTGGGGCCCGGTGCCCAAGCCTGAGCATTCCTACAGCGTGTCTCCGCAAATAGGCAGTCATGTCGCAGGCTTACAGATGAACGGACGGTTCTGATGTCCTTGGCCCGCCAGCCTTTTTCACCTGCGATGCTTTGCTGCGTGGTGCTAGCGCTTGAGCTGGGTGGATGTCTCCCTAACCCACTGACAGACAATGAGATTCAGGCTCGCATCGCCGCTGCCCAAGCCGACGCGCCACAGGCGAACCCAGACGCAACTACGCAAGATTCTGCAGCTGATTCATTAAGTTGCCCCATGTCCGATCCAGCCAAAGGCGTTTGCCAGGACAAGAGCACCGACCTATGCGACGGCTGCGTCGACTGTAAGGTCCGAACAGTATTGGATGTTCACAAGGACAGCACGGTCGCCAGCCGCGACAACATGGATGCCTGGACCTTTGACGCCAAGACCCCGTTCAGCGTCGAAGCATGGCTGAGCATTCAGAGTTCGCCTCCCGTGGGCTTATTTGCCACCGCCGTAGCAGCCAGTTGGACCTCGTCCCTGGTCGACAAAAAGCAAGTGATTTTCGCACTTGGCGCCGCACGTGACGCTTCTGGCACCCACCTTGGCTGTATCCTGTCCGACGCAGCGGCCAACTCCGTGGTCGTTGGCGCGGCCACATCGATCGCCGTCGGCAGCTGGCACCACGTCCGTTGCAGCTACACGCCCAAGACCGGGACTTTACAAGCATCCTTGGACGGACAAACACCGTTATCGGCCAATGGCACCAAGCTCGGTGCCATCCTGCCAGCCAATACCAAGTTCCTCATGCTGGTCGGTCAGGTCCCTGCCGACATCAGCAGCAAAACCTCGCCTTTTATCGGCTATTTGGATGAGGTACGCATCCTCGTCGGCTCCACGGCCGATGCCAACATCGCGGGCTTTCAGTACCGCTACAAGGCCGACGAACCCGACACGCTAGCGCTTTATCACATGGATATGGGCACTTCGGCGCAGACTCTCAGCGACGCCGGTCCTTATCACTACGACGCCGACCAAACTACGTTTAAGACCAATCAGTTACCCAAGTTTCGTACCGATACCCTGCCGACGCAGCCCGAATCCTGCTACGGCTACAATACGACGCAAGCGACATGTGCGGCCAAGGCACCCTGGTGCAAGTAACTGAATCTTTAGGGCTATAGGCCGTGCCTTGACCGATCGGCATCGTGCAGGTCCACCGGCGTAATCGGCAACATCAGCGCATTTTCAAGGGCTTCCATCACCTCAGCCTCGTCCGATTGTTCGTGGTCGTGGCCCAGAAGGTGTAACAGCCCATGAAAGCTAAGAAACACAACCTCTTGCGCTAAATCGTGCGCAAAAATCGGCCCATCCTGCGCAGCAACGGCCTGGCGAACGCCTTCAGCCTGCCTCAACGCCGTGTCGAGCGACACAACAATATCCCCAAGCAAATCGACTGGTTGAGGACCTCCAGCTTCCGTGAGGGCAAAGCTCAGAACGTCCGTCACCGCATCGATACCGCGGAACCGCTTATTAAGACTCTGGATTTCCTCATCCGTCACCAGGCTAACGCTGACTTCCGCCCGCGGTCGCCCGACCTGCCTCAGAGCCCGCCGCAGCTGCCCAGCGAGCCAACGCTGATTGACCTTCAAAGTCGGATGACGGTTTTCCACGTCAATAGGCAAAGTTGCCTCACTTGCTTAGGCGGCTTGGCGAACTGTGCGCAGCGACGACGGCGGTAGGCGCGGCGGGTTCAGACGGTTCATCCGCCAAATCCGCAATTGGTACCGGCCTTTGCCCGTGGCGCTCGCTCTGGGCCATGGCGATAAAGCGAACGGCGGGTGGCACTGGCTGGGTGGCTCCTTGCGCCGCATCAGAAACACCAATCGTGGCCTGCGGTTGCGTGGAGCTCTGCGCGGCGAGGGAAAGGGGCAGGCTCTGCTGGACAGCCACCGTCGGCGCCGGCAAGTAGACGGGCCGTGAGTGGTGAATCCCCATGACAACACGAATGAATGCCTGCTCCACCAGGGCCAGTTCACGCAGGGTCAAGTCGCATTCCTCAAACTGACCATCCTCCATCTTGCCGGCGATGATCTTCTTGACAACCGCCTGAATTCGCATGGGATTTGGCTCGGGCAACGCCTTGCATGCTGCTTCGACGGCATCGGCCAACATCAGCATCGCCGTTTCCCGGCGTTGAGGCTTGGGGCCGGGGTAGCGAAAATCCGTTTCACTTATCTCTTCGCCATCTTGGGCCTCACGCTGCGCCCGGTGGTAGAAATGGGCGATGAGGCTGGTGCCATGGTGCTGCGGAACAAAGTCAATAATCTCATCAGGTAAGCCCATGCTCTTGAGCAGCTTGATGCCATCTTTGACATGCGAGCGGATGATCAGGGCGGACAAGTGCGGCTTGAGCTTGTCGTGCGGATTCTCGTTTGCCTGATTCTCCGCGAAATACCTAGGATTTTTGGTCTTGCCGACGTCATGGTAATAAGCCCCGACGCGGGCGAGCAAGCCATTGGCACCGATGGCGTCACAGCCCGCCTGCGCCAAATTACCGACGGTCACAGAATGCGTAAATGTTCCAGGAGCTTCTGTGGCCAGCAGCCTGAGCGCCGGATGGTTCATCGAGGTCAGTTCCAGGAGCTTAATGTCCGTCAACCGGTTGAATAGAGTCTCAAATACCGGCGTCAGGGCCGACAAGAGCAGGTAGCACACCACGCCCGCACCCGCCCCCATGGCGGCAATCCACAGATTTTGCAGGTCAAAAATGTCGGCACCCGAGGGCGCGGTGAACAAAGCCACAGCAATACCGCAGACCATGCCAACGCCGCTAATGGTCATCGCGCCCAGAATCAAATCAGACCGTTGGCGAAAGTGCCGGGCCGCATGGACGCCGCCCAGGCCAAGCACGACCGCCTGCACCGCAATCAGCCCTTCGAGCGTCGGTTGCCCGTGAATCAAGGTGCTATTGTGGGCCATGAGCACCGCAACCACCGAACAAACAAGGGCAAAAGGCGCAGCCGTGAAAGGCTTGAGAAATAGCGTCGCCAGGGTCGGCCCGAGCGCAAAGGGCAGGCCAACGGTCCACATCGCTGCGGAAATCTGCCCGCCCGGTTCAACCAGGGTCTGGCCCACCCACAGCAGGACACGCATCACGCCGGCGTGCATCAGCAGAATCGACGCCAGCAAATGCCCGTCGCGCGGCCGATAGCGAAAATGGTGCAGGTGTCGCCCGGCAAAGATGCCAAACAAAAGCAAGGTGATTCCCAGCAAGACCGCCGAAGCGACAAAGGCCCGCGGCCGCGAATCGTCGTCCAGCCCCGCCTGCATGCGCGCCACGCGTTGTTGCAAGGCCGCGGTCACCACGTCGCCCCTTTTGACCAAACTCTGGCCGCGGGCGATGTGAACCACATGAATCTTAGGGACTTGCAGACGCGCCCCTTCCTCAGCAGCCCGCGTTGCAGCGGTGTCACGGGCAAAGGTCACGTCCGGCAGCGTGCGCGCTAGGGCCTTGAGGGCCGCCTGCAGCATCGGGTCATCCAAACGCGTTGAATTCTTTTGGCGCATGAAGTCGGTCAGCGAGTCCTCTGCCTGCTTCTGCGCCGCTTCCAGATCGACCAAGTGCCCGCCAGAACTGCGGTTAAAGGGTGCACCGGTCCCTTCGTCCCAGACGCCGCGCTGCAGGTCATCATCAAAGCGGTCCATATCGCGGACAATCCGCTGGGATAACAAGAGCTGAGCTGTGTCCGCCAGCAACAGCTCCACGTCTTCGGAAAAGCCGGCCCGCCGCAGCGCCGTAAACATTTCTGGCGTCAATTCGCTGTGGCGCCCAACCAGCGATGACTCAAATTCCGGCTTTAATTTATCGAGTTCAGCATCAATGGCCTTGTCCAGTTGCGCCACAGCCGTGACTGTAGCGATCGGATTGTCCTTGTGATCTGGCTCGCCGGCCGCCAGCCGCTCGCGATCGGCCAGATAGAGGCGATAGCGCGGCCTAACTGTACGAAAGGCATCATGGATCGCCGTTGTGCGCTTGCGAACCGCCTCACCGTCAAAAGTGTAATGAATGGGCACAGCGGCCACAGCCCGGTCCAAGGCCGCCTGCAGGTCTGGGGCCGGCTCCTCGTCATCAAAGTCGCGCTGGGCCACCAAATCGTGGGCTGCAGGACCAAGAGGCGGCAGTTCTACCCAGGCCCGCGAAGGTCCGACCAGGGCAAGAAGCGCGATAAAACCCAAACATCCTAGAAGGATATTGAACGCCTGCCGCAATTTGTCAGCACGACGCTTGAGCGCCTGTTGCTGTTCTCCAGGCAGCCCCGTCGGCGCGCTGGAACGGCGAGCACCGATCACGGTTCACCACCGCGTTGGCGATCCGCCTCATAAGCCGCTGCAATCCGCGCCACCAGGGGATGGCGAACGACGTCCTGCAGATGAAGGGTCACCATGCCAATTTCTTGAATTGATTCAAGCAAATGGGCTGCATGCGCCAGCCCTGATCGCTGACCACGCGGCAAGTCGACTTGGCTTGGATCGCCCGTCACGACCATGCGGGTATGTTCGCCCATGCGCGTCAGCAGCATCAGCATCTGCTCGACCGTGCAGTTCTGCGCTTCATCAACAATCACAAAGGCATTGCTAAGTGTCCGCCCGCGCATGAAGGCCAAAGGAGCCACTTCGATTTGGCCGCGTTCCATCCAGCGATCAACCTTTTCGCTGGGTGCCAAGTCCCGCAGGGCGTCATACAGGGGACGCACGTAAGGACTTACTTTTTCTGCCAAATCGCCAGGAAGGAATCCCAACCGTTCGCCCGCTTCGACTGCAGGGCGCGTCAGAATAATCCTCTTACATTCATGCCGTTGCAAGGCGCCCAAGGCCGCCGCGACTGCAAGGTAAGTCTTGCCTGTGCCGGCGGGCCCCACAGCGAATACCAAATCGTGCTGTTCGAGCGCCTGTAAGTACCTTGTTTGTCCAGGCGTTTTTGCCAAGGCCACGGGGGGCTGGGCGGCATCTGGCTCGGACACCAGGCGGCCAATGGCATGGGTGCGGGCAAAGGTCTGCCCACGGGAGGCCGACACACTGCGCAAGGCGGGAGACAAATCCTCTTGATAGATCGAGCTTTCTGCCGGCGGCTTTGAGGCCCCGGCTTGACGCTGTACCTGCGCCAGATGCTGCAGGAGCGCAGGCGTCACCGATGTCCCGACCAAAGCTTGGCTGTAGGCCGAACTCAGCACTTCTGCGGCAAAAGCAACGTTATCAGGATGCCCCTGCACGTGCACCTCGCTGCCCCGCGCCAGCAACCGCACAGCCAAGTGCTGTTCGACCCACCGCAAGTTGCTGTCGCGCTCCCCGCAGAGGTTGCGCAGGCCTTCTGCCTGGTGAAAACCAATTGTTACACGGCGTTGCGGAACAGCAGCAGGGGGACTCGGGGCCAGGACATCGGGTTCGATGGGATACCTCCTGCGACGTTGAGGCGACCCCGCGGGCCGCCAAGAAACGATTGTCTGAGGGAAGGGCCCGCCGAGCAAGTGCCCACCTGAGCCGCGATCATACGCCTGCCGGCCGACGCCCGCCACAAGCCCGCACGGCGCAAAGCTGCCAGGTCCCAGATGCAGCATTCAATTGTAAAATCAAGGATCAATCGTGCATTTGCTCCCTGGGCTTCTCACCCCTGACGCGATCGCAGCCGGCCGGGGCAGGGTTGCGCGTCCGGCGACTCCGGCATAGCATGTCAGCCCCCATCGAGGAGAGAGCCATGGCCAACGTCAACAAGGTTATGTTATTGGGAAGATTGGGCAATCAACCCGAACTCAAGTACACGCCGTCCAACCGTGCAGTGACCGAGCTCCGCATCGCCGTCAACCGCAATTGGACGGACAAGGCCGGCGTTCGCCAGGAGAAAACCGACTGGTTCGGCATCGAAGTCTGGGACAAGCAAGCCGAAAACTGCCATCGCTACCTCACCAAGGGTCGCGAGGTCTTCATCGAAGGCCGCTTGACGGTTGACGAATGGACCGACAAAGACGGGCAAAAGCGCACCAAGACCAAGGTTGTTGCCGAAGTCGTGCAGTTCATCGGTCGCGCCGACGGAGCCAGCGCTGGTTCGTCAGGCGAAGATCGCGGCGGTTTTGAAGGCGGTGGCCGTCCAGCCGCAGCGCGCGCGCCAGCCCCCGGGATGGAACCGAGTCCAGAGGACTTTGGCGGGCCTGAGGACGACATTCCGTTCTAGACAGCTGCGCTATCGCCGCGAATTCTGGGTTGATCTTGCCCCATTCACCGCGACGATCGGTGTCCACGATGACGCGCCGATCAAACACAGGCCGTTTCCACTGCGATGACGGCGAGTTGGGCGATCCAGGCTCTAGCAGCAACGCCCTCAACAGGTGAAATTATGGATGAACCACGGATCGGCACCTTCATCCTTCAGCATCGCTACCGAATCGATCCCAATGATCACAAGAAGTTCTTTGCGCTCCTGAGCGAAGTTCGCGCCTATGCGTTGGACCTCGGCGTCGCCCGCTTTGAGGTCTGGCAAGATGACGAAGATCCATGGCAGATCAGCGAGTTACATGGGTACGACTCCTGGTCTCACTACATGCGCCTGAGCGAAAAGCACCTGCCCGATGCCATGAAGGACGTGTATGCCGATTTTGAACGCCTGGTCGAGGGCGGCTTGGCCGGCATTGAGACCCGCATGTGGCAGCACAAATCGCTGCTACCGCTGGACCGGTAGGGCTTGGTTTCAAAGCGTTAAGCCTCTGGTATCCACGCGTGCTCTGGCTGATCGCCCAGATTTGCGCTATCGTCTAGCCATGCGCACTGCTGCTTCCATCTTTTTGTTCGCCGCTGCGCTCACTTCGCTGGGTCTGACCGGGTGTTCCGACTTCCTGGGCTCGGACAGCCCGGTCTCCGGCGCAGTCGCGGGCAACAACGCCGCCGACGGCCTTCTTGATAGCGCGGGTGATTCTTTAGATTCTAGTGGGTTGGGGGATTGGACCCCAGGCCAAGACTTGCTCGAATTGCCCAGCGATACGACCGACCAGGACGCCGGCACGACGGACATTTCCCCTCTGGATGCAGGCGGTTGTCAGCCAGCGTGTGCCCCAGGATACGTCTGCTTTGGCTCCACGACGCCCACCTGCCTGCCGGGCCCTGAATTCGCCTGCGCACCCTGCCTAAGCGATCTCACCTGCTTAGGCGGCAGTTGCAGTCAAGTTGGCGCAGCAAAAGGCTGTTTAATCAAGTGCTTGACCCAGGACGGCACCTCGAGTTGCCCGACCGGCTTTAATTGCACGGACGGCCTATGCCAACCAGCCGGCGGCGATTGCAGCTGCATCGCCAATTTAGCAGGTAGCAAGCGGAGTTGCGACTCTGGCAACGGCGGCAAGGGCGCCTGTGGCGGCATCGAAGTGTGCGACGGCAGTGCCTGGAGCGCCTGCTCAGCGGCAAGCGCAACAACCGAAACATGCAACAATATCGATGACAACTGTGACGGCCAGACCGACAACGGCCTTGCGGAGCAGGCCTGCGGCATCGGCCAATGCCAAGGAAAATCAGTCTGTTCTGCGGGCAAGGCCAGCTGCGACGGCCCCAAGGCAGGGAGCGAGGCGTGCAATGGCCTGGACGACGACTGCGACGGCCTGACAGACGAAGATTTCCAAGACAAATCAGGAAATTACAACACAATCACCGACTGTGGCAGCTGTGGCAAGACGTGCAGCTTGGACCATGCCTACCCGAACTGCCTCGTCGACCCGGCCAGCGGCAAATATGGCTGCTCGTTTCACTGTAACTCCGGCTATTCGCTCCTCAATGGCACCTGCGTGCCATTTGCGCAGTTGCTGTGTCAAGCCTGCCAGAAGGACGCGGACTGCGGCTCGGCCGGCCTCTGCCAGGCCCAAAGTTGTTGGCCTCGCTGCAATCTTGCGGTTTGTCCCGGCTGCGAGGCGCAAACCCCCGACCTCTGCCCTGCCGACCTTGGCTGTAAGAAGCTGTATCCTGACGGAACGGACGACGTCTATGCCCAGGCCGTTTGCCCACCACCCTCTGGCGACTGCGCGTGCACGGCAGCCCAAGCTGGCCTGCAAAAGACGTGCAACAATGGTCCCTGCAAAGGAATTCAGGTCTGCGATCCCAGCTCTGGCTGGTCGGCGTGCAACGCAGCTTCAGCGCAGGCCGAAGTGTGTAACGGCGTCGACGACGATTGCGATGGCGTCACGGACAACGTCCCGGGCGTTAATGACCCGTGCAAAAGCGCCAACGCATTCGGTAATTGCAGTGGAAAGCAAGTCTGCACGCCCCTTGGCCTAGCCTGTGACGCCAGCGCCGCCAGCCCGGAAACCTGCAACGGCAAGGACGACAACTGCGACGGCCAAACCGACGAAGGCACAACCCCCGATAATTTATGTGCTATCAGCAATGCCAATGGCACCTGCACCGGCGGCTGGTTGTGCAGCGGCGCACAAGGCCTTGTCTGCCAAGCAAAAACGCCAGAAGTCGAAGCCTGCAACGGCATCGACGACGACTGCGACGGCCAAACCGACCCGGGATGGATGAACGCGCAAGGCCTGTACAACACACCCCAAGCTTGCGGAAGTTGCAGCAAAATCTGCCCGCAGCCCCAGGGAGCCAACGCCATGGCCTTGTGCGATGGCAAGGTCGGCGTCTGCGCGATGGCCTGCTCACCTGGCTGGGTAGACATGGATAACTCCTTGGAAGATGGCTGTGAATGCCTATTCCAGGGCGACCTAGACATGCCAGACGGCGTCGACCAAAACTGCGACGGCATCGACGGCGACATCAGCAAAGCCATTTTCGTCGCCAAGACCGGGGCCGACAGCAATCCTGGGACCATCGACCTGCCCGTGGCCACCGTGGCAAAGGCCGTCTCTCTGGCTGAAATGGCTGGGAAAAGAGACGTCTATGTCGGCGGCGGCGTCTACGCCGGCAGTGTTGACCTCGCGCCCGGCGTTTCCGTGTACGGCGGCTACGGCCCGGGCTTCAGCGTGCGCGACACCATCAACTTCCAGTCCGCCGTGGTGGCGACGCCAGCGGTCATCGGCCCGACATTTGCTTTGCGTTGCAGCGGGATCCAAGGGGTCGGCGACAAGACCCGCGTCGACGGCTTGACCATCTTGGGCGCCCAAGCCAAGGCACCCGGTCAGTCAAGCTATGGCCTACTGGCCCAAGGCTGCGATAGCCGCCTGCAATTGGTCTACAATACGATCACCGCAGGCGACGGCGCCGCGGGCTTACCCGGGGGCGGCGGCCTCAATGGGTCGGTGGGGTCCAACGGCTTAAGCGGGCAAAAAGCAAAGGACATCGGCCACGATTCATGTGCCAAAGATGACTGGAATGTAGGTGGACAGGGCTCCAGCCACCAATGCGGTGCCAACGGCAACATCGATGTCAGTGGCGGCAATGGCGGCACGACCGTCTGCCCAGCCTTTGACGAAGACAATCCGCCCCCGCAATGCCCCTATTATCCCTATGTTCAGTCGATCAACTCCGCTGAACCAGGGGCAAAAGGCCAGGGCCCCGGCGGGGCAACTGGTGGCCTTCCCGGCGCTGACGCCTACATCGACTCCTATAAAGGCATAATAACACAGTGTTTTTCCGACAAGATGGGCTGCAATATCTGCCACGTCCCGGTCAAGCAAATGTACGGCGACGACGGCGGCCAAGGCTTAGACGGCCAAGCCGGTGGCGGCGGCCCTGGGTGCGCGCAGGTCAAAGGCAACATGCAAGCGGGCATTTGGCAACCCGTTTCTGGTGATGATGGCGACGGTGGCGACTCGGGCGGCGGCGGTGGTGGCGGCGGCGCGGCGGGCGGCGTTGAAGTCCACGATTGCACAGCAACTTCAGCTGCCTACAGCGATTTGGGCGGCTCCGGTGGCGGCGGCGGCAGCGGTGGCTGTGGCGGCTCTGGCGGCAAGGGCGGTGGCAGCGGCGGCGGCTCATTCGCCGTTTTCCTCGTTATTGCGCCTGGTTTTGGCGTCCCCGAAATGATTGGCAATACCCTCACTGGCGGCAATGGCGGCCAGGGCGGCACCGGCGGACCGGCAGGCTCCGGCGGACCCGGAGGTCAGGGCGGCAAGGGCGGGCAAAGTGGTGAGAATCAAACCTCAACCTTCTGCTCAGCCAAGGGCGGCAACGGTGGCGCAGGCGGCAACGGCGGTCACGGCGGCGGCGGTGGCGGTGGCTGTGGAGGCCCCTCAGTCCTGCTGGCCATCGCTGGCGGTCCACCAGGCATCACCACGACGCTCCAGAAGCAGAACCTCGCCAAGAGCCTCGGCAAAGGCGGCTTCGGCGGTTTAGGCGGCCCCTCGATCGGCAACCCCGGTGCAGCCGGCCAAGGCGGCCTGAGCAACGCGGCCCTCGAACTCTGAGCGTATTTCGCTTGCACTCCAAGCACATTACCCACTGCAGCCACCGCACAACCGGTAAGCCGCCAAGCCCCAGGCAGCCGCAGGGGGCTGGACACCACAGCGAGCCTGCGCCATCCTTGGTCCCTGGGGTGTCCAGTCACCAGCTGGGCCGTCCCGGATTTCTGCCCAGACGGTCGCCAAATGATTGAATTTACACCAGAATCAAGCAGCCTGCCGTCCGTGTTGCAGGCCCCGGTGACGTTGCGACGCTGCCGCCTGACGCGGACGGATACCGATGGCACGGTCGCGGAGTACATCTTCGACCAACCCAGCGTCACGCTAGGTGCGTTGGAAGACAACGACTTAGTCGTCGACGATGACAAGGTCAGCCGCTACCATGCCCGCATCTACCTGGAAGGCGAAGAATTTTCCATCCAGGACCTGCAGTCGGTTGGCGGCACCTGGGTCAATCGGGTGCGGGTGCGCGACGCCTTTCTGAAGTCGGGCTGCGTCATTCGCATTGGTAACACGCAGTTTCGCTTCTCAGCCCTGTCTGAAAAGGTGGACATCCAGCCGTCTGAGCAGACTTCCCTGGGTCCTCTGGTCGGTCAGACTGAAGCGATGCGCCGCCTTTTTTCCGCGGTGCAAAAAGTCGCCCCGACCGGCGCAACCGTGGTTCTAGAAGGCGAAACCGGCACCGGCAAAGAAGTCGTGGCCCGCACGCTGCATCAACTGAGCCACCGAGCCGGCCAAACCTTCATCGTCTTTGACTGCGGCGCTGTTCAACAGGGTCTGATTGAAAGCGAGCTCTTTGGTCACGAAAAAGGCAGCTTTACCGGGGCCCTGGCCAGCCGCCAAGGCCTGTTTGAAATGGCCCACGGCGGAACCATTTTCCTCGATGAAATTGGTGAGTTAGCCCTCGACCTCCAACCCAAGCTGCTCCGAGCGCTGGAACAGCGCGAAATCCGTCGGGTTGGCGGCAATCGCCCGATCAAGATCGACGTGCGCGTGCTGGCCGCGACCAACCGCGATTTGGTGGCCGAGGTCAAGGCGGGTCGCTTCCGGGAAGACCTGTTCTACCGCCTAGGCGTAGTCAGGCTGCGTCTGCCATCGCTACGGGAACGTCGCGATGATGTTGCCATTTTGGCTCGGCACATGCTGGCCACCGGCGCCTTCAACCGCCAAGGCGACCACCAGCGCGTCAAAGGGGTCGCCCACGATGCGGCGGAGGCCCTACGCGCTTATGAATGGCCAGGCAATGTCCGCGAATTGAGTAACGTTATTGAGAGAGCTTGCAGCTTTGCCGAGGGCGACTTCATCACGCTAGACGATCTGCCGGATCACATCGCCGGATCGACGCAAGTTCGCTCGCGCAAAGTAGAAACCCAGGCTACCGAGCCTCTTCGGCCAAGCGCGCCAACGCCCTTACTGACCGACCAACCGTTCAAGATCGCAAAAGACGCGTGGATGGCGACGTTTGAGCGTGATTACTTAGCCAATTTGCTCGGTCGGCACAGCGGCAACCTGTCCCAAGCTGCGCGAGAAGCGGAGGTTGATCGCAAACATTTCCGTCGATTGGCGCGCAAGTACAACCTTCTGCCTAGCCGGGATGGCGAAGACGAAGAAGAATGAGCCAAGCGCTGCAACCCCCTGGACGTGGACTGGATTTGACCATCGGGCTTGGCCTGGCAGCGCTCACAGTGGCCCTGCTGGTCGCCACCGACGACATGGGCTTTGTCCGCGACGAAGCGTTTTACTTCGGCGACGCCGAGATCTACCAAGATTGGTTTGTCCGCGTCCAAGACCCGCAGCAGCGCCCCAAGGCGCTTGAACGCAGCCAAATCCTTGAAACTTGGCGAAATAATAGCGAGCACCCGCCTCTGGACAAAATCCTCTTTGGTGCATCCTGGAGGCTGTTCGGCCGCAAATTGCGCCCTATTTCTCGGTGGCAAGAGCAGGCCGGGGCCCCGCAGGTCGAGGTCAGTGGACTCGGTCCTGCCCATGGCTTCGCCCGCGGTGCGCCCGTGCAGTTGCTTTTGCCGCAAGAAGTCGGCAAGAGCGCTTCGCCCAGGGGTCGCGAAATCGCACGCGGTGAAGTCGTTGATCGCACACCATATTCCGCTTCTGTCCGCTTCGAACTGGGCCAAGACCTCGCGGCGCTCAAGGCCCGCTGCCCCAATGCCGGTCCAGGGGTGGCAACGGCCAAGGGCAAGGCCCCGATCTACCGCACCGGCTGCGAAGTCCTTGAGCAAAGAAAGCTCTACTTCCTCAGCGAATCTCAAGCCATGCGCTTCCCCGGCGCCCTATTCACGGGGCTCTTGGTCCTGGCCGTCTACCTCGCGGGCCGTCTTTGGTTTCTCGGCCGGCAAACCGCTAGTGGTCCGGGCTTGCTCGACCGCCCCTTTGCTGCCGCCGCAGCGCTGGGCATCCTCGCGATTCCACAGCCATTTTGGCACGCACACCTAGCCTGCTTTGACATGACCATCACGGCGCTTCTGTTTCTGACCAGCGTGGTGTGGCTCAGGGCGCTGCGGGCTAGGCGCTGGATTGTGCCAACCGCCCTGCTTTGGGGAATCTCCTTGCTGGCCAAGCACAACGCGCTGTTCTTGCCAGCACCGCTCATTGGCCTGTGGCTCTGGGATGGCCTGGCCGAAGGCCGCATTCGCATAGAACTACCTGAAAACAAAAAGCGTTACCTGATCACCGTGGCGATTGGCCTAGGGGCCGGGCTGGCGCTGGCCTGGCTGCAACCACTGCTCGGTTTGGGTGTGGTGCTGCTAGCGATGGCGGCTCCGGGGGTGCGAATCACCTTGCCGCCGATTCCTGCTGTGTTTTTCTGGATGGTCCCCATTGGTTTGACCATCTTGGTCGCCGGCTGGCCCCTGCTCTGGGTCGACACGTTGGACAACCTCCTGCGCTGGATTGAGTTTCACCTACACCATGAACATTACATGCAAATCTGGTTCGGTCGCGTCCTGGCCTATCCGCCCTTTCCGCCGACCTACCCGTGGCTGATGACCCTGTTCACCTGGCCGCCCACCTTGCTGATTTGCTTTGCAATTGGCCTAGTTGCTGTCTACTGTCCACGTCCCAAACCCGAGAGTCACCCCTTGGGGGCGACGCCGTGGCTGGATGCCCGCGCTGTGGATGCCCATGGCCGCACAGGCGAACAGCGCGCCTGGGAACGCATGATGCTGCTGTCCTGCATCTGGCCGATGGCGTTGATTTCCATGCCGGGCACGCCGATCTTCGGCGGCACCAAGCACTGGATGCTCGCGTTTCCGTTCATGTTGCTGATCGGTGCCCGCGGTCTTCAAGGCGTTTGGCGCGGCCTATCCGCCTCTCTGCTGCCCCAGGGCTCCCTGGATACGCCCTATGAGTCCAACAACTTAGCCCATGCCCTCCAACAAATCGCCCTGCCGCCCACCTTGCCCCCAAGCTGGCTGCGGGCAACGCTGTTCCCGTGGCTATTGCGGCTGATCTTGCTGACAGCGGCCTTTGGTCCTGCGGCCTTAGCAACTGCGGACGCCCACCCGCACGGGTCGGCGTACTGGAATGAACTCGTGGGCGGCGTGTCCGGCGCGGCGCAGGCCAACCTGATGCGCCAGTTCTGGGGAGGGTCCACGCGCGATGGCCTTGAAGACGTCAACCGCCAAGCACCTGCCAATGCTTTGGTGTACTTCCATGACGCCGCCTGGGGCGCGTTCCAAATGTACCAGCGCGAAGGCTGGTTTCGCCGCGACCTGCGCTTCACGGCCGATCCAAACGATCACAGCCAGTTAGCGATTGAGCACCACGCCAAGGACTTGGACGAATACGAGCTGGACCTGATGCGCAACTACCAATGGCGCGTGCCGCTGATGCAATCGACCGTCCAAGGCGTACCCATCGTTAGCGTTTATGCACGTCCGACCGCTGCGCCCATGGCCCCCGCACCTGCGAATCCCGCGCAGCAACCGGCCAATCCACTAGCGCGACTACCACTGCCAGCCGCACCTTCCCTGCGGCAACCTTGAGAGGCCCGGCTGCCCATGGCCCTTGTCCTATGGCCAATCCGCCCCTACACTGACGCGCCCTGCGTTCGCCAACCGCTGGGGGCCTTTGGCCAAGCTGTCTGCTTGTTTGGCCCTGATTTGCCGCTGGTGTCTGAGGAGTCTGCCCTGCCCATGGCTTTGCCCCTTGCGCCCAATCTGCCCAAGAAAGCTACGCAGATCAGGCGGTTGCTTGGCTTGCTGCAGCCCTATGTCCTGGGCCTGCTGGCCTGCTGCCTGCCTGCCACGGCGCTAGCGGCAGCCCCAGTGGCGGACGACCTGCTGGCCCCGCAAGTCCCAACCATTCGCCCCCTGGTGTCCTGGGACTGGCACGGCGATTTGCGCTTACGTGCCGAGACGTTAGCGGGCGTTCGCCTAGCCACCGACCCCTACTTGCCAAGCCGCCTAGACCTGCGCCACGGCGCCGGCGACCCGTCGTCCCTGCCCGAACAGGGCTCATCCTTGATGGAAACGGCCGATCTGCGCCTGCGCCTCAATCCGGTCCTGCACGTCGGCGAATGGACTGACGTCATCAGCCAGGTCGACTTGGGCCGCGGCGTCGTACTCGGCGGCAGCCCCCAACCAAGTGATCTCATTGGCAGTTGGACCGGCGTCACGGGTCAGTCCGCCCTCAAAGACGGCGTTGCCGTTCGCCGCCTCTCGGTCCGCGCCCGCCTGCTCGGCATGGCCGAAGTCGAGATCGGTCGGGTGGGCGACCACTTCGGCATGGGCATGGTTCGCAACGCAGGTGGCGATCTTTTAAGCGATTTCCAAAGTGACGTCGACCGCCTAGCCATTCGCGCCGAAGTTTTTGGCCTGCGCCTAATGATCGCCCGCGACACGCTGACTTCGCTACCTGCGCTAGGTTGGGGCCAAAGCAGCCTAGATCTGCCGGCCAAGGACGCTTCTGGCAAGCCGACGACCACGCCCGTGACCAGCTCTGCGCCTTTCTTTACCCTGCAGGACGCAACCGACACGACGCGCTGGGTCGCCGAGGTCGGTGGCGGCAAGGTCAAGAACGATCAAGGGCTCATCTGGAATGCAGCAATTCTCTACACGACGCAGGAGTTGGGGCTTTCGGCTGAGAATAACGCCGGCATCAGCTTTCAGACAACCTGCAAGACCGGCGATTGCATCACCCTCAGCAAGCGAAATGCGCGGGTCTTCACACCCCAGATGTACTTGGATTGGCATGGCAATTGGTCGGGCCGAGCCATGCGCTGGCAACTCGAAGGCGCCATGGTCTACGGTTCCTTTGACAACATCGGCATCAAGACCGAAACCGCAGCCGATACGGGCAGCAAGACCGCCGTCGACAGTCCATTAACCTGGATTTCTGGTGGCTTGGCGATTCGTGGCGAGATGCAACGCGGCGCCGAACGCACCCGCCTAGACCTGGGCGCGGCCTCCGGCAACTCCAACGGCGGCTTTGGCGTCAACGACAGCAACCCTTTGACAGTAGACGGTTCTGGCCGACCTGACGCCGCACTGAGAACATTCATGTCGGGCTTCGTCTTCCACCGCGATTTCCGCGTCGACGGCCTGCTGTTTCGCGACATCATCGGTGCCGTCGCCAATGCCGCCTACGTCAAAATCGGCCATCGCCACGCGTTCTTGCAGGGAACCGATGACCTTGGCATCGAAGCGAGCGTACTCGGGGCCATCGCCCCAGCCCCTTCGGCCACAACCGGCAACAGCGGACTGCTCGGAATCGAACCCGAATTGACCCTGGATTACCACGGCCCAGGCGGCAACACCGCCCTTCTGCGCGGCTCCTGGCTCGTCCCTGGCCCTGCCTTCGCCGTGGCCGGTCACGCCGCCCATCAAGCCGGACGCCTCGAAGCCGTTTGGCGGCTGCAGTTCTGATCGGCGATAATTCCATACAATTAAGCTACTTTAGCTCATCAATCCGGGCCTTTGTTGCGCGCTGTCCGGCCCAATCGCCCGGCCCGAACGCCAAGCCCCGTTTATCCACGGGTTTGCTCCGCCGCGCAGGAGCGTGCTATTGTTGACCATCCTGCGTCTGCTTTCCCAGCCCCGCAAAGGCCGGGCAAGGGCATATCGCTTGAGCACAAGGCCGCGCATGGCCAAGCAGAACCGACCGCTGACCAACCAAGAGGGGCCCACCTTGCTGGACCTGCAATGCCCGCCAAAGCGCACATCTTCCTTGCAAAATGGGCGCTTGTCCCTTGCCGTACTGACCCTGCTGCTCGCCGTGGCAGCGTGCAGTAGTTCGACCAAGACCACGCCGACGGCCGACATTGCCGCCGATCAGGCTACCACGGACGCGCTAAACCCCGTCGATTCCTTTGATTCTTCAGGGGATCTTTCCCCTGATACCACCGCCAATGCCGACACCGCCACCGATGCTGTGCCCCAGGACTCGCTGACGGGGGATGCCAGCGCTGACGCGACCGATGAAATCCTTAGTGATGACGCCGATGTGGCTGACACTGCAGTGGCCGATGCGGACGCGCAATCCGGCAGCGATATCGACGACGCCTTGCCCGGCACCGATGCGGCAACTACTGAAACTTACATCGATATCGCCGTCGACACCGGCCCCATTGTCAAGGCCTCCTACCCTCTGGCCTGCGCCACCACGGCTGACTGCAATTTCCCTTGTGCATCAGGTGTTTGCCTAGCTGGCCAGTGCAGTCTCACCGCCAAGAATGTCGATGGCTGCATGGTCCTAAGCGGCGACGGCCAAGTTCAATGCTTGCCGGCCGGAGCCAGTTCGGACGCCACCGCATGCTTGGTTTGCGCACCCAGCGTTAGCAAAAGCAAGCTATCTTCCACAGTTACCAACGACAAATGCGAAGGCGATGCCAGCCAGTACAGCATCGTCGACACCTACAAGTCCGGAATCACCTGGAATATCAGCGATAAACGCAGTGTTTCCGGCTCCAGCCTGTACTTCGGCGATCCGACGACGCGCGTCTACGACAACGGTAAAAAGGTCGCTGGAACAGTCACTTTACCCGCGTTCACCATTCCCGATACCGCCGGTGCCGGGGCCAAGATTGCGTTTTGGCTGTGGCTAGATACCGAACAAACAAAGGGTTCCGACGTGTTATCGGTCCTGGTCAGCGACGGCACCCTGAGCCAAACGGTATGGACCTCCGATGCGATCGTCGGCTCCACCGGCGGCAAGTGGCAGCAAATCGTCGTCGACGCCAAGGCCTGGGCGACCAAATCCGTCACCGTCACCTTCGCTTTTGATAGCATTGACGCAGTGTTGAACAATTTTGAAGGGGCCTACATCGACAACGTCGCCGTGCAAACGGGCTGCTGCGCCGATGCCAAGGACTGCGACGATGGCAATGCGTGCACGACCGATAGCTGCAGCAATTCAGGCGGTTCCCCCGTCTGCAATCACGCAATCCTCGCCAACTGCTGCAGCAGCGCCAGCGACTGCAACGACAACAAGGCGTGCACACTTGATTTGTGCCCCGTAGTCGGCGGCCCCTGCCAGCACTCGGACCTGCCGGGCTGCTGCACGGGAACAGCCGAATGTGACGACAAAAACGATTGCACCATCGATAGTTGCCAGAGCAATGCCTGCGCACACGTCGACACCTGCTGCAAGTCAGACGCCCAGTGCGTCAGCGGCGACCCCAACCAGTTGGGCAGTTGCATCGGCGGCAATTGTTCTTACAGCATCATCGGTTGCAGCAAGGACGCCGACTGCGACGACTTCAACACCTGCACCCAAGATGCCTGCAGCGCCAGCAAATGCGTGCACACCGCTTCGAGCGCCCCGGGATGCTGCGCGCCGACTTTGATCAGCAACAGCTTTGCCAGTTCCGTGGAGGGCTGGACCGCCGACGCCGGCAGCCAAGGCTTAACCTGGGATTACAAAGACTTTGCATCCGCCAAGACCCTCCCGGGTGCCCTCCACTTTGGCCTAGCCTCTGGCGCAATCAACCTGCAAGCGGGCGCACCGACGGTCAAATCCGTCATCACCAGCCCGCCCATCACGGTCCTGACCGGCAAGGAAACGCAACTGGCCCTACAGGTGTGGGCCGACCTCAGCGGGTTTTCCATTGCAAATCTGCGGATTTTCACCGTCGTTGACGGCAAGGAAGCCACCCTGAGCACCATCCAAGCCAGCCAAGTCTTGGGCAGTTGGCACCCGTTTCTGCTGGACCTGACGCCTGTTGGCGGCCGAACCATTCAGATCACCTTTGAAATCACCATTCAAGCCAGCGGCTGGTCGAGTACCACCGGCCAGGGTATCTGGATCGACGAAGTCCAGGCCACGAGCACCTGCCAGCCCAAAAAGTGCGCGTCTTCCGGTAGTTGCGGCACGGCACCCTTCGCGTGCATCGCTGGCACTTGCGCCAACGGCGTCTGCGGCTACAGCAACAGTTGCTGCGCCACCAATGCCGATTGCGATGACCTCAGCGTCTGCACGGCCGATGCTTGCGTCAACAACCACTGCCAATTCTCAGCGATTGCACAATGTTGTGTGGGCAATGGCGACTGCAATGACAATGACGCGTGCACGGCCGACTCTTGCCCCAGCGCCGGCGCCCAATGCGTCTACTCGCCCATCTTGGGCTGCTGCAAGACCAACGCCAACTGCAACGACAATAACGCTTGCACAGTCGACACTTGCGCAGCAAATAAGTGCACCAACCTCAACACCTGCTGCAGCAGCGACGCCGAATGCAACGATGGCGAAACCAAATGCACGATCGATACTTGCGTTGCGCAAAAGTGCAATCACAAACCAACCGGTGCGGCCGGTTGCTGCGTGCCTACCGTGTTCACCAACAGCTTTGACACCGGTGACCTGCTAGGCATGACCATCAGCAATCAGTTCGGAGCCAGCAAGGGCTGGCAAATCAACGGCAATTCCAAGCAGAGCAAGTCCCCTTCAGGCACCCTCTGGTACGGCGATCCGGCCACCGGCAACTACGATTTCGGCGGTCAAGCTAGCAACGGCGCCGCCACGACGGCCGCGATTCTCTTGCCAGCCACGACCGCATCGGCCTTGGACCTGTGGTTGTACATGGATACCGAGGGCGGCACGAGCTATGATGCCCTTGAAATCGCTGTTGTTTCCGGCGGACAATCGACCACGGTGTTCACCAAGAACCAAGTCGGTTTCAACACCGGCGCGTGGTTCGAACTCAAGGTCGACCTGACCAAGTGGGAAGGCCAAGAAATTACACTGAAGTTCACTTTCAATACCGGCGACGGCATTGCCAATAGCGGTAGCGGTGTATTTATTGATGATTTGAAGATTACGACGAATTGCGGCAACTAGGGCCTCGCCTCCTGGATAGGCCAAAGCGGCCCCAGCAAGCGCTCGTCCAGCACCGCGGAGACGCAAGACCCATGCACGCCCCTCTGCCTAACCCGTGCGGCTTCGGCGCCAGAGCGTTGTCGCGAATTTCGGTGTCTTTCCAGGATGTTGCTCTGGGGCTCGCCCTTGTCGTTGGCACCTTGGGCTGCGGCGGCGGGACCACCAAGACTCCCCAGGACAGTCAATCTGCTGAAACCACACAAGAAGTGGACATCGGGGTTGATCCGGACAGCGCCGCCGATGTCCAAGAGGATGCAGCACCGGAGATTGCGCCAGATGTGCCTGAAATCGCAACAGATGACACCAGCGATATCTCCGCGGACGTGCCGGGGAGCGATGCCGACGACGCCGTCGACGTGGCACCGGTCGACGTCGCCGAGTGCCAAACCGCCACAGACTGCGTTCTGCCAAACTTGCCGCCGTGCCAAGCGGCAACCTGCGACGCTGGGCAGTGCAAAGGCCTAAAGATTGAAGGTCTTTGCTGCTCCGACAGCGACTGCTCTGACAACGTCGAATGCACAGCCGATAAATGCGCTTTAGATACACACACTTGCAGTAACATCACGGTGCTTGGTTGCTGCGCCGGCAAAGTAACCATTTTGAAATCTGCTTTTGAAAACGCGGTGTTTGAGCCCGAATTCAAGGACGCCAATCCCGGTATCGACAATGGCAACGTCAAATGGCAAGTCAGCACGGTTCGCGCGCACAGCGGCAACAGTTCTCTGTATTTCGGCAATGAATGCGGGACCTACGACAACTCGATGACCGCCGACAACTCCTGCACGGCGGGCCCCGATGCCAAGGGCGTCTCGACATCCTTGATAACCAAGGAACTCAGCCTGCCGAAAGACAAATTGGCCCAAGCGCAGTTTTGGCTGTGGCTCGACACGGAGCCACCCTACGTCCCCGGCTTGCCCGCCGGCAACTGCAAGAATCCATGCGCCATTGGCTTTACCTGCGCCCTCATCGGCGGTCAATCCCAATGCTTGCCGGAAAAGGACGTCTTGCAGGTCAACGTTTTGGCCGGCGACAAGGTCGTATCTGCCTTTAATTCCACGACGATCGGCAAGACTACCGCCAACCAATGGTTGCACGTCGCCATCGACCTCTCCGCTTGGCAGGGACAAACGGTCAAGCTTCAATGGGCCTTCTCCACAGGAACGGGCCTCAAGAACAACTTCCAAGGCATCTATCTAGACGATATAATTGTCGAAACTCTGTGTGCTAGCGCGGGTTCCACCTGCAGCAGCGCCCAGAAGTGCCCGGACGACACCAACGCCTGCACCTTGGACATCTGCACCAACTACAGCAACGCATCGGACCAAGGCGGCTGTTTCTACGACAAAAAACTCGGCTGCTGCAGCATCGATGCCGATTGCGACGATGGCAACGCCTGCACGGTCGATGGCTGTCAGTCCGGACAATGCACCAACACGCCCGACGCATCTAAGGTCGGCTGCTGCAAGGCGTCGGTCCTGTTCTTCGATGACGATAGCACCGATCTCAGCAAATTCACGCCGGTAGGTGTCAACAGCGCCACCGTGGGCTGGCACGCAGCGCCCAAGCAAGGCGTGGACGCCAAGACCCAGGCCCTGTATTTCGGCAATGACGATTTCACCGGCTACGACGACCCGACCCTCGGCAAATCTGTAGGCCCCAAGGGCAGTTTGTGCAGCAAGCCCTTCACGCTGACGGCAGGCACGCAGTATGACCTCGTGACCATGGACGTGCGCATGGAGACCGAGTGGAGCGGCCAACCCGCTAAGAACTATAAGAACCCTCCGGTTATCGGCGGCAAGAAGTTCGACCTGCTCAGCCTGCAGGTGTACATGGGCGGAGAATTCAAAGACATTTGGACCTCGGACGCCATCTTCGGTACCAGCGAAGGGCAGTTCGTCTCCGTCACTGCCAGCCTGGACCCGTGGCAAGGCAAAACCGTGCAAGTTTGCTTAACTTTTGACGCTGGCGATGGACAGCAGAACAGCAGCGGCGGCGTTTGGGTCGACAACTTTGTGGTTAAGGCGGCGTGCAGCAAAAAGCCCTGCTATTTCGACACCGAATGCGCCAATCTCACCTGCGGCACCTGCGAGGCCGGCCAATGTGGTGCCCTGGGCTGTGGTTGCCAAAAGATTCCGGAATGTTGCACGGCTGATTGGAATTGCGACGACATCGATGTCTGCACCGACGACAGTTGCGGCCTCGATGGGTTCTGCGTCCATACTCCAAACAATACAAATGGTTGCGGCACACCAGGCGGGTAGTAGGACTTTGGCCGCAGGCTGCTCGCATGCCTATCCAGCCATTATGCAATAATATCAATGCCTGCGACGGCTCACGTTTGAGGATGCCTCTCTGGCGAACTAGGCGCGAACTGACGCGTCGGTGCCGAGTTGCAGCGGTCCGGACCGATCGGCGACGAGACGAATCGTTGCGCTGCTGACAATGCGGCGCTAAACTGTGGAGCAGTACGCCTTGCCAATCGTGGGGGTAAGGCGGAAACCCGGTGAGAATCCTTGGAAAAGCTGGACAGCGTCGCCAGTATAACCGCCATGGAAATAGCCGATCCAGGACCGCTTGACGACCAACCGGCTCCGATTGCCGCCATTTGGACCCGAAATTCAGCCAGGGGGAGACATGCAGCACCTCAATGCCAAAGCGCCGCAACAGGGCGAACCGTGTCCAACGGCGAATGGGCTTGCGCCCCTAGGTTGTCAAAATGATACGCATAGCTGGGGCAAGGCTTGGACTTTGCTGATCGCCGCCACGGCGCTGACGGCGGCCGCTTGCAGTTCCAACACCACGACCAAGGCGACCGTGGTCCAAGACGTCAAATCGACTGAAGATTCAGGCGCTACGGACGACAACGGCACGCCGACCGATACCCTGGACGATGTGCCCGATACCGTGGTCGCCCCCACCGACGCGAATGTGACCGATGGCGGCGATGTCATCGTCCCGCCGACGGACGGCAAATCCGGCGTATGCCTGACCGATCAGCAATGTGCGGGCCAGATCATCGGCATCAAGGGCTGCCAGGAATCGGTGTGCGACCTTGGATCCGGACTGTGCGTTGCCCAGCAAAAGAAGGGCGCTTGCTGCCTAGACGCCGACTGCGATGACAAGAACCCTGGTACCGACGACAAGTGCGACCAAGGGCTGTGGACCTGCCAGAACCAACCTAACGGCAAATGCGCTGATTACGTTTCGGTTTTGGATGTCGGTTTTGAGCAGAAGTCCAACGAAGGCTTTAAGCAGTTCCCCGATCCCTCGGCGCAGCCCTACCCCCTGGGCAACGTCAGCTGGCACCTGGAGACCAAGAGGTCCCACAGCGGCAAGTCCTCACTTTACTTGGGCAATGAGTGCAACGTCTACGATACCAGCGCCACCAACGCCAGCGGCTGCCAGTCGGCCGGAGCCGGTGCCACGATTTTCACCACCTTGACGTTCCCTGAAGCGCAGCTCGTGCAAGGTAAGCAATTCGTTTTGGATTTCTGGGTTTGGATCGATGCCGAGCCGATGTTTGTCGATGGTGTGCCGCCCGCGGTCAAGAGCACGGCGTGCCAGACCAATGGCAAGGCCGGTTGCAACCCAGGCTACTCGTGCATTGACCTCAAAGATCAAGGCGGCGGGCCGACTTGCCTCAAGGAAAAGGACGTCCTGAGCATCAAGATCGACGGCAACTTGGCCTGGGACTCGACCCAAATTGGCAAGAACACGGGCAAGCAGTGGAAGCACTTGGTCTTCAACTTGGCCAGCGCCAGCCTAGCCCCTGTGATCACTGCAGAATTTGACACGCAGACCGGCGGCAAGAACAACTACGAGGGCGTCTACATCGATGACGTCAAGGTCTACACGCTCTGCACCGGCGATGCCAATCCCCTCTGCGACGCCACCAATCCTTGCGCGGACGATAAAAAGGCCTGCACATCCGACAGTTGCACCTACTTCGCCAACCAAGGCGGCAAGGGCGTTTGCTTCCACGAACTCACCGGCGGCTGCTGCGAAGGCGTGGTCGACTGCGACGACAAGAACACCTGCACCCTGGACTCCTGCACCATCGTCGCCCCGGCCACCAACGGCACCTGCAAGAACGTCCCGGACACGTCCAACGACCAGTGCTGCAAGGCCCAGGATTTGTTCACGGATGACTTCACTTCGGGCGGATTGTCGAAGTGGACGCCGGCCGGGTTTGACCCGGGCAACTCCAAGACCGTGACCTGGCACGTCAACCCGACGTGCAACAGCGGTTCTTGCCTGTACTTTGGCAACGATGGCTTCAGCAGCTACGATGACCAGGCCATCAAGCCCGCCGGCCCCAAGGGCACGCTCTGCACAACCGCGCAGATTCCGCTGGTGCAGGGAACGGTCTACAACGTCTTGAACTTCAACCTCAAGCTCGAGACGGAATGGACCGGCCAGCCGGCCAAGAACTACAAGAATCCACCACCGCTGGCCACCACGCCCCTGGACCAGTTGTCCGTGGTCGTCAAGCCCGCCGGTCTGCCGCAAAAGGTGTGGACCAGCGACGCCGTCTTTGGCACCACTGAGGGCCAATACCTGCCCATCAACGTGCCGCTGGACGATTATGCCGGCAAATCGGTGCAGATTTGCTTCTCTTTTGACGCTGGCGACTCCTACAGCAACAACCACGCGGGCGTCTTTATCGACGACGTCAAGATCGGCGTGGCCTGCAAGCAACCGTCCTGCACGTACGACGCCGATCCCAAGTGCGTCGCACAGTGCGATCCCCTTTGCGAAACGCCCTACTGCGCGGGTGGCGAGTGCGGCTGCACCAAGACGCCGAACTGCTGCCACAAAGATGCCGACTGCGATGACGCCGATCCGTGCACGACGGACACCTGCAACTCGCCGTCTTGCTCGCACACCACGCCCGATCCGAAGTGCTGCTCAGACAAGACTCCGTTCAAGGAAGACTTTGAACAGAATGGCAAAACGCCTACGGGTTGGGAGTTCAAGACCAAGAGCGGCGCCGCCCAGTCCGGTCAGTACGACACCAGCATCAAGTGGAACGTGACGGCCCTCAAGGCCAATCAGTCGACCTACTCCTTGTATTTCGGCAACAACGGCACCTTCAATGCCGGTTCCAACGTGCCTGCAGGTGATGCGCTCAGCCCGAGCTTTGCGATTCCGACCAACGGTACTTCCTTGATTACGTTCGATTTGTACCTGTCCACCGAGTGGGACTCGCCGGCGCTGTGGCAGGATCCGGGCAGCTTCGTCGTCGACCAGCTCAAGGTCGGCCTAGTCGATCCAACCGCCGCTGACCTCAAGGCAACGGCGTGGATTTGGAACAGCTACCAGATCCATGGCACCACTGGCGGCGTATTCCTGAGCATTGTCGCGGCAGTACCGGACGTATGGGCCGGCAAGTCGGCGCGCTTGGTCTTCGACTTTGACGCCGGCACGCCCAACGCCAACAAGAATGAAGGCGCTTACCTCGACAACATCCACCTGCAATCCTTCTGCACCAAGCCAGTTTGCGCGCAGAATGCCGATTGCGGCGTCGGCAATACCGACCCGTGCGTGAAGAACTACTGCTCGCTCGACGTCAGTGGCACCAAGACTGCCTGCAAGACCGCGCCCCAGGCCGGCCCGACTTGCTGCGCGCCAGCAGCACCGCCGATTCCGGCCCAAACCTTTGAGTCTGGTCCGGGTTGGGACTCCAAGAGCTGGGACAAGAGCGGGGCGACTTCGGATGGCTGCAGCGATGTCGGCTGGAACGTCATTTCCAAGAAGAAGCTCAATGGCCAACAAGAGTTGTACTTCGGCAATCCCGCCAAGAGCAACTACGATTGCCCCGGCTTGCCGGTCTCGGGCGAGCTTTGCTCAGTGCCGTTCCAACTCAACATTGACCCCAAGAAGAGCGCTTCCTTTGGCTGGAAGGGCTACTACGACGTCGAATCCGCGACCGGAAACCCTGAGTTGTTCCAGCTTGTTGTCAAGTACTCGGCCAATGGCGTCCAAAAGACCGATGTCGTCTTTGACAAGACCAACAACGACGCCAAGACCGGCCTGCTCAAGCCCCCCGCGGGTCAGAAGTGCGGCGGCGATTACTGCACGCCGGTGGCCAAGAGCGTCGATCTCAGCACCTACAAGGGCAAAGGCAACTTAGTGCTTTGCTTCGAGTTTGACTCTGGCGACTCGGGCCTGAACGACAAGTACGAGGGCATCTACCTCGACGACTTGGCGATCAGCGAGCCCTGCCTGTAGCTCGGCCGGCGTGGTCGCCTACCGGTAGGGACCACGCCTAACCGTTGCAACTTCGCTGAAAAAGGACGCATTCTGTGCCGGCCCTGAGCGATCGCAGTTTCAATCCGCAGGCTTGGCGCAGGCTCGGCCTAGTCGCCGTCGGCCTTGGTGTGGTGGCGGGCTCTGTCGTTGCATCTTACTGGATGTACGATGAATTCATCGACAAACCGCGGGTATTGTCGCGGCGTTTTGATGACCCGCTGGGCCGCGTGAGCACCCACTCCATCTTGGTAGCGGACCTCGGGCCGCGGGCCGTGCCGACGCTGCTGGGTGACCTGGCCTCGGCCCAGCCAGACCAGCGGAGCAAGGCGCTGGAACTACTTGCATCGATTGATGATCCTCAAGTGGTCCCGGCGCTCGGCAAGGCCCTGGCGGACAGCGATATCGGCGTACGCATGTCGGCCGTCAGTGGTTTGGCGCGCACGGGCAAGCCGGAGGCCGGCAAGTACCTGTGGCCCCTGCTGCAAAACTCTGATGATTTACTGCGATTGCGTGCAGAAGTGGCGCTCGGGCTCTGCGGCGAAGCGGCCGATGCGACGCGGCTCCTGACCGTTGAAATTGCCAAAGTCCAAGGCAGCGAGCGGCACGTCATGGCTTGGGCGGCCGGGCGGATTCTCCGTCGCCTCGCGCTTGAGTCGCAGCGCCGCGTGGAAGATCGACAAAAACAAGGCCAAATCGACACTCCGGGCGAAGCAAAGCTCAGCCGCAGTTACGTGCCTGCAGCGCCCGTGCCCCAGACCGATGACGAGGCGGTGCAAATGCAGGCCGACGTGAGCGCGACCCTAGCGGCTATCGACGCCGGCAAAGACCTAGAAGCGCAAGCAAAACGCCTGGATGAACTGACCGATTTGGGCTTTGACACTTGGAATATCGGCCACCAAGTCGCCGCCCAAGTTCTGGCCATTCAAGGACCTTTGGCATTTCGGCATCCAGCAGGCAGCGACACCCTGGCGCCTGCCCGTAACATGCCGACAAAGCTCGATTTGCACCGTCCCAAGGCCGACGCGCCCTCGCCCTGATCACGGAGCGCCGCCGCCATTTCGGCTTCCATGTATGCAGAATCGGCGTCCGAATTTGCCAATAAGTGTGTAGGACTGGCCGCCGTCCTTTGGTCACGCTTTGAGGTGTGGTACACCTAGAAAAATCCCTGAGCTGCTGCGGCCCAGGGCGGACGTGCAACGACCAGCAACTGCGCGGTAACCTGCTAGGATGGCTCCGCACAACGAGGCGTAACGTGGCCCGACTGTTGATTATTGATGATGATGTGCGCCTAGGCGCCTTGCTAGAACGCCTGCTCAAGCCCGAGGGGTACCACATCACGCTGGTCACCGACGGCCTTCAGGGCGTCCGTAGGGCTACAGGCGAAGTCTTTGATTTAATGGTGTTAGACGTGATGCTGCCTGGCATGGACGGCTTTGAAGTCCTGAGGCGAGTCCGCGCGCAATCGACCGTGCCCGTGATCATGTTGACCGCCAAGGGTTCGGACAGCGACCGGGTGGTGGGATTGGAACTAGGCGCCGACGATTACTTGGCTAAACCCTTTAATCCTCGCGAGTTGGTGGCCCGCATCAAGGCCGTGTTGCGACGCAGTGATGTCGGACAAAAACCCTTGCCAACCGAGATGTTGCGTGTCGGCGATCTGGCGATGGAGGTCAACCGCCGCGAAGTCTTGGTGCGCGGCCGGTCGATTGCGCTGACGACGACAGAATTCGACCTACTGCGTTGTTTTCTCAGGTATCCCGGGCAGGTGCTGAGCCGCGACGCCTTGATGGACATGCTGCGCGGCGTTGGCTATGCGGCCTACGACCGGTCGATCGACGTGCACGTCAAGAATTTGAGAGCAAAGCTGGAGGAAGATCCGCGCCAACCTCGCTATATTAAGACGATTTGGGGCACGGGATACATGCTCACGGCCGACGCGGGGGCCCATGACGGTCACGACGGCCACGACGGCTAAGGGCCGTTGCCGCCGACACACGCGCAACCCATGACTTTTCAGACAAATCCTTGAGCGGGAGCCGGACGAATTGCCGCAGGGGGAGCCGTGACCGAGCCTGAGTTGACAGCCAATCCTGCCCCAGGACTGCCCGACGCGGGGGCGTCACTGCCTGCCCAAGAGCCGCTGCCTGCCCAAGAGTCGCTGCCTGCCCAAGAGCCGCTGCCAGCCCAAGAGCCGCTGCCGGCCCAGGAGGCAGCTGTTCAAGATTCAACGAGTTTTGCCATCGACGCATCGGTTGAGGCTGCATCTCAGCGAGCCGACGGGCCCACGACTGCCCCGCAAACGCCCGCGCCGGTTGATGATTCTCAGCCGTGGCCAGCGCCCGTACCGACGGCCGATAATGTTGCCCTGGATCGGGAAGCCAAGTCGGCCATGTTCCGGCTGTATCATCCGCCGCGCGTGGCGAAAACGTCGGCCGGGGAGCGCAACCTGCTTCTGGTGGCCCTTGCCGCGCTGTTTGCCGTGGGGACAGCCGCAGTTCTGATTCAACGCGGTGTGGCCGTGTCCGCGATTCTGGGCATACTGCTGCTTGGTGGCGCTGCGGTGACGGGATTGCTGGTTCTGGCCCTCAACCAACTGCAACGGCATCAGGTGCGTGTACAGCAACTGCTTGAAGCTGTGCAAGAAATTGGTCTGGGCGACTTGTCCATCCGCGCGCCAACCGAACCAAGCGATGACTTGGGTGCCGTTGGCCAAGCCGTTAATACCATGGCGGAACGGGTGTCGCGCGTGCTGCAAGCGCAGAAGGATTTGCTGGCTGGCGTGTCCCATGAGCTGCGTTCCCCCTTGGCGCGCATGGAAGTCGCGCTGGAACTGGTTAGAATTGAAATCGAATCGGCACGCAAGAATGCACCCCAAGGGGTGGATCGGCGCAATCGACAGGGCGAACAGCTGCTCGAAGAGATTCATGAAGAAGTGGCCCTACTTGAGCGGCACATTGAGCGACTTCTCGAAGCGCAGCGGGTCGGCGTCGACCGGGTGCTGATGCGCAGGACCGAGTTGAGCATCGACGAACTGGTACAAACCGTGCTGAGACGAGAACAAAACCGCTTGAAAAAACTAGATTTTCAGGTGGAAGTCGAGTTGCACTCCCAGCACGCCGTGGTCGTGGGGGACGAAAACGCGCTGGACCGCGTGGTGTCGACCTTGGTGGAGAACGCCGTGCAACACGCCAGCCATGGTGCTGATGCCCAAGGTAATTCTCTGGTCCGCTGCCTGCGGGTGGAAACTGAGCGCGACGCCGTCCACGGCCTAATTCGCGTGCTGGATCGCGGGCCTGGGCTGACCACAGAGCAATGCAGCCGCGTCTTTGAGGCTTTTTATCGAACCGACCGCTCGCGCAGCCAAGGAACGGGCGGTACGGGCCTTGGGCTGTATCTGGTCAAACGCATTGCAGAAGCCCATGGCGGCGCGGCGCGTGCGATTCCGCGACCTGGCGGCGGCCTGTGCATTGAGATGAGGCTGCCCCTGCAGGGCGGGAGAGACCTGCAGCAAGAAACCATGAAAATGCAGGCTGTTGAGCCACAGTAGGCTCCTGATCGAAGCTGGAGGCACGCCACGCGTCGACGCCACGGACAAGGCACGCTTGCCAGACCTGGGCTGCTGCGGCGACACTGGCGGCCGGAGGGTTCCGCAAGGCTGGTCGACGTGCCCAAGCCCAGCGAGAACGGCGCCAACGCGCGGACGGATTCGCCATGGATGACAGGGTCTTGCACGGCTGGTCAGTAGACGTCGAGGACTGGTTTCACGTCCTGGAATACGCGGGCGCTCCGGCCATTGATCAGTGGCCGTTGCAGCAATCTCGAGTCGAAGCAGCTACTTTGCGGATGCTGGACCTGCTGGACCTGTATGGGCACCGGGCGACCTTCTTTTGCCTCGGCTGGATCGCCGTCCATCATCCCCAGGTCATCGCGGAAATTGCCAGACGTGGTCATGAGATAGGCTCCCATGGGCATAGCCACGCGCTGGTTTCCAGTTTGAGCCGCGACGCCTTTGCCCGCGACCTGGACGCCTCCTTGGAAGCCCTGCACCGCGCCTGCGGCCAGACGGTCAAGGCCTTTCGAGCGCCGGGATTTTCCATTGGTGATGAGCAGACTTGGGCATTTGGTATCCTGGCGTCGCGCGGCATCGATTTGGACGCGTCGCTGTTCCTGGCCGACCGCGCCCACGGCGGCATCCTGCTGCGGCGAGAGCGACCCTTTGAGTTGGTCTTGGCAGGCGGGCAACGGATCCTCGAAGTACCTATCATTCCTTTGCAATTAGCCGGACGTTCGCTGCCGTTCTCGGGGGGCGGCTATCTGCGCGTTCTGCCGCAGCCTTTGCTCATGGCGGCCTTTTCTGCCTTTGAACGCAAAGGCTTAGCCGTGGCAGCCTATGTGCATCCGCGCGAGCTGGACCCGGATCAACCGCGCCTCGATTTGCCGTGGCGGCGTCAGTGGAAGTACTACGTCGGCCTTGAGGGTACCGTGGGCAAGATCGAAAGCCTGTTTCGCGCCTATCGTTTTGCGGGCTTGCGTGCGATGGCCCAGGCGCGGCCTCTGGATCCGCCGCTTCAGGTGGGGCAGCCGCCCGCCGACGAGGCTGCGTGAAGGCTTGGTCCCGACCCAAGGCGGCGCTGATGGTCTTGGGCTGGACCCTTCTAGCGACGCCGGCGCTAGCAAACACCATGGAACTCTATGGTTTTGGCGCCCGCCTCGCAGCGATGGGCAATACGGGTGAGGCCGTGGCCGATGGCTTTTATGCCACCTATGCCAATCCGGCCAACTTGGCGCTGAGCAATCACCTGCACCTAGGCCTGGGCAGCGACTTGATTTTCAATCGCTTTTCGATACAGCAGCTGGGGGGCCAAAGTCAGTTTGCCGCCGTGGTGCCGCAGAACAACAGCCTGCTGCATGTGGGCGTGAGCTCGCCGCTGCCGGGATGGCTGGCCGATAAGGCTGCGTTTGGTCTTGCTTTTCACATTCCCCTGGGCAATGACACCCGGCTGGACGCCCACGACGCCCGCACGCCGCAGGTGCCCATGTATGACACGCTGGGCGACCGGTTGGCCCTGGTCTTTGGCGTTGGCATCCGGCCGGCAAAGTGGATTTCTTTTGGTATTTCAGCGCAGTTGCTGACGAGCCTGAGTGGCTCGGCCCAAGTCGACCTCAGCGTTCTCGATCACCGCAACACCAGCAAACAACTCGATATTCAACTTGCGACGCGCCCCTATCCAATCGTCGGCATGACGCTAATGCCTTCAGATTCTGTGCGAATTGGCCTAGTTTGGCGCTCCAAGTCCTACGTGAGCTATGCCCTACCCCTGACCGTCAATGTGCAGGACTTCGGTCTACTTCATTTTCAGATTCAAGGGGTTGGTCTGTTTTTGCCCGATGTATTTGCCCTGGCCGGTTCCTATCGCACGGGGCGTTGGTTGACCACGGCGGGCGTGGCTTGGCTGCGCTGGTCGGAGTTGCCGCCCATGGCTGCCGATGTGCAATTGTCGCTGGATGACAGGTACTTGACCCAGTCGCGTAGCAACAATAGCACCACGTTGCTGGCCGTCAGCAATACCCCCGTTGCGATGGGAGCCCGCGATATCCTTCAGCCGCGTGCGGGGTTAGAAATGCAGGCGAACCCCTATCTGGTCTTGCGCGGCGGGGTGCAGTACCGTCCAACGCCGTTGCCACGGGCCGATGCCGCAGCCAGCTACCTGGACGCGCCGGCGACGACGGTCACTGTGGGCGCGGGCCTGCGGACCGTGGCGCAGCCGGGGGTTCAGGGAAAGCCACTTCAATTTGATATTGCCTTGGGTTACACGTCCTTGTCGCGGCGAACGGTCGAGAAGAATGACGCGACCTCGGCTGTCCAGGCGACTTCTCTAGGCGGCGATAGTTGGCATGTGACCTTGTCTTTGCACCATGACCTTTGAGGACTGATTTTCGTGAAATTTCCGCCGCTTCCCTACCTACAGGTGCCCGACACGCCGCGCTGGCGTCAGGCCGCCGCCTTTATCGGGGCGGTGCTGATCATCAGCACGGCGGCGTGGGTCATGGTGGCGCGCAACCACCGGCTGGGCCTTGCGCCCGATGACGCAAGTCTACAAATCGCGGCGGATGCCCTGGGTAAGGAACTGCAACCGGGCGATGCAATCGTGTTTATCCCAGGTTGGAGTGCGGCTGAGCCGTGGCGCTTTGTGCAGAAGTTCGAGCAGCGCCAACTCGACTTCAACGCCGCATTGCGCTTGTCTGATCCCCTTGATCCCTGGGATTTCGATGGGTTCAAGCGTGTTTGGGTGGTCTCTACCCACGGCTTTGGCCGCAGCGTCGAACTGCCCAAGCCAGCGATCCACGCCAGCGCTCGTGACTATGGCCATGGAACGGCCCTGGACCTCTTTGAATTACCGGCCTCTACGACTGTCTTTGACGCCTACGCCCAACTGGCCAACGCCAAAGTGCAGCGGGAGACGAAAAAGGGGATAGGCGACCTATGTACCTGGCAGAACAACCATTTTGAATGCCCTGGCAATGGCTGGTGGCTGCAAATCTGGGCCTTTGAAAGCGAGGTGGGCACGGGGCGGCGCCGCTGCATCTTCGTGCAGCCCAGCCAAGACGGACAGGTGACGCGCATGACCTGGAAATCCCCACCGGCAGCCCGCGAAATTGCAGGACATTTTGGTCTACGCATGTGGGGCGTCCGCGTCGACGAAGGCAGCGATACCACCTTTCGCGTCAAGATGGGCGAACGAGTCCTAACAGAACACCGCATCGCTAAAGGGGATTTCTCCTACATCCCCTGGCGCGCGGAAATTGCACCGCCCGACCAAGGGCAGGACTTGGTGATCGAGATTGAGGCTGCGCAGGTTTCCTGGAGGCAGACCTGCTTCGATGCCCGATTGCTGGGACCGCCCCATCCCTAGAAACCTAAGCAAAATCCGACTGTTCTCCTCCGTCAGGCGAGTTGCTGCTTGGCGGCTGTGGGTCCCTCGAGAGGAGAATCGCTTTGCAAGACCCGCTCTACACCGACGCCCACGCAGAAGCACTGCTGCAGTGGTTCGCTTTGCAGCAACGGCAGTTACCGTGGCGAAGTCCTCCCGGTGCACCACCGACGCCCGCCTACGCCGTCCTTGTCTCGGAGTTGATGCTGCAGCAAACCCGGGTCGAAACGGTACTGGATTACTTCCGTCGCTGGATGCAACGATGGCCAACCATAGAGGATTTGGCTAGTGCGAGCCTCGATGATGTGCTGGCGCAGTGGACCGGCCTTGGCTATTACAATCGCGCCCGCAACCTGCATCGCACCGCAGTTGAAGTAACCACCCAGTTTTCTGGCGTTATTCCGTCCGATGAAGGGTCGCTGGCGTCTCTGCCAGGCCTAGGCCCTTACACGGTGGGCGCGATTCGGTCGATCGCGTTCGGTCAGCCGGCGGCCCTTGTCGATGGCAATGTGGCGCGGGTCCTGGCGCGCTGGCACGCGGTGGCTGCCGATCCGCAGTCCACGCCTGGGAAATCGCTGATTTGGCAGCACGCGGAGCGCTGGTTGCATAGCCCGAGTGCCCGGCAATCGCCAAGTGCTTGGAATCAGGCGTTGATGGAATTGGGCGCCACCATCTGTTCGCCTCGCAACCCGGACTGCTCTCAGTGCCCTGTTTCTGCCGGCTGCCAAGCATTTGCCCTTGGCACGCCTACGGATTTTCCACCCCCGCGCCAGCGCAAGACTTCGCCGATCGTCGCTGCGCAGCACGCCTTGGTGGTGGTGGACTCGGCGGATGCGCAGGTGGCAGATCCGGGGCAAATGCTTGTTTTGCTTGGCCAACGCCCGAGTTCAGGACGCTGGGCCGGCCTCTGGGAACCGCCGGGAACCGAAGGGCCGGACGGTGCCGAGCGACTGCAGAACTGGCTGAGCGATCAAGCGCTAGCCAATGCACAAGAACAACCTATGATCACACATATTTTGACGCACCGCCGCTATGAGGTCAGGCCCCTGCTGGTGCGCACCGAGGATCGCCCGGTGGACCTTGGCGCGCTGGGCTACGTCGCGCAGCGGTGGATGCCCTTGGCCCAAGCAATGTCAAAGACTTCCGGGCTTTCTCGCCTGGCCCAGCGACTGCTCGAAGGCCTGTACGCGGCACCGGCGCTTGAGGTCGGTGGGCCCCAGGCTAAGCGCCAAGTGGACCTGTTTTTGCAAAACGGACCGCCATCTGGTCACACTGCAAGCTAGTGGGCCGGCCAATTGCGTCGGTCGCCGCTGCGCGACAAGGCAGCTTGGCTTGATTCTCGGTCGGTTGATTCCGTCACGGTGCGTTACCCACAAGCACGAGGCCGCATATGGGCATGACTTTTGTCGAAAAGGGCGATCGGTCCCGCATTCGGCCGCACGCAAAGACCGCCTTGGTCCTGGCCGGCGGAGCCATTTCTGGCGGCGCCTTCAAGATCGGCGGCCTGATCGCGCTTAATTCACTGCTTGCCAACCGTTCTGTCGTCGATTTTGACATCTTTGTCGGTGTTTCCGCCGGTGCCTTCCTGGCTGCCCCCATGGCGGCGGGCATCGGCCCTGAGGAAATGCTGAAATCGCTGGACGGAAACTCCGACAAAATCAGCCGCTTTTCGCCCCAACACTTCTACCGGCCCAACTGGCGCGAGTTCGCCTACAAGCCCGTGCGCGCTGCCCGTGACCTCATCAGCGTAGTGCCTGGCGCGGGCCTAGCCATGATTGCGCAAATGCGGGACCATCGCCCAGAATTGCTCAATCGGATTCGAGCCTTCCTGCGCGATCCCGACTATCGCAATGCCGAACAGCTGATCTGGCCTATTGTCCACGACACCATGCGCAACGCCAATCTCCGCGCAGGTTTCTCCTATCTTCCCAGTGGCTTATTTGAGAATTCGGGCATCGAACAGTTCATCCGCGAGCAACTGCGCCGCAACCATGTTCCCAATGATTTTAGACTCTTGCACATGGAGCGGCAGAAGTCCTTGTATATCGGCGCGACCAACCTCAACACCGCCGAAGGGGTGGTGTTTGGCCACGACGCCGACAACTCGGTCACCATCAGCCAAGCGGTCCAGGCTTCCACAGCAATTCCAGGCTTTTATCGACCGGCACGCATCCGCGGGCAGGACTACCTCGACGCGGGCGTGCGGCGAACGGCCAACATGAGCGAAGCTACCCGCCGCGGCGCATCGCTGATCGTGGCGTACAACCCCTTCCGTCCCTTTGTGAATTACCACGCCGATCAGTTGCTCAACGGCCAGACTTCCCTATCGGACATGGGCATTGGTACCGTCATTAACCAAGCGTTTCGTACACTTCTGCACACCCGGCTGATGATCAGTATCCAGAAGCTGCAGATCGACCCTGCCTTTCACGGCGACATCATTCTGCTAGAACCCAGCGAAACGGATGTGAAATTCTTCAATACCAACCCGCTGAACTTCTGGCAACGCGCTGAGTCGGCTCTGCACGGGTACATCAGCGCCACCGAAGCCATCGAGCGGCATCATGAACGCATCGATTCCATTCTGAAAACCTATGGAATTCGCACGGACTTGGACCGCCTGCGCGACCGCCTTGAGCGAATTCGCCGCGCCGGCTACGATGACCGCGAAATTATGAAGATTTTGCAGGAAGATCTGCACCCGCCCCGCGAGCCGACCCAGGAAACCCCAGTGCCTTTGCGGGTTGTCCGCTAGAGCCCGCGCAAAATCCAGTCGATTTTGCCCTCAAGCCCTGGCGCTGCTTGACTTTATTCCAGCAGTTTGCAGGTGGTCGAGCTGCAGGCGCAGACTCAGAGCCGGCAATGACTGCCGGAGGCTGAGTCGGCGCGGGCGCTTAGGCCGACAATTTCAGGCCTAACTACTTGCCGCCGTGGCAGTTCTTGCACTTGTCGATGGGCTTCTCGGCCGTGGCTAGCTTCTTGTGGCAGTCAAGGCAGACCTTGTGGAAAATCACGGACTTCTTGTCCCAGTCGTCGCCCGACTTGGTGGCCATGTACGGGGCCTTCTTGCCGTTGAATTCCTTCTGCGGCTGTCCTTCCTGCATGTGGCATTCCGGGCAACCCTTGACTTCCTTTGCACTCTTGGGCTCGGCCTTCTCCGTGTGGTGGCACGTTTTGCAGGTCAGGGGCTCGCCCTTTGCATTCTTGAACTCAGTGGCGTGCTTGTGATGCGGAAAAGTCACCGCGCCCTTCTTGCCCTTGAGATGCTCGATCTTGATTTCCTGTTTGTCCTTGGGGACATCGATTGCAAATACCACGCCGGATATCAGCAGGGTCCCCGTCGCTACAGCCAACAACCACGTCCAAAACTTCGTATTTCCAACGGCATTCACGATGACCAACTCCCCGCAAGCTGCCGTGCCGGCGGTGGAGGTCCGCAGGGGAACCAACCTTGGCCGGCAATGCGCTCGCTGATGTGGGCCCGGAACCTTGGAATATCGCTTTGATCCTAAGGTTTTCCGAGCTGCGCGCTGATGCAACAGCGGCCGGGACGGCGACCACATTTCGCAACCCGCCAGGGGTCGCTGTGCACCGCCAATGCGATCATAGGCCGTATGAAGAGGACAGCAAGCCACCAAGGGCAGCAGAACTTGACCCAAATCAAGCCCTTACGTGACCGGCAACATGCGCGCTGCGTTCGCCGGTGCCCATCGCGCTAGATGGCTGAAATCAAAGAAAGAATTTTCGTCGATCGACTAACGGAGAGCCACTGTGAGTCAATTCTACGCGCCGATGGCCTGCAGAACTTGGCGAATCCCAGCAATTGCAGCAACTTGGCCGAAGCGTTCCGCCGTTGTCAGCGCTTCTTGAGCCAGCGCACGCCCGCGCAACGGATCGGCCAGGGCAACACAGGCAAGCGCTTGTAACCGCAGCGTTTCTGGCAGGTTCTCCAGACGACCGCTGCGCCGCTGCAAGCGATCAGAGGCCATCAACGCCGCCAGCGCTTCTTGGGCCCGCCCCTGATCCAACAACACGTTGCCGAGGTTGGTTTGCGCCGTGGCTTGACCAATGACGTCGTCGAGTGCCTCACATGTACTTGAAACATCACGATATACGTCTTCCGCGGTCGCTAGTTGGCCGGCGCGGTACGCCACGTTGCCGGTCGAAAGTTCGGCCATGGCTGCGCCGATGTCATCGCCGATACGGTGGAAGACTCGACTCGCGGCGGCATACTCCGCCTGAGCCTTGGCGAATTCCTTCTGCCTTGAGGCCGCATGGCCCAGCCAGGTATGCAAACGGCCGACGCCGGCGAACAACTCCGGGTCGTCGATCCCCTCGGCCTGATCGCATTGCAACAGGGCTTGTTCGGCGATGGCGACAGATTCTGCAATCCGGCCGCAGCGTTGCAGGACCATGCAGATCAGGGACACCGCGAAAATCGAGACGGCAAAACCATCGGTCCGTGTCCGCGCCGTATCGATGGCTTGACGCAAAGCGGCGATCGCCTCATCGGGATGCCCTTTAGAATCAAGGATTTGCCCCCGAACACACTGCAAGCGCAGGCGAATCAGTTGCCAGGGCCCCTGATCACCGGCGGCAAGGGACGCGTGTTCCGTGGCGAGCAGGGCTCGGTCCAATTCCCCAATGCGCAAACCGGTTTCTGCGATTCCACCCAGGGCAGCCAAGAGAACGCCACGCAACGCGTCATCGCCAGGATGGGCGTTGAGCCAGCCAGCCGCCACGTCAGCGGCTGAGCAGTACGCGTCAAAGCCGTCGCGGGTAGCAAAGGCACGCACGGCATCTCTGGCATTTTGCAGCAGATGTCGGGCTGCATCGGGTGCATCGCCGGCCTGTAGATGGTGACTAGCGAGCGCCGCCCCATACCCCGGTGGCCGCGCGCCCGACCATGCTTCCAGCCAGCGCGCCGCCGCACGATGCAGGGCGACCCGCGGGGCCCGGGCCATCGCTTCGCGCAACAAGGGACCAAGCTGGGGATGAAGCAGCCGCCATTGCCGTTGGCCAGCAAAGGGTTGCACGCGCGCCTCTTGCAAGAGCCCGGCTCGGGCCAGCTTGGCCAAATCCGACTCATTGAGCGTTTCTTGGCGCATGGCGACGAGCTGACCCTGTGGGGCCGAATTACCAGCGACGGCAAGGGATTCCAGCACAGACCGTTCCGCCGGCGCCAGGCGGCCTACGCGACGCAAGAGCAGTTCGGAAGCCGACCTCTCGAGCACGCCCACGGCGACATCGGTGCGGTCGACATGCCAGCCTTGCGCGGTGGGCAGCAAAACCCCTTCATCCATCAAGGCATCCAGGGCCTGCTCAACGCGGCCGGGCAGTCCTTCGGCAAAGCGGGCAATGGCGTGCACCAGCGCTGCAGGCGGCGCGAACCCGGGCAGGATCGACCTGACAAGCGCCTCAACCTCGGCTAACTCCAGAGGTTCCAACTCAATGGGCGAATTGCGCAGGGCCGGAAGCTGCATACCGGCCAGAACGGCCTCGGCGTGTTCATTGCGCAAGGGCAACAGCAACAAAAGCGGTGAATCCTCGCACTTGCGCGCGATGTGGCCGATCAGGGCCAAGGTGGTCGGGCGGGCGTGTTGGAGATCCTCGACGACGATCACCAGGGGCTTTTCCTGGCACAAACCCTGCAATAATGCGCCCCAAGCCTCAAAGGCCGCGTGCAATTCGGCTTCCGAGGCCGGTTTGGGCACGGCCTGCTGCAGAGGCTCTTGGGTCGGCGGCCGATCGAGGCCGACCATGCGAAGCAAGGCCTGAACACGACGGTGCAATTGCTCGGAATCGCCGTCATCCAGCCCGGGCAAACGCATCATTCGCGCTGCCAAATCGCCACCTTCGGCCACGGAATCCAGGCGGTGGCGCAGCAGGTCGAGCAGGGGCTGCCAAGCGCCCGCCCCCGATTGGGGAGGGCAGCGAGCCACTTCCAGACGCCAAGGCTCACCAGATTCATCAAGTTTTTTGAGAAGTTCCCCGACAAGACGCGACTTACCGGCTGAGGTCGGCCCTAAGATCGGCACAGCACTCAAACAGCCATCGCGGCGAGATTTGCGGGCAAGCCGTTGCAACATGGCCAGTTCCGCGCTTCGTCCGAGCCAAGCTGCGTGCCGATCGCGGCCCATGTAGTCGGCCAAAGCGGCCGTCGCATCGCGGCGCCGGACCAACACAGGCCTCTTGCTGCCGGGCTCAAGGCGGGACTCAAACTGCCCACGCAGGTCGCGGTACGCAGATTCCCCTGCAGAAACACCGCCTAAGGGCGCGGTCAGGGCACAGGCGCGGGCAGCCTCAACGGCCTGTCCGCCAACGACGGCAAGCCCCCAAGCGACCCCAATGCCGCGACTGCTGACTAGGCCCAATTCCAAACCAATTTGCATAGATACATCAGGTCGTTGCCCAGACTCTGTGGTCGCGAACAGGGCCGGCAAGGCCAGTGCAGCGTCGGCCGCGGTGGCCAAATCGCCCTCGCGCATACCGCCAAGGCCAAAGAGCGCGACTGCTTCTTGGCCCAGCACCGCGACCGCCCGTCCACCCTCACGACCGATCGCAGCAGCAAAACTTCCTGCAAAATCAGCCTGTACTTGGAGATCGGCCCCTTGAGCACGCAAGCGGCAAACCACGACGATCGCGGAAAACAAGCGTAGCCCAGCCGTCAGGGCCGATGCGCCGGCCGGCCACGCGAGGAGAGAAGCCCCGCAATCGGAGCAATGGTAGCGTTCCCCTTGGCGGCGAGCCCCACAAGCTCCGCATTGTTGCAAGGGAATTGCACTGCCACAGCGCGTGCAGAATCCACCTCCGCGCACCGGTGCTACGCCGCATCCGGGACAGGCAAGGCCCTCGCCTGCCTGAACGCGGCCGGTCAGATCAGCTGCATCTTCAAGCGCTTGGGCAAATGCTACGACCGAGGCGTGGCGCTGGTCCGGCGACTTCTCCAAACCACGCAGGATTTCGCGTTGAACAGCCTGGGGAATCGTGGCATCGCCGCGCTGGTCGATCGGCGCGGGTTGATCGACCAAATGGGCCATAAGCAGGCCCTGTAACGTCTCGCGATGATAGGGCAATCGCCCCGTGAGCATCTGATAGACCATGGCCGCCAGGGCGTACAAGTCCGTCCTGCCATCAAGCGGTTGTGCTTGAATTTGCTCAGGAGACATGTAGGCCGGCGTACCCAGAATGCGCGCTTGCTGCGTGACAACGTGGGTCTGCTGCCCTTCAAACTGCCGCGCTAAGCCGAAGTCGACGACCTTGGCGAGCAGGCCCCCTGAAGCCAGCGGACGCAAAAGGATATTGCCGGGCTTGACATCGCGGTGGATGATGCCCAGGGCATGGGCCTCGGCCAGACCAGAGGCCACTTGCCGTGTGATATGAACAACTTCCGCTAGAGGCATCGGCCCGTCTTCCAGGACCTGTTCGAGGCTGTAACCCTCGACATACTCCATGACCAAGTACCATGTGGCGTCACGGCGGCCAAACGCGTGGATTCCCACAACATTTGGATGAACGACCCGAGACAGCGCCCGAGCCTCGCGGCGAAAACGAGAATCCGCCTCCTCACTCAAAGCCACGTCTTCATGAAGCAATTTGATCGCAACGAGCCGGTCCAGACGCGGGTCGCGGGCCAGATAGACCTGCCCCATGCCGCCGCCGCCAAGCAGGCGCTCGATCACATAACCGTCACCAATGATTTCACCGGCTTGCAGTATCTGGTCCGACATCGTCTTGTACGCTTTCCCCTGGGCGCCACAGTGTAGCAGGCCAAAGGCCCGGTGGGTATGCGATTGCCACGCCGAGCGACGCACGGTACCTTGGGGCCCATGGCACGTAGTGGATTGACAGGCTTACCTCCGCACCGTCCCGTCGAGACTGCGCTTACCTATTTGCCAGGGGTTTCAAGGGCTAAGGCCAAGACCCTGCTCGACCGGGCGCGCATCGATCCCGACCTCAGCACCGATGACTTGAGCGATGGCCAGGTCGACCTGCTGCGTCAGTTGCTCCGCGCTGAACTAGGCGCAGATGCAAGCCAAACGCAGGTTGATGCCCAGGCCGCTCAGCCCTGGCTGCAAGGGGCGGCCCTGGAATTCGCGCCGTACATCGAACGCGTGCGCGCCATGATGCAGCGGTACCTGGCCGTGCTGAGGCCTTGGGACAAGGGGACCGACGATTCCTCTTCCAATCCGCTGCCTTCTGCGACATTGCAAACCCTAGACTCGACCTGTTTGCGCTGCCTGCGCGGCGAGGCCCTGGACCCGGAGCGCATGGCCTTTGTCCAGCGCATGGAGTCACAACTCTGCACGGCCTATGACGATTTAGCCCCGACCACGACGGGCGGACAGCGCTTTGATGAACTGCGTGTCATTTTTGGCCTCTCAGACCTGGAATGCGACGTCCTGTGGCTTTTGCTAGCCCCAGAGCTTGTTCCAGAATTTCTTTGGCTTTACCGGGCCTTATGGCGCGATTCCACCCGAAGTTTTTGGCCAGAAGATTTGCTGAGTCACGGCGTTGACCCTTTTGCCATTCGCGGCGGCAAAGTCCTTGCAAGTCTGAGGGATAACCAAGTGTTGCGGCGCTATGGCTTGGTGCTGAGCCGTGGCGATGACGGACGCCAAGCCCTGAGGGCCCCTGCCTTTGTCTGCGGCTATTTGCTCGGTCTTTCTGTGCAGTTAGACGACCTGCCTGGGGTCATGTGGCTACAACCGCGCGACGATGATCCCTCGCCGGCCGCCACGGCGCCAGCGCTGCAACAGGCTTTGTCCAGGGGATTTCGTCAACGGAGACGCTTTCTTGTCCTAGGTCCTGAACGCGCCGGGGCCCTGCACATCGCCCGCGACGCCCTGCAAATGATGGGCGAAGGTCTGCTGGAGGTGCGCCTAGACTTGCTGGTGCAAGAACCCGTGGCACGGCTGGGCCATGTCCTGGGCCGCGCGCGCCTGATGCGGGCCGGATTGTTCTTTGCCCATGCGGAGGTATTGGACGCCGGCGATCATGGGGTGGAGCGCCTAGCGGCACTGGTCCAACTCCTGAAGACGGAAACGACGACACTTTTCTTCCATGCGCCAGCCAGTTCCCGCGTCGAGGAGCACAAACTGTCCCCGCGTGCGCACTTACACCTGCTGCGCGAGATCGGCTGCATCGAGCTGCCGACGACGGCTCCCAGCGTCGACGATCGCACGACCCTGTGGCAAGAACGACTGCAAGCCAAGATGGCGCCTGAGGAAATGGAAGATGCTGTGCGCTCGGCGGCGATCTTCAAGTTCGGCGTGGACGAGATTGATTTGGCGGTCAACCTCGCTGCTGCCAGTGCAAGGCAGCGCAATATTTCAGGTTCAGGTCGCATTCACCTGACCGATTTGGAGAAGAGCTGCCGCGACGTCGCCAGTTCTCACCTCGCCGGCTTGGCCACGCGCATTAACGTACGCGGCCGCTGGGAAACAACGGTACTTCCTACAGAAACCAAAGATATCCTTGAAGAAATGGTCCAGTTTGGCCGCCATGCCAGCTTCGTGCTTGACGAACAAGGCTACGGTCGCACAATGGGCTACAACCGCGCACTCACTTCGCTGTTTTCGGGCCCGTCGGGCACAGGAAAAACGCTTTGCGCAGGCCTGGTTGCACGCGATCTGGGGCTGGAGCTCTTCCGCGTAGACCTTGCCAGCGTGGTGTCCAAGTACATCGGCGAGACGGAGGAACGTCTAAGCAAACTATTTGATGCTGCTCAGGATTCCGGCATCGCCCTGCTGTTTGATGAAGCCGATTCCCTCTTTGCCAAGCGCACCGATGTGCAATCCTCTGTGGACCGGTACGCCAACTTGGAAGTCAACTACCTGCTGCAACGCCTTGAAGATTTTGATGGTTTGGTGATACTTACCTCCAACCACCCAGAAAGCATTGACCAGGCGTTCATGCGCCGCATTCGCTTCAAACCGAGTTTCCCGGCACCCGACAAGACCGAACGCGAACGCCTGTGGCGTGTCATGATTCCGGAAACCGCGCCACGCGAAACGGAATTGCGCTTTGCTGATTTGGCCATCGACTACGAACTGACGGGCGGCCAGATCCAAAATGCTGTGATTCGCGCCGCGGTCTGGGCAGCTGAGCAGCAAATCCCTATCAATTATGCACTACTGGCCAAGGCTGGCGAGCGGGAATACAAAGACGCGGGCCGGGTTGTGCGTCAGTACGCGGACGAATAGAAGAGGCCCGGGCCTCTGCAAGGATTCCTTATGGAAAAAGCAGTGTTCATGTCGATCCTTGAACAAATCGTCGAAGGCTTTGAGGACCTCACCTTCAAGGCGGCGATGGCTTCTGCCAAGAGCGCCGGTGATGTAGGCCAACTCATTGCCTTGCCGAGTGAATTGCAAACGCGCATCTTCCTTGCCCACGGGCTCGATCCGCAGACGGCCAGTGCGTCTTTTAAAGCGGCGGGGCGTGAATTCGGCTTGTTGCCAGAGGCGGCTCCTTGGCTCGGCCGGATGAAGGCCGCCCTGCAATAGTGGGTGGGCCAAGCGCTAGTCCACGTAACCCCCTAAGTCCTTTCCGGGTTACCGCAAAGGACTCGGCGTTGTAGACTTTGCAGCCGGCGACCGGCCGAACGCACGGGTGAGCCCCCGTGCGCGGGCGGGGAGATGACTCCACAGCGGGCGCAGCACATGAGCCGTGCCAAGGCTGGCACGGCCAAGTGGAGATCGCGGGCCCCTTGAAACTAGAAGCAAACTCTGTACCTCCAACCCGCAAGGAACTTCCGGTTTGAGGTGCTAGTGGTTTGGCCGCGACCGCCCGTGCCCTGCAACGGGCGAGGAACAGTGACCCCGCGCAGATGCAGCACAAGGTGCCGATCCGCGTGCAGTGATTTCGTTGACAGCAGCGGGCTTGGCCCTTAGTCTGCAATTGAGATGGACCGACTTGCCGTGCCACCAGCCTCGCCCATCATCCACTTGCTACGCCGCTACAGCCGTGCAATGTCGCGTATTTTTCTACTATTCTTGATTGCTACCCTGGCCGCTTGCGGTGGTCCCACCGAACAGGTGACGCTCACCCCAAGACGTGGCATTGAATGGCAATTCACCGCGCCTGAGCGCTACGCCATGTCCCTGCGTATGGCCGCGCTGGCCAGGATTGAAACCCGCGCAGGCCAAGACGAATTGGCCGCCGAGTACTACCGCGCCGCCTACCACCTGCACCAAAGTCCAGCGCTGCTGATTGGCTATGGCCAGTCCGTTGAAAAAGCGAAGCTATTTGCAGAAGCCCGTGATGCCGCAGAGTTGGCGCTGACCTTCGACATGAGCGAAGCCCAACGCAAGCTGCTGGAGGATAACTTAAAGAGGCTTTCAGCGCTAGTTCCACCAGGATTACATAGAGTTGCGATTCTGGTTCAGCCTTACGGTGCCCGCGTCGAACTCAACCGCGCTGGCCGAAACAAGCTAGAAGGGCCGCAACGGGTGCTGCTGGGGTCGGGCGATGTGTTCTTGGCGCCTGGCACCTGGAACATCGAAAGCAGCGCCAAGGGATACAACAGTGAATTGCGCACCTTCCAGGTCGGTGGTCCCGAGGGCAATACCGTGGCTATTGCCCTGACCGAAGAGGAAAGCGGGCCCATGCTGGTCGGCACGCCCAACGCCAAGCCTGGAAAAATCCAAGAAAAACACGACGTTTTGATCACACCGGAGCCCAAGGCAGACCCGGTTCCGAACAAGGTCCCGGAGAAGGTGCCTCTGCCGGACATCAAACCGGAGCCCGACAAGGTGCCGATCGTGCCGCCCAAGCTGGTCATTCCTGAGGATAAACCGCAAGATACTGAAACGGGCCTCATCGCTCAGGCCCCCCCGCGGTCCGGCAAATCCTTTCTTCATGCCTACGGGCCCGTGACCGTCAGCGCCTTGGGTGCCGCGGCCTTGCTGGCGGGAGGCTGGTTCGGCCTGCAGACCCGGCAAAATGCTCAGGATGTCAAGACGTTGTCTCCGGGTACTTTGTCTTTCCTCAGCGACCAAACCACCTTGATCAGCAGTGCCCAGGACAACAGCAAATTGGCGAATTACTGCTTTGTCGGCGGTGGTTTGCTGATTGCCGCCGGCACCGCTTGGTGGATCCTCGGCCCATCTGCTCACCCGCCGGCGACCACCGGTGACGCAGCCCCGCCGACCCTGTGGCAGCGAATCAGTGCCGTTCCGCAGTTTTCCGTTGCCCCCACGGGCTTTTCTGCAGCATGGATTTTCTAGCGCCGATGCCGTATTTGCCCTTGTCAGGAGTCGCCATGACCGCCGCGCCCACGCCGCCCAAAGACCGTTGCTCCGGCCACGGACCCTGCGACACGCGCGGGCAATTGTTTGAATTTCTCAATAATTGCAGATTATTGTTTGGATCTGCGCTACTCTCGGTCTTCTCGGCCCTGCTGCTGCTGCTCGGCTGCCAAGTTCAAGTGAGCCAAATCGGCCAGAATCCTTGCAATCCAGATCCTTGCAACACACGGCACGGGGTTTGCTCGGTCGACGCCAAGGATTACTGGACAGGCACCTGCACGATCAACCCGTCCACCGGCCAGTTTGCCGGTTGTAGCAGCTGGGTCTGGCACGGCACCGCCGCCCTGCATCCCAAGGATGCTAAAGGGAAATTGGCGGTTGCTCCCCTATCGTACGCCGCCAGCGATACAACCTGCGACGGCCTAGACAACAACTGCAACGGGGCCGTGGACGAACTCGCCGCCAGCGCCAAACCGGTCTGTCCCAGCGTCGGCGTCTGCGGCGCCCTCAGCTCACCCAAGGGACTATGCCTAGGTGGCAAATGGCTTTGCGATTTCAGCAGCTTACCGGATTACCAAGCGGTCGAGGACCGCTGCGACGGCAAGGACAACGACTGCGACGGCCAAACCGATGAAGAGGTCGTAGCCAAACCCAGTGATTGCAAGCGAATGGGCGTGTGCGCGGCCCTAGCGGCCCCCCTGTGCACGGCTCAAGGTCAGTGGGACTGCGGATATGCGCAAGCGCCTGACTATGAAGACAAAGAAACCAAGTGCGACGGCAAGGACAACGATTGTGACGGCGAGATCGACACGGGCTTGCAGGTCAGCAGCCTCAAATGCCAGTCGGCAGGCGTCTGTGCGGGCGTGGTCCAAGCCTGCCAGGGGGGCCAAGCTATCTGCCTGTACAGCGCCCTATCTGGCTATCAAGCCTTTGAAACTACATGCGATACCTTGGACAACGACTGTGACGGCAAGACCGACAACTTGGCCGGCACCGGCTTGCCCTTGGTCGGCACCGAAACCAACGGTTGCCTGAGCCTGGGCGTGTGCGACGCCTTCAAAAACCAGGTGGTCAAGGTCTGCAGTCAGGGAAGTTTGGTTTGCAATTACAATAGCATTCCTGGCTATCAGGCGACCGAGTCGGCCTGCGACGGCCTCGACAACGACTGCGACGGCGGTACGGACAACAAACTGGCACCGCCGGCGAAAAATCCTTGTGGCGACAAGGGCATCTGCGCCAATGGCAGCGTTTTGTGCCAGGGTGGCTTGTTCGTCTGCGACTGGGCCAGTCTGGCCGGGCAAGGCTATGAAGCCTTTGAACAAACCTGCGACAACAAAGACAATGACTGCGACGGCCAGACCGATGAGAGCGCCTCGCCTTCGACCAGCAACTGCCTGACCGCTGGCGTGTGCGCCTATGGCACTTCGGCCGTGTGCAAGACAGGACAAGGCGTTTGTGATTACAGCCATGTAGCGATGTACCAAGCGGTCACGGAGACCTTGTGCGATGGCCTCGACAACAATTGCGATGGCAAGACCGACGAACCCGAGGGCCTCGACGCCAGCAAGATCGGTTGCACCGTTGGTGTGTGCGCCGGCAAGGCCAAGGCGACCTGCGGCGGCGGCAAATGGACCTGCGATACCAGCGCTGTGACCGCCTTTGAAGCCGTTGAAAAGACATGCGATGGCCTGGACAACGACTGCGATGGCCTGACCGACGAATCGCTAAGCGACCCGGCTGCCGCCAAGTGCCCGAGCCAAGGCGTGTGCGCGGCTGGCGTGCCGAGTGGCTGCGTTGGCGGCAAGTGGATGTGCAACCTGGTCGCCGTCAAGGGCTATGAAGCGATTGAGCAAAGCTGTGATGGCGTTGACAATGATTGCGACGGCAAGACCGACATCGGCGTCTGCAGCACCGGTGCCGCGTGCACCAGCAATACCCAATGCGCAAGCGGCAATTGCGCCAGCACCCTCGGCGGTGGGGCCAAGGTCTGCGTTGAAAAGGCGGGACAATGTCCGCTCATCGGCGCCGACGGCAAGTTGACCCTGGCCAGCGATGGAAGCACTGCATGCACAGAAGCCGCGAAATTCGCGAGTTGCAGCAAGGGTGCCTGGGGCGCGCCCGCGGCGTGCGGGGCCCTAACGCCGGTGTGCTACGCGGGCAGCTGTGGCGTGTGCGTACCGAACCAATTGTCCTGTGATCCCAGTGATAAGACCAAGATCGGTAAGTGCGCCGTCGACGGTAAATCGGTCTTGGCCGGCAGCAGTTGCAACGCCGACGCCCACTGCACCGGTCAAGGTGCCTGCGCCATCGATGGACTGCAAACGCTGAGCGACACGGCCTCCGCCGCGTCCCCGCAAGTCGTTGCTTTAACAGACGGTTCCTTTGCCGTCGCCTGGCTGGTCGACAGCAGCAACGCCGCCGACGTACGCCTGCGCATGTTTGGCGTCGACGGCAAGCCCAAGGCCGCATCGGCGAAGATCGCAAGCAATTCATTGCTCAGCAGTGGCAGCGGCAGTCGTCTCGCCGCAACCGCCGTCGGCACTGGCTTTGCCATTGCCTGGGTCACTTCCGGCATGGATCAGAACATCTCGGTGCAGCTGTTTGACGGCGCCGGAGCCACCAAAGGACCTGTATTGATTGGTAATTCCGGAGACAACTCGGGCGCGCAGACGGAGCCTGCCTTGGCTTCCTGGAGTGGCGGCTTTGTCGTCGCGTGGACCAGCGATGCCATTGAAGGTTCCGGCGACAAGGGCATCGGAGCCGCGTTGTTCGACGCCACGGGGGCAGCCCTGGGCACGCCGATTATCGTCAACGACGACCCGGCCAATGCCGACGACCCGGTCACCGGCAACCAGACGACGCCCGCCGTAGCCGTTCGCAGCACCGGGGACATCGTCATCGCTTGGACTCATGCCTTTGGTGGCGCCAATGCAAAATCCCGAATCCGCGCACGGGCTTTGACCTCCACAGGGACCTTTGCCAGTGGCGTCGTTGTGGTCAGTGATCCGGCAGCCAACGCCGATACCGTGACCTTGAGCGCCAGCAGCGGCGAGTTCTTAGCCGCATGGCAAGCTACCAGCGGCGACGGCAACGGCAACGGGGTCAAAATGCGCCATCTGGATGCACTCTTACAGGCCTTGGGCCCCATGGTCACGGCCAACACCTTTGTCACAGGCAGTCAAGATCAGCCGTGGCTCGGCCCATTGTCCAGCGGGGCCCTGCTGATTTGGCGGTCCCAGGGCGCGGCGGTCGGCAGCAGCAACTACCAAGTCGCCGAGCGAGATCTCAGTGCAAACAGTGGCTTTTCCACCGATGAGGCGGTCCTAACCAGCGCCAATGCGACCGGCGACAAAGACCAACCGCGCATCACAGGCTTTGCCGATGGGCGCATCCTTTCCATTTGGCGCAGCAAGGCCGTGCAGGCCAACGGTTTGATTGAAGGTCTCTTTCGCTAGCTGGCACCACCCCGAAGCCGCCGCTGACCTGGACCGTGACGGGCCCAATACCTAGAAAATTTCTCTCGCCGCTCAGAGCGAAGTACAACACCGACTGTGAGGTCGGCCTTGGCCTCAATTTGCTGCGAGATTTGCCATGCATCCACAAGCGACTACCAGCGATCCGTCTGCCGATTTTGTCCCTGGACCCGCCGAACGACAACCCGAGCCTCGGCCTGCCGTGCGCTGGGACACCGTGCGCAAGGTGCACCTTATCGGCATCGGCGGCTCAGCCATGGGCAATTTTGCCGGCATGCTGCAAGCCAAGGGCTTTGAAGTGCGGGGCAGCGACGTCACCGTCTTTGACCCGATGCGCAGCCAGTTAGTGAAGTGGTCGATTCCATTCACAGAAGGCTGGTCGGCATCCAACCTCGAGTGGCAACCGGACTTGGTCATCGTCGGCAATGTGGTTCGCCGCGACAATGTCGAAGCCGAAACCATGCGCGCCCGAAACCTGCCTTACTGCAGTTTTCCTGAGGGGTTAGGCGAGCTATTCCTGCCCGGGCGCATCCCCACGGTGATCGCCGGCACCCATGGCAAGACGACCACGACTTCCTTGACCGCTTGGCTCCTTGAATTTGCTGGGCAAAAACCCGGACTGCTAGTCGGCGGCGTGCCCCTGAACCTCGGCACTTCATTCCGCTTGGGGGAAGGCGCGCCGTTTGTCATCGAAGGCGACGAGTACGACACAGCCTACTACGATAAGCGCCCGAAATTTGTACACTATCGCCCGCACCATGGTGTGCTCACGTCGTGCGAATTCGATCACGCCGATATCTATCCCGATTTTGCCGCCGTCCAGAGGGCTTTTGCCCTGTTCGCCCGCCTAATTCCCGCAGACGGCCTGTTGGTGGCCTGGGGCGAGGACGAGCGGGTCACCGCGGTCCTGCCCCATTGCAAGGGCCGGGTCGCGCGCTACGGTTTTGCCAAAGTGCCCCAACCAGGCAATCTGTATCAGGAACCGGCTTTGCCCTTGGATATCGAAATCGTGCTGCACAGCCTCGATGACCAGGGCGCTGACTTCACCCTGCGCACGGGCGTGGCCCAGCCCCTCGGTTACCGCAATCCTTTGCCGGGGTTGACGCCCGGACAGGTTATCGGGCGATTCCGCTCGCCGATGCCGGGGCGGCACAATGTCCTCAATGCGGCGGCGGCGCTAACGCTGGCGCTGGATTTGGGCGTCGACGTGGAGGTAGCGCAGCAGGCCTTGGCTCAGTTCAAAAGCGTCAAAAAACGCCAAGAGTTGCGCGGCATTGCCAATGGCGTCGCCGTCATCGACGACTATGCGCATCACCCGACGGCCGTCAAGGAAACCATTGCCGCCATCCGCGGTCAGTACCCCGGGCGCAAGCTGTGGGCGCTGTTTGAGGCGGAGTCCAACACGTCGCGGCGCAAGGTGTTTGAGACCGTGTATCCGGACGCGTTTGCCTTGGCTGATCAGGTGGTTTTGTGCCAACCGCTGCACAAGGAAGGCGACAAACTGACGGCCGACCAGATCATGGATGCGGCGGTGGTTTGTCGCAGCATTGAGGCAAAGGGAAAGGCCGCGCGCTTCATTGCCGGGGTGCCCGACATCGTCGACTTTGTGGCCTCGACCGCCCAGCCCGGCGACGTCATCTTGGCGATGAGTGGCCGTGATTTCCAAGGGTTGCATGGGCAATTGCTGGCTCGACTTGCCGAACGCGCCGCGACGGGCGCTTAATCGGCGGAACAGGCGCTTGCTTGGTATCCAACTAGATAACTCTATGAAACAACAAGGTTATTCCAGCCTAGGACGCCACAAAGTGGCCGGTACTGAACTCCTAGTGTGGGCCGGAAAGGATCAAAATGCTTTTTTATTCCAAATGGCTCCATGGCGTGGCCATGCTGGTCGCGGCATTTTCCGGCGGATTCTGCGCCCAATGGTGCATCGGCCAAGCCCATGCCCAAGGCGATCCGCCCCACCCGCAGCGGTTGGTTCGAGCGACGGCCTTTGAACTGGCTGATCCCGCAGATCCCAATAAGCCCTTGGCTGTACTGCGTAAATCTGCCGAAACCGGGGGTGCGGAACTGATCCTCGGTGGACCCAAGGGGCAGCGCGCGATTGCCCTAGTCGCTGGCGCCAATGGCGGCAAGATTTCCATCTCCGATGATCAGGAAGTGAGCCACTGGCTTGCAGAATCCACTGGCAGCTCGCCGAGTTTGCTATTGACCCAAGGGGGACAGAAGGCCGCCATCCACCTGCAACTGCCTGCAGGCAAGCCGCTTTTGCAAGCTCAGGCCGAAGGTGGTGCCATCGCCTGGCACGCGCCATGATCGCTTGAGATCTTCGCTCCTTTGCAACAATCATAGGCATTTGGCAGAGGATCGGATTTTGCGCGCTTGGACCCTGGGGGGCGACAAATGACCAAGAAACTGTTTCAGATCATGCTGTTTGCTCTTGTCGGGCTTGGGGCACGTCCTTGCTGGGCCTTGGACCCCTTTGCCACCGAACCGACGTGCGAAAACCTGGTGAATTACAATGATTTGCCTGGTCCAGGCGTGATGATTGTCAAGGAGCCCGAGGTTTACCTCACCCGCGACCGAGAGCGCCTGGAACTAGCGACTCGGCTCTGCCAGGACGGGCGCCCCTATGTCTTTCTAGCCAGGTACTTACAGCGGTTTGGCCTGCGCAAGGACCTCAACGTGCCTGCCTTGGTGGTGGTCGACGGCCAGACGCTGCGCTCCTCCAGCGAGGTACTGAGGGCCGGTCTCGCAAAATTCCCCAATGATACCAAAGTACAGGCTCAGTGGCTGGCCGAAGTAGCCAATGACCCCGTCGAACTCAAGGCGGCCGTGGCGCAGTGGCCGGCAAGCAAGCAGACGCCGGTGTGGATGCTACTGGCTTTATCCAATAGTTTCAAAATATTGGTTCAGAGACCCCAGGCCCTGGACCTGCTGCAGCGGGCCCTTGCCGTTGAGCCGGACTTGGACCAAGCCTACGCGATTTGGCTGGACCTGGTGCGCCATGGGGCCGAGGCGGGGCCGTTCTTGGCCTCCATTTCAGCCTCAGCGGCCCGTTCGAACCATCCTTGCGACCTCGGGGCCCTGGGCGCCGCCAACCCTTGGACAAAGGCTTGCGTGGGCATGGAGAACCGCGGGCTGCTGGTCCAGGCGGGCCTGCTGGCGCTGGCGACAGCTCCAGACCGGGGTCTGGCCCTCATCGTCAAAGGGTTAGGGACACATGGCAACGATCCCAAGGTGTTACGGCGCGATCCAGCGATTTCTGCGGCGCGCAAACAGGTCTCGCGACAACTAACTGCTTTGCAACGGAAATCCGCGGGTCAAGCGGCCTTGTTGCTGACGGATCTGCCCCTGACCGAGCCGCAAAAGGCCATCCTGACCGAGCTCGTTCGCCCATGATCGCGTCCGAGCCATCGGCGCAATTCGTTTTTTTCTTACGCGATTAGACCTAACTGGCCCGACCCAGGGCCTCCCCAGTCCTTGCCAGCAACGCTGGGGTGCCTATCCTGACGCCCCATGGCTCACACCCCCACCGAACATGCCGCCGTCCTTGCCCTCAGGGGCGTCCACCACCACAACTTGCGCGGCTTCGACCTGGAGATTCCGCAAGGAAAACTTGTGGTTGTCACAGGCGTTTCGGGTTCAGGCAAGTCTTCCTTGGCCTTTGACACCCTGCACGCCGAGGGGCAGCGCCGGTACATCGAGTGCCTATCGAGCTATGCGCGGCAGTTCATTGAGCGAATGGACAAGCCTCAAGTTGACTCGATTACAGGGATTTTGCCCTCCGTGGCGCTGCGACAGGGCAAGTCGATTCGCGCCGCACGCTCGACCGTCGCGACGATCACGGAAATCGGCGAGTCCTTTCGCCTGCTCTTCACCCACGCCGCCGAGCCGAATTGCCCCCAGTGCGGTTCCCCAGTCCAGCGCGTGCAAATCCAGGCTATGGTTGAGGATTTGCTGAGCCAAGGCGAAGGCCGCCGCCTGGTGGTCGGCTTTGCTGTGCCCATTGTCAGCCCTCTTGCGGCGCGCGCGGCTTGCCATGGTCTGGCCCAAGCGGGCTACCATCGCGCTTGGCATAAGGATGCCGCCCACGACCTTGATACAACAATCGATTCGCTGGAGATGGGTCAGCCGCTGCATGTCATCCAAGACCGCCTTGTGCTGCAAGCAACCGATGCGAAGCGCCTGGCGGACTCCCTGGATCAAGCGTTGCGTCGTGGCGATGGGCTAGTCCACGTTTGGGTCCAGGGCTCGGGCATAGCGCCGCAGCACTGGCAGCCAGCACCCACAGAATCTGATATATTTCAGCACTTTCATGCCAGCGAGCGTCTGCAGTGCCTCGCGTGCGGCACCGCTGTGGCCAACCCGTCGCCGCAGCTGTTCAGCTTCAATTCAGCGGTCGGCGCCTGCGAATCCTGCAATGGTTTCGGACGATTGGCCGATATAGACTGGGGACGGGTCGTGCCCGATCCCAGCAAGTCCCTGCGTGACGGAGCGATCAAGCCCTGGTCCACCGAAGCGACCAAGGAAGAACGCCGCGATCTAGAAGCGTTTTGCCTGCGCCAAGAGATCGACTTTGACCAACCTTGGCGTGATCTGAGCGAAACACAAAGGCAAAGCCTGTTTGACGGCGAAAAGGGTGGCTGGAGGGCGGGGCGCTTTTACGGCCTGCGAGGCTGGTTTAAGTGGCTGGAAGGAAAGACTTATAAGATGCACGTGCGCGTCCTGCTGGCGCGCTATCGCGCGTACGTGCCCTGCCCAAGCTGTGGGGGAGCGCGGCTCAAAGCGACGGCCCGGGCTTGGCGCGTGCAAGGGCTGGATTTGCCGACGTGGCTGGGGCTGCCGGTTGGGGAAGTCCGCATTCGGCTTGGCCAATTGCAGACTTCGGTTTCGGTGGCGCGGGCCCTGGAGCAGCCCTTGCGCGATCTGCGCAAACGTATTGATTTCTTGGATGAAGTCGGACTGCACTACCTGTCGCTTGACCGGGCGGCGCGCACCCTATCCGGTGGAGAACTGCAACGTGTACAGCTGGTTGCGGCGCTCGCCACCGGGCTGAGTCAGGTGCTATACGTGCTCGATGAACCCAGCGTCGGCCTGCATCCCCGGGATAACGATAAGCTTTTGCAGATTCTTCAGCGTCTGCGCGCGGCTGGCAACACAGTGGTGGTGGTCGAGCACGATCCGGCCCTCATCCGCGCGGCCGACATGCTCATCGATCTCGGCCCCGGCGCTGGGGAAAAGGGCGGGCAGCTGCTGTACGCCGGCCCGACCGCCGGGGTCATGGCGGTGCCAGAGAGCCTGACAGGCGACTACCTCAGCGGGCGAAAACAGGTGAATCTGGCTCGTGAAACCCCTTTGGCTAAGCTCGGTTCTGTGCGCGCTAGCCGCGGGCGCGTGCCGCAGTGGCTGACCATCGTCGCCCCGACGGCGCGGACCTTGCGCGGCCAGGACGTGCAGCTGCAACTCGGCGCGCTCAATGCAATTTGTGGCGTATCGGGGTCTGGTAAATCAACACTGGTGGACGAAGTCCTCTACCGCAACCTACTGCGCGCGCGTGGAGAATCCGTCGACGAACCAGGCCCTTGCGGCGGCATCCTCGGCAGCGACAGCATTCGCCAAGTGGTCCTGGTGGACCAGGAATTGCCGCACGGGTCGACCCGCGCCAACTGCGCCACCTACCTCAAGGTCTGGGACGGAATTCGCGCACGTTTAGCCGGAGAATCTCTCGCTATTTCTAAGGGTTTTACCGAAGCCACCTTCAGCTTCAACCGCGAGGGCGGACGCTGCGCCGTGTGCGAAGGGCTGGGCGTCGAATTGGTCGATATGCAGTTCCTTTCGGACGTGCGCATGACCTGCGAGGCCTGTGAAGGCCAACGTTTCCAAGCGGATGTCTTGCAAGTTCGCTACCGTGGCCTCAATGCGTACGACTTTCTGCAGCGCACGGCCGGAGAAATTGCGGAGCAGTTTTCCGATGATCCAGGCCTAGCCGCGCCGATGCAGCAGTTGAGCGACCTGGGACTCGGCTACCTGCGCCTGGGGCAGCCCTTGGCGACGATGTCCGGCGGCGAAGCCCAACGTCTTAAAATTGCCTGGCATTTGCTGTCTGCACGCACGCGCGGCGGCCTGTTCTTGCTCGACGAGCCTTCCACGGGACTACACCTGCATGATGTAGCAAATCTTCTGCACAATCTTCGGCTTTTGGTCGATTCGGGCAATACGGTCGTCCTCATCGAACACCACTTGGACCTGCTGGCGGCGGCGGACTGGTTGGTCGAACTAGGTCCCGAGGGCGGTCCTGCGGGTGGACAGGTACTATTCCAAGGCAACCCTTTGGAATTGCTTCCTTTAGACACACCAACAGCGCGTCACCTGCGACGAAAGGACGTGGCGGCGACGGGCCTGCGGGCCGACCTGAGCGATGTCGACCTGGACCCAGGCGTCATCCAGGTCCGTGGCGCACAAGTCCATAATCTCAAGAATATTTCGGTGGATGTGCCGCGTACTGGCATGACGGTGGTGACCGGCCTCTCCGGCTCAGGGAAGTCGTCTTTGGCTTTCGACGTCATCTTTGCCGAAGGTCAACGGCGCTTTCTTGATTGTTTGAGCCCCTTTGCCCGTCAGTACTTGCCGCCGATCCTCCGGCCGGACGTACAAAGTCTCCTTGGCTTGCCGCCCACCGTGGCCATCGCCCAACGGACAACGCGCGGCGGGTCGCGCTCTACTGTCGCCACGCTTACTGACATCTACCCGTATTTACGACTGTTATTTGCCCGGTGTGGGGAGCAACATTGCCCGGATTGCGGCGGTTTGGTGAGCGGACAAAGCGCCAGTGATGTGGCCGACGCCATTGCCGGGCACTTTGGCAAACAGCCGATTTACTTGATGGCTCCCGTAGTTCGCGGGCGTAAGGGCCAACACAAAGATGTGATCGCCCGAGCGCAAAAGACCGATCAGGCTTGGCTGCAGGTCGACGGGCGGTTGGTTTCGGCCCATGGCATCCCGGAGCTGCGGCGCCACGTGCCCCATGACATCGACGCGGTGGTAGCAAGGCTCCAGCCACGGCAAACTGTTGATTATGTCGCGGAAATTTTCAGCGCCGTGCAGTCCGCCCTGGCCCAGGGAGACGGCACCGTACTGGTCAGAACTGCAGATTCTGCTGCAGTTACCTATAGTTTGCGCCGCTACTGTCCGAGCTGTGACAAGTCGGTCCAAGCGCCCGATCCGCGTTTATTTACCTTTACTTCCAGCGCAGGTTGGTGTCCCGCCTGTACGGGCACGGGGATCTACGATCCCCAAGCAGAAGCGAAGGCCGAAGCCAAGAAGAAGGCGCGCAAGAAGAAGAAGAAGGACGACGATGGCCGGTCCACGGCCGAATTGCAGCGCGCGGGCATGCCGGATGGTGGCGAAATAATTGCAGATCAGGCGGTTCGGCTGGCCCAAACCTGCTCTGCGTGCCAGGGAAGTCGTTTGGCTCCGGCGGCTCGGGCCGTGACCCTAGGCGGCCGCGGCATTGACCAATGGATGGCCCAAGGCCCCTTAGAACTCTTGGCTTTTTTGGCGGAAACGCCGTGGCCCGAGCGCCAGCAGGCAGTGGCTGGGCCCATTATTGCAGAAGTAGTTGAAAGATGTAGGTTTCTTGACCGTGTCGGGCTCCACTACCTATCCCTTGGCCGTGGTGCGCCGACGCTATCGGGCGGAGAAAGTCAACGAATTCGATTGGCTGCCCAGCTGTCGTCGAACCTGCAGGGCGTGCTGTACGTACTCGATGAGCCGACCATCGGCCTGCACGCCGAGGATAATCGCAAAGTCCTGGACTGCTTGGGTGATTTGGTCAAGCACGGCGCGGGCTTGCTGGTCGTCGAGCACGATGAGGAAACCATCCTGCGGGCCGACAGTGTGCTTGAACTCGGGCCAGGAGGCGGCCACGGCGGCGGCGAAGTGATTTTCCAAGGCAGCGTGCAGGCTTTGCTTGCTTGCGCCGACTCGCCGACCGGTCAGGCCTTGAAACCGGGCGGCATCCGCAAGGTGCGCGATCAGGCTAGGCCCATCGTCGACAGTTTGGGTCAGGTGCGGTTGATCGGCGCGGCGCGCAACAATTTACGCAATGTCGACGCGACGATACAACGTGGAAGATTCAACGTCGTGACCGGCGTTTCTGGCTCAGGCAAGTCGACGTTGGTACGCGACCTGCTTGTCGTGCGGGGCAATTTGGCCATCGCCGGCGAACCCTGCATCGATGAAGAACTACGCGAAATCAGTGGTCTTGACGGTATTGGCCGCGTCGTCGAGGTCGATCAGTCGCCCATCGGCCGCACGCCTCGCTCCTGCCCGGCGACGTACATGGGCATCTTCGACGATATTCGCAAGATCTTCGCGGCGTTACCTGATGCAAAGGTCGCTGGCGTCCGCGCCGATCGCTTTGGCTTCAACAGTGGCGAGGGGCGTTGTCCTCAATGCTTGGGCAGCGGCGAACTCCGCGTCGAGATGGCCTTTTTGCCCACCGCGCGCGTGCCTTGTGAAACGTGTGCGGGGGCCCGCTACCGGCCGGAAATCCTGCAAATACGCCACAAAGGAGCGAGCATTGGCGACGTCCTGACGATGAACCTCGCCGAAGCAGCGGAGCACTTTGCCGCCCACGCCGGAATCGCCAAGCCGCTCAAGCTAGCCACGCAAATGGGTCTTGGTTACCTGCAGTTGGGCCAGAGCAGCGATACCCTCTCGGGCGGTGAGGCGCAGCGTCTCAAGATCGTCAGTGAGTTAGCCAAGTCGCGGCGTACGGGCAGCCTGTACGTCCTGGATGAGCCGTCCACGGGGCTGCACCTGCAGGATGTGCGCAAACTCCTGACCGTGCTTCATGATTTGGTGGACCGCGGCGACACGCTGGTCGTGATTGAGCACCAGTTGGACATCGTCCGCGAGGCCGATTGGGTCATCGACTTAGGCCCGGGAGCGGGCACTGCTGGTGGCTGTATCAGTTTCCAAGGTCCTCTCGCGGAGTTACTGGCCTCAGGGCCCGATGGGCCAACGCGCCGCGCCCTGCTGACGGACTTGCACGCCGGCTTGACCAAGCGGCCTAGCAAACGGTAAAGCCTAGATTTTTCTTTGCGGGTGCCCCCTGCCTCCGCGCTGACGGCAGCGCCTGTCGGGGTTGTGCTTGAGCCCTTGGTCTGGCACGGTCCACCTGCAGCTGACGGCTGACGCTGAGGCATAGTTGATCGCAACAATTATCAGCAAGAAAGCATGGTTACCCACAGTAGCATTGGCGCTGTTGCTCAGCGCTTGTGGTGCCACCAGTGCCGTGCTCTGGGCAGTCGATTCGCCTCCCGAGGAGGACGGCGGGACGCGCTATCGCCCGGAATCGACGCCAACCCATGAATTTCATGTTGAACCTGGAACTTTGGTGCCCCTTCAGTTGCAGTGCCAATACCATTCGCGCTGGCCAAAGGTGGTTTGGCGAGAGGATTACCGCACTTGGAGCCTAGGATGGCGCCTCATCGGTGGCTTTCTCGGCCTGGGCGAAGGTCTGGGCGGCGGCGTCGCGATCGCCGGTGGCCTGCGCCAAAAGAGCACAGGGGAAGTGGTTTTTGGCAGCATTGCCGCTGCAGATGCCTTGCTCATTTGGACGATGATCCTGGCCAAGGACAGCGCGTGGCGCAAACGCGTGGAGCGGGGTCCTCAGGAGATCACAACCCCGCGCTGCCCCGAAGGTGTCCGCGTTCGCTGGCAGAACACGGAGCTAACTGTCTATGAAAACGGTCGGTTAGCACCTGCCGACCAGCAGTGGCTGACCGATGCTATGCTGGGTGAACCCGGCGTGCTCCAGTTGCTGCGACCCGATGGATCCGCCACGGAATTGCAGCTATCACCGGCCCAACGATGCGAAATTGCAATGAGACTTGCAAGACCAGCCGCGGCGTGGGCTTGTCAACAGCCTGGGCAATTGCCGCCTATGCCTTGACGCGCCAAGACCAATCCCGCATGGAAAAGGGGGCGCGTGGCGACCGTTGCGCGGAGTTGGTGCGATGGGTCGCGGGCGACTGAGGTTAGACTATGAATTCTTGGGCAATTTTGACGATGGCGGCAGCCGCATTTGTGATCGGTTGTAGCAGCGCTGGTCCAGCTGCCAGTGGCGGTGGCGTCGGGGCTGACGGCTTAGGTGGCGTAGACGGCGCAATTGCACAGGATAGCGCGGGCGGCAGTGATGTCGGTGGTGGCGATGTCGGTGGAAGTGATGTCGGTGGAGTTGATGTCGGTGGTGTTGATGTCGGCGGAGTTGATGTCGGCGGAGTTGAAACGACCTCGGGTGATGATGCCAGCGGACAGGACCAAACGGCCGCGGACACGGGCACAAATCCCGATTCTTCAACCACCTTTACGCCAGCCTCCCATCCAGCGCTACCCCAAGTCCTGTCCTCGGGCGGACCGGTCCTAACGACGCCCCATGTCGTAGCGTTGACCTATGACAGCGATGTTTTGTCTAAAGATGTCAACAAGTTACTCAGCCAATTGACCACGGCCGCGTACTGGGGGCAAACCACGGCGGAATACGGCGTTGGCCCGCTCAGCGTCGACACGCCCCGGTCTCTTGGCGCTACGGCTCCGAAGTCCATTGAAGAAACAGCGCTTCTCAAGCTGATCGACCAGAATTTCAGCGACCCGACCTCAGGCTGGGGCCCGGCGAGCGCGGACACCGTGTACCTCGTGGTTATCCCTGCAGGAACGCAATTTTACTACAATTCTGGCGGAAGCAAGGTCTCCTGTTGCGGTGACTACGACGGCTACCATGACCAAACGACGCTTGCCGGCGTCACGGCCGCCTATGCCATCACCTGCGCGTGCCCGGGCGAAGTCGACGGCGTGGCGACCGTGGACCAGTTGGCCTCGACCATTACCCATGAACTCATTGAAGCGGCAACAGATCCATTCGTACAGGACAATCCGGCCTATGAATCGCCGGGAGACCCGGATGCGGCCTGGAGCAACATCACCGAAGGCGAAGTCGCCGACATGTGCGAGGACAACGCCGACACCTTGGTCAACGCCCCGGGCGTGGACTACTTGGTTTGCCGCAGTTGGTCCAACAAGAACGCCAAGGCCAGCCAAGAACCCTGTGTTCCTGCACCCGATTCCGCGCCGTATTTCGCCGCCGCGCCGGTCTTGACGGACACCATTTCGGTCATCGACTACTGGGGCGACACCGTGCAAACCCAGGGCACCAAGATCGCTGTGGGCGCCAGCAAGACCATTGAAGTCGCGCTGTTCAGTAGCGGGCCAACCTCAGGCCCCTGGCAGGTCACGGCCTACGACTACAACGATTTCATGCAAGGCGGGGCATCGCACTTGGCCTTTTCCTGGGACAAGGACCAGGGAAACAATGGCGATATCCTGCATTTGACGATCACGGTCAAATCCAAGGACGCCAGTTGGCATGGAGAGATGTTCCTGATCGAGTCCACGCTCGGCAACCGCACCAGCCTTTGGATGGGCATGGTCGGACAGTAGGCTCTCCCCCAGCTAACCCGTTTTCTGCTGTTCTTCAAGCCTTTCTGTCTCAGTCTCCCGGCAAGCGGATCGCAGGCCTTGCGCCCCGGCGCGCATCGCGGTAGACACCACAGTGGAGGTGTACGCCCGTCGCAGGCCCTGGCTTGAAACCCTCGGACCGCCTCAAGCGTCAGTAGCGTTAAGCTGCGGTTCCCCAAACCCGCAGTATTTCTCTACCTTTGGACCCACGTCGCATCCGGCGCCGCTATCCGCCACCAGTACCAGGAGCACACCGTGCGCTTCACCTGTCCCAGTTGCGCCAAGTCGTATCGATTGCCGCCCGAACGCCTCGGCGCTGCCGGAAGGGCGCAGATTAGCTGCCCAAACTGCAAAGCTGTTGTGCTCGTCAAGGCTGGAGAGGGCGAAGTCTTGGACTGCCGCCTGCTGAGCCAGCACGAATCCGCGGGCGTTGCGGCCCAAGGTGCCGTCTCTGCTTCGGTTCCTATCGCGGCCGGAGGCAGCTACTACGTCGTCATCGGCCGGGACAAGCAGGGACCGCTGACCTTTGCGCAGATCCACCAAATGCTGGGCGAAGGCAAGATCACAGGCGTCAGCTTGGCTTGGTCCAAAGGGATGGCCAACTGGACAAAGATCGAAGAAGTGCCTGAACTGTCTGTGCTTTTGGGCTCCGCCGAGGTCGATCGCAACGTGGTGCACGCCCGGGTCAGCCAGCCCATCGCGCCAGAGCCAGTGCACGCCCAACCGGCCCCAGCCGTGGTCAGGCCGACGTCCCAGGCCCCCGCGGCCGTGCCCAGCCAGCCAGCCCCCCAGCCAGTCAGACCAGCGCCAGCGGTCGCGCCCCAGCCCGCGGCAGCCCAACCGGCCAAGGCAGCAGCGCCCCAGCCCGCAGCAGCCCAACCGGCCAAGCCAGCAGCGCCCCAGCCCGCAGCAGCCCAACCTGCCAAGCCGGCAGCGCCGCAGCCGGCCCAAGCCGTGCGCGCTTCGCAGCCGGCACCGAAAGTTTCGCCCAAACCTCCTGTAAAGCCAAACGATTTGGACGATGCCGGACCAACGCTTACGGGCGATGTTGCCGTCATCAAAGCAGCTTCGCGCCCCGTAGCACCTACCTTGGGCAAGGGACCCGCAGCAGCGCAGGATGTCCACGTCGGCGACGCCCACGGCGCGGCATTCTTTAGCTCTGGCCATGACTTACACGATGTCGAGCTGGCACTACCCGACCCGAACAAGCACAAGCCGACCAAGGAAGAGTACAACAAACTCCTCCAAGAATTCAGCGTGATGTTCCGTCTGGACAAGCGCAGCAAGCGGCAGAAGCTCTTGATTGCAGTGCTGTCCACCCTGGTGGTGGTCGGCGTCATCACTTTTGGCATCTTGCTGGTGGTCAATGGCAACCGCAAGCGTTCGCTGATTTCCGACTCCAAGTCGATTTTGGCTGTTTTTGCGCTTCCTTATCAGAACGCAGTGACGGTCCAAACCGGCGGCGATGAGGACAAAGGCGATTCACCGTTAACGCCTACGCCCGATACGCCAGGCGCGCCGGCTCACGAGAAGAAAGCCGTTGTGCAGGAAGAAGTGTCTGAAATTGCCGCAAAACTTCACGGGATGGCCCGCAAGAAAAAGGCCAAGGCAACGGGGCCGCAGACGGGCATTGTTGTTGCACAACCTCTTGATAATAAGGCGCTACAAGCCCAAGCCAAGGCGATGGCTGGAGGCATGACCGACGAGGAAAAGAAGGCTTACGAAGAAGCCAAGAAGGCCGGCAAGAAGGTCGAAGGCTCAGTAGGCCTCTCGACCAGTCAGGCCGTTTCTAAGAGCGAACTCGATAAGTTATGCGCCGCCAAAATGCCTGCCTTACGCGGTTGCGCCCAGGGCGGAGGCAGCTTCACGGTCGCCTACGTCATCAATGGCGATGGCGATGTCAGCAATGTCAAAGCCTTTGACGAGGGCAAGCAGGACGCGGCTTTGACGAGTTGCGCATCCCACAACTTCAAGGGACGTTTTGGCCCGCAGCCAGGCGGCAAGACCACGGAAGGCAAGTGCAAAGTCGATTGATAACCGCCGGAGACAGCATGGAAGGACTCACGCACGGACGATGGCGCAATTGGCTAGTGCGGCTCATCACCGTGCTGGGCGTTCTGCTGCCGTTGGGCCTGACGGCTCAAGAGGCGAAGATCAAACTGGATGTCCTGGGTTTCACCGCCGACCACAAGCAGATGTTGGTGCGGGTGGATGACGTCAACACCGGACTAGGGCTGCGGATTTATGACGTCGATACAGGCGCTCCGGCCAAGAAAGCGCCCCTGACGCCTTTCCAGCGCGCGCAGGAACCCACGGCGATCAAAGAGGCCAAGAAGAAGGCCAAGATCAAGGACGACGGCCTCAAGGCCATTCGATTTGCCATGGATCCCAATGATCCAGAAGCGCAATTGTCGTTCTTTGGCGTGGTGCGGGGCAAAGAGGGCGAACGCTTGGTCGTGGCGGTGACGGACGGGGCCCGTATGGGCAAAGTCCTTGATGTCAAAGTGAAGATCGACGAAGAATCCAAGAAGCGCGCCGAACCTTCGCTCAAGACCATCTACTGGTCGACGGACAAGAAGTTGATGGTGGCGGTTGTGACTCAGCTGATCGACACGCCCGGATACCTCAGCGAAGTCGATGAGTTTCATGCACAACCGTTCAAGCCGGACGAGGTGCAATGGGTGGAGCAGCCACCGCCCGAGGCCAAGCCGGAGCCGGGCAAAGAAGAAAAGAAAGACGACAAGAAGAAGCACTGGTGGTGGCCCTTCGATTGATAGCTGGCCCCTTGCGCGGTGTCGTTCGACTCGCCCTCAAGAACTTCAGAAAACTGGAAAGATATCATGGCGCAAGCGCCGGCCAAGCCGAATCCGGGCGCCCCAATCCCTCAGGCGACGGACAAGAAAACACCTAAACGCACCAAGGACTTCGCGCTTCTCACCCGCTTCTGGCAAGACGTGCGCCAAGATCGGCGTTGGGTGTGGGCCGGCGTGGTTGCCGTGCCATTGACCAGTTTGTGTGGACTTGCGCAGCCTTGGCTGGTCAAAGAAGCCATCGATGGGCCCATTGGTGCCGCCTTGGGCCACCGGACCAACTCGGCCTGGTCCCTGCGCCAATTGGCCGTGGCGTTCCTCTTTGCTGTGCTGGGCGAATACCTCTTTCGTTCTTCGCAGTTATACGCCCTTCAGCGCGCGGGCTATTACGCACTGCAGCGTCTGCGGCGGCGGGTCTTTGCCCATGTGCTCAGCCAAAGCGCTGTATTCTTTGATAAACGACCGACAGGCACCTTGCTATCGCGCACCGTAAACGATGTGGAAGCGATCGGCGAAGTCCTGACCTTTGGCATTGTAGGCATCCTTGGAGATTTGTTCGACATTCTCTCCATTCTTGCCGCGATGGTCTTGCTGGACGTGCGCCTGACGCTGATGAGTTTGGTCGCGGCCCCGCTCATCGCCATCGTGGTCAACTTCTTTCGCACGCGATTGCGATTTTATGCTACAGAAATCAGGCGTTCCATGGCCGTGGCCTCGGGATTCTTCCAAGAAGCCCTAGCCGGTGCCCGGATCGTCCAATTGCAGGGAAGGCGTCAAGCAACTTCACGAGAATACAGCGATCTCAACCAAACCTATCTACAGGCCTACAAGGCGTCCAACTGGTATGACGCCAGCCTTTACGCCGTGATGGACGGGGTCGCTGGGCTGTGCATCGCCGCGCTGATTTGGTACGGCTCGGGTCGTGCTGTGCAAGGCCTTGTCAGTGTTGGTCTTTTGGTCGCTTTTATCCAGTACATCCAACGAATCTTTGTGCCCGTCCGCGAATTATCAGCTAAAGTCGCAACTTTAGAGCGGGCCATGGCGTCGCTGGAGCGCATCTTTGGCCTTCTCGACATCGACGAGAAGATGGACGCCGGCACCCACGCCCCTGATCGGGTGCAAGGCCGCATTACTGTAGATAATTTGCGCTTTGGCTACGAGCCCACGACCCTGGCCCTCAACGGCATTTCCCTGCAAATTGCGCCCGGGGAAGTCGTTGCGCTGGTCGGTCCCACGGGCTCGGGGAAGTCGACATTTTCCAAGCTATTGACGCGGATGTACCGGGCCCCGGATCGCAGCATCCTGGTGGACGATGTGCCGATAGAGCAATGGGATTTGCCGCGCCTGCGCCGATCTGTTGGCGTAGTGCAGCAGGACGTGGTCATTCTGCCCGGCACCCTGCTGGACAACGTCACATTGGGACGACCGATTGCGCCCGAGGCGGCCCTAAAAGCGTTGCAGGACGCGCAATTAGGCCCACTAGTGCAACGCCTGGGCGGCATGGACGTCAAGCTGGACAATGCAGGGGCCGGTCTTTCGGCGGGCGAGAGGCAACTCCTGTCCATTGCCCGGTTACTGGCCGACGATCCGCCGATCGCGGTGCTCGACGAAGCGACGGCAAATATCGATTCTGAAACGGAAATGCGGGTTCAGATCGCCCTCGATCGGGTGCTGACCGGCCGTACCGCTGTGGTGGTGGCCCACCGACTGTCGACCATCCGCAAAGCCCATCGCATCATCGTGTTGCGGCGCGGCGAGATTATTGAGCAAGGAAATCACGCCCAATTGCTTGAGCTTGGCGGGCTGTACGCCCACTTGGTCGCGTCGGCCGAGCAGCAGGGCGTGCTGATCGATTAAGGGAGTCCTCGCATGGAAGCTAAGACTTTGAAAGGGTTTCGCGACTACTTGCCGGCCGTCATGGTGCCGCGGCAGCAGATGATCCGCGCCATTGAAGCGACCTTTGAGCGCCAAGGCTTTGTGCCCCTGCAGACGCCGGCCCTGGAGTACAAGGAAACGTTGACGGGTAAGTATGGAGAAGAAGGCGATAAACTCCTGTATAGCTTTCGCGATCACGGCGAACGCGATGTGGCGCTGCGCTATGACCTGACGGTGCCCCTGGCGCGGGTCGTGGCCCAGCACCGCAATGAGCTTCAACTGCCGTTTCGCCGCTACCAAGTGGCGCCGGTGTGGCGGGCGGACAAGCCGCAACGCGGACGATTCCGTGAGTTCTTTCAGTGTGATGCCGACATAGCTGGGGCCAATACCGCCCAGGCCGATGCCGAAATCTTGGTCACTGGCCTTGCGGTCCTGCAGGCGCTTGGCGTGCAAGGGGCCGTCATCGACCTCAATCACCGCGACGTCCTATTTGGGGCCTTGCAAGCCTTTGGTGTTACAGATCTTTCGGCGCAAATCGCCTGTATTCGCGGCATCGATAAGTTGGACAAGATGGCCGCGGCCGACATCGCCCAAGAAGTCGCCACCAGCGCCGCACTACCGATCGAAGTGGCGACACAAATCGTCGCATGGTTCAACTCGCCCCAAGATATTGCGTCTGTTCAAGCCTTTGCACCCCCAGCTGCAGTGGCACTGACGCGGATGGATGAGGTCATGACCCTGGTCCGCTGCAGCGGCATCCCAGGCGAAGTCCGCTTCCGCCCGGCCATCGCCCGCGGCCTGGACTACTACACCGGCATTATCTACGAAACCCGCTTAACCGATGAGAAAGTAAAAGGCTTTGGTGCCGTCATGTCGGGGGGCCGTTACGATGGCCTCATCGGCTCCTTTGGCCGTGAACAGGTGCCGGCCGTCGGGATCTCTTTAGGTTTAGACCGGTTGCTGGCGGCATTGCAGGAGTTGGGGCTGCTAGCGCCCGTCATTGGCCCACCGGTGTACGCCACCGTGTTCACGGAAACCGCCGGCCTCACCTTTGCCCAGGTGCAGCAGTTGCGCCAGGCAGGGGTCAATGCCGAAATTGATTGTCTGGGCGGCAAGTTGGGCAAGCAACTCGAGAGGGCGGAAAAGCGCGGTGCCCGGTTGGCGTTGATCCTTGGCGCGACCGAGGCCGAGCAAGGATTGGTCCTCCTCAAGGATTTGGCGAGCCGGGAACAATTCTCCTTGCCTTTCGCGGAACTCACCCAGGCCGTCCTTTCCAGACTTGGACCCGCCGCCAAGTGACCATTTTTGTCAGTCGAGGTTACAAACTTGGTCACATTGCCGTCGCCCACCAATACCAGCCTTAAGTATATTCAAGCAGTTACAAGTATCGCTGCGGTTGGCACGGCTCGTGAATAAGGTTCTGGTGGGGGATCATTCCGAGCCCTCCGCTGAAACGGACAAAGTCAGCCTGGCAACAGACTGATGGAGGCTGAAGAAGCGGAGGGTTCGGAATTTTTGCGGCATTTTGCTGAGCGAATCGCGCCAAAGCGCTGAAATAGGACGCCAGCTGCTTAGAAATTCCAGCCGAAATTCAGACTGCCAAGGGTCGACCAGCTCTGATTCTGCACAACGTCTTGCAGATTGCCACAGCAGAGCCCGGTGGTGTGGACCCAGGCATAGCCAAGGCCCAGCTGCCCTTGCACAGAGAAGCCCTTGCGAGTTGTTATGTTCGCACCAACCAAGGCCCCAAGGCGTCCCGCTTGGCTGCTGACCGTGACCGGTGCGCCCTCGGTGCTGCCATCAGTGCTGCGACGCTCCCAGCGCGCCTCCACGCCGGCGTGTAGGTTGGTTCCAAGGTTACCGATGATGTGGTAAAGCCCTTGAAGACCAAGGCCTATCACTCGGTGATCACTCTCATCGTTGGGGTCATGGGCTGCACCGAGGGCCAGCATGGCCGCCGCCGATACGTGCCGAACAACGGCCCGCTCGTACTTCAACTCTGCAATATTAGCGGCAATTCGCGAGATTGACACACTCAAAATGTTGGCGTGTTCGACACCGGCGACGGCGCGCACGTCTGCCGAATCGGCGTTCGCCACGCCAGAGCCTGCGACTGCGAACAAGGCGATGAAAATTCCAAGAAATTGCGCAGACTTCATCGCATCTCCCGCCGGCGCCAGAGCACAAGCGTCGCCGTCAGCGCCAGCAGGGCCAGGGCAGGCGGCAGGGCTGCGCGGTGGCCACTGCGACAACCGCCAGGGTCTGCGGCGCCGTTACTGGTAATCTTTTGAAAATTAAGGGGCTTATCGCTATCAGGCAGGACCACGCGCACCGCGGCCTTTTGCAAGGAAACCCCGTTTGGTAGGGTCGGCTGCCCCGGCTTGGCCGAAGCAATTGCTTGATCAATCAGGGCAATTTGCTCAGGCGCCACCTCCGCTGGCGCTGCCGATTGCACCTCGTCAAGGACCTGCACCACGTACGCGGCCGGCAGAGTGGCAAAACGCTTATCTTGCGCGGTCTTCACGGTCGGCGTGCCCATGGTGAAGGCGCCACCAGCGTTGCCATTGGTGATGATGTAGCTGCGGTCCAGGTCGGTCAGGGTCAGGCGCGTCGCATCGGCATTGTAGTCACCCTGACTGCAAACATTATGCATAGTTGCCGTGTGCACCGAGGCAACATCGGGCAAGGTGGAATGGAAGGCAAACAGGGGATCGCGCGTCATTTCCGCTGGTGAAATACGCATTTGCAGACGCGTTAGGGTCTTGGCTCCCTGGACCATTTGCCAAGCCTGAGCAATGGACTCAGCAAACACCTTGGTATCCTTAGCAATACCCACACCATCGACCGCAGCTTTGGCGTCGAGTTTGCACGGAACCTGGCCTGTGGCCTGCATTTGCGCCCACAAGTTCGGGCACCCGACAAGGCGATCCAGGCCCACGGTGGCGGCCGTGGTATCCTCGGTCAAATTCGCAGCCAAATCATCGGTCAAGGGCAGATCAGCTTTGTGCAGGGCCGTGGCTAAATCGCCTAGGGTCGCGACGTTGGCAAAGGGCGACGCGTCCAGGTGGGTGGCGTCGATCAAGGCACCACTGCCGTAGGCCGAGTTCTCCGCCACGGGCCGCGCGAACTGCACAGAAGAAATGATGTTTTCACCTTTTGCGGTTTGGGCCAAGACTGGCGCTACGCTCAGGAGCTTGGTCGGCCCAGCAAACTCGGTTGCAAATGCACGGCCTTGCGCCTCATCCATCGCCGCTGCCAGCAGCTGCGGATAGTTGTCGCCACCACTTTCCCAGGTCAAGCGCAGGGGATTGACTTGTACATGCAGTTGATTCTTGGGAATTGCCCGCCCAGGACCAGCCAAATAGACCACCACGGTCATGTCGTCTTCAGCCGCCACCGAGGTCAAGCGCAGGGGCACGCATGGGTCGGCGTCCTGCATGCGGAAAGTCACCGGCCGAATGGCATCGAGGCCCTCACCGGCCTGCAGCTTAAATGCAACAAAGACATCGCCTTTGGTCACATGCGATTGCAAGATCGGCAAGGCCGCGGGCGGCGTGGCAAAGCCGTTGTCATTGAGCCAGGCCAACATGGCGTCGGCCTTGTCACTCTGAATGATGTCATAGACATACGGGCCAACTTGCGCTTGTTCCAAGACCGTGACGTGACCGCCACCGGCGTCGGACGAGGCATCTGCGGCCTCATAGTTGTATGCGCCAGTGGCTTTGGCAGACGAGTCATTGGCCGAGGCACCACAGCCCAAAGACCCTGAACTGGAAGAGGAATACGAACGGCAGTTCTCCGTGTCGGCCGTCACGGTCGTCTCCATGCGCGGCGCGACGGCTTGATCGAGGCGGTCGAACAAATACGTTGACCCCACGCCGACTTTGGGCACTTTGGGCATGGGAATCACCCAGCCAAAGGCTCCCGGCGGGCCGTTGTACTGCACTTCGACCCACACCAAACTGTCTTTAGTTACGGGATCATAGCCAAACAAGACGCGTTCTGCCTTCTGCTTGACGTAGGACGCGCCCCCCGGCGGATTGACGCAAGCACCGCAGGCCCAAGCCGATCCAGCACCAAGAGAGGCTGCAGCCGCAACAACTGACAAAACTGTCTTTAGAGTTGATAGTTTACCCTGCATCCCTGCCTCCATCTTCGATCGTCGCCTGGCCCAAGGTCGCCGCGCCCGAGTAGGTTCGCGCAATCTTGCAGCACGGCCTGTACCCGGTGGCGCATCGCAGCCATAATTGCCTACGTCTACCGCGCCCTAGCCAAGCCGTGACTCAGGCAGGATCGCAGATCTCATTGGGATTCGCAAACGGGTAGTGGCCACCGCGACAAAGGACTTCGCAGCAGGACCAAGGACGCGGCCCAAGGGCGTGGGCAAAACAATGCGGCAAAACCGTTGACACGTCGGTGCGTCGCCCCTAGCATGCACGGCCCTTTGGTGCGTGCGCTGGCGTGCGTCTAAAGGTCAGCAGCAGGGCTCCGGCCAGCGCCGAGCGAGAGAACGACCCGTGGCGATTACCCTAAAAATCAGTGACTTGACTAGTCACCCCAGCCATTCGCAGCATGTGCTGACCGCCGATTGGTGCGCCGAACGCATGGACGGCGTCTACACGGCGATCGAGCCGCAGATGCCCGTGACCGTCTCGGCCGTGCGCAATGCAGATGTGGTCGAAGTAACCGTGGAAGAACACGGAAATTTCGGCTTTTCCTGCAGCCGTTGTGCTGAGCCGGCCCAGTGGCCCCTGCACACGTCATTTCAACACCACTTCGTCGGGCCGGGACAACTCGATGCTGGTGAAGATCCTGATTCTTTAGAGAATATCGACGATCCGGACGTCAGTGAACACGACGGCGCCGAGGTGCAAATTGAGGACCTGTGCATTGAGCACGCGATCCTCTCGCTCCCGGATTTTCCCCTGTGCGATGAAGCCTGCAAGGGCCTGTGCGCACAGTGTGGAACCAACCTGAATTCATCGACTTGCCAGTGTGGAACCTTAACGTTGTCGACCGGTCCTTGGGCCGCGCTGCAACGCCTCAAGGTACAAGCCTGACAAGAGCCCGCACCGTCCCGCTGGACCAAGCCGGACGCCGCATTCCTACCTGGGCGAGGATGCCCAGCAGCCAAACCGGCAAAACGAGAGGATATTATGGCAGTTCCAAAGAAAAGAATGTCCAACGCCCGCACCGCTTCCCGTCGCGCGCAGTGGGACAAGATCGAGCCCCCGACCCTGAGCACCTGCCCAAGCTGCTCTGCGCCCGTTCGCCCGCACCACGTGTGCCTGTCGTGCGGTCAGTACAAGGGCAAGGCCGTTCTGCGTGGCGCCGATACGACCGAGTCGACACCCGCCGGTTAGTCTGCAGCAGCTGCCCCAACCTCAGGTCCGTCAACGGGATTTGCCGAGGGGGCCTTGGCGGCTGAGCCGCTGCGCCTGCACGGACAAGGGCAGCCAAGGGCTTGCAATTGCGGAGAGAATGCCATGCGCATTGCTTTGGGTTCAGACCATGCTGGCGCTGAATTGCGCCTAGAAATCGCTGCGATGCTTGAAGAAGCCGGCCACGATGTCGACGACTTGGGCTGCGAACCGCAACAGCGCGTGGATTATCCCAAATACGCCGCTGCGGTGGCTGGGGCCGTCGTCGCTGGCGGTGCCGATCGCGGAGTCTTGGTCTGTGGCACGGGCATCGGCATGAGCATCGCCGCCAACAAGGTGGTGGGGATTCGGGCCGCTTTGGTCCACGATGTCACGACGGCCCGCCTGAGTTCGGCCCATAACAACGCCAATATCTTGTGCTTAGGCGCCCGGGTCCTGGGTCCAACCGTCGCGCGTGAATGCGTGCAGGCTTGGCTGGAAACGCCTTTTGAAGAGAGGCATCAGCTCCGCCTCGATCAAATCGCGGCGATGGAATAGGCGATCTTGCCCTTGAACGCGCGCCCGGAGTTGCCCCAAAGTGCGCTGTCCTCGCTGTGCCAACCAAGGCGATAAAGTCATTGATTCTAGGCTTTTGCCTCCTGGCGATGCCATTCGCCGGCGCCGGGAATGCGAGTCCTGCGGCCATCGCTATACGACCTACGAGCGCATGGAAGTGCTGCAGCTCGTGGTGGTCAAGAAGAACGGCCAACGTGAAGTCTTTGTTCGGGAAAAACTCCTGTCGGGCATGTTGACGGCCCTGCATCGACGCCCCGTGCCGGCCGACGAATGCCACGTCTTTGTTCGCGATTTAGAGACGCGTTTCTTGGAATCCAGCACACGCGAGGTCCCTTCGGCGGAGCTGGGCGAGGCGGTCATGGGCTTTTTACGCGCCCGCGACCCTGTCGCATTCGTACGTTTTGCCAGTGTTTATAGGGAGTTTAGAGACCTAAGCGACCTGCTCGGTCAAGTGCAAGCCCTCGCAGACGATCGCGCGTCCGAACCCAGCGCCGCGGTCGACGCCGCGCCGAACCCTACGCCTGAGGATGCTGCGTCGTGATCGAGCAATTCCCGATAGATTCAGCGGGTTTTACCGAAGACGAACGCTGGATGCTGCGTGCTGTCGCCGTTGGCAGCCAAGGAACGCGGGCGGTGCGGCCCAATCCCTTGGTTGGCTGCGTCCTGGTGCGCGATGACCAGGAAATTGCCAGTGGTTTCCATGCACAATCTGGACATGCCCATGCTGAAGTCGCCGCGCTGACAGCGGCCGGCCCCAAGGCGCGTGGTGCCACAGCCTACGTCACGCTTGAGCCGTGCAGCCATCAAGGACGTACGGGCCCCTGCACACAAGCATTGATTTCGGCTGGTATTTCTCGCGTGGTCTACGGGGCGTCCGATCCCAATCCGCTGGCCCAGGGCGGTGCGGAGGTCCTGCGGCGCGCTGGCCTCGCTGTTTGTGGCGGTGTGGCCCTGCAAGCGTGCCGACGTCTGGCCGAAGTCTTTCTCACAAACCAAGAACAAAGTCGCAGCTTTATCCAACTCAAGCTCGCCATGACCCTGGACGGTCGGATTGCCGCCCGAGACGGAACGTCACAGTGGATCACCAGTGAATCCGCGCGATTACAGGTCCACGCCATGCGTGCGAACAGCGACGCGATCCTCGTGGGGAGTGGCACGGCCCTGGCCGACGATCCTCAGCTGAGTGTCCGCAATATCCCTAATTTTACAGGAAAACAGCCCATTCGTTTGCTGCTCGATCGCCGCCTGCGCCTGCCGGCCGACGCCCTTTTGGCCCGGACCGAACAGCAGGCGACGTGGGTGCTGACAACGCAGGCTCAGTTGGCGTCTGCGCAGGCAGAAAAGCTTGCGAAACAAGGCGTTCAACTGATCGCGCTGCCTCCGGATGGCTCGTTGAAACAGGTACTCGCCGACCTCTACCAACGGGGGCTATGCCATATCCTGGTCGAGGGCGGCGCCACCGTGGCCGCGGCGCTGCTGCGTGAAGATCTGGTCGATCGCCTAGATCTCATGATTGCGCCTAAGATTTTGGGCGATGGACCGATGGCTTTTGCGCCCATGGGCATTGACACGATCGCGCGGGCCCAGCAATGGCATTTTGCCCAGGCCCAGCCTCTGGCCCCAGATCTCTGGACAATTCTCTATAGGAGTCGCGATGTTCACAGGCCTGATTGAAGCGGTGGCCGAAATCGCCGCGATCGCCCATGGACCGCAGTCGGCCGTCCTGCAGCTCGCGGTGACCTGGCCCGACCAGATACCGACCCAACTCGGTGAAAGTATTGCCGTCAATGGCTGCTGCCTCACGGTTGTGCGCCGTGATCAACAGGGAGAGGGCGAACTCCTGCGCTTTGAGCTGAGCCACGAGACACTGCAATGCACTAGTTTTTCAACGGCTTCTCAGGGCCAACACTGCAATGTCGAAAGGGCGATGCGTCTGGGCGATCGCCTCGGCGGCCACCTAGTCACCGGCCACGTCGATGGCACGGGGCGCCTGGTGCACATCGACGCGCGCGACGGCGCCTGGGACGTCACGTACTGGATCCCCGCTCAATTACAGGCGGAAATCGTGGTCAAGGGCAGCATCGCCATTGATGGCGTGTCGCTCACCGTCAATGGCACGCCGGCGGACCATCTGGTGGTCACGCTGATTCCGCACACGGTGGCGCACACGCAACTGCTGGAGGGTGCGGTGGGCAAACTCGTTCATTTGGAAACGGATTTGCTGGCCAAGCACGTACGCCGCTTGGTCCAACTGGGCGCGCAGAACGGATAGGCCCACGTTGGCCGCAGACGTTTGCGGGCCAATGCCGTCGATCGCGCAGGACGGACACCACACAACTAGTTAAAATAAATGATCTTCTCTCGCCACTTGGCCCGAAAGCGATGGCTGCTAGTACCTCTAACCCGAAGTTCCTTGCGGGTTAGAGGTACAGTGTTTGCTTCTAATTTCAAGGGGGTGCGCCGCCCCCTCGCCCGCGCGTGCGGGCTCACCCCTGCGTTCGGCCGGGTCCCCGGCGCCAAAGTCCTCAACGCCGAGTCTTTTGCGGTAACCCGCCAAGGACTTAGGGTTACGTGTACTAGCGCGCTTTTTGCGCCGGTGCAGATCGTGTCGCACACTGGACCTGACGACTGTGTGCGTTTGTGCACAAGCAGTTGACACCGTCAGGCATTGCCAATTGCGACGGCAGCGCATACATGATGAACGCGGGTCGATCGAGGGACGACGCCGGGTCGAAGCGTCCATAGGGATGAGACGCTCAAGGGGCAGAAAATTAAGGTAATTTTTCCTAGTAACGACGGGCATTTGCTTAGTCGGGCCGAGGCTTGGGTGATTTGCGCCTGCAGTGCTCTGCTGACGACGCTTGGCTGGGTGCCGCCAATGCTCGCGCAGCCATTGGTGACGTTGCCGGCGGCGATTACGCCCGATAGCACTGGAAATTCAAGCGATTCCCCGCCAGCAGCGCCTAGTCGAGGCTCTCTGCAGGCCCTGATTCAAAGCAGCCAGTTGGCGCTGGCCCTGACGCTGTGCGAGCGATTGCTGATAGAAGCGCCTCAAGATGCTGAACTGCAAGCGATTCATGCGCGGCTGCTGTACTGGCTGGGGCGACTCGGTCCAGCGGAAAAACAGGCGCGGGCCCTGCACGCGGAACACCCCGAGGACAGCGAACTAACTGAGCTTCTTGCGCAGATACTTTTGGCAGCGGGAGAGAAGAGCGAATCGCTGACCCTGTACCAGCAGTTGGTGGCTGCGGGCGATCGACGTCCAGAATTGGCCGCGCGCGTGGTCGACCTGCAGCTGAGCCTGGGCGATGTGCCTGGAGTCGAGCAAAGCGTTCAGCAGGGCCTGACCCTCAATGACGAACAGCGCATTCAATTCGCGAAGTTAGTCCACCCCTGGCTGGTTGACGTGGGCAGCATGCTGACCCTGCACGACCAGCAGAGCTGGGTTCGCCTGGACGCCGATGCCGGCCGCCGAATCAACGCGAACTGGACCCTGGTTGGCGGTGTGCTGGGCGAGCGCCGCGGACCCACGGGAATTACAGCCTATTCGCTGCGCCTACAGGGCTACTTTCTCAGCGGCAAATGGGGCGGTTTGCTGCACCTGGAGGGATCGCCGACCGCGACGTTCCTGCCGACGGCCGACCTGCGCGCCGACGTGATGCACCAAACCTTTGAGCAAGTTAGCCTAGGCCTGTACCTGCGCTATGCCCACTACAGCAGCGATACGGCCCCGGTGGATGCCCTGGCGGTGGCGCCCAATGTCGCTGTTGCTTTAGGTAGTTGGACGATCAACCCGGGTTATATGCTGGTGATGAACCACACAGGGGCGTCACCGCCGCAAACGGACCCCTTCCACACGCTGTTCGTCAAAACGCGTTGGCAGCAATCGGCGTATACCTCATTGTTTCTATGGCTTTTTGTCGGTCAAGACCCGACCTTTCTCGAACACAGCATCGGCACCAACCTGCAACAATCCGCTGGACTTTCAGGACTTTTGGGCGTCGATCATTGGTTTACGGGTCAATGGGGCGTGCGCGCTTCCGTGAGTCGTGTCCAACCTTTTGGCGTGATGCCGCCGTTTACCGAGTTCGGCCTCGTTGTGCGAGGTCGCCTATGAAATTGTCTTTTGAAACACTGACCTTCCAAGAGCTACTGATCTTCATCTTCGTGGTTCTCGAGGTGGTGGTCGTCCTGGCGGCCATTGTCGCCCTGGTCGTGGTGCGCGAACGGGCCATCCGCAGTGAAAGGCAAGTCGAATCAGCACGTCGCAGCCTGCTTGATGCCTTGGCCCACATCGGTTCAGGGGCGGGTGAAGCGGGCATGCCGCTGGCTTTGGCCGCAGTGGCCTCTTTGACCAAGGACCACGCACGGCGACTCTTGACCGAACTGGCAGAAGGCGCGGGCACCGGTGGCAGCCGCGTTCTCGATGAGCTGTACGCCAAGGCCGGGCTGGCGGCGGAAGCGCGGGCCAATGCCCAGTCGCGGCCCTGGGAACGTCTGCGGGCGATTCGCGAGGCAAGGGCCTTGTCTGACCCGGCAAGGCTTCTGTCTGTGTTGCTGACCGACGAGGTGGCCGACGTGCGCTTGGGCGCCTTTGAGGCCATGTGCACGCTCGGACGGGCCGATGAAGCGATGGCGGCCCTGCCGGTGCTGGTGCATGACGGTCGCCTCAACCGGGTGCGCGTCATCGATGCCCTGAGCAGCACCGAACCAATTCCACTGGTTGCGCTGGTGGAGCACTCGCACAGCGAAACGCCGGAGGTGCGCCAAGTGGTGGTTGCGGTGCTCGGAACCGCCCAGGTGCGTTCGGCCGTGGACGTGATCGTGCACGCCGTGACCGACATTGATGCCGAAGTGCGTATCCAAGCCCTCAAAGCGCTTTACGAATTGGGCGATGTCTCTTTGCTCAAGACCTCCCTGGGCGCGTTGCAGGACCCGCGGTGGGAAGTGCGCTCGGAGGCCGTCAAGACCTGTGGACGCCTTGGCGGTGGCGGCGCGGCCGAGGCCATTGCGGTACTGCTCGACGACGAGGCCGAGTGGGTGCGACACAATGCGTCGCTAGCCCTGAGTCGTTGTGGACCCTCCGGAATCGCCGCGCTGCGCAATGCCGCCGGACGAGGAAATGCCAGCGCGAGCAGTGCTTTAGCTGAGGCACGCATGCAGGCCGCCGAGCCGCGCTCGGGGGAACCGGAAGCGCTGGACGGTCTGAGCCGAGGAGGCGTTCAACCCAAACTCACTTGATTCACAGCATTTCATGCCGAGCCAAAGCCACACGGCCCACGGACCAAGAACGAGCCAACACGGCGCGAAAACTCCGAACTAAGGGTAATCATTGATCGAGTTCTTCAACATCTTCGTGCTGCTCTACTTTGTGCTGCTGACGGCGGGCTACATCGCCCTGTTTGTCGCCGCTACGGTTGGGGTCATTCACGTTCGCCGCGATCTCGAGGGCAATGCGCCGGAATCCGTGAGTACGCGCGGTCGAGCCACGTTGCCGATTTCCATCTTGGTGCCGGCGCATAATGAAGAGAAGACGGTCGTTGAATCGGTGCGCGCCCTGCTCAAACTGCGCTACCCAGAACACGAAGTTGTGGTTGTGAACGACGGTTCCAAGGACCGAACGCTGCAGAAATTGCGGCAAGCTTTCGCCTTGGAAGCCGTGCCGATCGACATTCGCCTAGACCTCAAATGCAAGGAAATTCGGGCGACTTACCGTTCCGCGATCTACAAACGCTTGATTGTTATTGACAAGGAGAACGGCGGCAAGGCTGATGCGCTCAATTGCGCCATCAATGCATCGCGTTACCCCCTAGTCTGCGCGATTGACGCCGATACCCTCATCCTGCCCGACGCCCTTTTGCGCCTAGTACGCCCCTTCCTGACCGACGTCGACGTCGTGGCGGTCGGCGGCACCATCTGCCTAGCCAACGGCTGCAAAATTGAACGCGGAACCGTGGTTGAGATGGGTTTGCCCTCCTCGTGGATCGCCCGCTTTCAGGTCGTGGAGTACCTCCGGGCCTTCTTGGTCGGCCGTCTGGGCTGGGACAAGATGGGCGGAAACCTGATTATTTCAGGCGCTTTTGGTCTATTCCGCCGAAGCGCCGTGGCAGCCGCCGGTGGCTATGCCCATGATTCTGTGGGTGAAGACATGGAGCTGGTCGCTAGGTTGCGCCACCAAGTGCCGTCTTGGCTGCAAACGCGGGCGATTGTCCACTTGCCAGATCCCGTCGCCTTCACAGAAGCCCCTGAAACACTTAAGATTCTTGGCAATCAACGCGACCGTTGGCAGCGAGGTCTGGCCGACACGCTGTACCGCCATCGCGCCATGGCCTTTAACCGCCGTTATGGGTCGGTGGGCCTTGTTGTCATGCCATTTTACGTGCTTTTTGAGCTCTTTGGCCCCTTGGTCGAACTGTTTGGCTACATCTACTTCGTGCTGCTGGTGGTCGCCGGCGTCATCGACCCTTGGTTTTCCGCCATCTTCATGTTACTAGCCATTCTTATTGGCTTTTTGCTATCCTTGGGCGGCATTTTCCTCGAAGAGCTCAGCCTTTCTTTTTTCCGCGAGCACGGCGACCTGTGGCGTCTCATCCTCGTTGCTTTTCTTGAGAATTTTGGCTACAGGCAACTCATCCTCTGGTACCGCCTGCGCGGGCTGTGGAAGTACTTCCGTGGCAACAAGACGTGGGGCCGCATGATCCGTGCCGGCTTCGGTGGGGCCGCGACCCGCCCGGAAACGGCCAAGCGCGCAACGCCTATCGCTGTGACTTTGCTACTTATTTTGATCACCTCCCTGCCGGTGGGTTGGCTGCTCAAGGCAAGGCCGCCGGTCAAAGCGACGATGTTGTCCAAGACCGTACCCTTTACCAATCGTCGCGAGCACAAGCGCCTCATGTGGTTGCTTTCACAAGAAAAAGTTGCCCCGCCTGTCTCTAAACTGCTCTGGGATCCGGCCGTGGACTACATCGGCTATGACCCGGTGGCCAAGCGTGGCCGCGACCTGCGGGATTCCGATCTCAAGGATAAGAATCTTCTTTTCATCACAGACACCTACGGCGTTTATTCCGACGATTATGACGCCCTTCCACGCCCCATCGCCCACCTCGAACTGTCGCGCAAACTCTACGGCGGCCTGAGCGATGCGGATATGGACGCCATCGAGCGATTCTACGCTGCCGGTGGTCGCGTCTGCGCAGAATTCAACACGTTTGGCACGCCTACAGAAGCCGGGCCGCGTCACCGCATGGAGAATCTGCTGGGCCTGCGCTGGACGGGCTGGGCGGCTCGACACGTCGACGATTTCGCCGATAAGCGCGAAATTGCCAAATGGGTTCAGGAACGTTGGGCACAGGAGACGGGCCATCCCTTTGACCTGTTTGGACCTGGAATCCTCATGATTCACGAGGACGGTCGCGTGATCTGCCTGCAAGAAGGCCATGATATTCCAGAGAATCCGCTAGTGCTACGCCAATCGGGCGTCGAAGTCCCGTACACCTACTGGTTTGACATTGTCGAGGCGGAACGCAAGAGCGACGTCCGTGCTGAGTTTGAGCTCGCCACCCTCGACAAAGGCAAGCAACTGCTTAGAAGGTTTGGCGTTCCAACGCGTTTCCCCGCCATCATCCACGATGACGCCATGCGCCGCACCTACATTGCCGGTGACCTCGCGGACGGCGATAACTCGCTAGGACCTGAATGGTTAGCCGCCATGCCGCAGATTCGCCATGGCTTGGCCAGCATCGGCCTAGTCCCGGAGGAAACCCGATTGCTGTGGACAATTTACGCGCCGCTCATCGACCGCGTACTCTTTGCCAAGCAGTAGGCGAGCGCCATTGTCTTGTTTTTACACATATTTCCCACCGCTAGTCGGGTACCTTTGTGTCATCACCGTGTGGCTATGCGGTTGTGGCGGCGCCCTGATCGAGCGACCAACCTCGGGCGTGTGCGCGCGTGCACCTTTGAGGCAATGGGCAGACAAGGCCGCTTATTCATTGACTTTTTCCGCCTTTCACGCCGTTCACCTCTACGACCAGGATGGCGACGGAAAGGCTCTGGCCCTGCCGGAACACGGCTGCGCCCAAGGCTGCCAAGCCGTTCTATCTTATCCAGATCCTCAGCGTTTTTCGGGTGGCGACCCAGCCTTTTCGCGCATGAGCGGCCGCAGTTTCACCTACGACAACGCCCTGGCCGTCCTGTGGCGCACCGAGCAAGGCGATTTGGCCGGTGCCGAGGCCATCTTGCGCACCTTGGTTGCCCTGCAAAGACCCAATGGCGCCTGGGGATTTTCATTCTCGACCGGCAACGACGGCTTCTACAACGCCGGCTATGTCCGCACCGGAGCCGTCGCTTGGGTCGTCTACGCCCTGGCGCGCTGGCAGACAGCAAGCCTGGACAAGCGCTTCGCCGAGCCCCTGGCCCGCGGAATTCGTTGGATTTTGGCCGAGCGCAATGCTTCGGGACTATACGACGCTGGGTATGGCCGCTGGCGCAACGACACGCAGTTTGACCCTGATTTTGTTGCTCAATTCGCCGCAACCGAACACCAAATCGATGTGTGGTACGCCCTGATGGCCACGGTGCAGGCCGCGCCGCAGCTGGCGGCCGACCTCGAACTGCCGCAAAGGGCCGAGGCCCTCGCCGCGACGATGAAGCGGCTGCTGTGGATGGACCAGCAGCACCGATTTGCCCAAGGATTCCAAGGCGAAAGCCAAGATAGCCACAGTGCGCTCGATGCCGCTGGCACCTGGGCGGCGCTGTGGCTCTGGAGTCAGCGAAATCCCGAATTGGCCGCCGACATCTTGAGGACCGTGACATCACAACACGCAGTATCCATTGGTGATTGGCGCGGCCTGCGCCCCTATCTGACCCAAGAGCCCCTGACCTGGTTTGTCGAAGGATCCCTGGCCGAACCGCTGCTGCTGTCTCGACTCGGACGCGCACAGCAAGCGCATGAAAGTCTGCAACAATTCGCCGATCTCGCCTGCGCTGGGCAGGTCCCTTTGGTCTATTCCCCGGTGTGGGCAGACGATTTTCCGCTGAGCCCGGCAGCCGCGCCTACCTTGTGGTTTGCCTTGGTCGCCTCTGAACTGCTTGAAGGCAAATCCTTTTTGTGGACAGAAACCGCAACCTCTGCGCGACCGTAGCCGTGCCACGCAGGCCCGGGTATGATCGCTGCCACGCCCGTGCCAGCAACGCTAACCTAGGCGCTAGCCCCAGGATGACCAAACTCCGCAGGAAGGCATGCAGTCGAAGAGTTCGCACAAATCAAACGTACTTTCAACAGCTTGGCTACCCATGACGCTGCTGCTGAACTGGAGTTTGCCGACCCTCGCCCTGGCCGAACCGATTCACATGGACGCCGAGGCCTTGGCCAACCTGCAGGCCATGCTACCGACCGAGCAACCGGGACTGCTGCCCCTTGGCGCGACAATTCGCCGTCTTTCCGTGCGGGATGAGGACGTTGTCGTCACGCTGGCCCGCCCCACCGGCGAAGATTTGCGGATGCACCTTTCGCCCCACCACGGTCCCCAGCCACCAGGGGAGCTGCAACGCGCCGACGTCGTGGCCGAACAACCAGCGGATCCTCAAGCAGAAATACTGCGCCAAGGGGTAATTGCCCTGGTCCGCGAACGCCAAGGCGGGCTGCATTTCACCGCAACAGCAGCCGACCAACCACATGTTATTCAACATGATTCCCCCGCGGATACTGCCCATTCCAGTAGGCCTGAGCGACAGCCCGACGTCCCCTGGCCGGCTTTGCCCGCGCCTACCCAACAAACCTCTGATTTTCGTCAGTATTTGCTGTGGATTACCCTGCCAGTGGCCGCTCTGCTGGCCTGGGTTGTGCGCCGCAAGAAGGGGCGGCGATGAGCCAACACTTGCAGGATCCAAGCGAGCTCTGGCTAGACAAAGGCCGTTGGCCAGGACGCGCTTTTTTGCCGAATATGTCGCGTGGGCACGTGCCTTTGGGGCCACAGCACGGCGGTCTGACGGCGGCTGTAACCGCCCTGTGGGCACAGCAACTAGGCGTGCCTGCAGAGGATTTGGTGCTATGCGCCACCGCCACGGAGGCCTGGCACCTTGGCCTGGGCGCACTTTTGCAACCCGAGGACGTCTGTCTGGTGGCCGAACCAGCCCCCATCGGTGCCCTAGCTGCAGTTTTACGTAGTGGTTCCAAGTATGTCGATGTCGGACGCCTCTTTGATGGCCGCATCGACCAAGGCACCTTGAGCCTAGCGCAAACCCTACACCCGCTGGCTTGGCTGGTGGCATGCGCGCCCAGCCTGACCGGGGCCATGGACACAGACAACCTCATAGTTTCACAGCTTGATCGCGCGATCATCGACGCCAGCTTCCAACCGTTTTGGCAGCCTGCCGCGGGCCCTGCTCCCCTACTGACGCTGCTGGCCCTGCGTGACCCCGACGATCCGGTTTTTCCCCTGATTTATGCCTGGGTTGCTCGCCTTGGCCATGGCGCGATGTTGCGCATGTTGCAAGGTCCGGTGCTGCTGCCGCCGCCCCTAGCCGACCGCGCCTGGGCCGTGCTGACGGTGATCGAGCGCGACCGCGACTGCGCCACGCGTGTGCACGACAAATTAGCCAAACGATACGAGAAATTCGCCGCAATCCTCAGGCCGATGACCAACGTCGTGCTGCTGCCCCAGGCCGGCTGGATGGCTAGTGCCTATGCCATTGATGGGCAAGCCCTGACCGTGGCGACCCGCATCGAGCCTCAGCTTGCCCCGGTTGCGGCCTATGGCGCCCAACCCTTGCAGCATTTGGTGGTCGTCGATCTGGGCGCGTGCCGCGAGAGACCAGCTACTTGACCAGCGAAATCAGAATATCCACAGTAATTTCATGGGTTTTCTCGTCCACGCGGCTCAACTCATGCACCATGGGCCGACCCTCGCCCAGCGTGTGGCCCGCGGCCTTGGCCCGATTGGCGACATCCAAGACGGCCGCGGCAATTCCAGCCTCGGTAACGCGCACAACTCGGCTTGCGACCAAGGGTTCTGTCGCCAGCACTTCCACGCGCTTGTTGATCGCGGCGTTGTTCGACCCGTAGGAAGGCGGCAACGCGACCCACACCGAAACGTCCTTGTCAATGGACTCGACAGAGGTCGGCGCACCAAAAACAACATACACTTCAGTCTGTTGCGAATCTTCCCAGTTCATCAGGTCCACCAGCGTCATCAGCGCCGGATCGACCCCCGCCCAGGTGCCTGCGGGCAGGTGCAAGCCAGAAAGACTTGGCCTTGCACCGACTTGCATCGCAAGCTCCCGTGTCACCGCGGGCGGCTTGAGGCGGGCTGCGTCCACCCCCGGCTGTACGGCGGTGATGCGGTCGACGGTCTGACTCAACGGCTTGATTTGCATATCATCTTCGTACAGCACGGTGTGACGGGTGATCGGCAAGCGGGCAAAGCCTTGGGTCTGCCATTCACCAAACTCGACTGTAAAATCAAGGGAAGCCATGCGCTCGACCCGTCCTGACACGGGTTCCACGTGCAGCACGGCGTCGGCAAGGCCCGGCGCGCCACCCAGGGTCACGGTGTCGACAAGTTGATTGTTGAGCTGCACTGCGCCGGCGGCTTTGGCATGAAACACATTGCTTTGCATCGGTAAAACGGCTGTTGCTAGGTGCGCTAACCCCACCGCCTGGATTTGCTTGGCCTCGCGCGGGTCGCAAGGGACCACCACTTCGCCGCGCTTAAGCCAACAATTGCCTTGATAAATACCAATTTCCGTCTTGGTCATAGGGTTGATGAGCAGCGCGTTGCCCGCCTGGTCACACAAGGCCGTCACAGTGCCGCTGAAGTTATGGCCAGTCCTCAGCAATTCGTAGGTTGCCTTGCGTAAGTTGTCCAGGCCCTTGACGCCGCCAGCTCGGTCCGCCACGAGTTGCAGCACCCGCGGCGCATCCGCCACCGAGTGGGCGTGGACAGCGACTTGGCCCGGCGCTTCATTGAGGTAACCGACGGGCGTCGCAGAATTAGCTAGGACTACAGGCACTTGTGCTGGATTGGCCGCGGGCGCTTGATTGACCGGGGCCAAGACCGGCGCTACCGGGGATGCCACTGGTGGCTGTGGATTTTGGCCTGTAGAAACAGGGCCTTCAGCCCGAGACTGCCAGCGCCACAGCGCCAAGGCCACAAGCCCGAGCACAGCGATGGAGACAAGAATCAAACGCGCATTCTTCATGGCTTTGTTGGCTCCACGCAGCCCCAGTAGAGCCGCTGGATCGAGGCAAGTATCTGCAATTACAGTGATCTCAGCCAGCGCGAGGGAGAACACAAACCGGCGACCACGGCCTCGTGCGCGTGCACGCAGCGCCGCGATCATGGCTGCTCAGCGCCGCAGACGCAAGCGGCTAGAACGCTGGAACCAAGCAAGCAGGCGAAAAAGCGCCACTATTCAAGGATGGGGCTGATCAGGATGCTGCTCTGAAATCTACAGCGTGTGCAGCCACTTCACCAAGGCCGTTTGCGCCTCCGCCGGCAGGGCCGCATAGCGCTCGCGCACCTTGGTCGCCTCGCCACCGTGGGCGCGAATGGCTTTGTCCAGGTCGTCGATGCGATCATCGTGGAAGTAATGGTCCCGCCAACGCAATCCCCACAACGGTGCCGTACGCCAGTGACTCGGACCGGCGAGGAAGTCCTTCATGTGGCTGGAGAAATCCTCGCCTACGTCATGCAGACAAATGTCGCTGTAGGCCTGAACCCCCGGGGCCGTCTGCGGGCGGTGGCAAGTCGCACAACCAATATCTGCAAAGATCTTCTGGGCTTTTGCATCGACAGCGGGTGGGGACGGCGGGGCCAAGGCGCGGACGTAATCAGCAATTCGCTCCACCGTTGCCGTCGGCACTTCGGGATCGGGCACGGCATCGGCGTCTTTGAACATACGCGGGTCTTTGTCGACCGGATTGGTAATGCCCATCTCGGCGTTCAAGGCATTGGAAACAAAGTCGAGAATGGTCGACGTATGCGCCTTATAGCCAAACCGACCGACGCGCTTTTGCCCCGGATTGACGTTGGCGATGCCGTGGATGCCGTCGTCGGCGCTGACGCCGCAATGGCTGCTGATGTAGGCGTCGTCCAGGGCCTCGATCAGGCCTAAACCAAATAGCGGTGGAGGTTTACGCATGTTGATCGGCACGCCGGGCGTGGGCTGCAGCACTTCAAAACCGGGCACGGCGCGTTGGGGCAAGCCGTCGGTGGAACCGTTGATCACGGTCAGGCGGGCGCTGTGGAGCTTATCGCCATGACCGCCGGAACCTGGCAAGTTGTGGCAGGCGGCGCAAGAACTGAAGTTGAAGTGGGGGCCCATACCTTCGGCAATGCTGAATTCTTTGTGAAAGATTGCCTTACCTTCCACAGCTCGCGCCCGGGCGGCCTCATCGATGTCGGTCCGCAAATCGCCGGGCTGAGGCGTCGAGGCGGCGGCAGCAACGGGCGAATTCGGCGTCGCGGCGCTCGGTTGCGTGGCGGTCTGGCTTGGCGTAGCTGTCTGGCTTGGAGGGGGTGTCGGCGCAGCGGGCAAAGGGGCTGTCTTGCTGCAGGCGATAGCGGCCACCCAGAGCCAGGACCACCGCAAGGGGCGAATCGGCATTGCAAACTCCGTGCAGCGCCTTTGCGACGCCGCGGTCTCAGCCCATCCACCCAGGCCCAAGCTACCACGACGCCCGCGTGCTGCCTAGGGGTAACCGCGCCGAGGATTACTCGCTCATGTCGATGATCTTGCCGGCCAAAATGGGGCCCTTGGCGGTGGTCTTGCCGCTGGGCCAGTGCACAGTCACCGCGTCGATTTGCGGCGAATTGCCTAGGCCGAAGTGGACGTTCCAGTAGCCGCTGGCACCAAAGCCGTGGTTGCCGTACTGGGTCCGCACCATCACTTGGTTGCCGATTTTGGCTTCAATTCGCGCACCTATCGCCAGCGTGTTGCCGCCCTTGGCGTGGAGCCGGACGACGACGGAAGTTCCCAATGGTGCCATATCATTACGCAAAATGTGAATGTCGCCGGCGCGTCGGACTTGCAGGATGTCGAGGTCGCCGTCGCCATCGAGGTCGGTCAGGCTCTGCGCCACCGCGGCGAATCCTTCCGCCTGACTGGTCGGCTTGGGGGCCAACGATGGTGTGAATGAGCCATCCCCGTTGTTATGAAAGAATAAATCACGTTGGGGCGCCGGAATCGCCGGTTCCTTGCAAACGCCGAGGTCTGCCAACTTGCCATTGGGCGCGTAGCCGGCAATCCCGAGGTAAACGTCCTCCCAGCCATCGTGGTCAAAGTCAACAACCAAAGGATTCCAAGTACTTTCATCCCATGTCGCCGCCGCCACGCCCGCCGCGACGCTACCATCCACCCATTGCAAGGGCAGACCAGCCCCGGGTTGCACGCCCATGTAGAGCGGATTGGGCCCGGCATCGGCCATGAAAATATCGAACAATCCATCGCGGTTGAAGTCGCCGATACCAAACCCCATGAAATGCCCGTACTGCAAAAGGCCGATATTCTTATCCAACTTGGTCAGCGCCCCTTTGTTGCTGTGCAGCAGGTAGGACGGCCCGAAATCATTGGTGATCAGCAGGTCCGTCCAGCCATCGCCGTCGAGGTCGGCAAAGCCGCCATTGGTCGCATCACCGCCCACGGGCAACATCTTGAACTGACTGGTAGAATCGACAAAGGCTTGGCCGAGGTCCTGCCTCTTGAAGATGCGGTCCTGATTCTCAGCCGAGGCCGGCGTCGGGGTGTTGTAATAACAGCCAAAATCCCCTGGCTGATAGGCGCAGTAGACGTCTGTGCAACCACTATTGATTTCACCTGCGCCAAAGAAGATCTCGATGTCACCGTCGTGATCCAAATCGCCCACGGCCGCAGTCCACCCGGCGAAATCCATGTTTGATGGCAGGTACTTATCAGACTGATCGACAAACTTGCCCTGTCCCTGGTTGATGAAGATGGCGGCCCCCAGTTTTTCACCAAGGATGAGGTCTAACTTGCCATCGCCATTGAAGTCTCCGGCATTGCAGCCCTCGGCCGGAATCACCTTGCTGGTGTCAATCGGCGACAGCACGTGCGTCCAGGTGTCTCCCTGATGCAATATCGCATGAATGTTGAAGTTTTCCGTGTTCACTTGTTCCACGACCAGCATGTCGTCGCTGCCATCCATGTCGAGGTCGGCGCCGAGCGTACACTTGATGTACTGCGTCTTGGTGTTGGCAGCGGCCATGTTGAATTGATTGGTGACTTCGGTGAATTTGGCCTCAGGCAGGGTAGTCAAGTCCAGGGGAATAACGGAAACAATGGGGACATCCGCACCGTCTTGCGCATCTTGGGCATCGACATCGGTACTGCCGGCGTCCGGCACCACAACCGTCGAATTCTGGTTACAAAACGCGTTCATCTCTAGCACGGTCAGGGGCTGATCGATGGGGGGCTGCTCGACGATGGTGACGCAACCCGTGGGCCACCAAACCCGAACGCGGTCGATGCTGCTGGCTTGGCCCAGCCCAAAATGGGTCTGGTATTGCCCATGGGCACCAAAGCCCGGCGTCGTCTGAATCTGCCGTTCTTGCAGGTAGTTCTGCGACCAAACTTGAATCAGTGCCCCGGCCCCATCCGCTGGCGACTGGCTGGCGTTGAGCTCCACGGCAAGCCAGTGCTGCGATACCGGAACGCCTGGAGAGTTTGTTTGATTTCTCCATAGTTGTACGGCACCACCGGGAGACTGGAGCAGCAGATCCAGGTCGCCGTCGCCATCATCGTCATTGGCGGCCACGACCACCGAGTCCACTTGCGGCGTATTGGCCGCCGCCCATGGCAGAGTCGAGGACTGGAAGTTCTGGCCCAGATTATGGAAAAGCTGATGATGACCATCGGGCGCCAAGTTGCCCGTCTTGCCCTGCACCGAATCCGGCAGACCGCCGGGCACGCTCACCTGCGACTGCGTCTGCAGGAGATCAGTCCAGCCATCGTTATCGAAATCGGCGCCCAGACTCGCCCAACCTACTGAATCTTTTTCATTTTGCACGTTCGCCAGCTGGCTTTGGTTGGTAAAGCCCTTGGCCGTGCCGCGGTACAGGGTCGGCGGCCCGAAGTCGGCCGTCCACAGGTCATCCCAGCCGTCGTGGTCGAAGTCCTCGATACAACTGCCCATGACGTGGCCATACGGACGCAGGCCTAGGTCGGTGGCGTGCTGACTGAACTGCGTGCCGTCGTTGCGATACCAGGACAATGCCCCGAAATCATTACCAACAAAGACGTCTTGCCAGCCGTCGCGGTCGAGGTCGTGGATGATGGTGGTGAGGCTAGCCCCGAGGTCATTGAGCGCAGAACCGGCCGATACATCTGCGTAATTGTTCTTCGCCTTGTGCAGCAAGATGTTGCCAGCGCCGACCGAGCCCATGCCGGTGCAACAGGAAAAGAGATTGATCTTGTCCTTGGGGCTCTGCTGGGCCAAACATGCTGGATCAAAGGGATTTCCACCAATACAGCACTGGTAATAACCCGGATCGGCAGGCAGGCATTGAAATTTCCCAGGAGCCAAACTGAGTTGCCCTGTCATGAGCACATAGAGGTCCTGATTCATGTCGCGATCGTAGTCCACCACGCCGATGGTCCAGGCCTGCTGCGCTGTCGAGACAGGCAGCAAGTCAGTACTAACATTGGTGAACTTGCCAAATCCGCCATTGTGCCAGAGCATCGCGCCGCCCACCGAGGCAAAGGCGACGTCGACGTAACCATCCTGCTCGAGATCAACTGCAATACAATCAGCAACATGGGCGGCATTATCGATGGAGCCAAACTGCGAGATGATTGGCGCGGCATAGTGCCCCGTACCATCTCCCGGGTAAACACGAATGGAAATCGTCTCTTTGCCGATAACGCCGGGATGGGCGACCAGGACGTCGGTGACGCCGTCGCCATTGAAATCCTGCCACAAAATGCAGGGTACGGCCGCATCGAGTTGATTGAGCGCCCCGAGCCCGGACCCAGCCGTGTCTTCCAGCAAGACTGGCGTCGCCGGATTGGGCGGAGAAACCCAACCACCTTGCGCACATGCATTGCCAAGGACCGGCAAAGCGCCAAAGGGTGCCGGCGCACTAGGCCCTAAATTCAGATGCTTGCTGGCACACGGGTCGATCCACGAGGGCGGCGTCTGCTGAACATCCGTCGGCAAAACCTCAATCGGCACACCGGTATCAATCACGTCAGCCACATCTGGCAGGTCGGTGTCGCTCAGTTGGGTGTCCGTGCCGCCCTGGATCTCGCACAGCGAATGGGTCTCGACGACCATGGTCACGCGTTTACATTGGCTCAATAAACTCAGGGCCATGAAACAGAGCGCCAGAGAGCGCAAATGGCAAAACGACCACGCCCCGTTGCCCGGGTGCTCTGGCGTCGGCGATGTTTGGGGGCTACGCGCGCTCATGTCTGGCAGTGTGCAGGATGCAGGGACCTTGGGCAAGGCGATGGCAGCCCGAGAATCGGCGACCGCAGGGGCGTCTTTCCGCCAATTGTCGATAAAAATCAGAAAGCATGGAGACGCCCGGCCCAGCCCAGCGGTCGTCCTGGCCTGTCACCAATTGACCAACCAGGGGCGTGCTCCGGGTCGACACCCCATGTGCAGGGGCCCGCGGCGGGCGACTCGCCCAAAGCCTCAACCTGCGCTACCCTGCGCACGCCGCACGTCGCGGCCGAAAGACTGAACGCGTGAGCACGACTTCCCACTACCAAATCGTCATCGTCGGCACCGACCTGGCCGGGCTGGTCTTTGGCGCCCTATGCGCCAAGCGTGGGTATCGCGTACTTATTTTGGGCCAGGGAACCTCCGGCGCGCTGTACGAACAGCAGGGCCATACGCTGGTGCGGCGCCTGGATCTCATCTACGGCCTGCAAAGCCCGCCTGTGCGCAGGGTTTTTGAAGAACTCAGTCTCGGCCTGGAGTTGCGCAACCTGCCCCGCGCCCAAGAGCCGGCGTATCAGGTCCTCTTGCCCAAGGCGCGCCTGGACATTTCCAGCCAAGACCGGGTGTTGCAACGCGAGCTTCGGCGCGAGTTTCCGGAGCAAGTTCAAGCAATTGGCGAGTTCTACCGCACGGTGGCTGATGTCGATGCTCAGGTGGAAGAAGTGCTGCGGCTGCGGCCGACGATGCCCCCAAGCGGACTGGTAGAACGCTTTGCAATCCGAAGGCTTACAGCGCGATTTCCCTTCCTTGAAGACGAATGGGCCATGGATGACCCCCTGCAGCGCCTGCCGCACGGTTCGCCCTTGCGCGCCATGGTTCATGCACCTTTCCGCTTTGTCTCTGGGATGTTGCCCGCCAAGCCCTATCCAGCGACCTTTGTGCGCGCGGTGACTGAACTGGGTAAGGGCACGTATACGTTTGACAAAGGGCCCGATGCCCTGAGGGACCTCTTCCTCGACTTGGTCAAGCAAGGTGCTGGCGACGTCCTGACCAAGGCCAGCGCGGTGCAAATCGATATGCGCCGGGGCAAAGCCGTCGCCGTGGTGCTGCGCGACCGACGTCAGGTCATTGGCTGTGATCTGCTGGTCTGCAACACCGACCCAAAACGGTTTTTCCATTTGATTCCGCAGGAAGTGCAGGACGAGGAATACCACCACGCCATTCATATGTTGCAGCCCGTGTACTACACGTTCGTCGGCAATTTTGTCGTCCGGGCGCGGGCGATCCCCGAGGCGTTGGCCCGACATGCCTTTGCTGTCCATGACTTGCTGCTGCCTCTGGAAGAAGATAACTGCGTCCATATCGCCCGCGACGCCGATATTGGCGGATCGGCCGAAGAACGCGAATTACGTTTGATTACAGCGTCTATGCGGGTGCCCTTGCATGCGGCCTCGGGAGGGCCGCGCACGGCTGAACACCTGCTGGACCGCCTGCAGCGCCGGGTGGAGGAAACTATCCCTTTTCTCAGCGAACATCTGGTGTTTCGCGACACGCCGTGGCTCAGGGCAGGCCAGGATGGCGAGATGGCCGACGTCGACCCGACCGAACTACAGCCCTGCTACGGCGAGGCCATTGCGCAAACGCTGGGCACGAGCCCCGTGGCAACGCAAACGGGCTATAAAAACATACTATTGGGCGGCAACGCTTCCTTTTGCGGTCTCGGGCACGATGGTCCCTACGTCGCGGCCCTGAATCTGCTGGCCCTGGCTCAGGACTTGGTCAAGCTCAAGAGCGGTTTTTGACGCAAACGACGTGCGTCGGCACACTGGGCCCGCCCGAGGCTGGGTGAGACCGCGGAATTGGCCATGGCATTGGTAAAGAAAACGCTGTCTTTCCTGACGCTTATCGGGCTTGTGGCCGCGCAACCTATCCTAGCCATGGCCGATCCAGCACAGGCCGATCGCCCGGCCCAGGACGGACGCCAGATCCGCTGTACCTTTGCCCAGTGTTACGCTGAAAGCTTGAAGCGTTCACCGTTGGTATTGGCTGCGAATTTGAGCTTGGACGCCTACGAACTCAAGGTCAAAGAGGCGCATACCGCTTGGCTGCCTAAGTTTGAAATCTCTGGATTTGCCTCCGCTTTGCCGACGCAGAAGGCTGGCACCGACGGCAGCAATCCGTTTTACGACTACAATTACGGCCCGAGCAGCCTCGGCCCCATCTTGGTCGGCAGCCTGTCTCTGGCTCAACCCCTCTATAGTTTTGGTAAAATCTCTGATCTCCGCGATCTGGCCGCCCAAGGCGTCGAGATAGGCATCGCCACACGACGCATCGCCGCCGACGAAATGCGCTACCAGCTTTCGCGTGCCTACTGGGGCCTAGCGATGGTCGCGGAATTGCAGGACATGGTCACCGAGGGCAAGAAGCTCCTGGACGAACAGCGGAGAAAAGTTGAACAATTACGCGACGAGGCCGATGACCGCTTCAACCAGAGCGATTTGCTGCGCCTGAAGATTCTAATTGCCGATTTTGAAGACAAAATGCGGGGTTTAGAGCGAGGCCGCCAACAAGCCCAAGACGGGCTGCGCATGGCCCTGAACACGTCGACGGCCACGGTGTTTGAAACGACGTCGCGCTTTGATGCCATCGAGTTTCCGCTGCAAACTACTGAATTTTACGAGCAATATGCCGCGGCTCACAATCCAAAGCTGCAGGCGCTCCTTGCTGGCTCCCAAGCGCGTGCAATCCAAGTGCAGTTGGCTAAAGACCAATTGTGGCCGGACTTGGTCTTCGTCGGTCGGCTGGCGGGCACCTACGCGCCGTCCCGGGCGACGACCCAGGATTCCATCGCCACCAACCCGAACAACACCGCAACCAGTGGTATTGGCGTGGCTTTGCGCTGGAATACCGACATTTTTCGCCTCTGGGTCAAGGTCGACCAGGCCGAAGTCGATTGGCACGCGCAAGTGCTGCAAGAACAGGGAGAGCGGAGCAAGGCTCTTATGGAATTGCGCCAAGTATATAGAGAGTTGGCGGACATGCGCGCCATGCTAGAGGTCCAACGCGATGCCATGAAGGCCGCCCGCGGCTGGCTGACGGCCGAACAACAGCGCTACGAGGACGGCTTTGCCGACGACATGACCGAAGTGCAGAGGGCCGTAGAGGCGTATTATCGTCGCCGAGTCACGTACTTTGAGGCGATTCTCAACTACAATGTGCAGGTGGCGGCCCTGAGTCGCGCGGTGGGCACGGATGTGGTGGCGATGGTCGGGCCAAATACCACACAACCCGTGAATATCACAACTCAAGCGGCGGAATCGAAGACGGCGGAATCGAAGACGGCGGAAGCAAAGACGCCGGAAGCAAAGACATCGGAAGCAACGACGCCAAAAACAGCAGCGCCGCCGGCGTCGACCCCGTGAAGGATTCAGCCCGGCGTTGCGTTGATGCACCACGGTGGATCGCCTGAGGCCACGGCCCGCAATACGACAACCGCCAAGACGCAGGGAGGCAGGAAATGACCTACAGGTTTTCCAATCAGATCAGTGCATTGATGACAGTCGCGGGCCTGCTAACCTCAACGGGCGCATGGGCCAAAGGGACGGCGGCGGCCCCCGTGACGGCCACAACGACCCCTGCAGCACGCAAGGCCGTGGCGACATCGAGCGATCCCCGTAAATTTATTGAAGAACTCTATCAACACCTCAATGAACTAAGCAAGAAGACTGCGGATTTGACCGCGTTGCATAAGGTCATTGGCGACGATCTGGAAACAGTGGTCGATTTTGCCGAAATGGCGCGCCTAACCCTGCCGGGCAAGTGGGACACGCTTGTTGACGCACAAAAAACTGAATTTACAGGATTATTGACCAAGATGGTGCGCAACACCTACGTCAAACGGTGGAAGCCTGGCAATCCGGTCGAAATCCAATACGGCAAGGTTGCGACACCGGCTGGTGACAAGGCGGACGTGGCCACGACGATCACTGTGAACAAGACAAGCGCCGAAGTGCTCTACAAGTTGCACCAAAGCGGTGGCCATTGGCTGGTGTGGGACATCGTTGTCGACGACGCCAGCCAAGTGCAAACCTATCGATCTTCGTTCAAGAAAGTGCTGGAACGCGAAGGATGGGACGGACTTATCAAACGGATGAAGAAGGCTGCGGACAAGAAGGCCGCATGAACAGCCCATCCGCCCCGGCACGTCGTGCGCGATGGCCGGCACTAGACCCATTTTCCCCCATAATTTTACTCTGTTTGGCTGGATGGCTCGTCGGATTTGGCCCGTATCGGCCTGCTGGGGCCGGTGCAGTCAGCCTTGGAGTCGGCGATGCAGTTGCGGCTGGAGGCAGCGGCGTCCCAGCTTTGTACAGCAATCCTGCGGCGATGGCTCAGGTACCTCAGCAGACTTTTGAAGGCGGCTTTGTGCGCAACAATGCCGCGGGCAACAGCACCTTGTACGGCGCTTCCGTAGACGGAACATCGGGTTGGGGGCTTGCTGGCGGCATTGGCTACGCCTACGACACCAACTGGGGCTTGGGTGCACCTGCGCGCCAAGGCTCTGATTTGCGAGGCGGCGTCGCACTCGGTGTCAACAGCGAAGCCGGTCGCGTCATGATCGGTGGTAGCATCCGCCACTTAGCGGTCGACACCTTCGCGGGCTCCACGGTCACGCCCCTGACAAAACGTAGTTTAGCTTTGTGGACCGGAGACTTGGGCATCGATCTTGCCCTACAAAGTGTGCGTCTGGGCGTTGTCTTGCGCAATGGCCTAAGCCCAGACGCAGCCGAAGCACCACGAAGAATTGCTTTTGGTATTGGCTATTTAGACCCACATTTGCTGGCGGAGGCCGATGCCTCCTTTGGCGCGCAGAACCCGACAGCGGCGGCGGGCACGAGCGCGGCCAGTGGCCAAATGTACCGTGTTGGTGCGGGGTATCTCTTTGGCGACGAAGGGTTACATCTGCGGGCGGGCTATGTCTTTGACCAATCGGAGGTGGGCCATGCCGTTCGCCATTTCGTTGGCGGCGGGCTGGGTTGGCACGGTGCACGTCTGGGCCTCGATGCCAGCGTCCAGGTGAACGCGGCGCAGGCGGACGAGTGGATTGTGGGCGTCGGTCTGACCTGGGTCGTTCCATTTGACGCTGGCCAATAGCTGAAAATGACTGAACCTTTCTTGCTGACAGCGCCTCAAGCCGCCCCGCGCCTAGCTGCGAGGCATCCGGCCGACCGGCGTGCGGAGCTGCATGCGCAGCCCATTGCTTACCAGGGCAGCAAGAGGCGACTGGCGTCAGCGATTTTACCACTGATTCCAGGCGGTATTCGCACGTGGTACGAACCCTTCGTCGGCTCCGGAGCGCTGGCGCTGGCGGTCGCGCATCAAGGTGCTGCCCAGAAATTCACCTTGGGAGACAGCCTGTTCCCTCTGGTGCAGCTGTGGCAGGCCATTGTCGATGCGCCCGACGCCTTGGCCCAAACCTATGCACAGCTATGGCACGCGCAACAGCCTGATCCAACAGCTCTTTTCTTGAAGGTCCGCGCCGAGTTCAACCTCGATCAAGACCCAGGCAAGCTCCTGTATTTATTGGCACGCTGTGTCAAGAACGCCGTGCGCTTCAACCGCGCCGGGGCCTTTAACCAAGCGCCGGACAGGCGACGCCTAGGTACACGTCCCGAACTGATGCGGAGTCGCTTGACATCAGCCCACCAGGCGCTGGCCGGCCGCGTCGCCATTCATGCCTGTGATTATGAAGTTCTTTTGCAGCAGGTGACCCCCGAAGATTTGGCGTATCTGGACCCGCCCTATGTCGGCGTCAGCGGCAAGGTCAACCAGCGCTACCAGCAAGGCCTGGATCTGCCCCGCTTCATCGCCGCGCTATCCTTGGCTAATGAAAGGCAAATCCGTTACCTGGTAAGTCTGGACGGTCGCACGGGCAGCCGCAGCTATGGCCAGCCGCTGCCGGCCAGCCTCGGCCTAGTTCACCTGGAGTTGGCCGCGGGGCGTTCGAGCCAGGCAACGCTGCTGGGTCGCAACGAGGAAACCTTTGAATCTCTTTACGTTTCCCCAGCATTGCACCACAGTTTGCTGCAGCAGGGGCGCTGGCCCCTACCAGCGTCCGCCGCTGACACGGGCTAGAAAGTCGTAGGGATAGCCAACATCAAATTCGCTTGCATTATCAAGTATCTGCTTCTGATCGTGGCTCAATTCGAGCACTGCGGCCTGCAAGTTGGCTTGCAGTTGGTCAAGAGTTCTTGCGCCGAAAATCACTGATGAAACAGCGGGTTGATGCAGGAGCCACGCCAGAGCGACGGCACTTACAGGGGCATTCAATTGGGCGGCAACTTGCTCCAAGGCCTGAAGAATCGCCCAGTTGCGCGGCTTGTCAAAGCGCTGCAGATTCTGCCGGAAACGCTCCGTTTCAAATCGCGATCCGGGAGGAATCGTCTGTGCAGACATGTACTTGCCAGACAAGAAGCCACCCGCCAGGGGTGACCACGGCAACAGGCCCAGGCCTTGGGTCTGGCACAGAGGCAGGTGCTCGCGCTCCAGGTCGCGCACGACCAGGTTGTACTGGGCCTGAAGACTGACGAATCGCGTCAAATGCTGCGAATCGCTCGTCCACAAGGACTGCATCAGCCGATAGGCGGTGTAGTTGCTGCAACCGACGTACAGCACCTTACCTTGGCGAATCAAGTCATCCAAAGCACGCAGGATTTCGTCTTCCGGCACATCGAGGTCTTGGGCATGGATTTGGTAGAGGTCGATGCGGTCAGTGCGCAAGCGGTCCAGACTATCTTCAACGCAACGCATGATTCGGTAACGGGAAGCGCCGGACCCATTGGCACCCGGACGGCTGCGGAAGCGGAACTTGGTCGCAATGACCAGATTGTCGCGCTGGTCGGTCGCGGTCAGCCATTCGCCGAGAACGCGCTCCGAAAGGCCGTCATTGCCATAAATATCAGCCACATCAATGAAGTTAATGCCCGCATCAACCGCACGGTCGAGGATCTGGTGCGCGACTTCCTTGGGACTCGCGGCGCCGTGCATCATCGAAGAGGCGTCGGGCTCGCCGAAGGTCATGCCGCCCAAACAAAGGGTCGAGACTTGCACGCCACTGTTGCCAAGATTTCGATACTTCATCGTTTTCTCCACCTGCCGCCGCGTGATCGCACGGTCCATCGGCGCTGTGATCGGCGATTGACCCGGGCGTGTCAATGCACACGTCGCCAACCCTGCAATCCCGCGAGGAACTGCGCGCCGGCCAGCCGGGGGACCCAGACCCAAATGCTGATCGCCGACCCTGGGAATTGGCCGGCAATTGCGCGACACTGGCTGGGCTTGAACCGACAGCACCGTTGACGCGTCCCAGACCGCGGCGTCGTTATCTTGGACCGCAGACGGCAGGAGAGTTCCCATGCGTTTTGTGCAAACCGCGACCCTGACCATGTTGGCCTTGCTTGGTATTTGCCAGTCTTCCTGGGCAGTTTCGCCCTATCCGGCGATCCCCGCACCGCTGCGACCGTGGCTACCGTGGGTGCTCGATGCCCACCGCGATTTGGTGTGCGCCCAACTCGGTGGGCAGCATAACTGCGCCTGGCCAGGGACTTTACAGCTGGACGTAGGCGATGACGGCGGTCATTTTAGCTTGGACGTTTGGCTCGACCGCGATGACGAAGTCATTCTGCCCGGCGATAAGCACGCTTGGCCGCTCAATGTTTCGGTCGATGGCCAACCCACTGTGGTGGAGGCTACGCCAGATGGGCTGGCCCGCGCGCAGCTCCAGGGAGGGCATCATGTCGTACGTGGTCGTTTTTCCTGGAATTCTCCACCCGAAGTGCTCAGCGTGCCCGAGTCGATCGCCCTGCTGCGGTGGAGCCTGCGGGACCAGGCCGTGGAGACGGTCAAGCGTGAAGGTGACCGCCTCTTTCTTCAGCAACAATCGCAACCTGCGGCAGAGACCGACACATTGACGGTCGCCGTGGCTCGGCGCATCCAAGACGGCGTCCCACTGCGCGTGACCACCCGTTTGACGCTGCGTGTCGGCGGCAAGACACGCGAATTGCTCTTAGGATCCGTACTTTGGGCCGGATCAAGACCGACCGCTGTGCGCAGTCCTCTGCCCGTTCAACTCGGCAGTGACGGCGCGGTGCGTGTCCACGGTCAGCCCGGCCAGCACGTGATCGAGATTGACGCTGTGATCAGCACGCCGCCACAAGAGCTGGAAGCACCTAAACTTCAAGGCGAATTCTTTGAGCCTCAAGAGACTTGGGTTTGGCAACCGGCGGAGTCGGTTCGCTCTGTGGACTTGCAGGGCCTGCAAAGCGTGGACCCGGAACGCACGCAACTGGGCGAAGATTGGAAGAAAGCGGGACGAACGCTTCTGGCCACGCCGGGGCAAAAACTCCAGTTCAAAGAATTGCGGCGCGGCGAGGCTGAGTCTCCGCCCAACCGCCTTGAATTAACACGGGAACTCTGGCTCGATCTACCCGGCAATGGCCTGACCGCCCGCGACCATGTCAGCGGCGACATGCACCAGAACTGGCGACTCAATGCCGGCGCGCAGTTGCAAGTCGGCAGGGTGCAGGCCGAGTCCCGGCCCCTGCTCATCACCAGCGACGTCACGACCCACCAAGCAGGCGTGGAACTGCGCCAGGGTAAAGTGAATTTGGAGGCAGACGCCCGGATAGGAACGGGCGTGCAAGATCTGCACATCGTCGGCTGGGACCACGACGTCCAGCGATTGAGCGCGACATTGCATTTGCCCCCGGGTTGGCAACTTCTTGGGGCCGCGGGCGTCGATCAGGTGCCGCAGACGTGGCTGGGCACTTGGACCTTGCTCGAGTTTTTCTTCGTCTTAATGCTGGCTTCTGGCGCGGGACGCCTGCTGGGCTGGCCTTGGGGTATCTTGGCGCTGGTGACGCTCACGCTGTGTCACAACGAGCAGGAGGCGCCGCAATGGCTGTGGCTCAATGTACTGGGTGCTCTGGCGCTGGTGCGGGCCCTACCTGCCCACTGGTTGAAGAAAATTGCGAGCATGTACCATGGGTTTTCGGTGATCTTGCTGCTCATGGCGCTGCTGCCTTTTGCCGCGGACCAAGTTCGCTTTGGCCTGCACCCACAGGCTCAACTCGGTGATTCTCAAGGTGATCGCTCCCTGGTCGGCAGCCTGGCGCCCAGTCGACCGATGGCGCAAGCCGCCCCGGACGAGGCCAAGCCCGACCTCGCTGAGATGAAGAAAGAAGAGGCCGAAGGCGCCGCCGCGGCGCCCCAAGCCGCAGCCCCTGCTGGGGCCAAAGGTGAGCCAGATCAGGTAATTGCCGGCGAAAAACGCCCCGAAGATACCGGCGGGCAAAAGGCGGGCAAGTTCAGGGATAGCGTCGCCGCGGTCAGCAAACCCATGCAAACGCGCAACGCTCTGTCCTCCTATCGGCTGCAACAGGTTGATCCCAATGCAGTTGTGCAAACGGGACCAGGCGTGCCGCAGTGGCGATGGCACGACGTCCCGCTACACTGGCAGGGCCCTGTAAGCAAAGACCATGTTATTTCGCTTTATTTGCTCTCGCCGACCCTGCACCTGTGGCTCAATCTGCTGCGGGCGGCGCTGGTGATCATCCTGGGCCTACGCCTGCTGGATCGCGCGCGAATTCGCCAATGGCTCGCTTGGTTGCGCGGCGTACCCGTGACCGTGGTGCTGGCCGCTGCCCTGCTTGGGATTGGCGCTCGCACGGCCCAGGCCCAGAACGACACCAAAGCGATTGAACTGCTCGGCGAGCTGGAACGCCGCATTCTACAAGCTGAAGATTGTCGTGGTCCTTGTGTCACCGCCGGCGAACTGGGGCTCGAGGTCCAGGGCAATGCGGTCAACCTGCACGTCGATATTCACGCGCAACGCGATGCCAGCTGGGTGCTGCCGGGACCGAGCGATCTTCTGCAAATTCAATCGGTTACGCTAGACGACCAGGAGACACAGGCCTTGCGCCGTCTGCCAGGAGGTCATGTGGCGGTGCGCATCCCCAAGGGTGTTCATACGCTGAAATTGCGCGGGGTTCTCGCGCGCCAATCGGTGTTAACCCTGCAATTGGACACCAATTCGCCCCCGCACCATGTGGTCTGGCACAGCGCCGATTGGCAACTCGACGGTTTGGACAACAATGGTGTGCCCGAGGGATCGCTCCAACTCAGCAGAAAAGCACAGGATATGCCACGATCAGCGACGCCCGGCGATCGCGAAACCGACGTGGAATTGCCGCCCTGGTATAGCGTCGAGCGGCATTTGCAACTGGGCCTGCCTTGGAAAGTGACGACCCTGGTGCACCGCGACCGCGCCGACCGTCCACAACTCGTGAAAATTCCTCTACTTACTGGCGAATCTGTGATCAGCGATGGCATTCGTGTCGAGACCGTTGAGGGCGGCATCAAGGTCGCTGATGTGCAATTTCCCCGGGATGTTCAAGAGATTGCCTATGAGGCCGAACTGCCTGTTAGTGCGCTGCTTTCCTTGAAGGCGCCCGCGGCTGTGTCGTGGACGGAAACGTGGCGGCTGACTTGTTCGCCGATTTGGCATTGTCAGTGGCAGGGCATTGCGCCGATTGCATCGCAAGATCAAGGAGAACTCCAGCCACTGTGGCAGCCCTGGCCGGGCGAAACGGTGCAACTGCAGGTGACGCGGCCGGAGGGTACGGCGGGTCAGGCGCTGACGGTCGATGCGGTCAACTATGACGTGACGCCCGGCCAACGGCTCCTCGAGGCCGTCCTAAAGCTGCAAGTGCGCGCATCTCAAGGAGGTTGGCGAACACTGACCCTGCCAGCCGGGGCCCAAGTGCAGTCTGTGATGCAGGGCGACAAGAAGGTGGCCATCCGCCCCCAGGGCCAAACGTTGCGCTTGCCGGTGGAGGCGGGGCAGCAACAGTTTGAAATCAAATGGCAACAGCCCTGGAACCGCTCCTTTGAGGAACAGGTGCCGCCCGTGCTGCTCGGCGGTCCGGCTGCCAACGTCACCACGACTCTGCATTTAGGCGAAGATCGCTGGCTTTTGTGGGCACTAGGGCCGGCGTGGGGTCCAGCGGTCCTGTTCTGGAGCCTGGTCTTACTGGTTGTTTTTATGTCATTTTTCCTGGGTCGAATCCAAGGACCGCCCCTCAAGACGTGGCACTGGCTCCTGCTGGGCCTCGGTTGTCTACAACTGCCTGTATTTGCAATTATTTGCCTGGTCGGGTGGTTCCTGGCAATGGCGAGTCGCCGGCGTTATGGCCTGTCCGGGCCGCCTTTGCCCATAGCCGCCCACAACCTGCTGCAGGTGGCGCTGTTTGGCAGTACGCTGGTCTTTCTGGGCATTCTGTACGCTGCTATCCACGCGAACTTGTTGCTAGAAGTCGACATGCAGGTGGCGGGCAATGGCTCCACGGGCCATCTGCTGCGCTGGTACACGGACCGGACCAGCGACGCCCTGCCAAGCGCGGCCATGATTTCCTTGCCCATTTTGTCTTGGCGTTTGGCGATGTTGCTTTGGGCCCTGTGGCTCGTTTCGGCGCTGTTGCGCTGGCTGCCCTGGGCGTGGCAGGCCTTGTCGGTGGGAGGCCTGTGGCTATCACACCCGAAACCTGCGCCGCGCAAAGAGATCCCGCCGCCCCCTCCCGGCCGCGCGACCCTACCGGAAGTGGGAGACGCTCCGGGCGTCCAAGGGCCTAAGGTCCCCTAAAGAAATCAGCCAATCGCTTCAAGCCAAGTTGTCCGTTTCAAGCGCAGCGTTTCGGCCTTTGAAGACAAGAGCTTGAGCTCTACGCCACGGGACTCAATCCACGCCACGCTCGATCTGCTGCCGGGCCCAGCTCCAGGCGGCGACGGTGCGCGGAAAACCGAGCGTATTCATCGCCAGCATCACTGCTTGCTCAATTTCCTGTTCCGTAGCGCCATGTTGCATTGCCCGGCGAACATGACTGCGCACGGCCGACTCAAGGCCCGCACCAACGGAAAGACCTATCTTGATGAGTTCACAAGTCTTTCGGTCCAGGGGCCCCAGCCCAGCCACAGCCTGGGCGATCTCCTCATGGGCCTCCCCGAGGGCCGGAAACCGCTCAACAAATTTCAGATAGGTTCCAGGCAGTTTGCCTTGCTTGGTAGGATCTTGGGACATGAGTTCCTCTGCCACGCGCCTGGCGGGACGCCCGCAGCATACCGGACCTGCCGATAGACGAGTAGCCCGCAGCGTTGAGCCTGAGGGGGCCCATCGGACGTGAATCTCGCCTTGACTTCCAGACACTTGCTTGGAACGCTGCTGTTCATTGCTTGCGCCGTCTCAAGGAGGCCCATGCGCGCCCGTCATGCACAGTTCCCATTGATTATCTTTACGATTTTCGGTTGCCACAGTGCTTCGACCCTCCCCGGGCCGATTGCAACCGATGTCGCCGATAGTCAGACGCTGGCCGACAGCGTGAGCGCCACCGATACCGACGCCTCGGTCGATTCGGCTCCATGGACGGCTCCTGCCATCGCGCCGCCGGATCAAGGAACTGCTGTTGTTGCAAGCAGTTGGCTGATGGCCAGCGTCAATCCGACCACCGATCAAGTGGTAACCGCGCTGAGCGATGGCTCCTTGGCCTTGCCTGCCTCGGGCGCAAAGGCCTACGGGGTGAAATGGCTGGCCAAATCCGCGGATACAAATGGCAATTTGCCAGCGGTCGGCGGCAACAATACGTTGCAGTATGCGCTGATGACGCTGCATTTGGACGCGGACCGCGGCGTGCTGATGCGTGCCGATCGCGCCTACGATGTGTGGATTGATAACCACAGGCAACCTGGAGATATTTATGGCAATGGCCTGCTGGTTCCCTTCTTCGTAGCGGCGGGCGACCACCTTGTTGTGGTGCGTGGTCCTGGGGGCCAAAGCCTGGGTGTTGGCCTGCAAACCAGCACCCATGAAGTGAAATTCAACGCAAACGATCGGACTGCTCCCGATTTTCGCGTCGGCGATGGTGGCCAACGCTGGCTAGGCGTGCCCCTGCTGGTTTTTGGGCCCAATGCGGCCATGGAAGTCACTGCTCGCGTTCAAGAAAATGAGTTCTTTGCCGCAACTGCTACGGCCTATCCGGCGCTGGCTGCGGGCGCTGTCAGTCAAGTCGGCTTTGACTTGAAACCCAAGCAAGACGCTAAAGCAGCAGGGCAGACATGGACTGCGCACTTGGTCGTCGATTCTCCTGCCTGGAAAGCAAGTTACGAGGCAACGATCGACCTTCCCACCGTGGCCACCGACGCCAACTACCGGCAAACCTTCTTGTCACCCGATGATGGATCGGTGCAATTTTACGGTGTTCGACCACCTCTGCACTTTGACGCCAGCAAATCCTACGCCTTGGTCGAATCCCTGCATGGCGCGGGGGTCGACGCCTATGGCCAAGTCGGCGCTTATTCTTCACGAGACTGGAACTGGTTGATTGCAGCCACCAATCGCCGGCCCTTTGGCTTTGACTGGGAGGAGTGGGGCGCCATCAATGCCATCGCCAGCCTAGACGATGCAACGGCGCGGTTTTCCCCAGATCCCACGCGGATTTACCTGGCTGGGCACTCGATGGGCGGCCACGGCACCTGGCAAGTAGGTGTGCATTTTGCCACACGTTTTGCCGTTCTCGGACCTAGTGCCGGCTGGAACGACTTCTATACCTACCCGACGCCAACCGCTGAGCCCAAGTTTCCGTTCAGCCGGGCGCGGGCACATTCAAGAACCCCTGATTTTATGGGCAATCTAGCCAATCGTGCCGTCTATGTCATCCATGGAACTGCCGACAACACGGTGCCTTGGGCTCAGGGGCAAACCATGCTTGGGCTGGCCGCGGCGGTGACCAGCGACGTGGATCACCATTGGGAACAGGGCGCGGACCACTGGTGGGATGGCGATGAGGCGCCCGGTGCCGATTGCGTCGATTGGCTGGATCTATTCAACCTCATGAATGCACGGCGTTTAGATCCAACAGAGCTGCAATTTCACTTTACCTCGCCCGGCCCGTGGTACAGTCCTCGCTACAGCTACGCGACAATTATTAGCAATTCCTCGCCCTTGGCCCATTGCGAACTGACCTCGAGCTACAGCGGTGGTGCCTTGACCCTGACAACGACCAATGTCCGCTCCCTGCAGATCGATGGAAAGTCGCTCTTGTCCAAGGGTATTTCCAATATTGTCGTCGATGGCATTGCCCACCCACTGACCGCCGACCCGCTGTGGATCGGACCGCAAACAGGCAAGACGCAGGGGCAGACAGGGCCCTTCAACCAAGTGATGCATCAGCCTTTTCTCTACGTTTATCCCGATGGCGATGAGGGCTACGCCGCCTACGCCGCGTGGCTGGTTTCTACTTGGAGCCTGATCGGCAATGGCCACGCCGGAGCCCTGCCGCGGTCGGCGTTGACGCTCGAACTTGGCAAGAAGTTTAATATTATTTACATTGGCTTACAGCGCAGCGACCCTGTCTTGCCGGCCGATCTGCCGTGGCAGTGGGACGCGGACGGCGTGCACGGGGGCGGAAAGGATTTCCCACCTTCGCTGCTGCTGACGGTCTTTGTCGCCGATGGCCACCTCAATGCGCTGATCGTCGCACCGGACGACCAGCGTCAACTTCTGTCGCTAGCAATGCCCTTTAGTTCGCGCGCCGGCCTGCCGGACTACTTGGTGTACGGTGAAGGCAAAACCCAAGCCGCCGGTTTCTACAATGGAGATTGGCAGTTAGACCCGACCTTTGCCGTTGGTTTGTAATTGCCAACGCCCCGACGTGCCCTCGGCCGCCAGCCTACGGTTCCGTTGATTTTCCAGCTTATCCAAGCGCTTTAGGGACTCTTACTCTTCCGCTCGGCCCAGACGCCTTGCCCACGTGAACCGCCCCGGGCAGGCGTAGGTCACCCCGTGGACATCCGCGGCTGCCTGCGGTACACGCCGGCCGCGCCCGTGGAGGGTCAGCGGCGCCAAGGCCGGAGGTCGACCGTGTCCACTCCTGTTCGTCCCTGGCAACAGGCGCCCATCGCCTGGGTGCTTCGTGCTGTATTTACAGACCCTTGGGCCCGCATCGACGCCCGCGAACGCACCGAACGCTGCGGCCATGTCAGTGCGCGCACAGCGACGCTGATCACCGGCATTACCATGGCCCTGATGATGGTCCTGTTGCGCTTTGGCGTCATGGACCATGAGTTTCAACGCGATTTTGCCCGAGGGGTCGCGTTTGTTGGCGGTAAGATCGATCCGTCGTGGGGCGCGTTCGGCCACAAGTACTATCGCTTGCTCAGCAATGTTGGCTGGGTCGTCGGCTGCTTCGGCTGCTACGTCGCGATCCCCACCCTGGTGGCGCGCTTCGGCATGGGCCTATCGCCTTTGGATTGCTACATATCACCAAGGGGTTATGCAAAGCAGCTGCCGAAATACGCAGCGCTGTTCCTGCCGGTCGCCGTGGCCGTGGGCCTGGCTGTGCGGGATCCCGAATTCCTCTATCAATACCCGTTCTATCAGGACGCCTTGGGCCCCTTGGACCAGATCAGCTGGGAACTGGCTTATGCCTTTCAGTTCTTCTGCCTGGAATTCTTCTTTCGCGGCTTTGCCTTGCGCGGTCTGAGCCCAGAGCTCGGTGCCATGGCGGCCGTGGTGTCGATGTTGCCGTACTGCATGATTCATTTCGGCAAACCGCTGCCAGAGTGCCTCGGGTCTATTGTCGCTGGCCTGGTCTTGGGCACCCTCGCGCTGGACACGCGGAGCATCTGGGGCGGGGTGACCATTCACGTCGCGGTCGCTTGGTCCATGGATCTGGCTGCCCTGGCGCACAAGCATCAATTGCTTAATTTTCAGTAGCTTATCTGCCGCCTTGCTAATTCCCCTTGACCGCAAGGAACGGCCGTCCTACCCTTAGCCTCGCCCCAAGAAGTTGCGCCGTCCAATAGCGGACGCAGAAAACATTTGTGTTTTCGCGCCCGACGAGTGACGATCACGAACCCGTGGCGCTGGTGCACATAGGGTAAAGGCCCGCGCAAAGAAACACGCTTGCAGCCGACGGAGGATCCCATGGCAGACCCGCTTGAACTAGAACCCTTGAGTGACGCCCAAGTCGATCAGCAACGAACATCCTTGCTCGAGAAGCGCGAACGGGTGCTGGCCGCCGTCAAGAGCGCGGAACAGAACCAGGATCCGGACGAGCTACGCGTGGCCGATGAGATGGACTTGTCCAGCGTTGGCTACGATCAGGCTTTTGAATACCGCCTGCGCGACCGCGATGCGACCCTGCTCAAGAAGATCGACAAAGCGCTGCGCCGCATCGATGCCGGCGAATACAACTTCTGCGAAGAATGCGATGGCGTTATCGGCGCACCGCGGCTCTTAGCCCGTCCCGAAGCCAACCTTTGCATCGACTGCAAAGAAAAGCAGGAACACGTCGAAAAGATGTATGAAAAGCGCCGTCAGCGCATGACATCTTTTGAGATGTAGAGGCCGCTGGGCCAACGCCACCTAAGCCAACGCCACCTAAGCCAACGCACCTGGGCCAAAACCGCGCGCAGTCCTGAGCGCCGTGGCTTTGCCTGGCCTAGGAAACGCCTGGCCTAGGAAACCGACCAAGCGAGCGGCCGCGGTGGTCTTACAGGAAGGCTGGATCGCGATAAACGCCGAACTCTTCTCGGAAAACGTCGCTGATTTCACCCAAGGTTACTTGCACCTTGACCGCCGCCAAGATCGCTTCGACCAAGTTGTCCTGACCACGACAGGCTAGGCGCACGCCTTGGAGGGCTCGCGCCGCAAGATCTTGACTACGCTCAGCTTTAACCTTGAGGCAGAGGTCGATTTGCGACCGCTCGACGGCTGGATCGATGTGCAAGAGCGGGATCGCCGCGCCCTTGGGCTCGACGTGGCAGTTGACACCCACGGCACGCCGGTCGCCGCGTTCCAATCGCTGTTGAAACTTGAAGGCGCTTTCAGCGATTTCCCTTTGTGGATACCCAGTTTCGATGGCGCGAACGATGCCGCCGAGGTCGTCGATCTTCTCGATGTAGCGCAGGGCCTCGGCTTCCATTTGGTCGGTCAGTTGCTCGACGTAGTAACTGCCGCCGAGCGGATCAACCACGCTGGCGATGCCGCTTTCCTCGAGGATGACTTGCTGGGTCCGAAGTGCCAATTTCGCTGCATCTTCAGTAGGTAAGGCATAGGTCTCGTCGAGCGAATTGGTGTGCAAGGACTGAGTCCCGCCGAGCACAGCGGCCAGAGCCTGCAGCGTCGTTCGCACAACATTATTCATGGGTTGCTGGGCTGTCAGCGACACGCCGGCGGTCTGACAATGGGTCCGCAGCATCCACGACCGCGGATTCTTGGCACCAAAGCGCTCGCGAACGATGCGGGCCCACAAGCGCCGGGCCGCGCGCAGCTTGCCAATTTCCTCAAAGAAATCATTGTGAACGTCGAAGAAAAAGCTCAGTCGCGGCGCAAACGCGTCGATGTCCAGGCCCGCTTCGATGCCGGCCTGCAAATAGCCAATGCCATCGGCCAGGGTAAAGGCAAGTTCCTGGGCAGCTGTCGCGCCGGCTTCGCGAATGTGGTAGCCGCTAATAGAAATCGTGTTCCATTTCGGGAGCTTATGGGTGCAAAAGGCCAGCATGTCGCGGATGATCCGCATCGACGGCCGCGGCGGGCTGATCCACTCCTTTTGCGCAATGAATTCCTTAAGAATATCGTTCTGCAGCGTCCCCGAAATCCGGCTGTAGGGCACGCCTTGCTTCTCGGCCACAGCCACATAAAGCGCCAACAGCACGATGGCCGGGGCGTTGATCGTCATCGACGTCGAGACATCGCCCAGGGGAATCCCCGAGAAAAGGGCTTCCATATCAAGAATATGCGAGACGCTGGTCCCTTCCCGGCCCACTTCCCCCTGGGACATCACGTGGTCGGGGTCGTAGCCCATCAGGGTCGGCATGTCGAAGGCGGTGGACAGACCCGTCTGCCCCTGAGCCAGCAGGAACTTGAAGCGTTGGTTGGTGTCGCTTGGCGTGCCAAAGCCGGCAAACATGCGCATGGTCCAGGGCTTACCGCGGTATAGGTTGCTGTGCACGCCGCGGGTGAAGGGGTACTGCCCTGGCACGCCAATCTGCTGAAAATACTCGGGAGATGGCTCGGTCGGGAAGTAGCAAACATCCAGGGGCCGCGCGTCCAGGGACAGATATTCCGCCTGCGTCTGGCTGGCCCGCGCCACGTCCTGGCGGTAGGCCAAGAGTTCTGGCGCGGCGTCTGCGGGCAAATCCTTCGTAGCCACAGACACATGGCCATGGTTGATCTGCAATTTGGCGGCGGCGACTGGGGAAGACGGCTGGGCGTCAGGCGGGGTCGAATTGGCCATAGCAAGCTCCGTGCGGCTCCTGCAAGAAGGCAGGTCAAACATCGCGGCCGCTATGCTACGCTGCGCCCGTGTGCACAGGCAATGGCCGGAGCGCTGCACGGGAGCATCGGGCTGGTCGATTTGCCATGGAGATCAAGGTCAAAGGCACTCGTGAGCGACCTCATGCCCCCGCCCAACTCCGTTTCCGCCTCAGCTACGGCGGGGGCGACCCACAGGCGCCTGCGACGTCAGGTCCTCCAGGCCACGCGAAACTTTGTGCGATTTCACGGGCTTTGGCGGGCAGGCGATCGCATCGTGCTGGCGTGTAGCGGCGGTGCGGATTCCATGGCGGCCCTGGACCTGCTGGACGGGCTGCAGGGCTCCCTGGGACATCGCCTGGTGATCGCCCACGTAGACCATGGAATTCGCAGCGATAGCGCCCAGGCGTGGCACCTTGTGCAACAAACTGCCCAGGGCCGTGGGCTGCCCGTCCATGGGGTGCGCCTGAACCTAGAGCCGGGAGCCGATTTGGAGGGCCGGGCGCGTACCGCTCGCTATGCCGCACTACACGATATCTTGTTGAAAACAGACGCTCACTGCGTCGTTACAGCCCACCATGCCGACGATCAGGCTGAGACCTTCCTGCTCCGAGCCAGCCGCGGCGCCGGTCTGCCGGCCTTGGTCGGCATTCGCAAGATTCGAGAAGACTGGCTGATTCGTCCGTTCCTGACCCTATCGGGCAAGACCTTGCGCGAAAGCGCCACGCCGATGCCGATAGCCTGGGACAGCAGCAACGCCGATAGCCATTTCTCCCGCAATGCTATACGCTTACACGTATTGCCAGTTCTTGAGCAGGCCCTGCCCGGTGCGGCCGCGGGGATCGCACGAACAGCCAATCATCTGGCTGAATTTGAAGGGCAAGTTCAGCGCTGGATGCACCTGGCCATGCACAACCGCTTGACAGTCCGGGGCCCCGAGGCCGCGATCGACCTGAGCGACCTCCCCCTTGAACCCGCGGACTGGGGCCCCTTACTTCACTGGCTGGCAAGCCGGCTTGAGCAGCCCGGACCGGACGTGCAAGCAGTCGCGACCGTGGCCGCTTGGTGGAAAAGCGAGTCGGATCTTTGCTGTCATATCCATGGCTTTGCCCTACACCGCCGCGGCCGAGAACTGGTTTTGCACGCCGCAAACGTTGCGCGAGGGGCAGGCGCGGACTAACCTGAGGCCCAAGCGGGTTTGATCCCCAGCCGGTACTGCGCGTCCAACCGTGCAGGCTAGGCCCGGTCAAACCAGGCTGCAGATCAAGCCCACGCACGTGCGGGACGGCTTGGCCAGTTGCTGCGGCCGCACAGGAGCGAATCTTGAAGCAATACAAAAGCATACTGGTATGGGTCGGCCTAATCTTGGTCGCCGTGTTCATCTTCCAGGGCGTCCGATCGGCCGGCGGTGGCGAAGACATCAGCTTCACGCAGTTCATCCACGCCGCAACGACTGCCACGGACGGCCAACAGGTCGAGAAAATCTCCGTGCGCGGCGCGAACATCGAAGGTGAGTTCAAGGACGGAAAGACGTTCCGAACCGCTGGAGAACTCAAAGAATTTCACAAAGACCTCATTGCCAAGGGCGTGGACATCACCTACGAGCGTGAGGACCAAAATGCCCTGTGGATCTCGATTCTTTCGACATGGTTGCCCATGCTCTTGCTGCTGGGCCTGTTCTTCTTCTTTATGCGGCAGTTGCAGTCCGGCGGATCGCGGGCCATGAGCTTTGGCAAATCGCGCGCTAAGATGATGACGGAAAACACCAATCGCGTGACCTTTGAGGACGTGGCCGGCATTGATGAAAGTAAGATGGAACTCGAGGAAATTATCCACTTCCTCAAAGATCCTAAGAAGTTTACTCGCCTTGGCGGTCGCATTCCCAAGGGCGTGCTGTTGATGGGGCAACCGGGCACCGGCAAGACGCTGCTGGCGCGGGCCGTGGCGGGCGAGGCGGGCGTGCCCTTCTTCTCGATTTCTGGCAGTGATTTCGTAGAGATGTTTGTCGGCGTCGGTGCGTCGCGCGTCCGCGATTTGTTCGAACAAGGCAAGAAGAGCGCGCCGTGCATTATTTTCATTGATGAAATCGATGCTGTCGGCCGTCACCGCGGCGCAGGCATGGGCGGAGGCCACGACGAGCGCGAGCAGACCTTGAACCAATTGCTCGTCGAGATGGACGGTTTTGAGAATAATACCGGGGTCATCCTGATGGCCGCAACCAACCGGCCCGATGTGCTCGATCCCGCTCTGCTGCGTGCGGGGCGCTTTGACCGCCGTGTTGTGGTGCCAACGCCAGATGCCAAGGGCCGTTTGGCAATCCTCAAGGTTCATACGCGCAAGGTGCCCCTGTCGCCAGACGTCGATTTGCAAACAATTGCCCGCGGTACGCCTGGTTTTGCCGGGGCGGACCTGGAAAACTTGGTCAATGAGGGCGCTCTGCTGGCAGCCCGCTACGACCGAGACCTAGTCACGATGGCCGACATGGAGAATTCCAAAGACAAAGTGATGATGGGCGCGGAGCGTCGCGGCGCCATGCTCAACGCTGAAGAGCTCAAGAACACAGCGGTGCATGAGGCTGGCCACGCCTTGATCGGCAAACATGTCAAGAGTTCTGACCCCTTACACAAGGTGACGATCGTCCCGCGCGGCCGTGCCTTGGGCTTGACTTGGCAGTTGCCAGAACGGGACGTGTACGCCCATTCGGCCGAGTATTTTCACGATTCCATCGCCATTGCCATGGGCGGGCGGATCGCGGAAGACGTCGTGTTCGGCTCGGTCACGACCGGGGCCTCGGGAGACATTGAAACGGCTACAGAAACGGCGCGACGGATGGTTTGCGAATGGGGCATGAGCCGCCTGGGTCCCCTGGCCTTTGGCAAGAAGAGCGGCGAACCGTTCTTGGGCCGTGATTACGGGCACACCCAGAACTTCTCGGAATCGACCGCGGTGCAAGTCGACCAGGAAATCAAGCGAATTGTTGAAGAAAATTACGGCCGCGCCCGTTCGATTGTCCTCGAACACCGCGACGAACTCGACCGACTGGCCGCCGCCCTGCTGGAATTCGAAACATTGGACGGCGAAGAAGCCTACTGGGTTATGGAAGGAAACGATCTCAAGGAGTTGCGCGAGAGTCGTGAGGCCCAAGTGCGCCACCGCATCGCCCAGGAGGCCGCCAACAAGCCGACGGACAAGCGCCCCAATCCGCCGCCGACCTTGGATGCCCTACCGGGACTGCCAGAACCGCTTGCGCACTGAGCCGACGGACGGCGTAATATCCAGCAGTTCGCGATCGCGCGCGCAGCCGAGCCCCATCGCACCGAGCCCTCGCGGAGGTTGTGTTGCAACTGCATGGACGTACGCTTGATTTGCGCAGTCCGCAGTTGGTGGCAATCGTCAACCTAACCCCAGATTCTTTTTCCGATGGCGGAGAGTTGCCGACGCTGACCGACGTCCTGCGCCGCGTGGAGCAACTCTGCGAACAAGGTGCGGATTTGCTCGATCTCGGCGGCGAATCCACGCGACCGGGTGCTCAAGCAGTTGATGAACAAGAGGAAGTCCGCCGAGTCGTGCCGGCCGTTGCGGCCATAGCGGCCCGGTTCTCGGTGCCGATCGCTGTGGACACGCGCCGGGCCAGTGTCGCCCGGGCTGTGCTCGGCTGTGGCGCAGCAATGATCAATGATGTCAGCGGATTTTCTGACCCTGCCATGGCGGATGCCGTCCGCGCGGCCGGTGCGGCCTGGGTGCTGATGCACATGCCCCACGCGGTTGGGCAAATGCAGGCCAGCCTGCGCACGGCGGCAATTCCGGCAGACGTCGATGCTGCGATCGACGCGATTACCTTAGAATTACAAGACTCTGTAGCGCGCGCAGTCCAAGCAGGGGTTCTGCGCAGTCAGTTGGCCATCGATCCTGGACTTGGCTTTGGCAAGAGCGTGGCGCAAAACCTCGCGCTGTTGCTGCCTCAGCCCAGGCTTGCCAGTCTGGGCTTACCCCTTTACCTTGGGCCATCGCGCAAGTCCTTCCTGGCCGCCGTCAGTCGCGACCGAGCGATCGAAAAAGGCCATGGAAAGCCAAGGGAATTGCCAGCCAATGATCGCCTTGGTGCCACGGCGGCGGCGGTCACGGCAGCGGTACTGGCCAACGCGGCGTTCGTGCGGGTGCACGACGTGGCGATCATGCGACAAGTTATTGATATTGCTACAAGTTTACGCGACGGTTTCTCGACGCGACAGTTTCTCGACGCGACCGTGCCTCGACCCTAACGCCTTGTAGAACCTGACGGCTTGTCAGGCTAGGCCTCCTAACCTACCACGTGGGTGACCGCTTGTTCGACCTCGACCTGCCAGGAACCGGCCTCATGCAGTGGCGCTGGCTGCTCGACATCGGCTTGGTCGCGGTCCTCATCTACCAATTGCTCGTATTGCTCAAGGGTTCTCGATCCGGCGCCATGCTTATCGCAGTCGCGGCCATGTTTGGTTTGCACTATGTCAGCCAAGAAGACGTGCTCGACTTGCCCACGGTCAACTGGCTGCTAGACCGCTTTGTCAGCAGCATTGTTGTGCTTTTTGTCGTGCTCTTTCAGGACGACATTCGCCGCGCCCTGACCTCCGCCGTACGCTCGCCATTGGTCTTTTCGCAACGCGATCCAGCGTCCAATGCTGTTATCGAAGAAGTTCTCAGGGCTTGTACGCACCTCAGCCAACGACAACTGGGCGCCCTCATCGTCCTGGAACAGGCTGCGTCGCTAGACCGCTTTGTGCAGGACGGCGTGCGCATCGGTGCCGATGTGTCGTGGCAATTGCTTCTTTCCCTGTTTATTCCAGAACATCAAAGCCCAACCCATGATGGTGCCGTCATCATCCAAAAAGGTCGGATCGCCGCCGCGGCGTGCTTTCTGCCTTTGGCGGGCGGCGCCGGCATCCCGGGTACGTTGGGCTCGCGACACCGGGCCGCCTTGGGTCTAGCCGATGAGACAGACGCCGTCATCGTCGTCGTCTCCGAAGAAAGCGCTACATGTTCGTTGGCTTACATGGGTCAGCTTGACCTCAACCTCACGCCTGCTGACTTGCGCGAACGCCTGCGCCTGTTGCTCGGCGATCAACCCGACCAAATGCAGCCGTGGCGGCGATCTTGGCGACGACGCATCAACATGCATCCGGCGGCCTTGCCGGTCAAGAGCGCTATTTTTACTAATGATTTTGCACATGAGCCGCCTGCGACTGAGGGAACCAACCCCAGCAACCGCGCCACTGACCAGGAGGTTCCATGAGGGACCTTTGGCATTGGTTGCGCGCAGCCGCCACCGAAAACTGGAGCCTCAAGGTGCTCGCCGTGCTGATCGCCGTGCTGATCGACATCGTCGTTCGCCGCGACAGTGTCCGCGAAACAGTGAAGGAATTACCGATTTCACTGACGGGCATTAGCAAGAACCAGGTCCTTGGCAGCGAGCTACCCGAGACCGTCAAGGTGCGCGTGCGCGGACGGTGGGCGGATATTCGGGCGCTGCACGCGGAGAGCAGTGCGCACTTGCTCGTCGACGTGAGTACGATCCACGTGGGGGAGCGATTCATCTTTGATCGTCGCAGGGTGGAGCAGCAACTGCCCAGCCGCGGCATTGAAGTGCTCGACGTGCAGCCGCCGTCTTTGGACATTCGCCTCGAGGCCATGCAAAAGAAGACGGTGCCTGTGGAGGCCGTGGTCGTGGGCGAACCCGCGGCTGGCAACCGAGTGGCAATGGCTGGTATTCACGTAGAACCTAAAGAAATTCAAGTATTTGGCCCAGCCAGCACACTAAAGACCTTGAGGTCGGTCAAGACCGTGGCGCAGGACCTGCAAGGCCTGGACGCCGACTTGCACGCGACCGTGGCTTTGCAGACCCTGCCTCGTCTGCTCAGACCAAGCCAAAACCAAGTGTTATTGGACATTTCACTGGAACAGTCAGCGGTGCTCAAGACGGTCCCTAACCTCGCCGTTTCCCTGCGTGGCTGTCCTGCTGGGAAGCGCTGCACGGTTGAACCACTTGAAATAAGTGCAGATTTGCAAGGATCGGCAGCCGCCATCGCGAGTTGCCTGCAGCAAGGCCTGGACAATGCCGCCTATCTGGACCTGCCGGCCGTGTTGGTGCAGGCGAGCGGAACTGCAAGCATCCACCTGCATGATTGTCCTGGTGTTTCCGCCAAGCCGCGCCCGGACGTTGCCAATTGGTCGGTCCTGGGCGAGAGTGCGCAGCCGGCCGCCGCACCGACACCGGCGACTCGTTAGGAAAACCCTCGGGAACACGTTGAATTGACTGCAGCAACCGTTGCGAAACGATGAGCCGTCCGTGTCGCCCGACCCCTCAAGGCATTGCTACAACCCATGGCTATTGTTGTGCAAAAGTTTGGCGGAACCTCCATGGGTTCGGTTGAGCGTATCCAAAATGTGGCACGGCGGGCGGTAGCGACGCAGCAGGCCGGTCACCACGTTGTGGTCGTGGTCTCGGCTATGGCGGGAGAGACGGATCGGCTACTGCGTTTAGCCAATGAAATCAGCACAAAACCAGCCGATCGCGAGATCGATGTGTTGCTGGCAACAGGCGAACAAGTGTCCATTGCCTTGCTCGCCCTGGCAATCGCCGAATTGGGTTGCGAAGCGCAGAGTTTTCTCGGGCACCAAGTGCAAATCCTCACCGATGGCGTCCATGGTAGCGCCCGCATTCAGACGATTGACGCCAGTCCGGTCGAACAAGCATTGCAGCGCGGTGCCATTGTCGTCATCGCGGGGTTCCAGGGCGTGGATGAACGCGGCAATATCACGACCTTAGGACGCGGTGGCTCGGACCTATCCGCCGTAGCCATGGCGGCAGCGCTCAAGGCCGACTCCTGTGAAATCTATTCGGATGTCGACGGGATCTACACCACCGACCCAAACCTGTACGCCAAGGCGCGCAAGATCGAGCGCATCAGTTGCGAAGAAATGCTGGAACTGGCCAGCTTGGGTGCCAAGGTCCTGCAGGCACGTAGTGTGGAATTCGCTTTGAAATTTGGGGTTACCCTACATTGTCGCTCGTCATTTTCGCAGGGCGAGGGCAGCTGGGTCGTGCCAGAAACGCATGGGGAGGAAGGGATGCAACGGGCGGGCATGGAAGGCGCCGTGGTGACTGGCATTGCTTGTGACCGCCAAACGGCTAAAATTACTGTACAAAACCTGCCCGACCGTCCTGGCGCGGTGGCTGCCCTGTTTCAGCCGCTGGCGGCAGACCAGATCAATGTCGACGTGATTATTCAGAATGCACCCCGCGATGGTCGCACTGACGTCAGCTTTACTGTCCCGCGCGCCCAAGCGGATCGGGCGGTGGCGCTGGTCCGCGATCTGCAGGCGACGCTGCGATTTGATGCGGTGGATTGCGACAAGCTGGTGGCCAAGGTGTCGGCGGTTGGCGCCGGAATGAGGTCGCAACCCGGCGTGGCGCTTCGGGCTTTTGATGCCCTTGGCAAGGCCGGTGTCAATATCCTGCTCATCTCGACCAGCGAGATCAAGATCAGTTGCGTGGTGGAAGATCGCCATACGGCCCTGGCGGTGCAGGTCCTGCATGACGCTTTTTCCTTGGAGAAGTAAGCGCTTGGTCGGGCTGCGCGACGCCGTTTTGCGACTCCCGACCGGGATGTCCAACACCTGATTGGCCAACAACGCTGGCAGGTGAATCCTTAGGCAACCGATTGGGTCCACACAGGTTTTCCGCTAACAAGCGCAGAGAAGCTGGCCCAAGTCCCGCAAGACTACCTCCCGGTGAATGCCGTTGGCCGATCTCGGCAGAACAGCTTTGATTGCCATAGCATCGCTCAACCAGTGCTGCTGCAACCCGAAGCGACAGGTGCGCCACCGACCGCCAATCGGCCGGCCGCGCTGTTTCCGGCTGCAGACAGCCAAGGGTCGCCAATTGCGGCTGCCCATCGGCCTGCGCTTGCGGCAGAATTTTCTGAAACTCAAAGCGAATTCGACCTTGGCTTGCCATCATGGCTTGCGCGGACAGTGTCAGCAGCAGAATTCCCAGAAAGCGGCGCGCCAAGGGATGCAAAGACGCCTTGAGATGTCCAAAACTTCGCTTCACCATGGCCGCCCGCGCGTGCCACGGGTGCTGCGCAGCAGGCTAGCGCGCCGCATACTCAGCCAGCCGCCGCGCGCCAGGATCAAGTGGTCGACCAGATCCACAGCCATTTCTCCAGCAATCATCTGAACAGCAAGGGTAAACTCCAGGTCCTGAAGGCTCGCCACTAGCAGTCCCGAGGGATGGTTGTGCACGATCACCATCGCCAAAGCGCCGTGGGCCCAGGCGGCCTGCACTAGTTCGCGCGGCGGCACGCGTACCGCATCACGGGTGCCGGGCCAGCAGCCCTGCCAGATGAGCCGATCGGTCGCATCCAGGCCGAGCACGACAAGGGATTCCTCTGTCGCCATGCTCAGATGAGCGCAGTGCTGCACGATGATCTGCGGTCCATCGAGCCGCGCAAGCAACGACCCCTGGGCACCGAGCAAGGTCCCTGCAAGGGGCTCAATCTGACCGATGCTTGGCTGATTAGACAGGTTTGTCGTCCGATTGCTGGGCTTGCGGAGCCCCACGGAAGACGCTGACGGCGACGGGGTCCGAGGCATGGCCCGATCCTTGGCCCCAAGAACGCGGGGCGCACAGGCTTGGTGCATCGGTCATGCCAAAATGCAGAATCGCAAAAACAGGGTATTTTCAAAGAATCACGCAGCGGAACTGGGTCCCCGCAGCGGTCTCGAGACCAAAGTGAGACTGATACTGGGACTGAGACCCCGACCGTGCAGCGAGGTCGGCTTGAGTGAACTTCTCAAATGTAAAGCAGATTTCTCGGCAGCTGCCATCGAGCCGCGGACGTTGACCCTGACGGCGGGCCCTCGCCAGCGAGGCCAAACTGGACTATTCTGTGGGTCTGGGGCGGCAACAGGGGATGCCGCACAGTGCCGGGTGGCGACAGGGAATTGGTGACATTAGACCCTGGTCAGCGTGGCAGCAAGCAAACGCGGAATTGAGGGTCTCAGGCAGGGTGGCGGCGATGGAACAAACGCCTGCATGGATCGAGATTGCTTCAGACCGCGATCAAGACGCGGTCGTGGCGTTATTCGCTGAAGATCTAAACGACTTGCGCATGCCCGTCGATGCTGTGGCGCTCAGGACGGTCTACAGCGAGCTGGTGGCCGATCCGCGGGCGGTGATGCTTGTGGTCCGGGAAACGGCGGAGGCGCAGGCCTGTGGCGTGTTGGTTGCCAGCCGCGTTCCCAGTGTGAAATTCGGTGGTTGGTCTCTGTGGATCGAAGAGCTGTATGTGGCTCGTCGGGTCCGCAAGCTCGGCCTGGGCCGCGCCCTGGTCATGAGGCTGCTGGACGTCGCGAGAACAACCAAAGTACGCGGAATTGATCTAGAAGCGTACCACGGCAATGCTCCCGCGGCATTGCTGTACCGCAGCCTCGGTTTCCGCCGCCTGGGTCGGGAGCGGTTCTACTACCGCCTAGAATGGGAGCAATCCCCTGAAGATAGCGCCGTCTAGCCGCGGCAAGGGCCAACACACGTCCATGGCAGACTCGCCCGCAATCGCAACAAAACAGCAATATTTCGCGACATTACTGGATGCCGGCGTTGCGCAGTTACGTCTGGATGCTCGCGTCCCCGGCGTGGTCGTGCCGCAGCATCTGAGCCAAGACTTGGCCCTCGCGCTCAACTTCTCTTATCGCTATCAAATCGACGATTTCGAGTTTGATGACCAACGCGTCATCGCTTCCCTGTCCTTTGCAGGTACCCCGCTTCGCTGCGAAATCCCTTGGTTAGCGGTCTACGCGATTGCCGACCTGCAGGGGCGAGGCCAGGTGTGGCCCCACGATGTTCCCTTGGAACTTCAGCGCCTTGTTACCGAACAGGAGCCTGAGGACGAGCCTGCGCAGTCCGCCCCGGCTCAGGCCAAGCGCGCCAAGGCTGCACGCAAACCAGCCCCAAAGACTGCGCGTCCTGGGCTACGCGTCATCGACGGGGGGCAAGCTCAACCAAGCGGATCAGCACCACAATCGCTCTGCGAAACCGAGTCTGGGACGACGCCAACGCCGCAGCCTCCGCCGCCGCGACCAGCGCTACGGCGAATCAAGTAGTTCGCCGTGGCAACTCGCGGTGGCACGGTCGGTCCTCAGGGTTCACCGCCACAGGCTATCGTCTGGCCATCGCCAGAGGCATCCGCTAAGATCCCGACCCCGTACTCCGGCAACAAAGGCAATGATCGCCGCCTAAGGTGATGCCTTGCCACCGACGGCGTGGAGCCCAGCACCCAGTGCGCACCTATCTCGTCAGCTTCCTGATGTCTTTGGGCATTTCGGCCATGTCTACGCCCGCCGTCTTGCACTTGGCGCGGCGCTGGCAACTTTTTGATCCGCCGGACGGCGTGCGCAAGATCCACATCGATCCCACACCGCGAATGGGTGGAATTGCGATTGCTGCAGGCTTTCTTGGGCCGATCATCGCATTGCTGTTCGTCCGCAATCTCTTTGCCGACGAACTGCGCCACGACATCACGCGCATGGCCGCTTTTTTGCTGGGAATGCTCACCATTCTCGGCCTAGGCATCTACGACGACCTGCGCGGCTGCGGCGCTTGGAGCAAACTGGCCGTTCAGACGGCGGTGGCTGTCATGCTATGGCAGGCCGGTCTTCGCATAGAAACCGTGTCATTCTCAGGTGTTTCTTATGACCTGGGCCTCGCTTCCTTGCCTCTGACCATCGTGTGGGTCGCCGGCATCATCAACGCCATGAACCTCATCGATGGCCTGGACGGATTGGCCGCAGGGGTTGGCTTTTTTGCGGCGGTCGCTCTGTTTAGCAATGCACTCAATGACGCTGTGCCCCTGCTGGCCCTTTTTGCCACGGCGATCGGCGGCAGTTTGCTCGGCTTTCTGTTCTACAACTTCTCGCCAGCCCTTATTTTTATGGGGGATTCGGGGAGCATGAGCATCGGCTACGTCTTTGCGACCGCGGCGCTGTGGAGTGCCTCGAAGCGCTCAACCGCCTTGGCCCTGCTGCTGCCGGTGCTGAGCTTAGGCCTGCCCGTGGCCGACACGATCATCGCCTTCACGCGCCGATCGCTGCATGGCCAGTCACCTTTTCAGTCCGATCGCAAGCACATCCACCATCGCCTGCTCGATCTGGGCCTGAGTCAGCGCCAAGCGGTGCTGGTGCTTTACCTGGTGTGCGGTCTGCTCACGGGCGTTGCCGTTCTGCTGCGCAAGTACGCATTCTAAAATACTTTCTCGCACCCTGTACCAGCGCCGCAATTGCGTTACGGCCTGCCACGCCGTGTGCAGCAAGGAGGCGGCACCGGCCAGAGGGTCGTCCAGCGCCATCACCGCGTCAGCATCGGTGCGCTTGCTTTGGCCTCTGGCAGCGCACATGGCGCGAGGACCGGCCCCGGACTAGGGCAATCGCGTCGCGGACGCTGTAGCGCCAAATTACGCCATTGCGCTGGGGTGCCACAGCCTGTTCCGGCAGCCCCACCCTTTTCGCCAGAGGAACACCGCGCGTGGCTTGACGTTGCAGCCCAGCCTGCAGAGCGGGACGACAACATCTTGTTGATTGCATAGACTTTTATCGGCAATGCGCTGGAATGCGCCCAAACAGCCCTGCCATGGGCTTTTGCCGGGCGCAGATCTCAGCCAAACTCCGCGGCCCTGTCCCAAATGGACCCCGGAGGCGCCCATGCAGTTGCTGCTGCGAAAGATCGTGACCCGTCCGCACCGCATCGCGGCAATTCTAAGTAGTTCTAAAGCTTTGCAAGAGCTTTCGCGCCATCCGCATCCCACGGCCCAAGCCATCGGTGCCGCCTGTTACCGCGCCCTCATCGGCGAGGTGGCCCCGGAAGAAAGGGCGGCCATCGCAAGGATTGAGGCCCTGCGCACGCGGGCAGCTGCTTCGCAAGAACTCCTGCAAGTGGAAGATTTTGGTGCTGTTTCTCCGACGGCGAATCTCACCCAAGAGCAAATGTACGCGGGGAGAACGGTGCAGCGAACGGTCGGGGAAAGCAGTCGCGCCGCAAGTAAACGCCCTGTTTGGACTGCGCTTTTGTACCAGTTGGTGCGCGCCTTTGCCGCCAAGCGCTGCGTCGAACTGGGATGTTGTGTTGGTGTTTCAGCCGCTTACCAAGCAACAGCGATGCAGGCCGCAGGGCCGGGAGGCCATCTCTGGACCCTAGAAGGTGCCAAGGCGTTGGCCGAGGTTTCTCAGCGTCATTTCAAGCAATTAGGGCTTGATGGGCAAATCGACGTCGTCGTCGGTCGCTTTCAAGACACGCTAGAATCGCTGCTGCAGGCGCAGGGGCCGATCGATTATGCCTTTATCGACGGTCACCACGATGAGCAAGCAACCCTTCGTTATTTAGAGCAAATCCTGCCGCACTGCCAGCCTCGCGCCATGCTCGTCTTTGACGACATCGATTGGTCCGAAGGCATGAAGCGAGCCTGGCAAGCGATTTGGGCCGACCCTCGCCTGCCAATGGCCATTGATTGCGGGGAGATCGGCGTAGTCGTCCTGGACAGCACCTTGGCCGAGCGCATCCGTGTTCGTGCGCCGCTTTGGTAGTTTCAGACGGCGCGAAACGGACTAATTGCTAGGTATTTTCAAGGTCTCTTGCGGCTGCACGGTGCATCGGGATGAAAGTGCACTGCACGGTGCATCGGGATGAAAGTGCAACTGCACTGTGCATCGGGATGAAAGTGCAACTGCACTATGCCCGGGGATGAAAGCGGTCGTAGATCTCGCGCAGGCGTTCGCGGTGCACATGGGTGTAGATCTGGGTCGTGCCGATATCCGCGTGCCCGAGCATCGCCTGAACTGCGCGCAAGTCCGCGCCACCAGCCAACAAATGCGTGGCAAAGGAATGGCGCAGTTTGTGCGGCGAGATGGGCTTGTCGATCCCTGCAACGGCGGCGTAGCGCTTGACCAATTTCCAAAAACCTTGCCGAGTCATGGACTTACATTGTGAAGTCAGAAACAGGGACTGACAGGCCCCCGTGCGGCGCGGTCGATTGCTCGCCCGGGCCAAGGTGGGCCTAGCGTGCTCCAAGTAGCCAAGAACACGGGCGCGAGCTACTTCGCCAATCGGTACAAGGCGTTCCTTGCGGCCTTTGCCCATGCAGCGCACCACGCCGCGATCAAAGTCCAGGTCTTGCAAGGTCAAGTTCACCAGTTCGCTAACACGCAGACCGGTGGCATACAGGGTCTCCAGCATCGCCGTGTCGCGAATGGCGCGCTCGGTATCCATGCCAGGCGCCGACAGCAGCCGTGAAACTTCTTGTTCTGTAAGAACTTCTGGCAAATCGCGATCCAACTTGGGCATATCCAAGAGCGCCGCAACGTTGTGCACCAGCGTGCCTTGGTCAACCAAGTAGGTGCAGAAGGAGCGAATTGTCGACATGTGTCGAGCAATACTGCGAGGTTGCAATCCTCCCTCGCGCAGGTCGACCAGATACTCGGCCAACACGTCCGCATCGAGGTCGGCGGGATCATCGATGCCCATTTGGTCATCCATATACTGGATAAGCCTGAGCAAATCGCGGCTATAGGCCACCAAAGTATTGCTGGACATGTTGCGCTCTAGCCGCAGGTACCGGACAAAGCGCTCCACCGAGGTTTGGAGGGGCAAGACGGAAGGCGTGGGCGATGGAGCAGTCTTCATGGATCGGTATGCTGCCGCAGGACGAAGGGTCGTCAAAAAAACGTTGAGTCAAGGAGTTGGCCGATTTTCTTGACAACGAGCTGTTTTCTGACGGACCGCGCCCTTGTGGGCTAAGTGTGGACAATTGCGCACGGCAAGGGCCCTCTGGCAGCAAGAGCGGGCGCCCTGACTCGATCGGCAGAGCGCCACCCAAGCGCGGCGGTTCACGACGTTGTTGCCGCGATTATCCTGCATTCTCAATGGGTTTCTGTGCTTGCGCGGGCTTTGCCTGACCCGGCGCAGGCAGACCGCTCAGCAACTGCAGCACTGCAGGCGAAAATCGGCTTGCAATCTGCGCAATTTCGTAGGTCACGTCTTGGGCCTGCCGCGGCGACAAATCGTCTGGACGCAGCGCAGTGGCCGCTTGGAGCAAAGCCAGCAAGGTTGGGTCCACCGGCTGAGGCGGCTGGACAAGGGTCGGCTGGGGAGGCTCAGGCGCGGGCTGCACGGGAATCGGCGCAGGCCGGGGCGGCAGATCAAAGAGGCCCAACTGGCGCTGGGGCTTGGCGCGGGCGTCATGGCCCGTGTTCTCAAACTGTTCCAAGAGGTTCTGCGCCCGTTGCAGCAAGGCATCGGGCAACCCCGCCAGACGAGCCACGGCGATACCGTGCGATCGACTCGTCGGCCCTGGCTGCAGCGCGTGAACAAAGACGATGTCGTCGCCAAAGGTCCGCACGGCAACGTGGGCGTTGCGCAACCGCGGCAGCTGTTCTGAAAGGCGAGTCAACTCATGGTAATGCGTAGCAAATAGCGTGAGCGATCGGCGTTCATGCAGGGCCTCGACCACGGCCCAGGCAATGCTCAGACCGTCCCAGGTCGAGGTGCCGCGGCCGATCTCATCGAGCAGGACCAGAGACCTAGGCGTAGCCCGCTGCAAAAGATCTGCCGTTTCGCGCATTTCCACCATGAAGGTCGAGGCGCCACCGCTGATATCGTCCCCGGCACCAATGCGCGTCAACACGGCGTCGTGGACGCCCAGAATCGCCGATTCCGCCGGCACAAAGCTGCCACATTGCGCGAGAATCACAGCCAAAGCCGCCGTGCGCATCAGCGTCGACTTGCCGGCCATGTTCGGCCCGGTCACCAGCAACACCTGAGCGCTGGGCACATCCCCATCGGCCACCGGCTCCGGTTCGGGCAGCAATTCCAAGTCATTGGGCACAAAACTACCTGCTGGCAAGCGCTGTTCCACCACGGGATGGCGTGCCGCTTTCAATCGCAGCCCCGGCTCATCGGTCAATTGGGGGCGAACGTAGCGCCGCTCAGCCGCCAACTCTGCGAATCCCTGATGTAAATCCAGCTCGGCCAGCGCGTGCGCAAATCGTCGCAACAGCGGCGTGTGCGCACCTACTTGGGTCACAAGCAGGCGAAAGAGTTCAGTCTCTCTGGCAATTCGTCCTTGCTCAGCCCCGGCCAACTTGCGCTCAAAGGCTACCAACGCATCGGTCGTGTAACGCTCTGTATTCTTAAGCGTTTGCTTGCGGTGGTAGTGAGGCGGCACCTGATCGGCCCGCGATCGCCCGATCTCAATGCCATAGCCCGACACGCGGTTGTAAGTCACTTTAAGCGTTGGGATTGCGCACTGTTCTCGCTCCTGAACCTCAAAGCGAGCCAGCCATTCGTGGCTCCTCTCAGTAAGCTCAACAAATTCATCAAGCTCTGCGTCAAAACCGCTTCGAATCACGCCGCCCTCAGCCGTAGTGTGGCGAGGCACATCAGCCAGCGCCGCCTGCAGGCGAGTGAGCAGCGTCTCGCCGCCGCGCATGGACTGGCCAAGGGTCGCCAATGCAACTGAATCTCCTATGTTTCCAAGCAGTTCTTCGATAGTCGGCAGGGTCTGCAGCGTATCGCGCAGCGCCGCCATTTCCCGTGGCGAGGACAAGCCCGCCAGGGCTCGCGTGGCGATCCGAGCTAAATCCCCATGGCGTTTGAGAATTTGCCGCAACTGCCCCCGCGCCGGGCGGTCCAGAACCAAGGCTTGCACCGCCGCCAAACGCAATTCCAAGGCTGGTCGATCACACAGAGGCGCCAAGAGCAGGGCCCGCAAAAGTCTTGCGCCAGGCCCAGTTGCGGTGCGATCGACGGCAAAAAGCAAGGAGCCTTCGCGCCGACCGTGCCGCGCCGTTGTCAGCAGTTCGAGGTGCTGGACGGTCTCGCGACCCAATTGCATTTGCCCAGTTATTTGAAGCGCTTCCGGGCTTTGCAGCAGACGATCGGCGCCAGGACGCACCTCGGCCAAGTACTGGCGCAGCAGGCCCATGGCGAGATCGCCGACCGCCGTTGAGCTCGGCATTGCCGGTAAAGCCCGAATCGCACGAGGGATTTCGCGAACACCACTGGCGCTATCGAGCCAGACCTCGGCCGCCGCCGTCGCGACAATTTCACGCGGTTCCAGGCGCACAAGGAGTACGGCCAGGGCCAGGGGATGCTGAACGGCCGTAACCGCACATTCCCCTGTAGATACATCGGCCGTGGCCAGTTCCAGGCCGCCATTTCGCCCGGGAACCAAGGCGACCAAGCAATTGCCGCGCGAAGCGTCGAGGGACTCCGGCTCAAGCACGACGCCCGGGGTGATCACATGGGTAACCCCTCGTTGAACCACGCCTTTTGCCTGAGCCGGATCTTCAAGCTGCTCGACAATGGCACAGCGCCGCCCCGCCTCAAGCGCCTTCTGCACATAGGCGGACATCTGGTGGTGCGGAAAGCCGCACATGGGAATCGGCCTAGGATCCGCTTTGTTACGCGAAGTCAGGGTCAGATCGAGCAGCCGAGAACCGTCAATCGCATCCTCGAAGAACAACTCGTAAAAGTCGCCCATGCGAAAGAAAATGATGGCATCCGGATGCTTGCGCTTGGCATCGACCATCTGCCGCATGGACGGCGTCAGAGCTGCCACGTCCACATCGGCCGTGACCATCCAGGCTGCTGCGGTCTGTTCCACAAGATCTCTTTTATTGTTAGGGATTTGTCGACGTTGGCGCCGTGGCGCACTGTAGCGTGCGGACAATGGTGGGCCCCACGGTCTCTGCCGCTTGGGCCGCCGGACAGGTCAGGTCTTCCACCCACTGCCATTCGGGCACCGAAGAGCCCGCTCCCGCCGCTTTGGCCGCCCGCGCCCACAACCGCGCCGTCTGTCCGCGGGCCATTGTCACGCAAGTTCTTGATGTTTCACCAAGTTGAAACTCGTGCGGTTCGAGGTTGTCGCCGAGTTCGAGCTCGACATGGTCGACCTGCCCCGCGCAGGAGTCGGCGGGCAGCGTAATCTGCAGATCGCAAACGGAAACAGGGCATTTGCCTTGGACACACGCACACGTGACGCTGGCCGGCGATTGAACAGGCGCTGGTGCCGATTCGCAGGACGCAAGCCAAAATAGACTTGTTGCAATGCAGTGTTTCTTCAACGACCAGCCCATACCGACCTTGCTCGTGCCGGACCTAGGCCCCGGCGCTGTGGCCAGGATGCGGCAGCCGCCGATTGCCGTCAATGGCCAGATAATCTGCGAATATGTCTTACGTTTTTTTGGCTGCCTTGACCGCCTGCACTGCCTTGGCTAGCTTGCCCATCTAGTATCCGCGGCCAAACGGCGATCCGGTCAGCGGCAGCGTGGGAGGAAGATTTCATGGCCGAGTTGATGACCCTATCGCGTTATATTCTCCAACGAAAACGCAACTTTGAAGGCGCGACCGGCGAGTTCACCCTCCTTTTGTCGCACATTGCCCTGGCTGCCAAGGTGGTGTCGCGCCAAGTGGCCAAGGCCGGCCTGCTCGACGTGCTCGGCAAGACGGGCGAAGAGAATATTCAGGGCGAAGAGGTCAAGAAGCTCGATGTCATCGCCAACGACCTCTTGAAATCTTTACTTAATGACCTACCCATGGTGGCCGCGATCGCGTCAGAAGAAGAAGAAGACATGATCGTCACCGAGGCGGGGCGGGAAGTCGGCAAGTACTTGGTCTGCTTTGATCCTTTGGACGGCTCGTCCAACATCGACGTCGACATCACCATCGGCACCATCTTTTCGATCCGCAAACGCAAGACAGCAGGCAAAGCCGCTACGCCTCAAGACTTTTTTGCCCCCGGCAGCGAACAAGTGGCCGCAGGCTATGCGCTGTACGGCAGCTCGACGATGTTCGTCTACACAACCGGCGATGGCGTGGACGGCTTTACCCTGGACCCCAGCGTTGGCGAATTCGTGTTATCCCATCCAGACATGCGCATTCCGCCAGGGTGCAAATGCCTGTCCGCCAACACCAACAACCGGCGCAACTGGTTCGATGGCACCTGCTCCTTTGTCGACCACGTAGCCAGCGGCCAAGACCCTGCTTTTCAAGGCACTTCTGCCCGCTATGTCGGTACCCTGGTCGCTGACGTGCACCGCAACCTGCTCACGGGCGGGGTCTTTCTCTACCCGGCCGATAAGAAAAGCAAAAACGGCAAGTTGCGCTTGCTGTACGAAGCCCATCCCCTAGCCTTCATCGTCGAACAGGCTGGAGGAGCGGCCACCGATGGCAAGCGCCGAATCCTCGATATCGTCGCCGATGGCCTGCATACCCGGGTGCCACTGATCATCGGCAATCGCGAAGCCGTTGACCTTTATGGACGTTTTGCCGCGCTGGAAGGGGGCTAGTTGACCTCTGCCCTCACCCATCTGGCCGCCAATGGCGACGCCCATATGGTCGACGTCGGTGCCAAGGCCGAGACCCAGCGCGGGGCGATTGCCCAGTCTCAAGTTCTTGTTTCTATTGAGGCTTTTCGCGCGGTTCGCGACAACTCGGGTCCCAAAGGCGATGCCCTGGCTGTGGCGCGCATTGCCGGCGTTCAAGCGGCCAAACGCACGGCGGATTTGATTCCCCTGTGCCACCCGCTGCGATTGTCGCGCATTGACGTGTCCGCTGAACTGGATGAAACGCAAAGGCTTATCACCTTTACCACCGAAGTTCACGCGGTGGACCGTACGGGCGTCGAGATGGAGGCCTTAACCGCAGCCAGCGTGGCGGCATTGACCTTGTACGACATGATCAAAGCCATTGATCGGACAGCAGAAATCGTTCGCATCCGCCTGCTGCGCAAGTGGGGTGGTAAGTCGGGAGATTTTCGTGTCGACGCGCCCTGAACCCGGTGCCGGGGAACTGCCCGGGCGAAGCAAAACCGCGGCGGCCGCGTTGGTCCTTCAACTGCAGGCCGAAATGCGCGTAGCGAACCAAGCGCTACGCCATGAAAGTAAGAAGTTACAAAGACTTATTCAAGCTCTACGTCACGATCTGAGCCAAGCCGAACAGGCGCCCCTGCTGCGCGAGATGGGCGAAGTGGTCAAGGTGCAACTAGCACGAGTGCCGCGTGGGTGCAGCGAAGTCGAGCTGTCCTATCCCTGGGAACCGGAACGCAAAATCAAGGTCGTGCTCCAGCGCGATCTGTCGCCGCAGCAAAATGTCGATCGGTTGTTTCGCCGTGCCAAAGGTCTGGCCTTGGGTGCGCGAATCATCCAACAACGCCTTGAAAAAGCAGAAGATCGTCTTGGCAAGCTCAAGCAGTTGCAGCTTGGCGCTAGTGCGCTGCTCCAATCCGCCGAGCAACTCGATTTGGCGACGATTGCGGGCGGCCAAGCGCCGAGCGCGACGCCCCTGTGGCGGCAGGTCCAAGACTGGAAAAAGTCTGTTCACGCAGTGGGTTTACCGACATCGGACCGGGTAGCGCCGCCGACCGTCGCCGAGCAAAAGCTATCTCGTCAGACACGCGGAGAACTGCCGAAAGGTGTTGAAGTTTTCACGACCTCGAGCGATCGAATCCTGCTCATAGGGCGAAAAGCGCAGGGCAATGACGCACTTGTGACACGTCTGCTGCGTGGTCGTGACGTGTGGTTGCACGTGCGGGACCACACCGGTGCCCATGGGGCCCTGCGAATGCAGCCCGAAGAACCTTTGCCAATGGCGGAGTTGCTAGCTGCGGCGGCCCTAGTGGCGCACTTGTCCGGCCTGCCCAAGGGCGAAGCCGTCGACGTGACGTGGACCCTGGGGAAATATGTGCGCAAGGTCAAGGGCTTGGCTGCGGGGCAGGTCTACGTCAGCCAGGAACACGTGGTGCGCGTGGTCGTAGACCAGGCCGTGGTCGACGGATTTTACGCCCGACGCAATCGCCCTCAGGCCTAGAAGCGATCTGCTATTTAGCTTGTATTTTTAAGGAATTATCAAGAATCGCAGGCCGTGCTGCGCAGCAGGGTCGTGCAAAACTGCGACTGAATCAACAGGTCGGTGCAGCCATCGAGGTCGACGTCCACGGGCAGGATCTTGCGCGCTCCCTCCTCGACTATCAAAGCCCCTGGATAGTAAACGAATTTGCCGGTGCCGTCGCCCAAGTAGATGTCCACCGATGAGGCCTTGCTGTCGAGCAGAACCAAGTCCGCGCTGCCGTCCTTGTTGACGTCCATGAGTTCGACATCGACGAAGTTGTTGGCCACGCCTTCCACCAGATTCACTTTACTTTCAAAGAATTGTGCGCTGCTCGTGCCCAGACCCGCCAGCCAGCCAATGGAGGTCGACACCGCCACAAGCATGTCCATGCAGTTCTTGCCATCGACCTGGCGCAGGGCCATCGCCGCGACGTCGCTGTCGGCAATATGAGCATGAATTTCCGGCTTTACGGCGATATTAATGCCGCTGCTGACGTTCTGAATCACCGAGTAGGTGTTGGTAGGTTTGCCGCGGTTGAGGGTGAACAGGGTCGGCAACACGTCGCCTGGGCAGAAGGGTTGTGCCTCAATTTGCACAGGATTCTGGTCAACGTACATGTACGTCACACTTTGGGGCGACAGGGGCATGCCCGAAACCGGGTCGTCCTTGATCACCAGGCCCTTAAGGTCCACGGCTTTGAATGCGCCCTTGCCGTCGCCCTGCAAAATACGCGTGCGATCATGCATATAGGCGCCCTTTTGGTCGTTGATGGAGCCCATGGCCTTCATCGCTGTTGCCGCATCCAAGTGCTTGTCATTGTTGAAATCTGCCAAGGCAATGCCGATCGGTTGGGAACCACCCGCGGTCGCGTAGGTGGCATCGATCACCTTGGGCGGCTGAAGGCCCGGCAATTGCGAAACAATATCAGTTACATCTAAACCAAATGGCTTCTTGACGTCGCTGTTGAGGTAGGACAGCACTGAGGCGCGATCGAAAGCCGCACCGCCGCCGTACCCCTTGAGTGGATTGGCCTTTGACTTGTCCGACGTCGTGTCGAAGTTCTTACAGCAGGCCGTGGGCGGCTCACCTGAATCGGGGCCATCCACGCCAAAGAACGGGTCATATTCATTGCGTTCGTCCCAAGTGCACGGCGGACACTTGGCCGAGGAAGCGGCGGTCACACCCACGGAGTACTGCACATCGCGCGACACCACTAAGTCAATAATTCCATTGCCATCCACGTCACCTACGGCCGCCCCGGTCACATCGCCCAGTGGCTTGGGCGAATCCGGACAATCCGTTGAAACACCTGCCTTTTTATTCGGCTGTTGGCTATCACCGGAACCGGTCCAGTAGTAAGGCGCAAACTCACCAATGCGCGGGGCCGTATCCCAGTGCTTGCCGGTGTTCATGAACACAGCCATGGTCCATACTGGCTTGTAATGCAAAGCAAAAGGCGGCGATGGATCCTTGCACGCCCCGGAGAGGCCCGGCTGCAGCGAAAGGCTCGTCTTGCCGATGATCAGGAGTTCGGGCGCTGGCGTCGCATCCTTGGTCAAGTCAGCGCTCACAACCGCAGCAATTTCATTAGGTCCCCAAAAGCCTGAATCAAGGGATGAACAAACCTGACGCACCTGCGGTGCCACAAAGTCCTGCCCAGCCAGCCCGGGCACCACGGCAATGCCGCCTCCCACCCCCTGCAGCACAGCGATATCATCTAGCCCATTACTATCATTATCGAAATTTCCAGTCTGCAGCCTCAAGGCGCCATCGCCCATGACCCAGGAGCGAAAGCATTGCGCCGCCCAGCTTAGGTCCACGGTGGCATACAGCGGCATCTGCGTGACGACGCGCCCACTGGTGGACAGGTACAGGTAAGGCGCTGGTTTCTTTCCCGTGTCCTGAGCAAGCGCGGGACCGTGATTGATGACCACCGCGTCGCTCACGTCTAGACCGACCACCTGCATGTCCGTCTTGGGGTCAAAGGTAAAGGTGCCACTTTTGTTGTCATTTCGCAGCCAACGCAGCAAGCCTTTGTGCGTGGATACCAGCAGGTCGGTGCCATCGGGGGCGCTCGAGGGCAAGGTCGACCAGTTGGCCGCTAGGACGAAATGGCTGTCGGCAGCGCCAATGTCTGGGATATCATAGGAGTCTTGGGGCTGTTCCAAGGACCCATCTTTGTTGTAGTTGCGGTAGCAGGAGACGCGGGGCCGGTCCTTTTCACCGACGCAGATGTCCGGAACGTTCGCGCCGTCGACAAAGAAATCGCCCACCGCAATGGAAGTGATGCCCGTGACGCCCTTTTGCACAATGGAGTGGAGGCCGCTGGCGCTGGTCGGGAAAACGGAGGCTTTGAAGGTGGTTGTCGTCGCTGCCGCTTCGCATTGGGCATAGAAATCCGCCGCACAGGGGGCGCTCAGGGTTCCGCACGAACAAACGGGCGCAAGATTGATGATTTCTGTAGTCAAACCGCGGTCTTCAGTCTTGGCGCCGACGACCATGTCCTCTCGCCCATCGCCGTTGAGGTCGACCAAGGCCAAGCTCAGCGGGTCGTCCGGCAGCGCGGACGTATCGGCATGGACCAGCCGCGGCGTCCCGGCCGCACCGGACGCACCGGGCAGGGAGATGTTGAGTAGCCCCCAAGCGACCGGTTTGCTATTGTTATCCATGCCTACAGCCAAAACATCGTCACGGGCAGCGCCAACAGGCCCATCGAGGTTGGTGAGCAGCAGCCGCGCCACCTTGATACCGCTGAAACGCTTGTATTTCCAGTTCACATCTGCGGCCTTGCCCGGATCGAGGGCCGGCGGCACATCAAAGCGCGGCAGAAAAACCCCAGTGGCCGGATTGACTGTCGTATCCTGGCCTTGACGGACAACGAGCCCAGTGGCCGTGCCGACAACGGCGTCCAAGATGCCGTCACCGTCCAGGTCCACCGTCACCATGTCGGTGGGCGCGTCGTCCGGCATCTTGTCGTATAACTGTCGAGATTTCGTCCAAGTATCGCCCTGAAAGGTCGGGGGCCGCAGCAGGTTGACGTGAACTACCGTGTCGGCCGCATTGCCGCACTGGTCCTGAGCGTGAATCGTCAAAGTATACGGATGGGTAGCCTGATCCTTGGGCCGAAAAGTCGCCTTGAAGCTGCCGGCCTTGGCGATCAGCGGATGCGGCGCCGGGTCGGTCTTTGCCTGCACCATCAGTTCGTCGGGCGTTTGGCCGGTCACGCCAACGGTGGTCGAGATTGTGCCCCAGGCCTTCTCCGAAGCCGTGCCGACGATGTCAAATTGTCCAATAGCCACATCGCCTTCCACCGGACTGCTCAGCTTGATGACGGGCGCAAGGTTGTCGACCTGGAAGTTCGGCGAGGCCGAAGCCGTCAGGTCGATGCCGCCCGAAACTTGAGCCGCCAAGGTCGCCGTTACGGTGATAGGCGCTGAAGAATTGTCCTTGAATAATGGCTTGTTCTTAGCGTCGAGCACCGTGGTGTCAACAGCCGGACACGTGTAGGTCTTGCCGCTGACGGCGCAGCTGACAACCTGGCTCGACGCCGGCGAAGTCAATGAAACTTTGACCTTACTGACAGCTACCTTCGTTCCGGTCAGGGCGATCGCGCCTGAGAGCACAACGGAATTGCCGCAAACATAGGCCGTGGTCGGCGAAGTGATGGTTATCTGCAAGTCCGCGGAACTCAGAGGATCATTAACAGCCGTACCCGTCGTTGCGGTTTGACTGCAAGAGGGCGTGGTCCCGGCAAGCGCAAGGACAGCGAAAATACCTAGCACGGAAAAACTTGGATTCATTGCACATTTACCCAAATGGGTCGCCACAATGGGCGGGCAGCCTCGCCGATTCCGGGTCCCTGCCGCGATTACGCCACCGCCCGCTTGTCCGCCAGCGCGACACAATCGTGGGGTAAGCCGTCCTAGGTTCCGGAAAATTAGCAAGAACATGGCGGTCAAGGTCCTCGGCTGCTGAACTACATTGTCGGCAACTGCGGCGATAGGTCAAGCAAATAGCGTCAAACAGGTGCCAAGGTCATGATTTGGCCTGGGCAAAGGCAACGACCTTCGCAAATCCAGGATGTTTGGCGCCAATTGGCGAGGTTCGATGCTTGCTGTAGCATGACTGCATCAACAGCTCCTTTGAGCGAGCCCAGGCACCCCATGATGAATTTGCGATCGCTAATCAATTCAGCTGCCTTCGGCGGCCAGAGAACGGCCCTGCTGATGGTCGCAGTCACCGCCGGCTTGGCAGGTTTTGCGTTTGGCATCGGCGTCTCCAGTGCCCAAGCCAAGGGCACCAAGGCAGCCCTGGAATGCCCTAAATGCGAATGTAAATGCGACTGTGGCCAAGGGGCCAGCGGTGCCGAGGCCAAGAGCGCTGGCGACCGGGGCACCGGCGACAAGTCCGCTGGCGACAAGTCCGCTGGCGACAAGCCCCCTACAGGGGACAAGTCCGCGGCCGACAAGCCCGACGCGGGCAAAGGCGGCGACAAAGGCGGCGACAAGACCCAAACGCATGAAACACATGCTGAATCCAGCAACACTGCCAACGCAAGCCGCTTGGGTTTGATCAAGGACTTCGCGCCCGGCACGCCCGACGGAATTCTGCGCGAGGCATTCAAGTGCGCGTTGGAAATGGATGAAACTGCGGGCTTTTCCTGCTACGCCCGCCTCAATGTCGAGGGCAACCACGACAACGACATCGCCACGACGCAACTGCGCAACTACCAATGGCGTTTCTTCCGCCAGCGGGCCAGTTCGTACGTGATGACCGAGCAACCGTTTACGATCAAGGTGACCCGTCGCGATCCGGGCGCGATTGACGCAAACTCGAAAGAAGTCAAGGTGTTCTTGCTCAGCAAGGCACGCGATAATCCGGCACCCGTGACCCTGCGCAAGGAAGGCAATGTTTGGCGAATCTACAGCAATTCCCTGTAGTTTCTTGGCATTCCCTGCCAGATTATCTGGGCTAGCCGGATAAAGTGCAGGGCGAGCAGTTCTGCTAGCGATTGGCGCGTCGACGCCGAGCCGAGAACACAGCGAACATCAGCGCGCACAATACCCAGATTCCTCCGCTTTTACCGGGACTTGACTGGGCGCTACAGCCGGAGGCTGCTGGCTTGGCCGTGATGCTGGCGCCGGCGTCGCCCAGCGAGAAGCCGTCCTGACTCAGAGACACATCGGCCGAGTTGGGGTCGGTTTGGCTGGCAAGCTTGCCGTCATCTGTCAACCATTGCAAGGAGTTCGGCAGTTGATCGGCGGGCAACGGGTCACCTTTGTCGCTGGGAGGCGCTTGCTGCAGGTCATTATTGCCACCGCCGGGCGCAAAGAAGAACGTGTAGAACGTGTCGATCGTGTAACTACCTAGAGCGCCTTGGGAAAGGTGGACGCCGGCCTTGCCGCCCCATGGATCGTTTAAAATCGGACCGTTGGCATCGGCTCCGATCAGCAAAACCCAATGCCAATCCTCACCTTGACCTCCCTTGCCCCAATGAACACCGGCGACGACGGGCATGCCCGCGTTCAGGCTCGTAGCGATGGTCTGGGCCGCGCTCGGCGAAAGGCAGCCTGAGGCGTCATTGTGGTGCGGTGACCCGAGCAAGCCCGAAGGTTCCTTACCCCAAATCACCAGACAATTCCCGGTCTTGCCGTCATACGTCGTTTGGCCATAGCCGCTGTGCTCGGTGCGCCACTGGTTCTCAAACGGCGGCGTATGGTCGGACTTGCCGCCGACACTGCGATCAAGCCCCAAGTATGCGTGAAGCATGGACAATGACGTAATCGTGCAGCCCGAAGAGTGGATGGACAGTCCGGGGCAGGTGCCTAGTCCGTCCGCGTACGCTTTTTGGTCATAGGCGGGTAAGTCTTTACCGCTCCATAAGTTGACCGAACCGGAGAACTGGGCGCAGCCGTTGCTGCTGCTCACTTGCAGGGCACCGCCGCCACCACCGCTGGCTGGCAGGTCAGACTTGCAGGCATCGGCAATTCCGGCGGAATTTTGCTGACATCCGGTGGGACACGCGAAGACATTGGCCACGGCCCCGCCGGCACACGTCGTCAGCAGGCCACCGTCACACCAGGCGCCATCGGACTTAGCGGCGCAAAACCCAGCCTTCTTCCAGTTGCACGAGGCCTGACCTTTGCCTCCCAATGCCGCGCAACCATTAGCACAATCCATGGCAGAGGCGACGCTACCGCCGGCGCATTTGATGACCGCGTTGCCCTGGCACCACTGTCCGTCGGGCTGGTCCTTGCAACTGCCCGCATTCGATGCTGAAAGGCAGACATCGGGCACCCCTGGTGGATTGCTCTGGCAACCGCCGCCACAGCTCAGGCCGGCCGCGGAAAGGCCACCATTGCAGGTGACCAGCGAATTGCCGTTACACCATGCGCCATTGGACTTGCCATTGCAGAAGTCCTTGCCGGGTGTGGGCGTCAAATCAGTCTTGCACTTGTCCGAGCCAGCGCTACCGCCACCGCTGCAACCCAGCGCGCAGCCTTGGGATCCTTGCACCCAGCCAGCGCTACACGTGACCAGGGCGTTGCCGTTGCACCAGTTGCCATCGGCCTTGCCGGCACAAACACCAGTGGGCGTAGGGCCTTCTGCCTTACATGCGTCGGATTGGCCGGGCGGGTTGACTTGGCAGCCGGCCTTACAGACGTTGGTGGCGCCCACCGCTTGGCCTTTGCAGGTGGTCAGCGTCTGGCTGTCGCAGTAGTCGCCATCGGCCTTTCCTGCACAAAATCCAGTGGGTTGCGGATTGCTCCCGGCCTTGCAAGCATCCGCCACGCCGGCTGAATTGGACTGGCAGCCATTGGGGCAACTCTGCGAAGACGAAACGGATCCGCCTTTGCACTGCAGCAGATCGCTGCCACTGCACCAAGCGCCGTCGGTCTTGCCACTACATGGGCCTGAGGCCGCTTTGCAAGCATCCGCCACGCCAGCCGAATTGGACTGGCAGCCATTGGGGCAACTCTGCGAAGAAGAAACGGATCCGCCTTTGCACTGCAGCAGATCGCTGCCACTGCACCAAGTGCCGTCGGTCTTGCCACTACATGGGCCTGAGGCCGCTTTGCAAGCATCCGCCACGCCAGCGGAATTGGACTGGCAGCCATTGGGGCAACTCTGCGAAGACGAAACGGATCCGCCCTTGCACTGCAGCAGATCGCTGCCACTGCACCAAGCGCCGTCAGCTTTGCCGCTGCATGGGCCCGAGGCCGCTTTGCAGGCATCCGCAACGCCAGACGGATTGGACTGGCAGCCATTGGGGCAACTCTGCGAAGACGAAACGGATCCGCCCTTGCACTGCAGCAGATCGCTGCCGCTGCACCAAGCGCCGTCAGCTTTGCCGCTGCATGGGCCCGAGGCCGCTTTGCAGGCATCCGCAACGCCAGACGGATTGG
>CAIMEY010000054.1 GCA_903840165.1 uncultured Myxococcales bacterium | reverse complement strand
GCCGTCGCCATTTGCCTTGACACTGCAAGCGGTTCCATCCTTGCCCGCTGCGCCGTCTTGGCCGTTGTTACCGGTTGCGCCGGTCGCGCCGGTGGTTCCGGTCGGGCCGTCTGCTAGGCTGATGGAGGTGCCATCGGTGCAGGTAATGGTCTTGGTGCCATTGCCGTTGTCCTTGGAAGTGCAGGAAGTTCCGTCCTTACCGGCGGCTCCTGCGGTGCCCGCTGCGCCATCAGTACCGTTGGTGCCATTGGTGCCGTTCTTGCCATCGGCCCCGGCTGCTCCGGCAGCGCCATCCTTGCCATTGGTGCCCGCTTTGCCATCGCTCAGCGTCACCGAAGTCGTTCCGCACGTGATGGTTTTGGTGCCATCACTGTTGTCTTTCACGGAGCAAGGGTCGCCGGCCACGCCGGTAGCCCCCTTCTCCCCCTGTGATCCTGCGCACGCAGTCACCCAGCTCAGAGCGCCGACGACAGCCAAGACTGGCCATCGGTTTGCCCGATCGATTCGAAACATCGTGTACCTCTCGACAGACGGCGGAACAGCCCTGCTGAAAATCCAGCTGTGTTCCGCCCGGCTCGCGTGCCGGTCGATTGAACCCCATGACAGTCGCGGTCTTTCCGTGCTGCCCCCAACCCACTGTGCAAGCTAGGCCCGCTGTGGCGGTGGGTCAATGGAATTCAGCCTTGGCTGTATCCGATGTATATTCTTGATATTACAACAAAATATGCCAGCGTATGCCCTGCGTCATGGCATAGCTTGACTGGCGTCAACCCGCCGCTAGATCTACAACACGCGCGGCCCCTTGACGCTGCGCTCCGCCTGAGCCCGCGGCTTGGCCGAGGTCAACGCAGCACGGATCGATCCGAGCCGCCGCAGCAAGGACACGGGCCTAATAGTCTGTAATGAGAGGGACTTGTGCCAGGGACGCCTATACTGGGTCCGGACCGCAGACGTAGCCGGCTATGGCCGAGGCGGCGACGACCAGAGGGCTGCCAAGGTAAACGCGGCCCGGTCCAGAACGACCCGGAAAGTTGCGGTTAATCGCTGAAATCGTGACGGTTTCTGCCGTCTTGGACACCCCGGGCCCGGCATTGATACAGGCGCCACAGGAGGGATCGATCACCCGGGCACCGGCCGCCGCGAAGACTGCCGGATAGCCTTGGTCAATGGCGTATTGCTTGATCTTTTGGCTGCCGTATTGGATGTACAACTGCACGTTCTCATGGACTTTCTTCCCCTTGGCCAGGGCGGTCTTGAGCACGCTGGCATACATGTCCATGTCCGCCATTTTGCCACCGGTGCACGAGCCACCGTATGCGATCTGAACGGCGATGCGCTCTGGCAAATCCTTGATCTGCACGCCATTGCGCGGATCGCCCGGGGTCGCCACCATCCAATCGAGCTGGTCTAAGTCCACGTCAAAGCTGGCCAAATACGCAGCATCAGGATCGGAACGCAGCGCTTGGGTCCGCGCGTAGGTCAGGTCCAGGCCCGGACGCATCCGTTCGAGGTAGGCAAAGACTACCTCATCAGCAGCAATAATCCCTGTAGTTGCACCGGCTTCCACAGCCATGTTGGCCAGCGTCGCCCGTTCATCGATGCCCAAGGCTTGCACGCCAGGTCCGCAAAATTCCAAGACTTTGCCGATGGCCTTGCCGTCGCGGATGAAGGGTGCGGCCATGATCCGCAGCATGATGTCCTTGGCCGCAACGCCGGGGCGCAAAGTGCCTGAGATGACAAAGCGGACAGACTCGGGCACGGACACGCGAATGTCCTTGGTGTACCAGGTGTTGGCCATGTCTGTAGAGCCGACGCCAAAGGCAAAAGTGCCGAGCGCTCCGGCCGTGCAGGTATGGCTATCGGTGCCGACGACAATATCACCAGGAATTGCAATGTCTTCTAGGACCGCATTGTGGCAAATCGCCTCGGAGCCGGAGCCGTCGCTGGACTCGTCGTACAGGCGAATCCCCTGTTCCATGCAGAATTGTCGTTGAATAATAGCCAGTTGTGCGGCCTGCTTGTCGAGCCCCATGTCCTTGTGCTTTTGCGGCATCACTTGGCTGAGGAAGGTCAGGTGATCGCGAAAAGCGAAAATGCTTGAAGGCTCGCGGACTTTCGCGTCTCGCCCCAAGGCCGACTTGAACGCTGCTTGGGCCATGGCCGTGGTGTAATCGTGCGAAAAGCGAACATCGGCGCGGACAAAGACCGCATCGCCCGGCCGCACCGCCTCAGCTCCTGTCAGACCGCGAGCAGCGTCGACAATCGTGTTTTTCGCAATAATCTTCTCAACCAACGTCATCGGCCTTGGGCGCGTCTTGAGCGTTGGCGGCACGACCTCTCCGGCAAGGCGAGCACGGTTGTACGCGAACAGGCCGCCGCGATTGACGATTTCGCTTGCCACGGGATCCAGCCCAGCGCTGAATTCAGCCAGCGGAATCGCTTCTCCCGCCAGAATCCTCGGAATCAGACCAAAATCGGTCGAGGTGAGCAGACCAATGTTCTGCGCGTTCTGGCCGTAGATTTTCTCAATGTTGTCAGCGATGACCAGCTTGACGCCCGCCGCCAGCTCGGAATAGGGCGCTGTTTCGCGTGAAGATCCGCAGCCTTTGGACTTACCCGAGACGATGACGTCAAAACCACCGCCGGCAATGCTGCCGCGTTCAATCGCCCCGCCGCGCAGGCCCACGAGGCTGTATTCACCAAGTGTTTCATCGAAGTAGAAGCACACCCAGCCAGGCGTGATCTCGTCCGTGGAGATGTTGTCAATGCGCGCGCGGCTGGGATCCCAGGGCAAATCCGTGCCGGCGAGCTGCTGGCGGATGGCGTCGATGTCGTCGTAAAGGAAGAGAATTCGCCGGCCAAAGCGGATGGTGTCGTTGCGGTTGGACATGGGCTTCTCTCCGAGCAAACGGGCAGTGGTCGTGATTTTGTCAGAACAAGTGCGGCTTGACCGGCCAACTGGGCCAGGGAGCGACGCGAAATCTAGGGGCAAGCTCAGGCAAAGTCCATGGATCCGGGCCCATCGCGTCCGCCTTTTTTGTCACGGGATTGCGAGATCGCCCCGAGCGGCGCTGAAATGCCTGAAACTAGAAGTCATTTGTGCGACATGAGGCCCTGTGTCGAGGCGCGCTGGAACGCCTAAATCGCGGCGCAAACGAACTGGGTAACCTGCTCAGTGCGCAGGGTTCCGCCCAGATCCGGCGTGCACTGGCGCTCGACCACCGCGCGATCGCACGCCTGACGCACAGCCTGGGCAGCCTGCGGGTGCGAGAAATCCTCTAGCAACATCGCCAGCGACAGGATCGCCGCCAAAGGATTCGCTTTTCCTGTGCCAACGATGTCCGGAGCCGAGCCGTGCACGGGCTCATACATCGCCACACGACCCGGATGCGTCGAGGACGACGGCGCTAAGCCCAGGCCACCCACCAGCGCAGCCGCGAGATCACTGAGGATATCGCCAATCATGTTGTCGCCCACCACGACATCGAACTCATGGGGGTGGGTCACCATGCGCATGGCGGCGACGTCAGCGTATAGCATTTTTGCTTCTACATCCGGATAGTTGGGAGCCATCGCCTTGAGCGCCTTGCGACAAAGTCCGTGGGCGGATTCGATGGCGTTGGCTTTGTCGCACAGCACCAGCTTGCCGCGCCTTTTGCGAGCCAATTCAAAGCTGTACTGCAGAAGGCGGTCGCAACCCTTGCGCGTGGCCAGCATGGTGTTCTGCGCCACTTCATCGGGCGTGTCGGGCTTGAAGCTGCCGCCGATGCCCACGTACACACTCTCTGTATTTTCACGGACTATCGCCATGTCGACGCCGCCGGCCTGTACGTCCTTGAGCGGGCACAAGCGCGCATCCACCAAGCGAACAGGGCGAAGATTGATATACAAATCAAGCCGTTGCCGCAGGCCGAGCAGGATTTCCTTGGCATGGATGTTGCTGGGCACCCGTGGATCACCATAGGCACCCAAGAGAATCGCGTCGAATTCATTGCGCAAACGCTGGAAGACCGGTTCGGGCATGGTCTCGCCCGTGCGCAAGTAGCGCTCGGCCCCAAGGTCAAACCACTCAGTTTGTACTGCAATACCAAAGCGTTGAGCGACATGTTCGAGGACCGTCACCGCCGCGCCAATGACTTCTGTGCCAATGCCATCGCCAGGCAAGAGAGCAACCCGGATCATCTATCCTCCTGAAATCAAAGAAAAATCACCATGGGCGATCCCGGCAGAATCTCAGGCGCCATGGAGAAAATTACTGAAAGTAGTAGGTAAAACCGAGCCCGCCGGAGAAATCGCCGCGGGTCAGGGTCAGGTCAAAGGACTTGCTGCTGCCGGTCAATGGATTGGCGCTGTTGCCGCTCCACACCATCGTGATGCCGACGGCGGCGCCTATCGCAAAAGCGGGGCTAAAGAAGTATTCGACTCTCAAAGGAATTTCGGCTCCCATGCCGTAGCGCGTTCCCTGGGCCAGGCCGTGGCTGTCATTCTGGCGGGCCCAGCCATTGACCAGGCGCGCGCCGATGGCCAAGTTCACCGAAGGTGCCCGAACTGCATTGTAAAACAGTCCGCCGGAGGCCAAGGCCGTGTATTGCAGGTCCCCGGTGCCGCCAAGGGTGCTGCGCATGCTGGCGCCGACAATGGCTTCGATGCCGATGTTGCCGAAATGGTAGCGAAAAGCCATGCCTGAGGCCGGCAATGCGGCGGTGTTGCCACTGCTGCTGCCCGCGATGAGCGAGCCCTGGCGCACGCCGACGCCGATGAGGGTTTCCTCAAAGCCGATGCCGAACTTTCCGTCTACATTCATGGCATACGCAGACGAAGCGCTGCTCCATAGCAGCACGGCAACGACCCATTGCGCGGGCCAGCATCGGTTCAGTCTTTGCTGCAACGTCGCTCCTCCAAACCTAGGGCTGCCGTGGTAGCGCGAATCGGCGGCCGATGCAATGGACCCTGCCGCATCGGGGCGCATCTGACCGCATCTGGGCGACACGGTCCATGCACGTGATCGCCCAAGGTCAATTGGTCGCTCCCCCGTCGACCTGCTACGCTGGCTGCGTCAAGCCTGGGTCCTACGCCGGGCCGACCAACGCGACGCGGGCAGAGGGACAACGGCATGTGTGGTATCTTGGGAGTCGTGGACTTTGGGCGCCTGCAGGGGCAACTGCCCTGGAATCCAGACGAATTGGCGCTTATTGACGCCGCCCGCGACGGACTTGCGGCGCGCGGGCCCGATGGCTTTGGCACCTGGCACCAACCGGGTATTGCCTTGAGCCATAGGCGGTTGGCGATTATCGACCTCAGCCCCGCGGGCCGTCAGCCGATGATCTCCGAGCGGGGCAGCGCCCTGACTTTCAACGGTGAGATCTACAACTATTTGGAATTGCGCAAGGAATTACGTGCCCTGGGCCGCCTGTTTCGCTCCGACAGCGACACAGAAGTCCTGCAGCAAGCGCTTGAAACATGGGGCCTTTCAAAGGCCTTGACTCGTCTTCGCGGCATGTACGCGTTTGCCTGGTGGCAGGGGCAGGTTCTGCACCTCGCGCGCGACCCCGTCGGCAAGAAGCCCTTGTATTGGTGGCAGCATGGTCAGCAACTACGCTTTTCGTCAGGTCTTTTGCCGCTAGCCCGTTGGCTGGTGCAGCAGGGACACCCATTGACGGTGGACCCGGTTGCCGTGGAGCACTATCTGGCGAGCGGCTATATCGACGCGCCGCGGACGATTTATCATCAAATCAATAAGTTAGAGGCTGGCTCGTCCCTGGAATTCTCCACCCGGGGCCTGCTTGCTCACGCAGCGCTGCCCATGCCCATAGGGCTGGAGTCGCGCAGACTGGATCTACAATCTCTTGATTCTCTGGATCAATTGCTTGTTCGCGCGGTCGAGCGTCGCCTTCGCAGCGATGTGCCGGTGGCGACCTTTCTCTCAGGAGGGCTGGATTCGAGTCTAGTCACAGCCCTGGCTGCCCAGCAACATGCTGGAATTACAGCATATACGGTTCGAACGCCCAACCGCAATGCCGATGAGTTTGCCATCGCGTGCCGGGTCGCCAAGGTCACCGGGGTCCGCCACGAGGTGTTAGACCTCGACCTGCAATCGATTGAAAGAATGCCCGAACTCGTGCGCCATTACGGAGAACCGTTTGGTGACAGTTCAGCCTTGCCGACCTACTTGATCGCGGAACGCGCAGGGCAAGGGCACCGGGTTATCTTGACGGGCGATGGCGGGGATGAAGTGCAGGGCGGCTATCCTAGCGCACAACTGTTTGCGTTTAGGCAGATTTTGCACCAGACGCTTCATGTGCCAACGTGGCCGGACGCTCTATCGAACTGGGCCGACCGTTGCACCGAAGTGTTGCCCAACCGCCTGGCAGCGTTGGACTTTCGCGCCATTCGCCTGATGGCAGGAGCCGGTACAGCCCTGGGCGTACAGCTTGCCGGATGGCATCGCCTGCACAATTGGTTTGACCCAGCGCTACGCCCCGTTTTGCAACGGCAGGGCTGGGCGGCCATGCTGCAAACCAAGGTGCGTAACCTAGCAATCCAAAGCGAGATTGATCAGGCTTTGGCGATGGACTTTGGCCTCTATTTGCCCGAGGACCTGTGCGTCAAGGTGGACGTCGCGGCCATGGCCTGGGGCGTCGAGACCCGCAGCCCATTGCTGGACCTGGATTTCACCAATGCCAGTTGGCGGATACGGCCTCAAGACCGCGTCGGACCACGACAGACCAAGCGCATCATTCGCGCGCTGCTGGCGCGTCACCTACCGGCAGACTGCGTGATGCAGCGCAAGCAGGGCTTCTCGATTCCCTTGCAATCTTGGCTAGATTCGCCGCAATGGCGGCAGCAGATGCTGGAGCCCTACCGCCAGGGACTCAAGGCGTTGCCGTGGCTCGATGGGCAAGCCGTGCACGCGTTCCTGTCACGACCGCGTCCTGGGGATGACGGCGGGCTGTTGTGGCGGCTGTGGTTTCTTGGGCAATGGCATGAGCAACTGGCCATTCCACTTGGTATTTCCGCCTAATCTTTCGGCAGTTCACAGGTCTTTCGCCCGCCTGCATCCGTCGTCCAATGAACGGCAACGGTCAAGCCGATTTGGCGCGTCCGCCCTGCCGCCGCTTGGTGGGCCTCAAGCTTGGGTGTGTCCCGGGCGGGTCGCCGCATTGCGAATAGGTGGACAGGCTTGATCCGATAGGTCTATTCGCTTGGGGTGCCTCAGGGCCGGCCCATGCCATCGTAGCTGAATCCAGCGGCGCGGAAATCCTGTGCATTCCATGCGTTGCGCCCGTCAAACAGCAAACGGCAGGGCGTGGCAGCGGCCAGTGCCTCGGGTGCAAGGTCGCGGAACAGCTGCCATTCCGTCACCAAGAGCACCGCGTCCGCCTTGGCGACGCAATCCTGCCAAGACGCCGCATACGTAATGCGATCGCCTAGTTCTACGTGGGCTGTCTCATGCGCGACCGGGTCGAAAGCCACAACCGTCGCGCCCGCCGCCAGCAGGCGCCGGCACAGGGTCAGCGAAGGGGCCTCGCGCATGTCATCGGTATCAGGCTTGAAAGCCAAGCCAAGCAGGGAGATCGTCCGTCCCTTCAGATCGGGGCCAAACGCCTTGAGCACCTTGCGCGCCAAGACCGCCTTTTGCTGCTCGTTGACCGATTCGACCGCGGACAGGATTTCCATGCTGTGGCCGGCGGTGCGCCCGGTCATGACCAAAGCTTTGACATCTTTGGGGAAGCACGAGCCACCGTAGCCAATCCCAGCGTGCAAGAAGGGCATGCCAATGCGCGAGTCGCTGCCAATCCCGCGGCGAACTTGGGTCACATCAGCGCCGACGTCTTCGCACAAGTTGGAGATTTCATTCATGAAACTGATGCGCGTCGCCAGCATCGCATTGGCTGCGTACTTGGTCATCTCAGCGGAAGGCACGTCCATGTCGAGTATCTGCCCGGGATCTTTGACAAAAGACGCGTACAGCTGATGCATGATCGCCTTTGACCGCTCGCTGGATACGCCAATGACCACGCGATCAGGCTCAAAGAAGTCGATTAACGCTTGGCCTTCACGCAGGAATTCCGGATTCGATACAACTTCGGTTGGAGCCTTGCCATGTTCCTGCAAGATGGCGCGGACTTTGGCGCAGGTGCCGATGGGCACGGTCGATTTGACGACGACGACCGTGTAGGCCGTCACATTTTCTGCAATCGTCTTCGCGACTTGCAGCACGTGGCGCAGATCGGCAGAGCCATCCTCTTGAGGCGGCGTGCCCACAGCGATGAAGACCGCTTGGGCTTGGGCGATGGCGTCGCCGGCGTCGGTGGTGAAGTGCAAGCGGCCAGCGGCCACCGTATCGCGCACAACATCCTCAAGTCCCGGTTCGTAAATCGGAATCTCGCCGGCACGCAGCTTGTGGACCTTGCGCGGATCGATGTCGACGCACGTCACGTTCTGGCCGCCGTGCGCAAAACAGGCTCCGGCCACTAGTCCTACGTAACCCGTGCCAATTACTGCAACATTCATCAGAATCCTTGCGCGGTGCGTGCCGAGTCGTTGTGCTCGATCGCGTGCCGCTCACGTGCTGGGCTCAGCCACCGCGGGCGCTGAAGGTCGCGCCAAGAGTGGGACGACAGTGCCGTCAAACCATTGAAAATATTGCTCAATCGCGAGTGCCACCTGGGGGGATCGGAGGCGCTAGCCCCGGGCCAGCCGCCCTGGGTCCTCCGCGACCTCGAGCGGCCGTGGCGAGGGCCGGGAGCGTGCGCCGCCGCCTGGGCAGTGTCAAGATCAGCTGCACCTGGCGTCGGTAAACTACAATATAGTCAGCAGGTTATCTTGCCATCATCGGTATGTTCTCGCGGCCGCCGTTGCGTCGCAGTCGTCCGATTGGGCCGTCAAGAGGCCTAGCTACGCCGGCGAAACCGTCCAAGGGCACGCAATCTGACGCTTGACGTCATATACATGTCAGTGTAATGTCATAAACGGATCGGCGGTCGGGCGGTACCCACGCTGCGCTTGACCGTTGTCGGCCGACTTGGCCTGACGCAGCACTTCGCGTCCCAAGTCGGCCGATTTGTTTTTGAACGTCATAAAATTGCAGTCTTATCCAGCGGCCTATGCTGAACGCTCTAGGGCCAACGTGTCGCGGCCTGTGCAGGTGCAACAGCGCAGAACGTATCTGATCTTAAGCCTGTTTTCTGGATCGTCGGCCGCTGGGGCCAAGGCCGTCACGCGCGTTCAAAGGGGAAGAACAGCACATCGTCAATATCCGTAAACCCCGCCAAGATCATGAGCAATCGGTCGACACCAAGCGCCACGCCCGCTGCGGGTGGGCAGCCTTCCCGCAGGGCGGCGACAAAGCGCTCGTCGATCGGGTACACCGGCAAGCCGTGCGCTAGGCGCGCTTGCTGGTCGAGGACAAAGCGATTCTGCTGTTCCTCAGCGTCGACCAATTCCGTGAAACCATTGGCAAGTTCAATTCCGCCGACATAGATCTCAAAGCGTTCGGCCCACTGTGGCGTATCCGCGAACCGCCGGGCCAAGCTCGCCATGCTGGCGGGCCAACGGTCGATGACCACGCCTGACAGATTTGTCAGATTCGGCTCCACTCGTTCGACTAAGGCCTGCAGGACGACCTCGGCCGCTGTGTCGGTCGGCTGAACGTTGAGGCCGAATTGTTGGGCCTTCTGCCGCATATATTCATCATCATTGCAGTTCCTGGGGTCAAACCCTGCCCAACGCTTGAGGGCCGCGGCGATGGACAGCCTCTGCCAGCCTCGGCTCACTGCCTTGGGTCGACTCGCAATCTTCAGTGGTTCTAGAGCCTTTTCGCAGTGCGCCACCAAAGCCCGGGCGTCGCGCACAATGTCGAGGTAGGTCGCACCAGCCCGGTACCACTCCAGCATCGTGAACTCAGGATTGTGCCAATGGCCCCGTTCTCCAGAGCGAAAGGCCTTGGCCAGACTGTAGATTTTCGGCATGCCCGCCGCCAAGAGGCGTTTGCAATGGTATTCCGGGCTCGTCACCAAGTATCGCGACGTCGCAGGGCCGCCCATCCCTTGGCGCACCTGGACTTGCACGGCGTCCAAGTGCAGTTCGAGGCCCGGACTGAGGGCGATGGCAGGGGTGTCAACCTCAATAAAGCCGCGGCGATCGAAGAATTGTCGGATGGCCTGAAGCAAGCGAGCGCGAGCGATGATCGCCAGCCAGCGCCTACCGCCATCCTGAGAAATCCGATGAAAGTCACCGTCTGGATGGGGAAATCCCGGTCCACCGCGCGCCGCCAATTCGCCAGTGTCGCTGTCGATCCAGTCACCGACACGCACAAGAGGGGGCACCGCTTGTCGCCGCACCACGCCGCATTGCCAGAGCCAAGCCGTCTCAGCCTCAAGGGCTAATACGCGGGCAAATTCAGGGGCTTTTCTTGGTGCAGCGCGCCTTGGCACTAGTCGGCCACGACGCTGTACGTGCGGTCCACAGGCGCGCGGTCGATGGCCGAGCGGACCATCTCCCAAATCGGCGGTTTCTTTGCGATAAAGGTGCCGTCTGCGGTCTCGGTCCCTTTAAGAATGCGGAGTTCGGCGATGTCATTTTCGCCGCCACCGGGCAGGGCATCGCCCGGTTTGGCAATAACGCGGATGGAGTTGGACCCCGAGTGCAAGGCTTGGGTCAGTTCCACAGTGAACGGGCCTTGGTCCAGGCCGATCTTCTTGAAGAGCTTGTCGTTGATGAACAACTCAAAGGCGAAATTTACTTTAGTATTCGGTGCATAGGTCAGGACGAACCGACTCTTGAGCGCCGCGGAAGGCGATGACGTCAGGTCCGAACTGCCCGACACGTGGGGATTGCCATCCTTGTCCGTTGTTACGATGTAACCCGGCGAAATAATCTTAATATTTCCATCACCATCGAACTTGACGGCGCAATTGCTCAGGTCCGCGTTGCGCAGGTTGGTGACCTTGACGCCGTTGAGGAAGACCTCAAAGGCCCAAGCCGGCGTAGCCATCGTCAGGGCGAGCAGCAAGGCTACGGCTGTCAAGGCGCGCTGTAAAACCTTGTGATCATTGTAAAATAGTTGCGAATTCGTCATGGAATGCCTCCAGCGCATCAACGCGCACCTTGGGTGCCCGATTCAGGGCGGATGCATGGCACCGCGCGTGCAGTTGACCAAAGCATTTGAATCATTTGGGAAATGCGCTGACATCGCCGAGCTCGCAGCGCGCTGACAGCAGCCTTACACCGCTGCGGGGACTCACCCCGGTCCGAGCGTGCCACAACTACCCGAGACCGCCAGTTTGTTGGAACAGCATGGAATAAATTAGGTTTTTCCCGCCTGTCACTGCACGGGAATCGCACCGCAGTACGTGCCATCGCTGGGGTCATTCCAACCGCTGCACACCTTTGAGGTCGACTGGTTCGCAGTGAATGACTTGATATAGCACTTGATTTTCGCAATTGCGGCTGCATCGACGACGCCGCTCGGGGCCATGAACGAAAAGGCGTGCCAGCCGCAGCAGGCGTCCGTCTCATCCTTAGCTAGCAGCTGGCAAGCCTTGAGAAATTGGCAGTATCCGGCGGTCAGGCCCTTGGCCTCTTGGTACTTGGGGTCGGTGACTTGGCCCTGCCAGTCGCATGTGCTGGGATCGACGTGAAAAGCGGTCTCAGCGCCGGGCGATTGGCAGACCTTGGTAGGCAAGGCGTTGTTGAGCGCAACGCCCTTGTAAGTGGCCTTCTGGCAGCCCTGCCAATCGGGAGAAATAGCTGTACATTCAATGGATTTTGTGCACTCGACGGCACAGAACGGTTCGGACGGGCCGACCCAGCCGGCGGGCATTTGGATGCATAGACCTGTGAGGCCATTTAACCCGCTGGTATCGCAATGGTTATTGATATCCGTGCAGGTCTTGGTGCACCAGGGCTTGAGGGCGAAATCGCTCTTTTGGCAGGTCAGTCCGTCGGCACAACCAACTGATTCATCGCAGGTTTGACCGAAGCTGGGACGCACGCAGTTGCCGGCATCGTCGTGGCTGGTGTCGCCCGGGCACGCATCGACCGACGCAGCTTTGGGCGTCACGGCCTGCGCTCCGCAGGACCCGACAGTGAACACGAGCGCTAGCAGCGGCGATGTAAGCGAAATCTTCATGGCCCTTAGCCTATGCATCTGCTGAGTCAGCCGCAAGGGCTGGCGGCCGTCATGAAACTAGAAGCAAACACACTACAATCTGAACACCGAAGGAAAATCGGCTTGGCAGCGCTAGCACTGGGGAATTTCCCGCACGGCACTGCGCAGCCCTCCCCAGTACAGGCGGCGTGCCGCGGACGTAGGCCCAGTTCTACGCGATCAGGGGCAGCCTCGCATCGCGTAACTCACTAGAATCGCATGGCGGTCTCAGATCCTATTGGCGTTGGCACGCCTCGTGCATCTTAGTCCAGTGCGGCCGGCACTTCGCCCCTCCACCCTCCGTGCCGGCCGCCCGTTTTCAGTGTGCTAGATTCCCCAGTTCGGTCGCCTGTCGCATCGCCCTTTCCCCCGAAGGCTGGTGCGGCAGGCGATTGTCGTTTCAGGGAATTTGCGCAATCGCCTCAGCAGATTACACCACAGCAATCGCCTCGCGGTCGGGCTGATCGTGCACGGCCGCCAGGGGCAGCCTCATAGTCACAACCGTGCCTCCTTCCGGCGGGCAGTCGATCTCCAAGTCGCCATCGTGCTGGGTGGCCACTCGCCGAACAATCGGTAAACCCAGCCCAGTGCCGCGACTTTTGGTCGTAAAGAACGGTTCAAACACCTTCTGCCGCACGGCGAGCGGGATCCCCGGGCCTGTGTCGACAACGCGAATCTCCGCCTGATGGTTGCGCTGAGCGAGAAAAAGGTGAATCACGCCGCTGCTATGCATGGCCTGCACCGCGTTGATCGCCAGGTTCAGCAGGGCGCCGCGAATCATCTGCCCGTCGACTTCGGCCAGCACAGGATCGCCTGCGAGGAAGACCTGCACGCCGCCAAAGCGCGGGTCGGTGACCATCGCTGACTGCAGTTCTTCGAGCAATAACAGCAGATTCACCTCCCTGCGTTGAGGCGAACGCGGTCGGGCGTACAACAGCATGTCGCTCAGCGTGGCGTTGAGGGCCCCGATGCGCTCAATCATGTCGCCAACGATCATCTTTTCTTCGCTGTCGGCGGCCATGCGTCCGCCGATGATTTGCAGCGCCCCGGCGATGCCAGCTAGCGGGTTGCGGACTTCGTGGGCGACGACGGTGGCCATTTCGCCAAGTCTTGCGAGGGCTTCCTGCTCGCGCAGGCGTGTCTCAGCGAGCTTGCGCGCGGTGATGTCAAAGCGGATGGAGATGTAGTGTTCGGTCTTGTCCTGGGCCCCTTGAACCGGCACGATCGTGGTGTCCACCCAGTAATACTCGCCATCTTTCGCGCGGTTGCGTACCTCGCCCCGCCATATCCGTCCGTGCCCGATGGTCTTCCACAGGTCGGCGAAGAACTCCTTGCTGTGAAACTGCGAGTTGACGATGCGATGATCGCGTCCAAGGAGCTCGCTCAGCCCATAGCCGCTGATGTTGCAGAACTTCTCATTTGCGTAGGTGATCTTGCCCGCCGGGTCCGTCACTGCCACGATTGCTGATTGGTCCAGCGCATACTGCAGGTCCTGCAACTGCCTTTGGCTGGCAAACAGCGCGTCCCGATCCATTTGGGCAGATTCCGCAAGGGACTGGGCAATTTCACGCTGCTGGCGCAGGGAGGCCGAGGCCTTGCGTTGCGCGGCTACCAGGGCGCCGGTGATCCACAAAACCAAGATAGAAAGCACACGGTTGGCGGCGACCATGGCCATTTCGGCGTCGCCCTGCTGTTTGGCTGCCCAAGCAACTACTGTAAATACTGAGGCTATTGTCGCCAGCGCTGCCGGCCGTCCGCGCATCCCCGTCCGCAGGCAGGCCAGCATCGCGACGCTGTAGAGCATCGGCCACGCCACGCCGTGCGACAGAAATAGATCAACGGCAAATACGGCTAATGCAAAGAGAAATGGCAGCCACCACGGCCATTCGCCGAGATTATTCGCGGCTTGTTGCAGACTTGGCGCAGCCTTTGCAACACCAAGATCGCGCGCGTCAGTAGGGCCTGCGTCCGGTCGGCCTGGGTCCAGTGGGCCTGCCTCGTCTGCAGCTGCAGGCGTTGAGGCGGAATCGGGAGTGCCTGACTCAGGCGGTTGCGACATGGCGTGGCTCCGAGCGCCGGCTGGCGCGGACCGCGGCAGAGTGGCTGCGCAACCCGGTTTTGGCAACGGCTGCGGAGCGGCCAGTGCGAGTTTGGTTTTTGCGTGTTGGCGACCGATTCGTTGTGCGGCAAAATAGCGTGTGATTGGTGGAACATGGCTGCGAGGAGCGGGCAATGAGCATTGAGGACCTGGAGCGCGCGATCAGCGAGCGCAATCCGCCTACGCCTGCGGCCAGCCACCGCCGGACCGACCGGGTCTTGGTGGTGGATGACGAGTTCCTTATCCGCTGGTCCCTGCGTAACCGCTTGCAAACCGAAGGCTTTCACGTCGCTGAGGCCGCCAGCTTGGCCGATGCTCGCCGCGCTTTTGCCGACGACCCGTGCGTCATCGTCCTCGACGTGCGTCTGCCCGATGGCAACGGTCTGGACCTGCTGGACGAAATCCTCAAGAGCCGCCCCGACGTACGCGTGATCGTCATCTCAGCCCATGCCACGGCGGACATGGTGGAGCGCGCTCAGCAGGCTGGTGCCTTCGACTTTGTGCATAAGCCCTTTGATCTCAATGCAATTGCTGCCGTCGTTGACCGCGCACGCCAGCTCTGAGCGCAAAGCGATTTCATCCGACTAGCCGAAAAATTCGTTCGTTGCCCCGCGCGCCTTTGCAGCCGGTTGGCTTGTCCCTTGCGACGTTGCGGCGCTCGAACTGGGCATTTCGCAGTGCTGCAAGTACACTAGCGGGCCATGAGTACCGCCTCTGTGCTTTTGGTCGATGATGAACGCCTGATTCGCTGGTCCTTGCGGCAACGCTTGGAGCCCGAGGGCTACCGCATTTTGGAAGCCGCAACCGGTGCCGAAGCGATGCGGCTGGTTGAGGACGGCGTCGACCTGGTCCTGCTCGACAACCGCCTGCCCGATGGCGAGGGCGTCGACCTGCTGCCGAAAATGCGCAGGATCAATCCGGATATCGTCGTCATCATGCTCACGGGGCACTCCAGTGTTGAGCACGCCGTTCTGGCGATCAAGGCCGGTGCTTGGCATTACGCCCGCAAACCGCTGGACCTCGATGAGGTGGCCCTTCTGGTGCAAAAGGGCCTGGAGACTACCCAACTTCGCAGTCAAGTCAAGAACTTGCGCGCTGCTGCCAGCCAGCCGTTTGGCCCCGATTCGGTCATCGGCGAGTCGACCGCCATCAAAGCCGCGCGGGTGATGCTGCAGAAGATTGCCCGGACCCCGGCGACCACGATTCTGCTGGGCGGCGAAAGTGGCACGGGCAAGGACTTGGCGGCCAAAGTCATTCATTACTCAAGCGAACGGGCCGAAAAGCCCTTCATGAACATCACGTGCTCGGCCCTGCAGGAAACGCTGCTGGAGAGCGAGCTGTTTGGTCATGAAAAAGGCGCATTTACCGACGCCAAGACTCAAAAGAAGGGTCTGCTGGAAATGGCGGACGGCGGCACGGTGTTCTTGGACGAAATCGGCGAGATGTCCCTGTCCTTGCAGTCCAAGATGCTGCGATTCTTAGAGGAAAAGTCGTTCAAGCGCGTCGGCAGCAGTCGCGACATCCGCGTGGACGTGCGTGTGATCGCTGCCACCAACCGCGATCTAGAGGCGGAAGTGCAGTCGGGCCGCTTTCGCGAGGACCTCTACTATCGCCTGCGAGTTTTGCCCGTCGTTTTGCCGCCTTTGCGTCAACGCACGGGGGATATCCCTATCTTGGCAGACTATTTTTGCGTGCGATTTGCCAAGGAATTCCACAAGAATGTCCGTGGCATCGATGACGAAGCACGTCACATGCTCGAGGCGCACCGCTGGCCCGGCAACGTTCGCGAACTAAAGAATGCAGTGGAACGCGCTGTTTTGCTTGCAGATGGCGACAAGCTGACCACGGACGACTTCTTGATGGTCGCACCGCCCAATCCGAGCAAGGAGCGGCTCTTGGCCCTGCCCGCGACCGGCCTGGATCTCGATTCGCTAGAGCGCGACCTGGTGGAGCAGGCCATTGAGCGCACCCGTGGCAACCAGACCCATGCCGCGCAGCTGCTGGGCCTGTCCCGTGACCAGATGCGTTACCGCTTGGAAAAATTGGGGATTGTCGCCGGAAAGTCCCGCGCTGGCGATTTGGCTTAGTCCAACCAGACGTCCGCCATCCGCTGATTCTAGGCGCGAGCGCCCGCCTGCCCTTGGGCCATCTGACACAGCTTAGTGCGGAAAAACCCCCACCCAGCCGTGGATCGAGCCGTTCATTTTGGGTTCAATTCGTCTAAGTTTTGCCTTTTTAAGGACTTAGCTGATTCGCCCCAAGTTGGCACGCACTTTGCTTACTAAGTAGTTGTCGCCGTGATCCCCCACGACAAGGCGACCCAGCGTCACATCGGTGTTTTCGCGTGCGCCGCGAGTACCGGACGCTGTCAACGGACGAGTCATTCCGGCGGATCTCTTGGCCGAAATGACCCTGACAAGACTCGTCGCGGTATCCTGCTCCGTGTAGTCGCTGGGAGGCGGTGGCTATGCCTGGGCCCTTTGTGGAATTGCGACGCTCGCGGGCGGTTGGGGCCCGCATTAGACACCGGAAGTTGGGGAGTATGTCGGACTCCACTGCTTCCGGTGTCGTTTTTTTTGCGCTTGCGTTCGCGCCTGGACGTCAATGCAACGCTAGGTCGGTCACTGCCGATCGCACCTGCAAAAATCCTGACATGGCCCAAGCTCGCGGTACACTCAACCAGTGATCGCCGGTGCGGTCGCCAAGGTCTGGACAACACCATGAATGAACGACGCGTGGCGCGCGCGGCTGCTAAGCCCAGTCGCGTAAGAAACCGAATTATTTTAGCCATTTGCGTCCTTGCCATCCTCGTGGGGCTGGGCGGCCTCGTGGGTGGCTTGGTAGCCCGCGGCGTGATTCGCGGCAAGCTGGAACTGGTGGCCAAGGAAGCGGGGCTGCAGTTTGAACTGGCGGACATTTCGGTATCGATGCTGGGGCATGTGCACATGCATGGGCTTGCTTTTAAACGACAAGATGGCTCAAGCATCCTGGCGGTGCAGGACGCTGACGCCGCTCTGTCGCCCTGGAAGGTGCTGATGGGCAGGCGGCGGCCGGACCGCGCGGAGGTCAAGGTCTTTCGGCTAGAAGTCGTCGTGCAGGATGGTAAGCCCAAAGAATTGCTGGATTTGTATAAGGCTGGTCGCAAGGTCTTTCCCAAGCACAAGGGGCCGGAGGAAGAGGAGACCAAGTCGGTGAGCACCGCTTCCTACCTCGTGGAACAGGGCACGGTGCAGGTGCGCGTGCTGGGCAAGGGTAGTCAGTACTTGCCTCAAGGTCTGCAAATTCAAGATATTTCGGCCCACCTCGACCCAGCGCACGGCGTTGGCGATCTTGCGGCGGTGCTCGGAGGGACGGTCGCGTCCAAGCTGTCGGCCGCGCTGGTGCCGCAAAAGGAAGGGCCGCCCAAACTCGTTGGGCACCTGGAGCCTGAGTTCCGCCTGAATATGCCTCAAGGTCAGGCACTTCCGCTGGGCATCGATTCCATTGCCGTGACGGGATTTGCCCACGATGCCACCGACGGCGCGTCCATCGAAGACATCCTTCTGCGCAAGGGCGAGGATATTCTGGTTTCAGTTCACCATGTTCGCCCGGCTCGCGGCGGCCCTATCGGCATTAGTGCGGAAGACATTGCCTTTGTGCTGCCCGAGTCGCTGCTGCAACACGCGGAGCCCCTGCCAGTGGAAAAACCTAAAAAAAACAAGGATAAGCCGAAGCCTGGGGCACCGAGTCAGCCCGCGCCCCCACAGCTGCCGATCAAGGCCGACAAAGCGCCGGTGCCTGCCGCGGCAGAAAAGACCGACAAGCCAGAAAAGCCCGTGAATTCGGGTCACTTTGTGACGCCGACACCGATGCCGGACCGCATGGGCGTTGCCCCGCCAGTGGCACCTGTCGAAAAGGCGATTCCTCAAGCGATTCAGCCTGCAGCAGCGACCGAACCCACCGCCATTGAACCGACGGCCGCTCGCGGGCAGCGCGCCCTCAAAGGCCACGCCGAGCGGCTGACCTTGGGCCTTGATGGCCTGGAAGGTTCTGAAATTCCTTTGGTTGCTCGGCTCGAGAACTTGGTGGTGCATTTACCCGGGGATGTTGCCGTCCTTGGCGTCAAGGCGGTGGAGCTGCACACGGACCGTTTGCCAGGCGAAAACCCCTTAGAAGCATTGACTTCATTGCGGATCGAAGCGCCCAGCGCCGACTTGCCTTGGCGCCAGGACGCCATGCAGGAAATCCCTGGCGGCAAGCTGCTTTGGGGGGCCATCACTGCCGCCGAACAGGCCAAGCTGCGCGCCCAGGTGGAGGACGAGGTCGAAGAGCAAATCGACGACCCCAACCTGCCGCCGGACGTCCGCCACAAGCAAGTTCAGGCCAAGGTCAATGAAAAGCTCAAGGCTGCCGGGGCTTTGAGCAAGGAGGACGACAAGCTGACCGCGGCCAAGGCGAACAAGGGCAAGCCAGCGACCCAAGAGGACAAGAAGCAGCCCGGGGCCGCGAACGCTTCGCACGTCACGACGTATATCAAGCCGTTGCGGGACATGCAGCTCAAGCTCTTGGAAGTAGACGAGAAGATGCACAAGGCCCTGGACAAGATGGCCAAGGCACCGCGCTTGAAGGTGGAAGTTATCGGCGGGCACCTGGGTCTGATAAAGCCGGGATCGGACAAGCCTTTTGGCGGCATGCAGGACCTAACGGCGAATTGGAGTGCCGTGGCGGCCGATGGCACGCGTGGACTCAAGGTCAGTGCAAAACCCTTTGACGATGAGCGGACTTGGGGCGACATTGAGATGGACGTGCTGACCCAAGCGGGAGGGCAGCTTGACCGCGCCAAACTCAAGCTTGCCGGAGGTCAATTTGCCCAAGCACTTCGCGTTGTTTCCTCAGGCGTGACCGTTGGTACGGGCTCCGACATCGCCGTCCAGTTGGAGATCAAGACGGGCCAGGCCATCGCCAACAAGCTCGATGTGCGCGGCGATTTTACCGTCAAGGACATCGGCTTTGACTGGTGGCGTTTGGCGCCGCGGCCCATTGAACATCTCAATATGTCTGGGAAAATTGAATGCTTTGTCAGCGACAATGACGGTTCTATGCAGCTGAACTTTCCTGGCCTCAAGGTCGGTGAGGCCAACCTGGACCTGCTGCTGGAAGCGACCAACCTGCGCGACAAGCCGACCGTGCACGTGCGCGCTGAAATGCCGCGACAAGATTGCGCAAAAGTCGCCAAAGCCATGCCTCCCGGTCTGATCACGACCATCGGCACCATTGATGCCAAAGGGGAAATCAGTTGGCTGATCGATTTGGCGGTGCCTCTGCAAAACGTTTACAAGGCGACGCTCGATCTGGCGATGGACGATTCTACCTGTGAAGTCAGCGGCTTTGGCAATGTGCACCTCGATGAGCTGCTCGGCGAGTTCAGCCGACCTGTCAATGAAAACGGGGAGATGCTGGACGGTCATGACAAGGAACACCCGCAGGTCATGGTCGGCCCGGCCTCGGGATCTTGGGCGAATCTAACGGACCTGCCGCCTTGGGTGCCGTGGTCGATGATCGCGACCGAGGATGGCGCGTTCTACAAACACCGCGGCCTGCGCCCCGGGCTTCTGCTGCGCGCCGTGCGTTTAGACTTGGATTACGGGCGGTTTGTGTACGGTGGCTCGACCATTACGCAGCAACTGGTCAAGAACATCTTTCTGACGCGCGCAAAGAATCTGTCGCGTAAGTTTGAGGAATTGCTCATTGTCTGGCAGATGGAGAGGACGGTACCCAAGGACCGCATCCTAGAACTCTATATGAACATGATTGAATTTGGCCCCAAGACCTATGGCGTTCAGAGGGCGGCGCAACTGTACTTTGGTAAGGATGCCAAGGCCTTGTCCCCGCTGGAGACGGCCTTTCTCGCCGCCAATAAGCCGTGCCCACGTTGCGGATTTGCGCGATTTGACAAGAAAAAATGGGATTCCTGGTGGCAGGAGCGCATGGTCGGCATCATGAACAAGATGCGCGACGAAGGCATCATTACCCACGAACAGTACCTGGCCGAAGCGCCCTACATTCCACACTTTCTCGGTTGGCCCTCGTCCATTGCGGCGCCTGCGCCCGGCGCGGACAGTCCGGCTCCCGGTGGTGATGAGGAGTAAGATGAGTGTAACCACCCGTATTCCCGTTGAGTTTGCGACATGCGATCCCACTCGGTTGGCGGCCATTCGCCTCGTGGCCACCGACATCGATGGCACCTTGACCGTGGACGATGGCCCGGCTGCTGCCAAGGGCCGGCTTGATCCCCGCGTTTTGCAAGCGTTTGTTCAACTCAGGGAGGCGGGCGTCGAAGTCCTGCCCGTCACAGGTAGGCCAGCAGGTGAAGCTCTTGGATTGATTCGCTATTTGCCAGGTGTCGCGCGTGCCATCGCCGAAAATGGCGCAACCTTGGTGCAGCCCGAGCAGCCCGTGGAGTTTCTGACGCCCGAACCGGACCGCAGCTATCTTCTGAAGGTTTCAGAGGAACTGTCCGCGCTGGGCTCGCCGTGGCGTTTGGCGCCGGACCACTTCTGTCGTCTTGGTGACCTTGCGTGGCAGCGCGACGGACGATCGGACATAGAAATCGCGGACTTGGCTCGGCACGCGGCCCAGAGGCAGCTGCACCTCATCTGGTCCAATGTGCACATCCACCTGTCGCCCCACGCGCCGGACAAGGGCCATGCAGTGCTGCAATTGGCTGAACGTGAAGGGATTTTGCCGCAGCAGATTGCCAGCATCGGCGATGCGCCCAATGACGCCGGTCTGTGGCAACCGGGGCGATTCGGCGTGGCAGTGGGTACCCAGCAAGTGATGGATCAGCTTGACTTTTTGCCCTTTCAGCCGGAGTTCGTCGTCGCCCGTGCTTCCCAAGGCTGGTTGCAACTGGCCAAAGCCATCTTGGCTGCAAAATAGCCGAGACTAATAGAAAAACTGGTAGACGCCCACAGAAAGCCCTGGGCACCACGCCTTTGCACATTGGCCGCCGCGCAGGGGAACTGCGAGATCAAAGCGCAATCCTGTTCGCACAAAGGCCGGGACCACCAGGCGCACGCCGCCACCGACGCTGATCAGCCCCACATCGCCGGCGGCATCGTCACGGGCTGCGGCTAGATCGGCAAAGGCTGCGGGAATAAAAGCAAACCACGTGGAATCAAAGGCGACGTAGCGCGCCTCAAGATTGGCCAGGACGTACTGCCGGGCGCGCAAGCGGTTGTCGACAAAGCCGCGCATTTCCCCAAGCCCGCCGAGGTAGTAGTGCAACTGCACCGGCGCTTGTCCCATCGCCGCAGCCCGAAGGCGCGCCGCGAAGTTCCAACGCTGACCAACTGCGGTAAACAAGAGGGCTTCTGCGTTGGCTTGGGCCCAGGTCTGCCCGCCCGCCTGCCCCAGGCCCGGCCGGATCTCCACCGACGCGCCTTGCTGCCGGTTGCGCAGGGCGTCCAAGCGGCCCAGGCGCAAACTTGCATCGACAAAGGCACCAGCAACGTCCTGGGCCCCGCGCAGGCCCGAAATTGGGTCCGCCACGGCATTGGCGGCAAAGGCATCGACCGAACCACCAATCCGCAACCGATCGCGCTCAAAAAGCGCACTGATCTCCAAGCGTCCGTGCGTACGGCGGTCGACGTAATCAGGCCTTGGGCGCATCAATCGCTCGGCGGCTAGCCATAGATCGACGCGCTGGCCAAGTAGGCGTGGCTGGCGAAATTGCAGAGAAAATCCGTCATATTGGTTGAATCGCTCGTAGGTGCCGTCGAGTTCCAGGAACTGACCCAGCAAGTTCGACTCACTGGCCCCGAGGCGCAGCCACCAGGAGTTTCCGCCCGAAGCGAAAGAAAACAAAGGGTTAAGCGTCCATCGTTCATCCAACTGCAGCACCAGAACGCGGACACCATCGCGCGTTTCCACGGCGCCATGAACGTCGCTAAAAAGTCCACAATTCCAAAGGCGTGTCAGCCCGAGCTGCCAGGCGCGCTCCGTCACCGCGTCGCCCGTGCGCAAGCCCAATTCGCGCAACACAACCGCGGGATCGGTGCGCTTGATGCCGTGAATCTCAATTTTATCGATGCGTTGGCCGTCAAGCGTCTCAGCTGCCCCAGCGCCTCGCGCCCACAGACCCAGCAGGGCCAGGAGCAGCAGCCAACGTCTTAGGCCCCCCACAGATGTAGGACGGTACTGTTGAGCAAACTGGCTGATATGACGAGTTTGATTGCCGTTCATCGGCCGCCGATGGCCGCATCCTGCGCCGAAACGTCGAGCACAGCGCCCAGCAGGATCTTCAACCCAACTCCAATTTCCGCAACAGGAATGCGTTCTTGCTCGCCGTGCATGGTCGCTGCCAGCGCCTGAGGTACGGCAAAGGGAACAAGTCCATAGGCATGAACGCCAACCTGGCGCAGAAACAGCGAATCCGTAAAGCCGACGGACAGAACCGGCCCCGCGACGGCCGCTGGCGACGAGCCCTGGGCGTGACGCACAATAGCCTGATAGAACGGGTCTTCCGTTGGCGACTCCGCGGCTTCGGCCTCATGCAGGATGGCGAAAGAGACCTGCGGATCATCGACAATGCGCTGTAACTCTTCCAGAAATACCCGAGGCTTGATGCCAGGGAGCAGCCGACAATCCAGGGTGGCACTGACCTCGGACGGAACAACATTTGGCGCAAAACCACCTGCAAATCCAGTGACATGAACCGTATTGGTCAGCGCAGCTTTGGATGCTGGATTGGCCAGCAACTTGGGCACCACCAGCATCGACCACAGCGCCGGGTGCCTGAGTACCCAACCCGTCAGCCCGCCGCCGTGCCATCCGGTCTGTGCCAAGGAAATTCGCAGACTTGGATGGACTTCGGTCGGCACATCGCGCTGCGCAAGCTTGTCAATCGCCCGCAGCAGGCGCTCCGGTGCCCGCCCAGGAATCGGCGTCGAGCCGTGACCGGAAGGCCCATGGGCCGTCATCTTGAGCCACAGAAGGCCCTTTTCCGCTACAGAAACAGCGTAGAAGGTCTGCCCCGGGAATACCGCGTCGCGCACGCCCAGGCCTCCTTCATTGATCGATTGCGAACAACCAATCCGCGCCCAATGCCGCGAAATCACGTCCTTCATGCCCAGGTTGTCGACTTCCTCATCGCCCACCGCCAGCAGCACCACGTCACGGCGCAAGGGCACCTGCAAGCGCTTAAGCCAAATCATCGTCATGACTTCCAGGGCGCCCATCCCCTTCATGTCCAGGGCACCTCGACCCCAGAGGGCACCATCGGCGATAACACCCGACAACGGTTGACGATCCGCCGGCCACTTCGCCGCCTCCGCCGTCACGACGTCGATGTGGGAAACCAAGCATAAGGGCTTGGCATCGCCTCGCCCGGGCAGACGCGCCAGCAAAGAATGGCGTCCAGGTGCAAATTCAAGCAGTTCTGAAGCAATCCCTTCGCGTTTGAGCAATTCCGCAAGGTACAGGGCACCGGCGGTCTCCCGACCCGGTGGGTTGGTCGTGTCGGTGCGCAGGTAACCCGCTAATACTGCAGTTGTTTCCGAAGCGGCAGCTGGCCAATCGACAGCCGAGAGCCACGCCGTCGTCGGCACCGGCACCGGCCCCACATCAAGGCGTGGCACCGACGAACAGGCCGACAAAATCAGTGCAATCATCAGGAAAAATCGCATCATACTACCCAGCCGGCACCATTTCGCAGGCTTTGCGCACGGCTTGGACCTCGGACTCAAAAGCGCGGCTCAAGGCTCGGGCCGACCTCAGGCAAGAGCTTGGTTTGCTAGGGCAATCCCTTCTTGCACGCCGCTTCTGTCTGCGTGTCCCAATCGACGAAGGCGGATAGCATTTGCTTGACCATGGTGTCGCTATCGGTATCGATCCAGCCAAAGTTGATGTGCCGCCACGCAGCGAAGAGGTGAAGAATTTTACCGGGTTTCCGCTCGACAAACACGTCGATTTGGTAATCCTGGTCCCAGGACTTGTCGCTATCGCTCGAGGTCGCTGCCTTGGCCAGGTATGTTCGTTGCAACAGCGCAGCGCCAAAGGGAGATTGTTCCTTGCCTAGGTCCGGCAGGTAGCGCGCGCCGCCATTGAGGTGCTCGCTAAACGTGGTCCCAAGCTGTGTCGACTTCAGGTCCGTGGCCCACGACAAAGTATTGGTTTTACGGGCGAAATAGTCGTCAACGCTGCTCGTGTAAGTCCGCGCGTAGCTGTCGTAAGCGTCGGGATAGACCGTCTGCTGCTTGAGCGAAGTCGCAATCTTCTCTAACTGCGCGAGTTTGCAGTTGAACTCTGTCACCACGAACATGCCGCGCGCACGAGTCACGTCGCGGGCGCTCAGGCCCAAATCAGCGATGTCCGCTGCGCTCAAATGGCCGATCTGCGCCTTGACGGGCGAGTCAGCCGTCACCTCGGACGATGCACCAGCTAAGGCAATAATTCCTTTAGCTAATTCTTCGTCAGACGCCGTCGCATAGGAATGCCACATCCAAGGCACCAAGGAATTGTATTCCTTGGGCGCGTCATCGACGCCGCAGGCAGCCAGCGCTCCAGCGAAAAGCATTGTAGAAAGCAAGGTTACGGAAGTTCGGTTGGGTCGCACGAAGCCATCCTCCGGGTAGTCAGCCTCAGCATAGCAGCGGACCCGGTTGGCAGCTAGGTCAATAGCGCATGGCCGGCGTAGAACACCTGAGTAGGTAATGATTCAAGAAGGTTGCGCGGCGTTTGCAGCAGCTCTTGCAGGACCGACTCAGCGTCATCGCCCGCAGGCCGAGGCACGCCGATGATATGGGCGGGAGCGCCGATGGCCAGCTGACCCAAGCCCTTGAGATCTGGATCGAATTGCGCAAGGAATTCGCCGGGAATGGCCGAGGCATGGGCAAGAGCCTCGCAGGCATTGACCGAGCAATGTCCTTGGTGCACCTGCAACAGCGCGCCCATACAGTCTAATTGGCTCAGAAGCGGCCCCGCGCCCACATCGGTGGCCAGCACCCAGCGCACGCCATGCGCTTTGGCCTGCTCCAGGGGCATTCGACCACTGCCGAGTGCTTGGTTGCTCGTCGGGCAGTGGGCTAGCCAAGTCCCTGTTTGGGCAAGCAGTTCCCAATCCTTGGGCCCCAAGTGCACGCCATGCGCCAGGACCGTATGCGGCCCAAGCAACCCGGCCTCCGCGTAGACGTCCAGATAGCTCTTGGCCAGGGGAAATAGCTCGGCAACCCATTTGATTTCATCAAGATTCTCGGACACGTGGCTCTGCGCGGGCCAGCCGTGCTTGGCCATCGCCTCGGCACAGGCGCGCAGGCCGTCCGCATCGACATTGGGGGCAAACCGCGGAGTTACCGCCAGCCGTTTCGTAATGTCTGCAGGTAGTTCCTCCATTTCGGCTAGCATCTGCGCGACTGGCGTCAATAGTTCTGCCGGCGCGTGGCGCATCATTAGGGCGGGACCATCAAAAAAGCTAGGCGGCGCAAGGGCCAGCAGCAGGGCGCTCGCTTGGACGTTGGGCGGCCCAAAGAACAGGCCACCCACAGTGCCGGCGCGTAAGATCTCGTTCAGAAACGTTTTTGCGCGCTCCTCGGCCACCTGCGGATCGGCAAAGGCGGCCTCAGCTGGCCAAATGGCTTCACGTAGCCAGGGCAGCAGGGCACCGCCGAACTGGCCGCGCACATGGCTCTGAGGCCAGTGGCAGTGAAGGTCAATTAATCCAGGGAGATATAGCGTCGCAGTCTGGGTCACCAGCCGGTCGTCAGCGGTTGCTGCCCGCACTTCACACAGCCTGCCATCTTGCCAGGCCAGCCACGCATCCGGCAGCCATTGGACGCTGCCATCGCACTGGGGCAAGAGGGCGGCACCGCGCACAGCAGTACGCGCTGGAGACGCTTTGGAATGATTGAAGGATTGCCGTAGATTCACTTGGCGCGGGCACCTGATTTTCCGGCCTTGGCCCCTGGTGCCGTCTTGGCCGGGGCAGGGCGCTTTGCCTTGGTCGCTCCCGGTCTTGCGGAAATCTTCTTTCCTTTCGGCGTCTTGATTGTATTGACTGCCTTTGCGTCAACAGGGGGCGCAGGCTCAGCGACCTCGATCGGCGTTGGCGGAGCCGCAGCGACCATGAGATCCTTGAGCGCCGGCATAGGCTTGATGCCTGGGTCTTCCGCCATCTGCAATTGATGCATGAATTCAGCGCGTCGCAGGTCGACGAAGCGCAGCATTTCTTCTGGCGACGTCTTTTGGCCAGGCAGTGCGTCAAAGCCGACCAAAGGCCGGGCTTCCTCAAGTTTTCCCTGCAAAATCAACGCTGCAGCCAAGCCCTTTTGCGCGGGAGGATACTTGGGCCGCAGGGCCATCGCTTCGGCAAAGGCTTGGGCAGCCTGGGGAAATTTCCCTTCGCGCAGAAGCACTTCGCCGTTTAGGGTCGCGAGTACGGCGCCCTTTTCCGGCAGGAGCAGCGCCGGATTGAGCAGTTGGCGCGCCAGTATCAAATCGCCCTCCGCCAGGGCATGAGCGATCATCTGCGTTGGTGTGCGCGCCTGCCGTGAAAACTCAATCTTTGTAGCGCCTTGTCCCTGCAATCGCAGGGCCCTTTGCACGGTTGGCCAGGCCGACAGGGAGGGAACATGCTGCGGGTCAAGTCGCAGGGCTGCCGCCAAACTGCCTAATCCGCCGAGCAAATCGCCCGCACCGACCGACGCCATCGCCAAGCGATAGGCCCGATCCGCAGTTGGGGCCTGCTCCTGAGCCCGGCCAAGCCAAAACACCGCAGCTGCATAGCGTTTTTCGCCAAACAGGGCCATGCCCTCTGCTTCGGCCTGTTCCGGGGTGGTGATGCCCTGGGTCGCGGACTGCTGAATCTGCAGCGAACGGCCATGGGCCCAATCGGCAAATTCTGTATTCGCATAGCGGGCTTCAATGGCCGCACAGCCTTGGACGGCGGCGGCGTTTTGGCCCAGCAGTTGCTGACACAGCACCTGGCCGCGCAGCGCCGTCTTGTCACCCGCGTCAGCCGCCAAGAGGGTCTGATAGTGGTTCATCGCCTGGGCACAGCGTCCATCGGCTCTCAATGTTTCTGCAAGGTTGCGGCGCGCATCGGCCGAGTCTCCCAGCAGCGCCAGGGCCTTCTCAAACAGGCTCACGGCTTGACGCAACTGACCGTGGATGGCGTACAGCGTCGCTAGCTCATGCCACGCCAAACCATCGTCTGGATGCGTATTTAGCCAATTCTGCAGGGTTTGCTGGGCCTCTTCGAAGCGCCCGCCCTGTCGCGCAGCCACGGCAGAGGCCAGCGTCGCGCCCCGGTCGGGCGTCGCGGCGGTGTTCTGCGCCATCGCCGCAGACAAGGGCAGGGTCAGCGCCACGGCCACAAGCAGCGACCGCGCCCAGAAACGCGGTGGACCCAAGGTGAAAGTCCCTGATTTGCTGTGTGATGCCATGGAATTGCACTCCAGCAGGCCGTCAAAGCCCCGTTGCGCCCGGTTCGGCACAATCCTCCGGTGCAAGGTACACGGAAACGGCTGCGCGGCCAAGTCGTTGCGCGGCGGCGG
>CAIMEY010000053.1 GCA_903840165.1 uncultured Myxococcales bacterium | reverse complement strand
TTTCCCGGGGATGATTTGGCGCTGGTGGTAATCGAACATCGGCGGCTCCGAGGGCGGAAAACAGGCCCCTTAAAAGCTGTACTCGCTCGAAATCCGAAAAACGGTCGTTGGCGGCGCAAAAAAGTAGTCAGTGGCGTGAAAAAAGTTTGGGGGGCTGGCAGGGAGCGGGAAGGGGTGGGCAGAAATTGGTTTTGAATAATAGGATGTTAGAGGGTTGCTATACAAAGCCCAAAGGTGCCTGGGCCCGTCGCCGGCAAGTGCCGAGCCTTGATCGTCGTCCTGCTGTGCGGGCGTACGGCCACAGTGAGGAGGAACAGAATAAAGTGTATGAATAATAAGCTGTTAGAGGCTTGCTATACACAGGGCTGGCCCGGCGCTAGGTCCCGGTCGACGCAGCCGGCCGCCCAAGGTATTCTACAGCTTGGCGCAAACGGAGGGCTCCCTGCACAGCACGACTCGATACCAGTATTTGTGCGCACTTGCCATGCTGCTCGCCACCCTCGCTCGCCCGGCCTGGGCCGACGGGAAATGGCAGCGCCTTGGGCAGGAAGACGGCATATTGCTAGAAATTCGAGAAATCCCGGGCCAGGATTTTCCAGAACTACGCGGAACGACCGTCATGCCTGTGAACTCTTGGCAAGTCCTGTCGGTCATCGCTGACTTGAATCGCACGTGTCTCTGGACCGCTAGGTGTGCTGAATCCAAGGAGCTTTCGCGTACTTCCGAGTTCGACCGCCTCTTCTACTCGCGAACGTCGGCCCCGTTCCCGGTCAGCCACCGCGACGGCGTACTGCACGGGATGTTCGTGGGCGACTTGGCGCAAGGCACTGACATGGCGATAAAATTTGACAGCGTCGCGTCGCCACTGATGCCTGCGCGGGATGGCGTTGTTCGGATGACAACCTTGCGCGGGCATTATAGAATTTGGGCCATCGATGAACACTCGTCCCGTGTCGAGTTTGTTGTCCACGCGGACCCGATGGGGTGGCTGCCGACATGGCTGGTGCGCCGAATGGCTACCGGGGTCCCTCGCGACACGCTGGCCGGGTTGCGCAAGCAAGCTGTTAAAATGATTGGAAAATATGACGATCAGATCCAGCGGTGGCGCGGCCAAGCGGGCGCGAACTAGGAGCGTTCAGTATGTATAGCAAACCTCTTAGTCGCTGATCTTTTTCGCATTTGTCGGCAGCCCGAAGTGCAGCAACTGCCCGCCTTGAAACGGCGGCATCACGATCTGTCCGCCCACAGCGAAGATGTCGCCGCTCGGACCTCGCCAGACCGCGTGGAGGTCGTCGAGCGGTTCATTGGATAACGCCGTGTCTTCTTGCCATGTTCCGCCGCACCGACGCCAGATCGTTCCGTTGCTGCCGACCGTCACGCCTGACCCGTCCGCTGCGATCGAGACGCCATTGAGTCCCGGTAGCGTGTCCCCCTTGATTTTCCCTTTTTTCCATCCAGTTCCATCATTTTCTAGCAGGACGCCTGCACCCAGGCCACCAACCGCAACGGCCAAGGCGGCATTGCCAGAAACCGTGAATAGTTGGTCATTTACGCCAGTCGGTTGGTCGCTCCACGCCTTCCCGTCAAAGTGCAAGATGTGGCCGGCTGATCCGACGACGTAAAGGTTGTCTGGCCCAGTGCCCCACATCTTGAACCACGACGCTTCGCTGCGAAGTGTTTCGCTGATCGCGGAGTCAGCTGACCACGCCTTGCCGTCGTAGTGCCAGATCACGCCACACGGTTGCCCCGGCGCGCAGGAGGGAGGGCCACCGACGGCGTAGACATTGTCTTCAGCCAATGCAAAAATCCCGAATAGTTGGGTTTGGTTCGGTGCTTGCATGACGGAAAACACCCCGTCCAAGCCTCTGTGGAGGATCTGTCCTTGCGATCCGGCCACCCACAGGGTTCCCTCTGTTGTTCCAGGAGTTACCCACCACATTTCGCCGGTAGCGGCCGAACTGTGCCGGGTCCACGTTGTGCCGTCCCAATGCAGCAACTGGGGCCCCTTTTCGGGGAAGTCTTTATTCGTGGCACCGACCGCCCATACATCGCTGGCTGACCTGCCCCATGTGCTGAAGAGCGTCCCGTGTAAAGTGTCGCTTTCTTGAAGAATTTCCCAAGACATGCCCTTGGGGTCGGTGCCGCAGGTTCCCGTGCCGCTCGCGGTCGCCGTCGGCGATTCCTTGACATCTGCGCAGCTGACGCCAATGGCAGCAACGAGCGCCGTAATACCGTAGTTCCGCCAGGATTTCATGAGTATCGACCTCCTGTCGTTGTCGCGTTGAGGCGATGACACTTTGGAACGTCTGCCCTTGGCTATCTTAGTCCGTTTGCGCCCTCCTCGCCAAGTTTGTCATGCCTGCCCGGCGCAACGGCGACGCCATGCGGTCGGCGCTTGGGGCACGCGTTTGAACTTGGGCCTCGACCTGCTCGGTCAAACGCCGTCGATTCAATTCCGTGATAAATTACAATCAATTAGACCTTTGCTATACATCGCTCTGGGCCCGCCCGGTCCGTCGCGGCGGCAGACCCAAGCCGTTCAAACGAGCCAAGCCGCGAGGCAGACCAAGGACGGCTCAAGTACCGATTCTCCAGTCCAATCATCACCATCCGCGCGAGCCGTCCCGCTGCCTCCCCTGAACGAAGCCGGTTGCATCTGTGGCGAGTTCGGCGCAGGCTTCCATTGATGCCGTCAGTTGCTTGGACGAACACCATTTGCTGGAGGATGTGATGCAAGTACCCAGTCGGATTGCAGTTTATGTTGCCTTGGCCCTCGCCATGTTGACCCTGCCGACACTGGTTCCCCAGGTGTACGCCGCCGATAATGTCGCCCATGTACAGCGGGTTACGTCGTCATTGGTCGTCGTGCAAGGTCCGGCCGTCCGCCTCTTTGTGCCACGGATGCCGGTCTGCATTGTTGAGGAAGAACACGGACATCCGGGCCTGGTCCTGGCCGAGGGCTTTGTAGTGTCGATCTCAGGGGATCGTGCGACCGTTGAGGTCAACGACAAGCAGATCACGGCCATAGTCGACGGTGCCCTGTGCGAGCCGCGCTGGCAGACTGAGGCGCGCTTGTATAAGGCCGGACACCTTGATATGCAAGGGGATTCGGCGTCAAAGGGCGCTGCGGACAAGGCCAAGGAGTCTGCGGCGGTGCGCGCGCGCCATCGGCCGCCGGCCTCCGTTGGTTGGGGCAAGCCGCTGTGGCTTGAGGCGCTGCTCGAGGGACCCGCCGACCGCATGGTGATCATGTACCGCCTGGGCAGTGCTGGGCCCTTTGCTGAGTTGCCGATGCAGGCAAAGGCTGACAATTTATTCAGTATTTCTCTGCCAGTGGGCGAGACGGATCCGTCGATCCGGACCGTCGAGTACTACTTGGTCGCTCTGTCCACGGGCACGAACAATCGCGTTGGCGTTCGCGGTTCTCCGGCCGAGCCAGAGCACGTCGCCATCGACAGTGTGCCTGAAACGCCGCAGGAAACCCTGGTTAATCATGATCCGCTGGATCGCGGTTCTCAGCATAAGGACCTTGAAATTACAGCAGAAGTTAACAAGCGCGTCTCTCATCCCGTGCTGCACTACCGGGCGCGCGGAAGTGGCGCCTACTTGGCCGTGCCGATGGTTGTGGCTGGGCAGGACACTTGGACGGCGACGATTCCCGGTCGCGACGTGGTGGCTCCTGGTCTGGCGTACTACATCACCGTCCTGGACGAGAAAGGCGTGTCGCGGGAGGGCTTTGCTTCGAGTCGCGGGCCGCAGAACGTGACGGTCCTGCTGCCGCAGATTCTTTCGGCCGAACAGAATCGCAACATCCTCGGACTTCGCTATCAGCATGTACAGTTTGGCTATGCCAATGATAAATATGCGGAATTCGGGGGGATGCTTGAGCGCTCATTCTTTGGCTTCATGGTTGCCCGAATCGACCTCGGATTGCTGTCCGGAAAAGCCTTGTATGTTCCAAAGGTTGGGGACACGGCAGGGCGCTATGCCGTGGACACCAGCCTCAAACGCGGGCGTGCCGGGTTGGACCTCCACCTTGGCGATTACGTGAGCATTTCAGGAGACTTGTCGATGGCTGTGTACTCGGCTGCGGCGGCAGGTATGGCTGCATCGACCGGTTCGGGCGTTGGCACCCGACTTGGGGCGCGAGTTGGCGATGAACAGGTGGCAACCCTTGATTTTTCCATGGAAAAGATCTGGTCGACGGCGGGTGACGGCAAGATCGTGGATTGGTACCGTGGTGCTTTGACCGTCCCCGTATCCGAAAGCTGGCGCGTGTCAGGTGCTGCCGTTTTTGAGAGTCAGATGCAGCAGTTGAGTTCTTCCAAAGGCCTGCGCCTGCTGCTGGGTATCGAGTGCGACCTCGGCGGCAAGGTGGCCCTGCGTGGGCATGGCGGCCTAGCGAGTCGCGTCGACGCTGTTCAGGGAGCTGACTTAGGCGGCGACGCCCGCGTTCGGTTCTAAATTTCGCTTGTATAGCAAGCCCGTATCTTCATGATACATTAGGCTAAATTTCCACCTACCTCCTGGGCGCCGTGCCCGCATGTTGGGCAGCACGGGCCAACTGGGGTCCCGCCGCGTACCGAAGCCGCGAGGTGTGCCGATGACGACCCGAAACCGGATTTGGCCGTGGATTGCAACGTTGCTCCTGGCCTCGGGCGGGCAGGGCTGCGCCAACGACACGGCGGTCACGGGCCCGGTAGACCTCGACGTTGGGCTGCCTGATGGTGCGCCGGGCGACACCGCGCCAGCGGACGTTGGCCAGGCCGACTTGGGCCCAGGGCCCAACGATGTCCAAGTATTGGACACTAACGCCAAGGATGCCGAGCAGTTGGATGATGGTGGCCTTGCCGATTCAGGGGCCGCCGACCAGGACGTGTCGCCGGTGGACGTCGATGTCGCTGGGGCGGATGGGCCCTCGGACGTACTGGTTGCGCAACCTGATGTAATTGATGCGGATTCTGTGGTTGCGACGCCTTGCGTCGTCGACGCCGACTGTGCTGCTTTGGCTGCGCCGTGTCACCTAGTGTACTGCGGTAAGTCCTTATTCTGCGTCGTCGCGCAACTGCCTGCTGGAGCCACCTGCAGCGACACCGACGCCTGCACGCTGGCTGAGAGCTGTAACGCGTTGGGCGGTTGTGTTTCTGGATTAGCCAATAATTGCAATGACAACAACCCTTGTACTACAGACCTATGTCAGCCTACCCAGGGCTGCAGCCATGGCCCTGCGACCGCCCCGTGCACCGACGACAACGTCTGTACCGACGGCGACAGCTGCGTCGCGGGCCAGTGCGCCCCCGGCCCCGCCAAGGCCTGCAGTGACGGCAATCCCTGCACCGATGACGGCTGCGACGCCAAGTCTGGATGCTCGCACAGCAATTCGACCGCCGCGTGCAGCGACGGCAATGCCTGCACTAGCGGCGACTCATGCGCTGAAGGCGTCTGTTTGCCCGGGGTTGCGAGCAACTGCGACGACGCGAATCCGTGCACGACCGACACCTGCGATGCCAAGACGGGGTGCAGCGTCACCTGGAATCAGTTGCCGTGCAGTGACGGAAACCCTTGCACAGATGGCGATTTATGCGCCTCAGGCACCTGCGCACCGGGACCGGCGAAAAGCTGCAGCGACGGCAACCCATGCACGGACGACGGTTGTGGAGCTGCTGGCTGTGTATTCTCTTTAAATACAATAGGTTGTACGGATGGCAATGCCTGCACCAACGGTGACACATGCGCTGCGGGCCTTTGCACGCCTGGCACCCCGCTGGTCTGCGATGACGGAAATCCTTGTACGTTCGATACTTGCAGCAGTGTCACCGGTTGCAATTACGTCCCTGGCCCGGGCGGCTGCAGTGACGGCGACGCGTGCACGCAGGGCGACACATGCGTTGCCGGGGCATGCGCGTCCGGGCTTGCAGTCGGTTGCGACGACGGTTCAGTCTGCACCAGCGATTCGTGCGATAAAGTAAAGGGTTGCCTACACTTGCCCCTGGCTGGCACTTGCACGGACAACAACGCTTGCACGCAGGGCGACGCCTGCGCTGGCGGGAATTGCGCCCCCGGTGGGGTTGTGGATTGCGCAGACTCGAACCCGTGCACCAGTGAAATCTGTGACGGAACCAAGGGTTGTGTCGTGACGGCCAATGCCGCAGCCTGCACGGACGGCGACGCGTGCACGGTGGGCGACGTCTGCAACGGCGGGGAATGCCAATCTGGCCCCGGGCTCGACTGCAGCGACGGCAATCCATGCACGGACGATTCCTGCGACAAAGTAGTGGGTTGCAAACATGTCATGAGCACCAAGCCTTGCGATGACGGCAGCGTCTGCACCATCGGCGATGGCTGCTGGAAGGGCGTCTGCATTGCCGGCACGCCGACCTCGTGCGACGACGGCAACGCCTGCACGGTGGATACCTGTGACGTCAAGCTGGGTTGCATGTTCAGTCCCTCAGCCGCGGCCTGCGAGGACGGCAGCGTCTGCACCGTTGGCGACGTATGCAAGAGCGGTAATTGCGTGTCTGGTTCAGCAATTAGCTGCGTCGACGGCAACCTTTGCACGGACGATGGCTGCGACGCCAAGCTCGGCTGTGTCTTCAAGGCCAACGCGGCGCCGTGCGATGACGGCAACGCTTGCACCAGCCAGGACACCTGCGCCAAGGGCAAATGCGATGGCAGCAGCGTCAGTTGCGACGACAAAGACGTATGCACGTCAGACAGTTGCGACGTGATCAAGGGCTGCTCCCACGTCGGGCCCAAAGGGTACGCGCAATGCGCCGGTCAGTGCGTCGACCTGCAGAACGACAAGAATCACTGCGGCACCTGCGACCAAGTTTGCGCAGCGAACGCCTTGTGCCAGAACGGTAATTGCCTGCCCATCATCTGCATCCCGAATCAGGACGTCAGCTGTTACGACGGTGCGGCTGGGACGCAAGGAATCGGAGCATGCGTAGCCGGAACAAAGACTTGCAACGGCGGCGGCACCGGCTGGGCCACTGGCTGCGTGGGCGAAGTGACGCCGACCGCGGCGGAGGATTGCGGCACGCCCATCGATGACAACTGCGACGGCAAGGTCAACGAAGCGTCCGTTTGCGGCACGGCGACGTATCGCTTCGTTTCTCAGCCAAGCTGTGGTCTCTATTGCTATTTTGATGAGCTACACAACCTGCTCGTGAGCGGTTCGACGCTGGATAATAGCGGGGTTGGCGTGTATGAGACCGGGCAACTGCTCGACGGCAAGAAGGGGGTGGACCTTTGGTCGACAAATCTTGGAAATGGCAACGCTTACGAATGGGTGGCGTGGAACAACCAGCTTGCGGAGGTCGATTTCCGTTTTCCCAAGCAGCGCGATGTCGCCTTTGTTCGTCTGGGCCTGGACGTGTATACGGCGAACAATGTGTTTGAGCCGGCGCAAATTGACGTTGCATTTTCCAATGATGGCGTGAATTGGTCGGCACCCAAGTCCTACAAGCTGGCTGATGGTTCCCTGCCGACCGTGGCCAACGGCAAGCGCGGCGATATTGTGCTGAATTTTGCAAAGACGACGTGTCAATACGTGGCGGTGCGGATGCTGAACGCCAATTTCTCCTTTCTCGACGAGGTGTCCTTTGACTGACGAACTGCGGCCGGAACCCCTTGTGGCTCCGTGGCTCGACGTTGAGGAACAACTGCTTGTATCGACGCGTGTTTTTGACGTAAGACGGGTCGTGCGGAAGTCGCCCCGCGATGGAAAAACCCATGATTTTTGGGTGATTGACCCTCCAGACTGGGTGAACATTGTCGCCGTGACCGCACAAGGGGAGTTGGTGCTGGTGGAGCAGTGGCGTCACGGAACCCAGGAAATCACGTTAGAAATTCCCGGAGGCATGGTGGATCCGGGGGAGGACGCCTTGCAGGCCGCTCAGAGGGAACTGCTTGAGGAGACAGGGTTTTCGAGTGATCAGTGGACTCTTCTCGGCGTAGCGCGACCCAATCCGGCGATACAGTCCAACCGGGTAGCGACGTATTTGGCCCTGGACGCGAGCCAAACGGCCGCCACGCACTTTGACGCCACGGAGTCGTGCAAGCTGCGCCTGGAGGCCCTTGAGGCCGTTCCAGCCCTGATTCAGAGCGGCCGCATTGACCATGCCATCGTGCTCGCTGCGCTGATGCACGCCTGGGTGCACGTGGGGTTGGCGGTGCCCGTTGGAGCGGTGGGTCGCGGGAAAATCGCTTAAATTATGGGTGGTTGAGGGGTTGCTATACAAGGTATTTTGCGCCTTGCACGCGCTGTTCGCTGGGGGCCGCTGCGGCCGGTGACGCCCTAGACCCACAGTTGGCCGCGCCATGGGCGGCCTAGGGATGTCCTGCCGAAAAAACTCAGTGCGCTTAGCAAGTTAAAGGCTTGCTATACAAGCCTGATTTGTGCGCGGCCCGCCGCCGGCTTAGACACCCCCGGGAGGTTCGGTGGGTGGCCCGACGGATCTCCAGCGTCGCAAAAAGTTCATCCATAATAACTTGTTGGAGCCTTGCTATACAAGCCAGCGGAGGTGCCTCCGCCTATCCGGGGACCACCTGCGCCCCGAGGGCAGCGACGGCCACCGCCGCCAGGTAGCACGCCAGCCCGCAAGCCACGCAGGCGGCCGACCAGGAAAGGACCGCATGCTGCTGGTCGCGGCGAGCGATAACGGCGGCGGCGGTCTCGCGCAGGTCCTCGGTCAGTTCCTTGGTCACCCACCGAACTTGGGCCATGGCGCGCAAACACAGGACTGAGGCGACCAAGACCCAGGCGATGCCGAGTACCATCAGCAACGCGGGGGTTGAACCCGCGCGGACCATGTGGGCCCCAGAGAATCCAGTCACGGTGACGACCAAACCGCAAAGCCCCATAAGCGCATGGGCTTGCTGCTTGAGGACGGCCAGTTGCCCGCTGAGCAAGGTCAACAGTTGGTCGGGGCGGTCGTGGAACAGGCGGGCTAGGCGGTGGGCTTCTTCGGCGTGCGGGATCGGGGACAAGGCGCGGCTCCAAGGGGCCGCAAATGTGCGGCATGGCGCGCACGCTAAGGGCTATCGGTAACAGCGTCAAGGAAAACGGGCACTGGCGGCGGTATAACCACGCATTGCAGCACCGAAATACCGTTAGCGGCTCGTACTACTTGCAGTAACCGAGCGCACCGTCCAGTGGCTTGCTCGCGGGGAAGTAGAACTTGGTGCAGGTGCCTCCCGCCACGCAAGGATGGACGCTATCGCACAGGGGACGGCAAGTTCCGTCGCCGCAACCGAGCCCCGCCGCACAGGAAGATGCGCTGTTGCAGGGTGCCCCGGCCTTGGCACCAGCGCTGACCAGGCACGTTGCGCTCATGACTCGCTCGGCCCCCGAGTCCGCCACCACGATGATGCTGCAGACCTGTGAGGCGGTGCAGGCTACACCGGCTGGACTGTCGCCAAAAACCTTGCACCGCGGCAGGCACGCGCCAGCTCTTGGGGCGTCTGCCAGGACGACGCAGTCTTGGTCGCCGGGACAGTCCCCTTGCGCTGCGCATAGCTTAACGCAAGTGCTTGGATCACCAGACTTTCCGCCAAGATTTGGCGAGCAAATGGCCCCCGCTGCGCAGACCGCTGCCGACCCAGGGCTGCAGGACGCATCAATCGCCGTAGGTGTCTGGGCTAGCGGGACGCATCCTGTAGTTACAACGGCTTTGCCGTTCACGTTTTCGCTGACCAGCACGCACGCCAGCGTAGGGTCACCGCAGTCTTGGCTTACCGGGTCGCAGCATAGGCTCGTCGCGCTGGAAGGCTCAATCTTTTCCATGGTTGAGTCGCATTCGATGCCGGTGCCGACATACGTGTAGTTCCCCGAAGTATCGTCATCGAAATGCCCCGTAATCTTGTCGCCTGCGCTTGGATTGCTCAGGCTGTAGTCCATGCCCGTTTGCGTGCCAGCCCAGATACGATAGTCAGCAATCCAGCTGACATCACAAGATTTTTGCTGGTAGCAGGCAAATGGTATTGACGACGACCCGCCCGTGCAGGTCCCCGTCACGGCATACGCACCCGCGTGATCGGGGCAGGGGCCGACATCGACCGCCACGTCGGCTTTGGCGTCAGCATGGGTGTCCGCCATTGCATCCCCGGGCGCGGCGTCTGCAGTTCCGACATCGCCTCCGCCGTCGCTGGTCGCGGATCCTACGTCTGAAGCGGCAGGCGTTGCGCTAGAGGCCGGCTGGCCGCACGCCATCCCCAACAAGGCTGCGAGGCTGGTAGCAAGGTAGGTACGCTTGCTCGAGGTGTGATGCATTGATAAATCCTTCTCGATTCAAGTGGTTGAGGGCTTGCTATACACTGCGATAGAGCCCGACCCGCAGGCCAATGGTAGGCGATGCACGGGCCCTGGGCAACTGCATTCGGGCGTGTATAGCAAGCCTCTAAATGCTTGGATGTTCTGCTGATTTCCCGTTGCGGGGCTCCGGCCATCACCATCGCGCGCGGAGCCCGGCCCAAGCTCACATTTCGGCCACGGCGGGCTCGCCGCTGAGGGACACACGGTTGTACTTTGGCTGCATGGGTAGGACCGATGGTCACGGGCCCGTCGGCCAAAAATCATCGTATCTACGGAGTATTAGACCCTTGCTATACATCGCTAAATCCCTGATTCGACGCGCCCAAGGCCCCCCCTTGGCAACGCGACCGACAACGGGCATACTCCGCGCCCGGCTCAGGTGCCCGCAAGGTCTAACCCATGGCAAAGCAAGCTATTATCCGCGTCAGTAACTCATTTACCAGCACTGAGACGCAGATTCTCAAAGATATCATCGACATGGCGACGACCCAGGAATTCCGCGGTCGAAGCCAACTGTTGAAGATTATTGATAATCCATGCTTTGGGCAGCTTTATCGAAAGCTGGCTGCGATGCAGGACAAAGCAGACCAACTTCACGTTTCGGCCCGCACGGGTCAAGCGCCTCCGAGTGAGAAGCCCGCAGACACGAAGTAAGTGGCTGCCGGCCTCATGCGTTCAGGGCCATCACGGACACTGGGCGCCGTTGCCTTGGGTTCGCAAGATCCACGCATCCATCTGATTATTGACGATTTTTCGCCCAGCGATGGCCAGATGTCCGTCCGGGAACTGGGCGATGGCATGGCCGCCGTCTCCCGTAACTCCACCAAAGCTATTGATTTTGCTGCTCTTGCCTTGTGCGTCGAGGAGTCCCACGGCTAACGGTTTGAATTGCCCCGTGTCCGTGACGCCCGTCCAGGCAAGGCCGGCCGGCGTTCCGACCAGGCCGAAGAGTTCCCCCGGGCCAAGGTCGGTTTCGTCCACAAGGCTGCCGTCCAAGGCGGCATGGGTCAGCCACGCCCTGGTGGGTTGCCCGTCCGGATGCTCGTAACCGCCTGCAAACAAGCCGTTGTTCGTAGCGATGAGGCTCCAGCCTGTGTCGCTGCCCGTGCCATGGAAGCTGTGCTCCCAGAGTAATTTCCCAGTGTTGTCGGTGCGAACGAGCCAAAGGTGCTCACTGCCGCCCGGGGACGTCTCACCGACGATCACAAAGCCGTCGTCGAGCCGGACTAGGCCGTAGAACGCGTCCAGGGCGGTCGTGCCAAAACTCGCCGTCCACGTCAATTTCCCTGTCCAATCGCAGCGAACCAAGTACGCGTCGGGGTCGTCGCTCCCCTGCGATTCGCTGTAGCCCGCCAGGGCATAGCCGTCCGTTGTGGTGACCGCGGCGAACAGTTCTTCGTCCTTTGGGCCGCCAAAGGTCTGTTCTGTCAGCAGGTTGCCCTGCAAGTCCGTGGTGACTAGCCAACCGTCGCGCAGCCCAGCGCCTTGGCTGCTGGTTGATCCGACTGCGACGTAGCCGGTGGACGTGGCAATAACAGATTGAAACTCATCGATATTCTTGCCGCCGTACGTACGCAGCCAAACTGGTTTGGTGGCGCCCTTGGTTTGCGCCGTCACGCGGACCAACAGGGCTTGGTGGCTCTGGTCGGCGCTAGTCGTCCAACCGGCAGCAATAATGTCGTTTTCTACAGCGATCACGGCTTGGGCTGAATCGTCGCCATCCAACCCGCTGAGCCACTGCCACGTTGTCGCTGGGCCGCCCTGGCAGGTCCCATCGTGGCAGGAATCGTCCTGCGTACATGGATTGCCGTCATCGCAGGGTGCTTGAAAGATTGCATTATGCTGGCACAAATCCAGCTTGCAGACGTCGGCCGTGCATGGGTTGCCATCATCGCAGCCGTTGGCACACGGCGCTGTGGCGTCGACCGAATCGCCCACATCGCTGGCCGAGGACGCCGTTTCTTCAGGAGAAACAACATCCTTATTGACCACAGCCGACGCATCGGCGGGCCCGTCCGCGCTCGCTCCGTCTGCGTTAGCCGGTGCGTCTGCCCCCCCATCCGGGCTTGCCGCCGCTGCCGGCGTGGCCGAAGACGTGCCACACGCGTACAAGACCAAGGCGAGCAAGGGCCAAAGGCGGTACCAATGCGGATCAAGACAGGGTCGGCCCGTGGAGGATGGCGTCGCCAAACGTCTCCGCATTGGGAGGTCGTTGTCTGGATAACCAGATGTTATGGTTAAGTTTTCAGCCATTTGGGTGGAGGCGCCGGGAGTCGAACCCGGGTCCGGAAACGCTCCATGACACCGTCTACGAGCGTAGTCCTGTCGTTTGTACCGCAGTCAAGTCCCCGACAGGACAAGGTGCTTTGGTGCGGAATCGAAAAAATCTCATGGCCTTGCCTTCGATCAGCGCAAGGTCACCAGCCCACCTGTTTGACAGTGGCCGGACCCGGCAGGCATGGTCCGTCCCCTGTCGCTGGAAGTGTTTTTAAGACTTACGCAGCGAGAGCGTACTCAACGTTGTCGTTGGCACTTAGGGTTTGCCTTTTTTTGTCGCGGCCTTAGGCTCCGCGGCGCGCTAGCGCCACTTTGTCATCCCCGTCGAAACCGTTTCGCCCCCAAGGAGCTAGACGCCAGCGCGCAGCCAGCACTTCATGCAGGATAGGCGGTTACGCGTCGCCGTCAACCGGTTTGAGCCACAGTTGCTATTTCTTTCCAGGTTTCTTCGCCGGCGCTGCCTCAGGATCACTGTCCGTGATGCTGAATTCGATGTCGTCCGGGCCATCAAGCTTGCGGCGCTTGACCATGGCACGCACGCCGCGGAGCTTGGGTTGCGCGAGCCATTTCTGATACAAAAGGCCCGGTTGCAAGTTGTAGCGGTAGTCCCTATTGATCGAGAACGACGAAAGGGTTCTCAAGATCTTGGATTTGTCATCAAAAGGCAGTGATTTCAGATTGGCGCGAAATTGTTGCCCGTAGGGCCAGTACTCCTCAGCATTGCTCAAGTAGACCACATGGACCTTGACGCCAAGCTTGTCGGCGGCCGCAGCGATTCCGGAAATACCTTTGTCAGCCAGGAGGTTGGCTAACATTGGCCGAATTCGCTCAGTCTGGTATAGGTTGCGGATGTAGGCGTACGCAGCAGGATCGGTCAACCAGGACGCGACCTTGTTCTTTTGGTGCGACTTGCGGAGCAAAGCCAAGCGGTACGCGACGTTGCCGCGGTTACGCGAATACGCTTCGCGGTAGATCTTCAGGCGCTTGTCGCTCGCGTACGTGTGCTCGATGCGGTCCAGGGCAAGGTTGCTGCTGCCGGCCTGCCAGAGCTTGAGGAAGCCGTCGATAGAGTCGGCCTCGAGAAAGAAGGCCCGGTAGACCGAGTGTAGGTCGACAACCAACTGGTCATAGTCGATTAACCACGCAAATTCAGGTCGTTGCCAGCCAACATAGAGGTAGGCCTGGTCCGAGCCAACGCCGACATAGCCCCCGCCCAAGTTGGCGATGTGTGGCTGCCAAAGCTCGGCGTGCCACTCATCGCCCGTAGCGTAGTGTTTTCCTTCAAATTCTTCATTAATCCCAAGCAGTTTCTCGGCAGCTGGATCCTGGGGCGAACCCCAAAACGTCGCTTTCTGCTCGGCGCTCAGGGCCGGCAGGTCGCTGGCCCAACTCGGTGTTGCGATGGCCAATAACAGGGCAACGGAAAAAACTCGGGAGATGAACATGGCGCCTCAGCGTCGCGGATGGAGGGGGCAGCAGGGGCGACCGAGCCCGGTGCGGCGCGGCTGGAGACCTATCATGGACAGGCTGGTGCTGCAATTGGCGATGGAATCACTTGATCCTCAAGCAAAAGACAAGGGGCCTGTGGCCTATGTCAAGGAGCGGCCAAGGTTCGCGCCAAGTCCAGGGCGACCCGTTCGGCGGCCCGCGTGCCTCCCGTGAGGGCGCCGACAATGCCGTGGCCTGCGCGCGTCGAAGCGCCAGCAAAATAGAGGCCTTGCAGCGGTCCTCGGTAGCCGGGGCGGTGCTGCATGAACTGGCTAGGGATGGCGGCGAGGCCATAGCCAGTTCCGTCACTCGCGCCAGTAAAACGGCTGTGGCTGAGCGGTGTTGCCGTTTCCTTGAACACCACAGCCTCCCGAGATCCGGCAAACAGGTGCTCAAGGCGAGCCAGCATGTTGTCTTCAAGGCGTTGTTTGCGCGCCATATACTCGGGATTCTTGCGGTAATGGCCTGATGCGACTTCCTCGGCCGTGACTCCCCAAGCCTCTGGCGATGCGGGCACCAAAGCCATGATTTCCATGCCAATCACCCCGTCCGGGGCGTGTCCCTGGGTCTCCGGGTCCTTCATGCAGGCACTGGTGACGTAACAGCCGCGCGGATCGGGATGGCCATCGACGCCTTGGCTCCGGTAGAAGCTGTCGACGTCGTAACTGTCAAACTGCCAGTAATTCGATGCGGTTAGTCCGTCCTTGCGCAGATCTTTGGCCACGCCGACGCAGGTCAGCGACAAGGCGCCGCCCATTTGCCAACTCCGCGCTCGGGTTAGCCATTCGCCCGGCAACTGGGCTGGGCCAATGAGTTCTAGCAGGGTGCGCTTGATGTCGGCATTGCTGACGACCTTGGCCGCTTGAACCAACTGGCCATCATCGAGTTCAACCCCTGCAACTGCCCTACCTTGAACGCGAATTCGCGTTACGGCCTTGCGAAGATGGATGGTGCCACCGCCAGCCTCGATGCGCTCACTGAGGCGATCGGCGATCACTTGGCCACCGCCCACCGGGTAGTACGCGCCTTGAAAATAGTGATTTGCTAGGCCTGCATGCAGCACTGCGCTAGCCTGTGAAGGTGCAACGCCATAATCGCCCGATTGCCCAAGCATGACCGCGCGGAGCTGAGGGTCTTGTGTGCAAGTATCGAGGAGTTGACTGACTGTGGCGTCTTTGAACCGCGCCACTTGGCGACCATGAACCAGCAGCTGCATGACACTGCGGACCGTCATCTTGCCGCCCGACTTCTCCATGCCGCGTTGCACGCGATCGACCTCCAGCAGAAAGGACACATATCGATCAATGCCTTTCTTTTCTTGGGGAAACATGTTGATAAGGCGTTGGCGGTACGCTTCATGCCCGACCGGAATGCGGAAGCGAAAGTCGGGCAGCACCAGCGTATCAAAGCCATCGGGGTCCAACGCCGCGTATTGCAGTTGCACGCCCGATCGGGCCAAAAGTCTAGGAATCTGGCCAGTCGGCCCACAATCGCCGATGTAGTGCAGCCCCACGTCGAAGCGATATCGGGCCTCACTGCGACCGCGTTCAAACATTGTGGCACAGCCGCCCGCGACGTAGTGGCCGTCGAACAAGGCGACGCGTACGCCCGCGGCCGTCAGCAGCGCTCCGGCCTGCAGACCGCCCAAACCGCAACCAATAATCGCCACATCCACGGCATGAGGCACGGGCGTACGTACCCGCCGCGCGGTATGGGTCAAAGGAGACTGGAGTTGCGCCATGGGGTTACCTTGCCTGGGTCAGGGATGCTGGTCGGTTCGTGGTTGCGGCGTCGGCCCGTGAATCTGCAACGCCTGCACGGCGGCACACAATCGCTCGACATCGGCATCGCGCGTGTGGGCGTGTATCGAGAGGCGAAGGACGCGAATACTCGGGCTGGGCCACGTTAAGACCGGAATTTCTATGTTGAATTGCTGGTCGAGCTGCACGTGCAGAGGGTCTAGTCCCGGGAGCACCTGCGGCAAACGCGTTAGTTCCACAGAGGCCATCGCGCCGATCATGGCATCGGGACAGGGCAAGTCGGACTGCAGCACTTCCGCCACGCGCTTGCGGGCTTGCAGCGTGCGGGCGTGATTCTCAGCCATCAGGGCCGGCAAATCGCCATAAAGCGCCTGCAGAAAGTCGACCGCCGCGGGAATGGCCAACCATGGGGTTGGATCGCTGGTGCCAAACTGGTCGAATTCCAGGAGGAAATGCGACCTCTGGTTTTGCGGATCCTGCAAACGTGGGTCGTTGTGGCCGTGGCTCGTGGCCATCGGGCGAATTCGCGCTTGCCGGTCGCGACGAACGTGAAGAAATGCAGCACCTTTGGGCGAGCAAAGCCACTTGTGGCAGTTGCCGGTGTAATACGCCGCACCCAGGGCGTCCAAGTTCAGAGGCACTTGGCCTGGACCGTGGGCGCCGTCCACCAGGACATCAACGCCATTAGCCTGAAGTTGTTGGACAATCTCGGCGATTGGCAGGATGAGCGCCGTCGGACTCGTGACGTGATCGATGAGGGCGAGGCGCGTGTTCGGCGTGACCGTAGCCAGCAGATCGCGGACGATCGCGGCCGGATCCACCACCGGCCAAGCGATGGGTACGATGACGCAACGGGAGCCGGTGGTGGCGCAAATGACATCTACTGCATTGCGACACGCATTGTAAGTATGGTCAGTAACAAGGATTTCATCGCCAGCCTCAAAGGTCAGCGATCGCAGGACCATATTGACGCCATGGGTCGCATTGGGCACAGCGACCAGGTCCTGTCGCTGGCAGCCAAGCAGAGATGCGAGGCAGGAAAATGCTTCATCCATGCGATCTTGCAGCTCGCGACCGAGAAATCGAACCGGATTGGCCTCAAGGCGGTCGCGCAGTTGTCGCTGAACGGCCAGCACAGGCTCAGGGCAGGCGCCAAAGGACCCGTGATTGAGAAAGGCCAGGTCAGGATCGAGGTTCCATAAGTCCCTTAAATGACCAGTGTTTGCAAGGTGATCTGTAAGGCTTGTCATCTACAAACCTCACGCAAATGCTCGATCATTTTCGGTAAAGATTCTCTCTGGCCTTTGCGCAAGATGGCGTTTGGTACAGAAGTCTTTGGAATTGCGTGAATCTTGTAGACCACCAAGGTACGCTTGCCGTCGGCGTCGAAGGGGGTGAGCGTCCAACTACCGTCATTCTTTTCATAATCGCCGCGCAATAGATGCCAAACCCGCTGCCATTTGGGCGGGCCGATCGTGTGCACAGCTTCTGTCACGCCGGTCAAGTTGCTGAGGGGAAAGGGTAAACTGACCTCGACCTGACAGACGACACGGCTGCCGGTGCGTTCGAGCTGCTTGGAAGAGGCGATACGCGGCATGGTGCGCTGGTAGTTGCCGCAATCATCAATGATTTTCCAGATTTTACTGGCCGGCGCGTCGACAACGGCCTGCAGCGTGACCTCGGGCAACTCGCTGCCAGCGATAGGCCGGCTGCTGATGAGGATTTCGCCGTGGTCGAGTCGAGACTGCGTGTCGGCTTGGGCCTGGCTCAAGGCCGGAACCGCAAGAACAGTGAGTATTATCGCAACGCTTGCTGGCCAACGAAAACAAGGGCGGGTGCGCATGGGACCTCCGATCCGCCAAGCATTGTAACCGGTTTGCCGCCGCCCTACCATGGCCCCAGCAATGCCGATCTCAGACGCCATGCGCACCCCCTAGCCAAGCAACTACTTGCAGGCCAGTTGCGCCGCTGCCAGCGCGTTGACGCGGTAGAACGTCAGACCTGTGCCAGCATCGATCACCGCCTTGCCCGTTTTCTGAAGCGTGGTAAGCAGTTGTGCTGCCGTAATCGTCGGCTTGCAGCCCAGAAGCAGGGTAGCAACGCCCACCGCGATAGGCGTCGCTTGCGAGGTGCCAGCCATGACCGCCGTGCCGCCGCCGGGCGCTGCACCGGTGAGGTAGGCTCCAGGCGCAAGCAAGTCTAAGTCTTTGCTGCGATTGGAGAAACAGGTCACCATGTCTTGGGCCGTCTTCGCATCGCTGCACAGACCCGGAAAGGTTTGCGCGCCGTAACTGCCCACATAAGTGGCACCAACGGAGGTCACTTGGCTGAGGCACGCCGGCGACGACAGACCGCCGATCACGCCGCCGTTGCCCGCTGCGGCAAAGACTGCCACGCCAGCTTTGTTCAACAAAGCAATGGCCTTGGCTGTCGTCGGGTCCGCCTTGTCGCAGGTGCTGCTATAGGCCTGCTGCCCACCCAAGCTCAGGTTGAGCGCACGAATCTTCAGCGATTTTGCATTGACGGCGGCCCAATCCAGGCCAGCGATGATATCCGAGGTTGTGCCGCTGCCGTCTTTGTCAAGAACGCGAATTGCGACCAATTCCGCTTTCGGCGCCATGCCTTGGGGGGCGACCTTGCCGCCGCCGAGGATCAGACTCGCCACGTGGCTGCCATGACCGTTTTGGTCTTTGGCGTCGCTGCCTTGGGCCTTTCCTCCCGGGCAACCGGCCTGTGAAAAGCATTGTTGCGCCACGATACGTCCTGCAAAATCAGGATGTTTAGCGTCCACGCCGGTATCGACGACAGCCACCCGGACGCCCTGTCCGTAGACGCCGAGTTGCGTGTGCGCCTGCGTCGATTGCACGACCGTCGATGGAAGCACGTCAATGCTCATCACCTGTTCCGGCTGAATCGCGAGGACCCGCGGCAGGTTGCGCAGACGCTCGAGTCCCTGGCGGCTGACGGTCCCCGCCATCGCAGGCACCACTTGGTAGCGGCGGCTGAGCTGAAAGTCCGCGTCCAGCAAGCCATCGAGCACGCGATCGGTGACCGCTTGAACGCTCTCTTGCTCGGCTACGTCGAGCAGGACGACCACCGATGCGGTGCCCCTTTGCTGGACCATCGTCTGCACATCTGGCAGGACACGGGCAGCAAATTGCGAGAAACCCATGGCTTTTTTCACCAGGGGCGTGTCCTGATCTTCACCCGGCACGGTCGTGAGGGCCCCCTTGCGGGTCGGAATTCGGACCTCGCCTGTCTGGCCGGCGCTGGCGGACGGTCCCGACTCGCAGGCGCTCAAGCACAGGGAAGCGGTCAAAAATAGAGAAATCTTCCAGTTCATCAGCAGGCTCCAAAGGCGACAGGAAGGTCGCACCGGCAACCTGAGCAACCATTGTGCCAAACACCGCCATTTTGGAACTACCGAAAAATACGATGAATTAGCACGAAGAATGCCGGGGTCTCGGTCTCACCTGGCGCAGCAAAGCGGTCTCACTGAGACCGGTTCGCGCCCAATCAGCGCAGGCAACCGGTCTCACCATCGGTCTCAGTCGGTCTCAGCGTTCGGAGCGTTGCGGTCGGATCTGTGCTTTCGGCGTCGCACAGGCGCGGCGTTTGGCGACGGCATTCGCCAGCAAGCGCCGCAAAATCGCGGGCATAAATCGGCCGCTCTTGGTGCTATGGACGGTGGGGCGCATGGTGAAGGCGTGGTCGACGGAGCGCCGTCTGCTCGGAGGGCTCATGAGGGACAAGGAAACGCTTGGCAGTCAAGGACATGCTTGGCCACCGGCCGATGGGCAACGGCAGCACGCTGTAGCAACCCTGTTTAATCGTAGGAGTTTTGTTCGCAATGCGCTGGCTGGTACCCTGATCACAGCCCTGGGCGGACAGTTGTGGGCCCTGGGCGGCGACGAAGAAATCGAGCAAATGCGCAGACTTAAGCGTTCAGATGGCCGCGCGCGCCTACCGCCGGGCCAAAAAATCTTGCAGGCCCTCAAGCCCATGGGCGGAGAGCCGGGCGACGCTGACCCGGGTCAGTTTTCATTGCGGGTACATGGCGCGGTGCGATCGCCGTTTATCTTGGATTATCAAGGTCTTCTTGCAATGCCTCAGGTCGAGCAGGGCGTCGACGTTCATTGCGTGACTGGCTGGTCTGCCATGGACCAGGTATTCAAAGGCGTTAGAATTAGCGATCTTGCAGAGCGGGCCGGTGTGCAATCCGCAGCGCGCCACCTCATCCTTGAATCGGCGTATGGTTACACGGCCAACATTCTCTTGGCAGAGGCCCTGGCGCCGACCTCTATGCTTGCGTATCGCTTGAATCATCGGGCCCTGGCTCGGACCAATGGCGCACCCGTTCGCGCAGTCATCCCGGACCTCTACTTCTGGAAAAGTGCCAAATGGATTACGGGGTTGCGCTTTGCCACCCGTGACGAGGCGGGCTACTGGGAACAGCGTGGCTACCACAATCACGCCGACCCGTGGCGGGAGGAGCGTTATGGCTGAACCTGACCCGTCGCCTGCGGCTGATGATCATGGAAGTAAGGACCTTAAACCAAAGAAGAAACCTCGCTGGCGCCTGTGGCTACGGGCCCTGCACCGTGACGCGGGAAACCTGGCAATTGGGCTCACTTTTGTCTATGCAGCGTCGGGACTTGCAGTTAATCATATCAAGGACTGGGATCCAAACTTTCAGCAAATAGATGAAACTCATGCACTATCACTGCCAGTGCCTCAGGATGATCAGGCCCTGGCCAACGCGGCGTGCACGGTGGCGGGACAGCACGGACCCATTCGTGATGTTTATCGAGTAGACGATCATCAAGTCGATGTGGTGCTCGACAAAGCGACGCTCCATGTGGATACCAAGGCCCAAACCGTGCGTTCCGAAGGGCAAAAGCCGCGATTCCTCCTGAGGGTCTCCAACTGGCTCCACCTCAACCGCGGCAAGAAGGCTTGGCAGTGGATTGCCGATGGTTATGCGGTCTTCCTCCTGTTTCTCGCGGGTTCCGGTCTGTTTATGCTGCCGCTGCGCCAGGGATTGCTAGGTCGTGGCGGTTTGCTGACGATTCTTGGCGCCGCGGTACCTGTGGCGTATGTCGTGCTTTCGGGCGGTCCGTGATCGCGTAGAGGACGACGCCACGGCCGGCGCGTGCTACCCTGAAGCGTGTCGGCCGGCAAAGGGCAGGTCGGTCGGCGCGGAGTCAAGCGATGGCGGACCACGTTTCTGGCAATCGATTCGCGCGGATGGCTAGGTTGGCGACGGCGGCGGCACGGACGACGCGTGACGTTTTGACGGCCAAGGCGCGCGAAAAGCTGGGCGGCAATGAAGCTAAGATTGCCGAGAGTTTACAGCCTACTGCAGCGCATTTGGTCGAGGTTCTAGGCGAACTCAAAGGGGTTGCCACCAAGTTGGGGCAGTTTGCGGCCCTGGTCGACCAGGACACGTTGCCCGAGGAAGTTCGCAAGGGCTTGACTCGTTTGCTGAATCAGGCACCGCAGCGGATGAATGCGCCGACGGTGCGCGCGGTGATCGCGGCTGAGTTGGGGCAGCCCGTGGCGACGCTGTTCCGCCAATTCGACGACGAACCGCTAGCGGCCGCGAGCATGGGCCAGGTGCACGGCGCGGTGACGGCTGACGGTCAGGATGTCGTTGTTAAGATTCAGTATCCCGGCGTTGGTGCGGCCATTGAAAGTGACTTGAAGAACGTGGGGCTGCTAGCGCGGGCGCTGTCCATGGGCGGTGAGATGCTCGATGGGCGCGGCTATACTGAGGAAATCGCTGCCACGCTGCGCCGTGAGTTGGATTATTGCCAGGAAGTGGTGCAACTTCAGGCTTTTGCGCAGGCGGTTGCGCCGTGGCCGGACCTCGTGGTGCCCAACGCGGTGGTTGGGCTGTCCTCGACCCGGGTGCTGACCCTGGAGCGGTTGCATGGTCCCTCGCTGCTGCAAGTAGCACAGGATCCTGACGTTTCTCAGGAGCGCCGCAATGAACTCGGCCACCAGCTCATGCGCGCGGCTTGGGGCCCCTTCCTCAGTCGCCGCCTGATCCACGCTGATCCTCACCCCGGGAACTACGTCGTGATGGCCGATGGTCGCTTGGGGATTCTGGATTTTGGCGCGACCCGCGTCTTTTCGCTACCCTTTGTGCGGGCTTATTGGCGCGTCATCGGAGCGCGACGCCGATCGGAGCCGCTCGATATCCTTGAACTGCTTGAATCGGCTGGATTTGAGCTGCGTGGTGACGATCGACCCCGGGCGCGCATTTGGCTGGACGAACTCAGTGAGATTGTGGAACGGCCCATCCAACGCGACCATTACGATTGGGCGCAATGCCGAATCTCAAGTGATGTCAGGGATCTGGCCCGCAAGCACGCCCTGACCGCGCTTAAGGTGCGCGCGCCCGATGAGAGTGTGATGTTCTACCGTGCAATCGCTGGAATTTCTGGCGATTTGCGGATGCTCAGAGCTGCCGGCGATTACCGCACGAGCTTGATGGCCGTCGCCGATGTTGCCCGCAATTACTTGATCGACGATCTACAAATTCCTGAAATTCTTTCTAAATAGGCCGTTCTATCCCGGCTTGTGCCTCAAGAACAGGATGGTGCTGTAAACGGCTAGGCCCAGGCAGAGCGCCGTCGTCACCGCGTCGCCGCGTCCGTCATGGCCTGGTCGAGTCGCAGCCCACAGAAAATACGCAGCAAATAGGCTACCCGCGACCATGCCCTGGGCGCCGGTCCGTCGCAGCCTCGAGGAACGAATATCGTCCAGCCGTTTGAGAAGATAGACGATTTCGCCCACGATTTTGTCGGCCGTGCTGTCCTGCAATCCTTGCCTACGCAGGGCGTCACGCAGTTGCGTCGCGGGGGGCAATTGTCCAGGCGTCTTCACTACTTGGCGCAAGAGGCGTCGCACCGGGTCGACGTCAATCCCGCACACCAAGTCGCTTGCAGGCACAGATTCGCTGTCGGGTACTTGTAGGCCGCTAATATCATGAAGCAAGGCTCCGGCGGTATCGGCTTGCAGGCCTTCGGCCTCTAGCGCCCGCACCACGGCGACAAAGGGCGCACCTTCGCGTAGTAATTCATGAATTTGGCCAAGAAAATCCTCAGCGACCTGATCGGCGGTCATGGGGCCCGGGGACGGCGCGTTGGCTTGCATGGTCAACCTCAGACTCCTATCTTGGCAGGGAGCCCCGCGGCGTGATGCGGTGATGGGGCGGGGAGCAGCACGAGAACCCATGGCTATCTTGACTGATTCGTGGCGGAAATTGCGAGCCAAGGCGGGGCCAACGGTTGCGGCCGTCTTGGTGACTTTGGTCGCTGTTCACGTCCTGTTCTTGTTGATGATCCAGCTCTTGCACGTACAGCTCGCGAGCGAAGTGTACTGGCAGTGGCTGGCCTTGTCGTGGTCTAACCTCGCAGCCGGGCGCGTTTGGACCCTGTTGACCTACGCTGCCTTGCACGACCTTGGCGACCCGATGCACATTTTGTTCAATTGTTTGGGGCTTTTCTGGTTCGGTGCGCCGATCGAGCGCCAGTGGGGACGGCGCGGCGTTCTGCAGGTGCTGCTGATCGCTGTGCTCTTCGGTGCCCTGATGCAACTCGCCGCCGATGGAATTGCTGGGCAACCGGGCGCCACTGTGGGTGCCTCGGCCGGCTTGATGGGGTTGCTCGCGGTCTTTGCCTGGACCAATCCAAACCTGCAGATTCTTTTGTTTTTTGTCCTGCCGATTCGTGCTCGCTGGCTGGTGGCAGTGGTGCTTGGCATTGACTTCATCACCTGGGCCAGCGGCAGTCACATCGCGTTTTGGGCCCATGTCGGCGGCGTACTCGGTGGCTGGGTGGTGCTGCACAAACTAACGTCGCCTAAGAGAATTGTCGCGTATGTTCGCGCGCTTGCTGCGTCGTACGCCCGCTCCAAGGGCATGCGAAGTCGCTTTGACGTCTTGCCCGGCGGCCGCAGCCGCGTCGATTCGTCACGGCGGGACCGAGATCGCGCGAACTGGAACTAGTTGCAATTCATTAGTTTTTCTGCCCCTGTTCGGTGCCTTGACCTTTCCATTTCAAGAGGTTTCTTTGATGTCTACCGCGTCTACCGTCAGCAGTCGCTTCGCTGTCCAAGGCATGACTTGTGGTCATTGCGAAGGCCGCGTCATCAAGAGTCTCTGTGCCATTGCCGGCGTTCAAAGTGTGACGGCCAGCGCCAAGGACGCCGCAGCAGAGGTGGCCCATGACGGCAGAGTAAGTCGAAAAACGCTGGCAGATGCCATTGTTGCGGCTGGCTACGAGGTCAGCGACGCCGTTCCCGACGATGGCATACGCCCGGGCACAGCGCAGGTCGTTGTGCCCGAATCGCAAGTGGAATTGAATGCGGCAGCAGATGGAGCGATGGCCGACCCGATTGCTGGCGCGCACGTCGAAACAATTTGGCATTCTGGACGGTTATCCGTCGGCGGCATGCACTGCGCGTCGTGCGTGTCGGCGATTGACCAAGTGATTGCGGCCATGGAGGGCGTCGATGCGGTCAGTGTCGACTTGATCCTCCACGCTGCACATGTGCGTTTTGACAGCACAAAAACTGATCTTGGCAAGATCGCCGCGCAGGTCAGTGCATTGGGCTACCCTGCAGTGCCGGCCCAGGCCGATGATGACCCGCTGTCAACCGAAGAAGTAAAAGAAACTTCATGGGTTGCAATTGCCTTTGCCCTGGCGATGGGCGTTCTGACCATGGTCCTGTCGATGCCACTGATGGACGACCACCACGACCCATTAGCCCATACTTTCATGGTACTAGACCAGTGGTTGGCCGCCGTTTGGCCGAGCCTCTACCACTGGCCCCCAGCCTTGTTGCGTTGGACCTCGGCCTTGGCGGCGCTGCTGGTGCTGCTGGGGCCAGCGCGGCCGATTCTTCAGCGGGCATGGGCATCTACGCGCCGCTGGTCGCCGGACATGAATGTGCTTGTGGCGCTGGGGACCGGCGTGGCTTTCTGCTTTTCCTTGGTGGTCATGATCATTCCCGATCTATTTACCAAACAAGGTGTTGCGCCGCATATCTGGTTTGATGCGGTGCCTTGGGTCCTCGGACTCGTCTTGCTCGGGCAGCGTCTGGAAGGTCGTGCGCGGCAGCAGACCACAGCGGCACTGCGGCAGATCGCGAAATTGCAGCCTACAATCGCGCACTTATTGCGCAACGACTTGGTCAGCGATGTGCCTGTGCGTGACCTGGTTCCAGGGGACCATCTGCTGATTCGTGCAGGGGAAAGACTTCCCGTGGATGGGCTTGTTCGCCAGGGGCAATCGCAGGTGGATGAGTCCCTGCTGACCGGGGAGCCCCTGGGCGTCGACAAGGCACCGGGCGCGCGCGTACACGGCGGAAGTCTCAATGGCGAAGGGGCGTTAACCATCGAGGTGACGGCGACCGGGCCCCAGAGCGCCGCAGCTCGCATTGGCCAGCTTGTCGTGCAAGCCCAGGCAATTCGGCCAGATGTACAGCGGTTGGCCGATAGGGTCGCGGCCGTCTTTGTTCCAACGGTGCTGGTGCTATCGGTGCTGACTGCGGTGGTCTGGTTGCTTGTGGCTGGAACATCGTCGTGGATTCATGCGGTTACTGCGGCCATGAGCGTGCTAATCATTGCCTGTCCTTGCGCTATGGGCCTCGCTGTGCCGGCTGCGGTGATGGTGGCGACCGGGCGGGCGGCGCAGATGGGAATTCTGCTGCGTTCGGGGAAAGCCCTTGAAACTGCAGCGCGAATTACCGTTGTCGTTCTGGACAAGACCGGCACAGTGACTGCCGGTGCGCCGACGCTGGGGCCCGTAGAACTATACAGCGATGGCATTTCTTTAGACATGGCCCTGGCTTGGGCGGCGGCGCTGCAACAAGGGGCTAGCCATCCCCTGGCTCGGGCTGTGGAACAAGGAGCCAAGGCCAGGCAATTGCTGATTCCGAAAGTGGAAAATCTTCAGACCGTGCCCGGCAAGGGAGTTCAGGGTTGGGTGCAGGGGCGGAATGTGCGCCTGGGTCGTGCGACTTGGCTGCAGGAGGCAGGCATTGAACTGCCCGTCCCAGAAGAAACAGCATTATTTACACAGAGTTGGCTGGCTGTCGACCAACAACTGTGGGCTCAGCTGCGCTTTTCGGACGCAGTGCAACCCACTGCGGCAGCGGCGATTGCAGAACTCAAACGGATGGGCTTGAAAACATTGCTGCTTTCGGGGGACAAGTCGACTGTCGTCCGTCAAGTGCAAGGGCAGTTGGGCATCGACGCAGCGATTGGCGAAGCCTTGCCGGAGGAAAAAGTCCAACAAATCAAGAAATTGCGTGATCAAGGCGAGGTCGTGGCGATGGTCGGCGACGGCGTCAACGATGCCCCGGCCCTGGCAGCAGCCGATCTGGGCATCGCCATGGGCCATGGGACCGATGTTGCGATGGCTGCGGCTGACTTGACCATTACTTCTAATGACTTGGGTTCCATTGCGGCGGCACTGCGCTTGTCGCGGGCGACTGTTCGCAATATGAGGCAAAACCTCGGCTGGGCGCTGGCTTACAACGCGCTCGGGATTCCGGTGGCCGCTGGCGTCTTGTATCCCTGGACCGGGACTTTGATTTCGCCGGTGTGGGCCAGCGCGGCGATGGCGTTGTCGTCTCTGTGCGTGGTTGGCAATGCGCTGCGTTTGGGACGGGTTAAGTTGTAATCGTACTGGGAGCCCGAGGCCAAGACGCAGAAGGCTGGCAACGAGCGCGACGACAGCAGGGGGCGGTGGGCCGATGACCACCGGTGAAGTTCAGCTCAACGGCCGTCCCATTGGCGGGCGCAAGGGTGCCGCCGGCGGCAGCAACGACGGTAGCAGCGAGACCCAGGCAAAGGGCAATAGCGGCGGCATGGTCACGCGCAACAGGGCTGGGGGACCGGAGCGCGAAGCGGGCATCGGCGCGGTTAATCTCAACGTCGCGTTGAGGATTAGCCAGTACGTCAATCCCGGTCGCACCTGACCTGACCGTCCCTTACGCCGGGGCAGGTACACGGGCGAATCCCGTATTTCCCTAGGCATTCATTGATTTAGCCTATTGGGGTGCGGTTCGCGCTGCGATCGCGACCTCGACTTCCGGATGAACCACGAGGTTGCCGGTCGCATCGATAACAACCTGAAAATGCGCCAAGATTCGGGATGCTGGGCCGCGCTTCACCACGCCTAGGCGGTCGTACAGGCTGTCGCACTGGTCGCAACTCAGGCCTTGGTCGTTGAGCGTGCCACTGGTCGATAAGTCCCAGTCATCAAAGGTACAATACGAGGACATAGCGTAGTAACCGCCGCTGTCTCGGCCGATGAGGATGGGATTGCCGGGAACAAAGCCGAGGTAGCCGACGCCGTAGGTGCTGGCCTGGCCAACGGTTACGGGAACTACGGGTGTGGAAGTTCCTGTATTGCAAGCCAGAATCGCTAGTCCGTGCAGCATTACAGCCAAGCAGTGGACCACGATGCGTTGGGCGACGGCTAGGCTCGGGCTAGAGCGCTTGAAATACACCGGCTTGAATTCGCTGGGCAAGAATCTGCGCATTGGCCCGCACATCGCGGCTTTGCCGCATTCGGTTCTGGCGTTCCAGCCTATCGGCCACGCGCTCCAACGCAAGCTGGGCGGTCTCCATGGCCACGCGCTGGGTCATCAGGCTGCTGCCGTGACGGTCGCGAAAGGGCAGCAGGTAACGGACGTCGGCACCATCACGCTGCGCGAGGTCAAAAAAAGCTTCAATTTCATGGAAGTTGGCGAGCAAGAGCACCATGCTGTACGTGACGTTGGCGCGGTGAGCCACTTGGCGTCGTACTGCGTGGACGGCCTCTAGATGCGCCTGAATCCTAGAGAATTCGAGGCCTCGGTTGACCAGCTTGTACGTCGCAGCGGTTGCGGCATTGAGGGAAAATGTCAAGTTTCCCCAGGGAACTTTTTCAAACCGTTCAAGCTGTTTCTCTGATAAATAAGATCCATTGGTAATCAGATTAATGCGTAAATGGCTGTATTGATTGCTATCAATTTCTTCGAGAAAACCTCGCAGGTAGGGCGACGCCAGGGGTTCGCCGCCGTTGAGCTCGAGAATGCAAACACCTTCAAGCATTTGCGTCAGTCCGGCGTAAAAGGAGGGGGTCAACTGGTCGTCGATGCGTCCCTCTTCGCCATGGGGGCACATCAAACAGTCGTAATTACAATAGGATGTCACGGTTAGGCAGACTTGACTCGGCCAGCCAGAGACGATGCTGTCGCCACGCAACAGCGATTCGATGCTTCGCACTTGGGCCTGCAGGGACGCGGCACTTCCTCCGTAAATACGCACATTTTCCGCGCGTTCATTGCCGGCAAGCAGCACCGGGCAGGTTGGGCGGCAGGTGGCCATGGGCGCCTGGTGATTGGCCAGAGTCCGGCGAAAAGCCTGCAATGCTGGGCCGTTCCACAGCGCCGCCGGTGAGTCGTCATTGGGCCAGCGTCCGCGCTGATACTCCAGACAGCAGGGACCGATGAAGCCGCCCTGGCTGGCCTCCAAGCGTGTCCAAGGCAAAGTACACGCAAATTTAGGCAGTTCCTCTGGCCTAAGCAGATCGCCTAGGCGTACGCTGCGCTGCGGTTGGTCCAGCAGTTCGGCTTGAATTCGGGTCTGCCAAGTGTCATTTGTTGTCGTCGTCCACGCAGAAGACAGGGTAGAACCGTGCAATTGCACAAGATTCATCCACGCCTGACCGCATGGAATCAGTTGGTCATAGGCAACACTGGTGTTTTCATAGGCAATTTGCCAACCGCTAGTGTCAAACGGACTTCTTGGGCCGGGCGTTTCAGCGCGTTGCAGGCGCCAGACGACTTGGTCACCATCGGACCGTTCCAAGGTGATTCGCAAGACAGATTCATGGTTTGATGCAGACTTCACAAACCAATTGTCAATGAATCGGCTACCAATCTCCGGTATTATCTGGGTGATAGGGGATGTCATTGCGCGAAAGCTCCTCCGATCCCGCGAGGATCGCTGACGGCAGTCAGCCGCGATGGACCAGAACTTCTATCGACTTCAACGGATTGCGAGTCGCACCAAGGGCGAAGGCCGATTGTGACCTGATGTCCGCGTTTGGCCAGGTCGGCCACCCATGGGCCGGCGGCTGGCTCGACCTCGACGACATCGGGAAAAGCTTGATGATGTACGCGGGGTTGGGCGACCGCCTGGGCAAGGCTGAGGCCACCCCACAGCCGCCAAGCCAGGATTTGCATGACGGTCGTGGGAATATGTGTGCCCCCCGGCGTACCGGTAACTAGCACGGGTTGCCCGGCTTTGGTCAATATGATTGGGGACATCGACGACACGGGCCTCTTGCCCGGCTCTACCAAGTTGGCGGGGCTGCCGTGCAGGCCAAAGGCGTTGGAATCTTGGGTGGTCATGCTGAAATCGTCCATCTCGTCGTTGAGCAGAATGCCGCTGCGTGCGCCCATGACCCCCGAGCCGAGCATCAGGTTGATGGTGTGGGTGCTGGCAATGGCCAAGCCGCTGCTGTCAATAATGCTGACATGACTGGTGTTTTCTCCCTTTTCGAGCTGAGAAACGTGCAGGGCACCATCGAGTTTGGGCAGTGCTTCGGTCGGCGTGGCACGCTCAAGATCGAAGCCCTGCAGCAGCCGGGCGCGGGCAGCGGGCGGAAAGGCGAAATCCAGTGCTATTGGCGGTGGTTGGCTATCACTGGTGAAGGCCAGACGCAGCACAAAACTGCGGCGCATGAGCTCAACGAGCCAGTGGCGGGCGGCAGCAAGATCGGTGGGAAAGGGTTTGATGGCTTGGAGTTGCCCAAGCCACTGCGCCATCGCCAGAATCTGCGCGCCTCCGGCCGATGGCTGCGGCATGGTCCAGGCCTGCAGGTTCCCCACCTGGCCCTGCAGCGGTTCCCCTTGACGAACAACGTATTGGGCGAGATCGGCTGCCGTCAGCGTCCCTCCGGCCTTTTGCACCGACTCAGTTAAATCATCTGCAATTGCGCCATGATAAAACACAGCTGCGCCGCCTTGGGCCAGTTGATGCAGCGTACGAGCCAGCCGCGGCCAGCGCAGGATTTGCCCAGGCTGCAGCGGTGGTCCCTGAGGCGCAAAGACGGCCCTGGCATTGGCGTCGAGGTGCGGAAGCGTTTCGCCAATGGACAGGCTGAGTTGGATGTCCACTTCGAAGCCACGCTCGGCCAACGCAGCGCTGGGCTCTACCAGTTCGCGCCAGGGCAGGCGACCATACGCGCGGTGGATGGCCCAGAGGCCGGCGACGTAACCAGGTACGGCAACAGCTAAACCGCCCCAACGGCTGCGCTCGGCTACGGCATGGCCGGCGGCATCGAGGTAGGACTGCCTCTGGGTGGCAGCCGGGGCTGTCTCGCGAAAATCAAATACTTGGGCAGGCTTAGACCCTTGGGGTACAACCACAGCAAAGCCACCGCCGCCGATCCCGGTGGATTGGGGACGTACGACGGTGAGGGCAAAGGAAGCTGCGACCAGGGCATCCGCTGCAGTTCCGCCTTGTTGCAGAGCCCGCACAGCGGCCCGGGTGGCCAAGGGATGGGCGGTGGCGACGGCAAAGTGCGGGGCAGACGTTGCCCCTGCTTGGGGGTCCCAGCCAGAGGCCGTGGCGACTTGAGGCAAGGCAAAATCGGCTGCAAGAAAGGGCGGTTGGTGGGGACTGGCGGCCTTTAGGCGATCGGACTCGCGCACAGGGCCGGCACACGCCGTCAGCAGGAGCGACAGGCCCGCCAGGGAAACGGACACCCGACGCGTGGTTGTCCAAGCGCTTGTATAGCAATGGGATTGTCGTGCCAGGACCGGACGAGTCGCGGGTCTGGACACCACACGTAGGGGGGCTGCTAACCGCGACGGCTTGGGGCGCTGGACCGGCGGCGCAGGATGGCTTGGTATTGGCAGCACAAACGCCTCCAGCGGCCGGGTGCCATTGCGCCTCGGTGCGTGGGTGAGTACCCTACCGCAGCCGTCGCCGATGCGCACCTGTTGGTCGCCGCGCGGCAGCATAGCGCACGGCCGCGAATAGGTCCCCTTTCCGTGCGTCCAACCCTGCAATCTGCCGCATTTTTTCTGCGGCGAACCTGCAAATGGAGCCCGATCATGGCGCAATCCCCGCAAACGACGGTGGCGGTCCCAGGTGGCAGTTTTCTGCTGGAACCCGCTGGAAGTACCCCCATTTTTACGGTTGAAGATTTTGGCGAAGAGCAGCGCGCGATGGCGGCTGAGGCCGACCGGTTCATGCAAAAGGAGGTTTGGCCCAAGGAGCGGCGCCTGGAGTCCAAGGAGGGCAAGGCGGCCAAAGAGATGGTGCAAATCCTTAAAAAAGCTTGCGATTTGGGTTTTGGCCAGGTGGAAGTGCCCGAGAAGTTCGGCGGCATTGGTGCCGACAAGACAACGGCCCTGCTGATCACCGATAAGCTGGGAACTTCAGGCGATTTTTGCGTGACCTGGGGCGCTCACTCCGGCATTGGTCTGGCGCCGATTCTGTACTTTGGCACCGACGCGCAAAAGAAGAAGTATGTCACTAAGATTGCTGATGGAAAAATGGTTTCGTGCTACGCCTTGTCGGAGCCGGGTTCGGGCTCGGACGCTTTGGCGGCGCGCACGGTTGCCAAGCTCAACGACGCTGGAACCCATTATATTCTCAATGGAACCAAGCAGTGGATCACCAACGCGGCTTGGATGGATGTCGGTGTGGTGTTTGCCAAGGTAGACGGAGATAAGTTCACAGCTTTCATCGTTGAACGCGATACGCCTGGATTTACCATCGGTCAGGAGGAGCACAAGCTCGGCCTGCGCGGGTCTTCCACCTGCCAGCTCATCTTCAATGATGCGCCGGTGCCGGTGGAGAACGTGCTCGGTGAAGTGGGCAAGGGGCATAAAATTGCCTTTAATACCCTAAACTTAGGTCGGTACAAGTTGGCCATTGGCGTGCTGGCCGCGGCCAAGAGGTCCCTGGCCGAGTCCATGCAATATGCGGCGGACCGCAAGCAGTTTCATACGCGCGTGCTCGATTTTGGCGCGACACGGGACATGCTGGCTGATTCGATTATCCAGATTTTTCTTGGAGAATCGCTGTCTTACCGGATCGCAGGTAACATCGACGCGCGGCTGCATAGCCTAAATGATTCGGCCCCCGACTACGTGGATCAGCAGATGGCGGCGATTGAGGAATACGCCATTGAAGCCAGCATTGCCAAAGTGTTTTGTTCCGAAGCCCTGGACCGCATCGCTGACCGCTGTCTGCAGTGGCACGGCGGCTACGGCTTTGTCGAGGATTACAAGATTGAGAAGTTCGTGCGCGACGCGCGTGTCAACCGTATCTTCGAAGGAACCAATGAAATCAATCGGTTGTTGATTCCTGGGACCCTCTTCAAGCGCGGCATGCACAAGCGGCTCAACCTGTACGGGGCCATTGGCCAGCTCGAGCAGCGGTTGGCGACGGACGACTTTGCCCCTGCTCCGGCGGGCGCGGAAGGTACGCAACTGGCTGAGTTTGCACTGCAACGGCTCAAGTGGCTCACACTGACGGTGGCCCAAGCCCTGTCGGCCCGGCACGGTGTGGCGCTGGAAGGTGAACAGGAAACCATGGTTGGCTTGGCCAACTTGATCATCGACGTCTATGCCATCGATTCCGGCGTGGCCCGGGTGATCAAGCGCGTGGCGGCCAATGGTGCATCAAGCGAAGCCATTGTCAGTGCTTGCGTGACCGTAGCTGCCTGCGAAGCGCTGGACCGGGGCACTGTGGCGGCGCGGCGATTGGTCGAAAGTTGCTATGAAGGCGATGTCTTGCAGCCGTGGCTGGCCAAGATTGACCGACTCGGTGCGCACTTGCCGGCCAACCTGCTAGTCCTGCGTAGGGCCATCGCCGCCGATGCCGTTGCCAAGGGTGGCTACAAGCTGTCGAGCTACTAGCTGACCGGTCGGCACCGCGAGGCAGCCCCAAAACTGCGAGGGGTGGGCTGGGCGGGCCTCGAAGACCAAGCTTGGCTGTATTTCGGAAAAAGTGCTTGCTGAACAGTAGGTTTAGGGGTTGCTATACAAGCCTCTTGGCTCTGCCGTTGCTGTGCCTGAGTCCTTGGGTCGGTCTGCCGGGTGCCGCGGCTGGGCAGGGCGGGCCCTAAAGACCAAGCTTGGCTGTATTTCGGAAAAAGTGCTTGCTGAACAGTAAGTTTAGGGGTTGCTATACAAGCCTTTTGCCCACCCAGAACCGAACTTTTTCCGCGCCCACCCTTGCTTTTGCCCCGAAATTGGCGTACACCGCGCCGCCGCCACGCCCTACCCGTGCGCGCCAGGACCCGACCATGCTGACCGTTGCTGACGTCTCCAAGACCTATTCTGGTCGCAAGCTTTTCATTGATATTACGACGTCTTTTGCGCCGGGAAACCGCTATGGTCTCTCTGGGCCCAATGGTGCCGGCAAGTCTACATTCATGAAGATTCTCGCGGGATTACTGGATCCGGACAACGGAACTGTTTCAAGGCCACGCAAGACGGCGAACCTGCGGCAAGATCACAGCATTTACAATGAGTTCCCCGTGCGTGACACGGTAATCATGGGCAATGCGCCCCTGTGGGCCGCCCTGTCTGAGCAAAAGTCGATTTACGAAAGCGGCGACGACAGCGACGAGGCGGGGATGCGCCTAGCTGACCTGGAAGGCGTCATTGCTGAGGAAAATGGCTATGTTGCTGAGAGCGAGGCGGAGGAGCTTCTGCAGGGCCTAGGCATTCCCGCCGACCTGTTCGAAGCGAATATGGCTGAACTTTCCGGCGGTCACAAGCTGCGGGTGTTGCTGGCGCAGTCGCTCTTTGGCAGTCCGGACTGCCTGCTCCTGGACGAACCGACCAACCACTTGGACTTGGAAACCATTGAATGGCTTGAGGAATTTCTTCTTCGTTATGCCGGCGTCTTGGTGGTGATTTCCCACGACCGCCAGTTCCTCAACGACGTCTGCACGCATATCGCAGATATTGATTTTGAAACGATTATTACCTATCCGGGCAACTATGACGACATGGTGCGGACCAAGGCGGCGATGCGCGAGCGCCAATCGCAGCAGAACTCCGCACGAGAGAAGAAGATTACCGATCTGAAGGACTTTATCGCCCGTTTCTCAGCGGGTACCCGCGCCAGTCAGGTGCAGTCGCGCAAGAAGCTGGTTGAGAAGTTACAACCCTCTGAAATTAAACGCTCAAATATCGCTCGTCCCTTCATTCGCTTTGACGTCGGTCGCGAGAGTGGCAAGCATGTCCTGGAAATCGAAGAATTGTCCAAGGACTATGGTGACGGCACGGTGTGGCAGCCGTTCCGCGCCCATGTCCAGCGCGGCGACCGCATCGGCTTGATTGGCAAGGATGGCGCTGGAAAGACAACGCTTTTGCGCATGTTGATGAATGACCTCGCGCCGACTACCGGCACGGTTCAGCTTGGCCACGAGGTCGGTCCCGGCTTCATGCCCCAAGAGCACGAGGGCACGGTCGAGGCGGGCAAGACCATCGATCGCTGGCTGCACGATTGGAAACCACAGGCAGACCTTGAGGAAATTCGCGGCCTGCTCGGGCGGATGCTGTTTCGCGGCGACGATGGGCTCAAGGCGACAGGAACCCTATCGGGCGGCGAGCGCGTGCGGATGCTGTTCTGCAGGCTCATGCTTCTAAAGCACAATCTTCTGTTGCTCGACGAACCGACCAATCACTTGGACCTCGAAGGCTGCAGCGCTCTGGCGGAAGGCCTGGCGGAATACCGCGGTACGTTCATCGTGGCCACCCACGACCGTAGCGTGCTGGCCGAATCGTGCAACCGCATTTGGCGGATTCGTGATGGTGAAATCCTTGATTATCAAGGTGATTACGCTTCATTTGTCGAGCGCTACGGGCATTAGTCTCGGGATCCCCTACGTGCCACCGGCTTGACGGGGACCAACATGGGACCTGAAGAACTTGCTGATAGTCAAAGCGAAGACGACGTCGACCCCGACTGTCTGCGCCAACTGAGCCGCAGCGAGCGACGACGTCAGCGGCGGCAGAAGGCCCTGCCGACCTGGGGCGAAACGCCGGAGCAGACGCGGTCGCGACGAACGCAGCAGATCAAGCAACTATGCCTGGATGCAGGATTTTCGCGCGTCGGCATTGCTCGCGCTATGGCGTTGCCCCAAGAGTTGCAGGCGCTGAAGCATTGGCTAAGTTCAGGAAAACATGGAGATATGGCTTGGATGGCCCAAGATCCGGCGCGGCGCTGCGACCCCGGGCTTGTCGTGCCGTTTGCGCGCAGCGTCATTTGCCTGGCCCTGGACTACGATAGTGCACAACCACACACCCATGACATTGATTTGCAAGGGGAAGATCGCGTTTGGATTTCCCGTTACGCCTGGGGTACGGACTACCACGTGGTGGCAGAACGGCGGCTCAAGGCCGTGACCGAGGCCGTCCGCAGCACCATGAAAGCCGAGCTGGGCGACGATTTTCGCCATCCCCAAGCGCCGTTGCGGCCCTTTCGCGCTATCGACGACTTCCGCTGGTCGGTGGATCACGGTCCCGTGCTGGAGAGGGCCTGGGCCCAGCGCGCGGGCCTGGGCTGGCAGGGGAAGAACAGCCTGCTGATTCATCCAAGTCATGGTTCTTTCTTCTTTTTGGCGACGATTATGACCACCCTGGACCTCGATGCCGACCCGCCCATGGTGGACCATTGCGGGACGTGTCAAGCGTGTTTGCAGGCTTGTCCCACTGGTGCCCTGGTGGCGCCGGGCGTGGTGGATGCGCGATTGTGTATTTCCCATGCGACCATAGAGATCAACGGCGCCCAGACGGCTGATCAGGCTGCGCTGCTGGGCGAGCACTTGTTTGGCTGCGACGTGTGTCAGGACGTCTGTCCGTGGAATCGGTTTTCCCTGCCGTCGGGCGATGTTGCGTTTGCGCCGCGCCCCGAGTTGGTCGCGCCGCTGCGCCAGGACGTTGTTGCTTGGCCGGATGAGGGACCCGGGGATGGCTGGCAGCAAAGTCCGCTCAAGCGCAGGGGAATCGACGGCTTGCGAGCGACGGCAGAGGCCATCGGTGACCAGCGGGCCCGGGCTTCAGCGGCGCAGGGGAAGCAAGATCAGGACCAAGGCCATTAGCGTCGTCCCGCCGACGAGCAGCCCCGGAATCAGCTGGACCATCACCTGAAAAATGCCATTAAGAACGCCGATATGGCCGTGCCAGTCCAGGGCATGCCAGCCCAGCAAGACCGCCGCCGTGAGCAGTAGACCAAGCAGCCAACCCCGCCAAGTGTCACGCAAATCGGCGCTAGAGGGCGACATGTGCGCCGCAACACTAACCAAAGACCACCACCAAGCGACGATGCCCAGGCGTCCCGTCCAGCCTTGCTGCCAAGCGCGGCGGGTTAGATCGGCGTAAACATGCGTCATTGCAAAGAGTTGATCCAGGGTTGGCAGGGCCGTCTGCTCGTCCTGCTGCCAGGACCAGGGCAGGGCGCGCCAATGGGGCAGTCGGGCGCAATGATCAAAAACTCCGGGCAGTTGCATGAGTCCAAATAGGGCCAGTGTCCCGCCTGCCAAGGGGGCTAGACCGACCAGCACCGTCGACAGCCAAGCCAAGGGCCCAGCCCCGGGTTGCCACTGTACAAAACCTAGCGTTCCTGTTTGGGAATTGGGCGCCAACGGCCGGAACTTCAGAATGGGTCGACGCAGCAGAAGACAGGCCACTGCGTGCGAGAGTTCATGGACCGGCACGCCAATCCACCCTGTTGTCAGAGGGATAGCCCACCAACTGAACCTACGGGCCAGCCCCGACTGCACCACACCGGACAGGGCTCCGATCACCAGGATCAGCGCCAGCAAAGTCAGGGCGATCGGCACGGGGGCAACCGCCACGGTCGCGATCGATGCGGTCGTCTCGCTTGGAATCAATGGAAGTTCCACGCCTTGTCGCCTTTTCGCCAGCCGGCGGCGCTGTCAGCAGTGTAGGGGGCGCCGCGGATTTGGCGACTTTTTGCGCGGGCGGCGGTGCTGCCGTTGACAAGGTCCGGGCCACCGTTCATCATGACGCCCGCTTCGCAACGGTTGGTGCGCCCAATCTGCGGGGGTGGAAGTTCGAAGATTGGAACAAATATGCGCGCTTAACTCAGCGGTAGAGTATCACCTTCACACGGTGGGAGTCGTAGGTTCAAATCCTACAGTGCGCACCAAGCAGAGCAGCCTCGCTGAAATTGCGTAAAAGCCTCGGGAAACCGGGGCTTTTTCGGTTTTGACCGCTGGCGAAATTCTGACCAGGTCAGCCAAGCTTTAGCACCAGCATTAGACCCTGAAATCAATGCAAAATTGGTGACACGACACGCCACAAAAATGCTCATCTGGCTAGGGTTTGGCTAGCGTCTTCGGGCACGGCGCCTCCATCGGGACCACGCCCGTTCCAAGCCGTTGCGAAAAAATCTATGTGGATACAGTATATTGAACTTGTTGCCCGCCGAGTTCGGCCCGCCCGGCCCGGCTCGCCTGGTACTCGCACCATGATCACTCGGATCACCCGTGGCAGTGCCATGGCTTCGGGCGCGTCGCCGAAGCGGCGACCGGGCTGGGATTTTCCGCCTCGGCGGCGGAAAACGGCGTCGTACGCCGCTGCTCCGCAGTCCACATCCCTCGCGCTGGCCACAGGTTAGCACCAATACTGAACGTGTTGGTGAACTTCAGGCCCGCGCGGTTCTCGCCTTCCCCGCGCGCCTACCCACTACGCCAGCGATGCCTAATGCGAGAGCCGGTCTGATGGCCTTGCATCTGCTGTCAAGACCTCAATATCAAAGGTACTTGCGACGTAGCGAACCAGAGCGCATAGTATCAGCAGGCCGCCCACGTTGGTGTTGAAGCAGACGACAGATGTCGTGCTGCATCTTAAGCGCGCTTTGGAGAAAATACTATGAATTTCAAAAGTATCCGGCAGCCGGCACTGCCAATCCTCCCGGTGCAATCCACCGATGAGCCAAGACTTTTCTGGCCTACCTTGGCCGCTACATGTCTCTCCTGGCTTTGTCTCGTCCTGGCCTTGCTCGTGCCGCTTAGTCTGCCGACGCTGGCTGTGGCCCAGCCGCCTAAAATCATCTATATTCAACCACTTTTGCCAGCTCCATCGCCGGACGTCATCGAGGCCGTACGCGACGGGCTGCTGGCGTTCTACCCCGTGCAAGTCCGCCAACTGCCAGCGATTCCCATGCCGCAAAGCGCCTGGCATGCCCCGCGGGCGCGCTGGGACGCGGACGTCCTGCTTCCCTGGCTGGTGCAGCGGTTGCCGGCCGATGGCGCGAAGATCCTTGGACTGACCCAAGACGATATCTTTACACACGATGCCAAACTCGGCCTTTGGGGTGTGCTGGGCTTGGGTACCATGGACGGCAAGAGCAACGTCATCTCGACGTTTCGCGCCAAGAGGGGAGTCGACGTCGCGCAACTACTTGTGCGCATAGCCAAAGTGGCCGTGCACGAGGTGGGGCACAACTTCGGACTCGACCACTGCGAACAGACGCGCACGTGCCTGATGTCCTCGGCCCAACACCGCGTCAAATCCATCGATGCCGAGGTCGATTTGTGCCCGGCGTGCCGCGCCCAGTTGCGCGCATCTGGCGTCGAGGTCCCCGCTGCAGCTGGCAAGCGCTGGCGTTAAAGCCTTGTGCGGTAAGAAGAAAGTGCGATTGGCTTTAGCGAAGGGGCGGACGGGCTTAGGCGAATTTGCGCGAAGGCCGAGGACTGTTCACACAAGACACTTGACATGGTAACTGTTACCTGCTAAGATGACGTTGTCAGCGCAAACAAGACGCGGATGGACGGCAGGAGGCAAGGACCATGCAGAAACCCGAGACGCCGCACGGTGGTAGCGACCCGCCCGACGATTGGTGCAGTCTGGACGATTTGTGCGAACGGACTGGTGAAAGTCGCAGAACCATACGTTTTTACATGCTTAATGGCCTGCTGAGCGCGCCAACAGGTGCCGGGTCTGCCGCGCGCTATCCGGCTGCTCATGGCCTGCGCCTGCGGGTGATTCGCGCCATGCAGGCCCAAGGCGTGCAGCTGGCTCGAATCCGCGAGCGCCTGGTCCTGACGCCAGACGATGCACTTGCCTTGTTGTTACAGGAGCTTTCCCAAGTCCCCGCGCCCCACGCGCAGAGGCCTCTGGGGACGCCAATGTTTGCCGGCGCGGTCCACACAACCACGCCAAGGCCGCGAGAAAACGAGGTTTCGGGGCATCTCGACCTCATCAGTTCAAGCGGTCTGTATCGGTCGCAATGGGAACACATTGTCCTTGAGCCAGGCATTGAGCTGCATGTGCGCAGACCCCTGGATGTTTCTGCCAATCGCAGGCTGCAACGACTGTTAGAATTCGCCCAAAAAACGGGTAAGGGAGGCTAGTCATGGCAAAGAGCAAGGAAAAGATAATTAAATCAGATATTTGCCCGGTCGCTGCCGTAACCGTCGACACCGACCGCGCCTTGGGACGGGCCGGCAACCGCAGCCGACGTTACCTCAAGGTCAGCCTGCAGGCCGTGGTTGCCGAAGAGCGCAAGCAGCGGCCACCATTGCATATTGCCCTGGTCATCGACCGTTCGGGCTCGATGGGCGGTCCCAAGATGGCCCTGGCCCAACAAGCGGTCAATGCCGTGCTGGCGAACCTGCAATCAACTGATTATTTTGCAGTTATTGCGTTTGACGATCGCATCGAGGTCGTGACCGCTCTGAGCCCCGCCACCGGTCCCAACGTCAGAGCGGCGTGTCAGGCGGTTCAGGCCATCGACGCGCGGGGTAGCACGGCCATTGCCGATGGCTATCTATCGGGTGTTCAACAGCTTTTGCGAGCGGCAGATCTTGGGGATGACGCCCTGCGCCGCGTGGTACTGGTCACCGACGGTCAAGCCAATATCGGGCCGCGTTCGCCTGCCGAGCTGTCAGCCATCGTCGGTCCGGCCCGCGGGCAAAGCATCAGTACCAGCTGCCTGGGCATCGGCGACGATTTCAACGAAGAACTGCTCGCTGCCATGGCCGTAGCGGGAGGCGGTCAGTTCTATTTCGTCTCTGATCCTAGCCTGTTGCCTAGGATCCTGTTGGCGGAACTGGGTGAGGCACTCAGCGTGGTCGCGCGCGGAATCGCCGTTGACCTGTGCCCCTCTCCCGGCGTGCGCCTCGAGGTGCTCAGCAACTACCCGGCGCAGTGGACTGGCACGCAGCTGCACTTGGAGGTCGGCGATTTGGTCAGCGACCAGGAATTAGACTTGCTGATCGCGGCGTTACTGCCGGCGGGGCAGCACGGTGAGACGCCTTCGGTGGAAGTTACGGTGTCTGACCGCGAAGGACCACTGGAATTACCTGTCTTTACAGCGCACTGGCGCCTGACAGATTCGGCGAGCAACGACACGCAGCCGCGAGACCTGCACGTGCTCGAGCCCGTGGCCGTGGCGCTGGCGGGTGCAGCAACCCTGGCGGCGGTGCGAGCTAACCGCGAGGGCGATTTCCTTCATGCCCGCGCTACGCTGGACGAACTGCTGGTGACGCTGGGCCACCTCGCCCCGGGCAGTTCGGCGGTGGAGGCGGTGCGACAGAAGATCGTGCAATTGCGGGAGGAACTGAGTCAGCAGACCACCGAGCGGTCGCGAAAGGAGCACCACATGATGGGGAGCAGTCTGCTGCGCGACAAGGACGAGCAAGGGCTCAGCCGGCGCTCGCGGCCGCGGTAGGTTAGGTTGGGGCGGCGGACGTTGGGTGTGGTCGTGACCAGGGGCAACCGCGCGGGGGTGCAAGCCCACGCTTATTCGTTTGAAATTATTTGGTAATGAATAGCCGGAGTAGGAGCAACCTTTCACGGTCGCCCGGTTGCCGCACCATAACCGCACTAAGTCACGCCAATAAATCCAGCCCCTTGCACGTTGCCCACCCTGGCGCTACCGTGCGTCGCGAGGCTTCGACATCCACTGCCGGCTCAAGCGTAGGATGCTTCGCCAACCGGGGCTAGGCATGTGCAAAAATAGCTTTCCATGCAAACTCTTTCTAGGCCTCCTGCCCTTTCTTGCCGCCTGCACCAGCCCGGCCGCGACCCTGGTGACAACGACGCCAGTCGCCAGCGTTGATGCTGGGAGCGACCTCCCGCCCCTCCCGCCCCGCTTCTGACCTTCCACGGTCGCCCGAGCTTTGCTATCTTGGCGGCCGGTCACAACGGCGGGGAGCCACCTCCTCAAAGGCAACAGACATGCACGCAGCGCCACTCACTTTTCATAACAAATCCGTATGCCTAGCGCTTGCCGCCATCGGAGCCGTCGCAGGGCTAGCCGGCTGTTCCAGCACAGCGGCCTCGGTCCCTGCTGACACCACTGCCACCGACAGTGTCCAAGCCGATGTTTCGTCTAGCGATCTTCCGGCCAACGACGTCACCAGCGTCGCCAACGACACTTCCGCCACGGACAGCTCGGCCACGGACAGCTCGGCCAGCGACATTGCCGCCCCTGACGTGACCGCCGACGTTGCAGCCGACGTAGCGGCGGACGTTGCCGCCGACGTCCCAGCCGATGTTCCAGCAACTGATGTAAAATCAACCTCTTATGCCCAGGTTCAGGCCGTCTTCGACGCCCGCTGCATCAACTGCCATAGTGCCACCGCCCTGGGACTGCCAGGCTACGCCCAACTGCCGCTGACGTCAGACATTTCCTACCAAACGCTGGTGGGCAAGGCGGCGACCGAACCCTGTGGCGGCATCCTGGTTGTGGCGGGGCAGCCCGACCAAAGCTACCTGTGGCAGAAGCTCCATTCGCCCACGCCGTGTCAGGGCAACCCCATGCCGGCCAAATTTGAGATGATGCCGGCCGTGCCGCTAGAGGCCGCGGACCTCGCGACGATTCACGACTGGATTGCGGCGGGCGCGCTCAAGTAGAGGCCAGCGCAGCACCAGCTTGCGAATCATTGCGCCCAGTTGATGGCGCATTTGGTCGATGACGCGCCCGGGCCAGACCGTCGGCCGGGACGGGTCCGCCTTCTTGGCGTTGGCGCAGCCCCCCAAGGCCCGGAGCTCTCGTCCGCCAGCAAAAGCAAACCCAAGTTGGCCTGGGCGTACTAGTCAGTTGCACGCAATTGTGCTGAAGTACCGCAGGCCCGGGCCCGGATTTGGTTGCCCGAGTCGGGGGCCTATCTCCCTGCTGTATGTCGCTTCGCTGATTGGGAATTCCGCCGTCCATGCCCGTCGTTGACGCCGCCTCGCACGCCCGTTCATCTTCGCTGCATCGGCCGGCGCGGCTGGTGACGTTTTTGCAGGACCTGTTTGCTCTCAAGGCCGCGGACCTGCCGATTCTGCTCAGGGTGGCTCCGGTTTTCGCAGTTGTTACAGCTATTTCCGTCGTCAGCGCCACCTTCACCAAAGCTGTCTACCTTGACGTTCAGGAGGCCAAGAACCTGCCCTGGATGTTCCTGTCCTCCTCGCTATTTACTGCGATTGCGTCCATTGGCTACGTCTCGGTTATTGAAAATATTCCCCTGATCAAGCGCTTTCTTGGCCTGCTCGGCATTGGCCTTTTGACCTTTACCGGCCTGCAGTTTGCCTATCCTCTGGCACCCAAGGGCGTGGCCCTGGTGCAATTGGTTTGGTGTACCGCCATTTGCAACTTGGTGCTGGTGCAGACGTGGAACGCGATCTCGGCCCTACTGCCAGCGCGGCAGGGCAAGCGGCTTTTCCCTGTGTTGGCGGCGGTTTCCACGCTGGGCGCGGCGCTCGGTGGCGTGTCGGTGTCGCTCGCCATGAAGGTGGCGGAAGCCCGGCAACTCATGTGGCTGGTCCTGCTACTGATGGCCTGGCTGGCGGCGCGAATCTCTCCGATCATCCATGAGTTGGAGAGTATGGACAGCTCCGCAGAGGATCTAAGCGGTCCTTCGCCCGTAGCCCGTCGCAGTGCCGCCGTAGTCAAAGTGGGCGGAGACAGTGAAATTGCCCGTGGTTTCAAGAGCATCTTCAACACGCCCCTGCTGCTTCGCTTGGCCGGCTTGGTCTTCTTGCTGCAGGTGGCGTCGCTCATCCTCGATTTTCAATTCAGTTCCGAGCTAAAGATCCGCTACCGGCGCGAAGAAATCGCAGGATTCCTAGGTACTTACTATGGCATCGCCAACACCGTCGCCTTCTTTGTCGCCCTGATGGCCACCAGCCGCATAGTCCGCATCGTCGGCATCGGCATGTCGATATCGGCCTCCGCGGTCCTCATCGCCGGCGGCATGGCCATCTACTGGATGGCTGGATCAGCTGGGTATGATTGGGCATTTTGGGCCGTCGTCGCGGCGTCGTTCTTTGAGCGCATCGGCCAGTTCGCCTTGTCTCGCAACGCCATGCAAATGCTCGTGATGCCCCTGGAGTCGCGCAAGGGCGAGCGGGCTAAGACCCTGATTGATGGCGTGATTTACCGTGTCGCCACCGCGCTGGTCTCGGTGGTGCTGCTGATCTTAGCGAGCCGGCATTATCCGCCCTATCTCTATGCAATTCCTGCGATTTTTGCCTGTATTGGCGCGGTTGGCATCGGACTGTCCATGGGCCCGCACTATCGGCGTGCGCTGTTTGAGGGCCTGCGCGCCCGGCGGATGGACGCCGATTCTGACCCACAAACCCGCGCTTTGATGATGAAATCGGCCCTGGGGGAAGTTCGCCAGCGCCTCGCCAAAACCGAAGTCAAAGAGGTCGTTCAAGCCCTTGACATGATTCGCGATATGCAGCTTCCGGTCCAGATCGAGGATTTGCTGCCCGTAGCGCGCAGTCAAGAACCCGAACTTGCGCGGCGAGCTCTTGAATTAATGAATGATTTGGGCCTAAGGCCTGATGCCGGGTTGCTGCTCAGTCTATTGCAGCGGGACCGTGCTCCAGGTGTGCTGCGGGAAGGCTTGAGAATGCTAGCGCATTTTCCCAATCCCGACTTGGTGCCCCTGATTTCTACCTACGTCACGCACGACGATCCTGGCGTGGCGCGCATGGCTGTGGTGTGGCTGCACCAAGTCGGCGGCCACATGCAACATCAGGTGATTGAACGACAATTGCGCGAGGACCTCACCTCGACCTTGCCTGAGCGCCGGGCGCGGGCGGCCTACATTTCGTCTGGTTACGCCGCGGCAGAATCGATGGATCTGGCGCGTATGCTCGATGACCCGTCCCTGCAGGTGCGGCAGAATGCCGTTGAATCCATGGGGCAAATCGGATCGCCGGAGTATTTGCCGGTGCTGATTCAGGCCCTTTCCCGTCCCGACCTGGTGCAGTCGGCCACGGCGGCCCTGCAGCGCTACGGCACCAAGGTTTTGACGCCGATTCGCCAGCGATTTGAGGAAGGTCTGGTCGGCACCGCGGTCCTGCTGCGCCTGCTGCGGATTGCCGAGAAGGTGGCCAGTGCCGATGCTGTGCAACTACTGATGGATGTTGTGGATCGCTCCAAAGGCGTGCTGCGCAGCAATGCGATCGTCTCGCTGTGGCGGCTGGCCCGCGAGGCCGATCGGCCAAAACCGCCGCGAGTTTGGGTACATGACCACGTCAAACGCGAAATTGACCTGCTGCTGCGCTACCAGTTTATTGAACAGCGGGCCTTGGGGGATTCGTCGCGCCACGTCTTTTTCCTGGGTGAACTTCAGGCCTTACGTGAGCAGAGCGAGGCCCGCTGTTTCCGCCTCCTCGGGCTGTTGACCGCCCGCGCCGCCATGCATAAGGCGTATCTGTATTACCGCAGTCCGGCCCAGCGTACCCGGTCGACCGCGATTGAATTGCTCGACCAGCACTTGATCGACCCGGAATTAAAGCCTTTTGTGGCGATTATCGAAAGGGCGTCGGACCTCGGCAATGCCACGACCAACCGGACCTTTGACAGCCAAGTGCCAGGCGGGTACACCGCCGATGGTGCGCAGTTGCAACGGGAACTCGAGCGGGTCGAGCCGTGGCTGGCGCGCGTGTGGGGCTGGACGATTCAGCAAGCACCGGCCCAGGGTTGGGCGGGCAAGGCGGGGCAGGGCGTGGCGCGCGATCCGATGGATTTGGTCTTTCTGCTCAAGGGCGTATCGCTGTTTCGCGATTTGTCCGGCGAACAGCTCTTGCCTTTGACCGACATCGCGCAAAACGTCCATGTTGACGCGGGGGACCTGGTCTTTGCCGAGGGCGAGCCGGGCGACCACCTGTACGTCATCCTCGATGGCGAAGTCGAAGTTCTGCACGCCGGTGAACGCGTGGCAAAGCTGGGTCAAAACGAGTGCTTTGGCGAGATGGCCTTGCTCGACTCGCAGAAGCGCTCTGCCTCGATTCGCGCCATGGTCAACGTCGAACTCTTGGCCATTGCCCGCGATGATTTCCAAGATCTCCTTGACTTACACCCCGTGATGGCGCGTGGCGTGATCCGCGTTCTGACCCAGCGCCTGCGCAACGCTACGGAGGCCGTTGCCGAAGAGAAGCACTGATTTCTCCTCTAGTTGCAGGCTGTTGGCGTGGAATTCAGCCAGTACGCCCCAGTCCCCGCCAAGGCCCAAGGCGCTCGTATCGCAACCGCCTGATTCCGCATTTGAATTCTCAATCTCCTTGAGGTCTGCGCGCAGCGTACGCGTCGTTGGGCCGTACCCTAGCGCAGGCCCCTACCTGCAAAGTTGTCAATCATGTCAAACGTTTCCAGTGTTTCGCCGGCGCGGACCAAGATCAGCGCCGACCGCGTCCAACCGACCTTGCTTGCTGACCAATCGACTGCCTTGCTACAGGAACTGCACCTGCTGACCAAGGGCGGTGACCTCAATGCCGATGCGCTGAGAAAGCTCAAGCAGATTAACCACTTGTGCGGATTTCTGCAGCCCTTTCTCGAGCCGCTGTTCCAGGTCCAAGCCGATCCCGGACAACCCACTGAATCAGAAGAGCAAAGCGATTTGCCGCCACCGCCGGCGCATGACCCGGTGATTGTCGACGCGGGGGCTGGCAATGCCTACCTGGGCTTTATTCTCTACGAATTATGGTTGAAAAACAAGGATATTGGTCACGTCTACAGTGTGGAGGTTCGGCAGGACCTGGTCGCGCGCAGCCGGCAGCGTGCGGCCGCCTTGGGCTACGCGCGGATGCAGTTCGTGGATCAGCCGGTGGCGCAGCTAGCGGTCGATGCCGAGTCGCGGCAACTGCACTTGCCGACTGGCGAAAAGCTTTCGGTGGACATGGTTGTCGCCTTGCACGCCTGCGATACGGCGACCGACGATGCGCTGGCATTGGCCATCACCGCCCATGCCCCTGTGATTGCTGTGGTTCCCTGCTGCCAAGCCGAACTGTCGCGCCAACTGACGGGGCGGGATCTGGACAAGTTGCCGGCCGCGGCCCTGTGGAGGCATCCCATTCAACGACGCGAATTTGCAGCGCATTTGACCAACGTTATGAGGGCCTTGGTGCTTGAGGCGCACGGCTACCAAGTGACGGTGACCGAGCTGACCGGTTGGCAACATTCACTCAAGAATGAGCTGATTTTGGCGCACAAAGTGCAGCGCCGTAATGGCGCAGCAATTGCGCAACTCAATGGTCTGTTGGCGCTTTTGCCCCCTCTGCAGCAGACCCTTCTGCAGCGCGTTGGCCTGCCAGCGGCGGGTTGACGGCAGGCGCAGGAATCGGCACCTTGGGCGCACCGCGTCCCGCCTTGGGCCGGATTCACCAGGGGGGAATTGTGCGCAAAATTCAGGGATTTCTACTTCTCTTGCCGCTGTTGACGGCCGGCTGCCTGCTGGGCTGCGACCAGTTGAGCACGGCAGTTACGTCCACAGCTGGCAAGCTGGACCTCACGTTTTCGGTCACGCAGTCGCTGCCGACCAGCTTTGACCTCGGGCAAGCCCTGGGCGGTAATGCGGGGCAGGTCGCGCCGGTGGCCCTGGCCCAAGACGTGACTTCGCCTGCGCAAACGGTGGATTTGACCAAGACTGAACCGCAGCTTGTGCCCTACAAGAAGCTGGTCAAGTCGATCAAAATCACCGCTGTGACCGTGACGCCCAAGTCCAACACCTTGACCGGTCCACTGCCGCAGGTGGACTTGTATGTCGGGGCTACACCGCTCAAGGCCACAAAGGATGGCGCTCGGCTGTGCTCGATCCCAAGCATTCCAAAGGGTTCTGTGGCGGCTGTCACGGGCACGGTGGATGCTGCCAGTGCCGCAGCTGCCAGCACCTTTGTGACTTCCCTGGCGTTTGACGAACTGTCGCTCATCCATCTGGTTGTCGCCAAAGGCGAAACAGCGCCGGCGGGCAAGATTGACCTCGATGTCAAAGTCACGTTGAGCGTCGTCGTTTCGCCCCTCTAACTCCGCCAAATTGCGCAAAAAAGAGAAACCCCCAGCCTCGTCACCTAGGTGTTCGAGGTTGGGGGTCCTTTATTGCCTGCGATATGCCTGCGAGATGCTTGCGAGATGCTCGCTTGCGGTGCGCTGGTCAGCGTGCTGCGAACGGCCGAGGCCACCAAGCACAATTGACAGCGAAACCGTAGCGAAAAAGTCGCGTAGGGGCGCAGATTCGCTTGCGTTCACGTATCAGCAGTTCGCCTGAGGGCAGCCGACTACCAGTCGCGACCGCCACCACCACCGCCGCCGCCACCGCCGCCATCGCGATCGCGGAAGCGACCGCCACGGCCACCGCCGCCGCCGAAGTCACCTCGGCCGCCACCGCCGCCGAAGTCACGGCCACGACCGCCACCGCCACCGCCGAAATCACCGCCGCCGCCGCCGCCGCCACCGCCGTATTCACGCTCGCCGCCGCGACCGCCGCCGTAGCCGCCACCACCGCCGCCACCACCGCCGCCGCCTTCACGACCGCCCCCGAAGCCACCGGGACGAGCCGGGCGCTCCTGGGCTTCGCTGACCTTGACCGTGCGGCCATCGATCGGCTTGCCGTCCATTTCGGTGGCTGCAGCCTTGGCCGCTTCGTCGGTGCCCATGGTCACGAAGCCGAAGCCGCGCGAACGACCGGTTTCGCGGTCCAGGATCACCTTAGCGTCCGTGACCTCTCCAAATTTCTCGAACGCGGTACGCAGTCCGTCGTCCTTGGTATTCCAACTCAACCCACCTACGAAAAGCTTCTTTCCCATTGCGACTGTCTCTCTCTGTGTGACCTGGCGCCGAAGCACCAGCATTCTTGGCTGATGGCGTTGAGGTCGTGACACGATGCACCGTGGATCCCTGCGAGACCAAAGGCCAAACGCAGTTCTCGTCGATTCACGCGGCACTGAGCGGTTTGCGTCCTACGGATTCTGCACAGGGCGTCCTACCGATGGCATCCAGTGGGCCAGACCGAAATCCGGCGGGCACTGGCGGCGCGCGCTCGAGCAGGGCCCGCGAAGGACCGGCCGCTTGAGGACCCCTGTGGGGGCCATGACCTGGGTCGTGGACTTGGTCTTTTGCAAGACCTTCAACGACTTGCGCGTTGTTTTGAACGTTTGCCGTACCTGTCTGCCTAGCCTGCGGAACAAACTTTGCACCGCAGGTCCATCAACCCTAGCAGATTTTTTTTGCCAAGGGAAGGCCCAGGATCGGCCAGCGCCAGAGTTTTTTGCCGAGCCGGGCCCGCCGAAACATCGCCTTTGCCGCCCGCGTTTCGGGCCACGGGCGTGCCGGACCCACGGGTACCGCGACCGGCCGATCCTGGAAGAACTGGGCCAGCCGATCGCAGTCAATGGGCGGAGTTCTCTGCTACTTGGGCGGCATGCGCAGGGCGCCGTCGAGGCGAATCACCTCGCCATTGAGCATCGCATTTTCGATGATGTGCTGGGCAAGGTGGCCATATTCATCGGGATCGCCGAGGCGACTGGGGAAGGGCACCATCTTGGACAGTTCGTTCTGCACCTGCTCGGGCAGGCCGGCGAGCATCGGCGTGCGGAACAGTCCTGGGGCGATCGTGCAGACGCGGATGCCAAAGCCGGCGAGATCACGGGCAATTGGCAGGGTCATGCCGACAATGGCTCCCTTGGAGGCGCTGTAAGCGGCCTGGCCGATCTGGCCGTCATAGGCCGCGACGCTGGCGGTATTGATGAAGACGCCGCGCTCGCCACCGGCTAAGGCCTCGGTTTCACTGAGTCTTGCCGCTGCCAAGCGCATCGTGTTGAACGAGCCGCCGACGTTGACGTTGAGGACTTTGAGGAACTGCCCCAAATCATGGGGGCCCTTGCGCGTCACGGTTCTGGCGGCGACAGCGATGCCGGCGCAGTTGACTACGACGTTGACATCACGGCCAAAAGCCGCCTTGCCTGCGTCCAGGGCTGCGGTGACGTCGGCCTCGGAGGTGACGTCGGTGGGGGCAAAGAGGGCGCCTTCGCCCAAAGCCTTGGCAATTTCAGCACCTTGTGATTGGGGCAGATCGCAGATCACGACTTTGGCACCACCGCGATGGAGCCGTTCGGCGGTAGCGCGACCGAGGCCGCTTGCGGATCCAGTGACGAGGGCAACAACATCTTGTAATTTCATAGCTTTCCTCTGGCGAGCAGGCTGCCCGCACGGGCAAAACCCTCGCAGATTTGCGGCAAATAGGCAATCGCCCCACAGCCACTGCCCGCCGACGAGGGGTGTATAGCAAGGTCGTAACTATCTATTTATGTAAACGATTTCGCCTCACGCGTACCGCCAGCCTAGGCCAGCACGCCTTCGAGCAAAAGCAAGGAGCGCTTGAGCTCAAGCCCGCCGGAGAAACCGCCCAGTCCTGCTGCGCCAAGCACGCGGTGACACGGCAGAATTACGGGAATCGGGTTGCGCGCCATCGCCCCGCCAACAGCCCGCGCGGCGCCAGGTTGCCCGACCGCCCGTGCCAAGTCGGCGTATTGCACGGTTTGACCCAAAGGCACCCGAGAAAGTGCTAACAATACTCGTTGCTGGAACTCAGTAAGCCCGCGTAAGTCAACGTTCAAGTCAAACCCTTCGCCGCGTCCGGCAAAGTACGCAGCCAGGGCCAGGGCAGCCGGCAGGGGCTTTTTCGCAGGCGTGAGAAAGAGTTTGCCAAAGCGACGATACCAGCGGCGGACATCGGCATCATCTGGAGCATCGCGATCGAATTCACAAGCACAAACGCCAAGTTCGGAGACTACAATCAGCATTGGCCCAAGCGGCGTCGGCACCGACTGCCACTGCAAATGCGGCGGTTCCAGCACAATTGCGCCAAGTTCATGGCCAAGTCGAATCATCGCAAGGTCCCGGGGCAGCCGTGCACGCTGGCTGTTCAAAAGCGTGGCCAGACGGTGACAGATCAGCCGGCAATTTGCTAGAACGCTGGGCTATGGACATTCTCGAAAGCCACCTGGATTTGACCTCCGAAACCTTTGCCAAAAACCGAGCCTATCACCTTGGCTTGCGCGATCAGCTGCGACAACGGCTGGCCCACGCGCGGCTCGGTGGTCCACCTCAGGCTAGGGCGCGGCACACCGAACGGGGGGCCTTGCTGGCCCGCGATCGCGTCGAGCAGTTGATCGATCCGGGGACGGCCTTCCTTGAGCTATCTCCGCTTGCCGCTTACGAATTATACGATGGGCAAGCCGCCTCTGCGGGCGTGATCACCGGGATCGGGCGCGTGGCCGGACGCGAGGTCATGATCATCGCCAATGATGCGACGGTCAAAGGCGGCTCGTACCTGCCGATGACCGTGAAAAAACACTTGCGGGCTCAGGAGATCGCCGCTGAGAACCGTTTGCCCTGCATCTACCTTGTGGACTCCGGTGGCGCCTTTTTGCCCTTGCAGCATGAGGTCTTTCCCGATCGCGACCATTTTGGCCGCATCTTCTACAATGAAGCCCGCCTTTCGGCTGCAGGAATTCCGCAAATCGCTGCAGTGATGGGCATGTGCACAGCAGGCGGTGCCTACGTACCAGCGATGGCCGATGAAGCGATCATCGTCAAGAACCGCGGCACCATCTATTTGGCCGGGCCGCCCCTGGTTAAGGCCGCGACAGGTGAAGAGATTTCGGCCGAGGCCCTTGGCGGCGGCGATGTGCACACGCGGATTTCAGGCGTGGCCGATCACCTCGCCGATGACGACGCCCATGCCCTGAGCCTGGCGCGCACCATCGTCGGGACCCTCAATCGCAGCAAGCAACCTTCTGGAATTCTTCGCGCTTCGCAGCCGCCGCGCCTCGATCCCCAGGAACTGCTGGGCGTGGTGCCGGCGGATTTGCGAACCCCCTATGACGTGCGCGAAGTCATTGCCCGCGTGGTCGATGGCAGCGAATTTCACGAATGGAAACCGCGCTATGGCACAACCATTGTCTGCGGTTTCGCCCATATTCACGGCATGCCCGTGGGCATCTTGGCCAATAACGGCGTGTTGTTCTCCGAAAGCGCGCTCAAGGCCGCGCATTTCATTGAACTGTGCTGTACGCGGCAGACGCCCTTGCTATTTCTGCAAAATGTCACGGGTTTCATGGTCGGTTCCAAGGCTGAGCACGGCGGCATCGCCAAGGACGGCGCCAAGATGGTGCACGCTGTGGCCGTGGCGCAGGTGCCAAAAATCACTGTTATTATCGGTGGTTCCTACGGCGCCGGCAATTACGGCATGTGCGGCCGCGCCTATCAGCCGCGCTTTCTGTTCACGTGGCCCAATGCCCGCGTTTCCGTGATGGGCGGCGAGCAGGCTGCCAGCGTGATGGCGACGGTCAAGCGCGAACAAATGGCGAAAGATGGACGTGAACTGTCACCTAACGAAGAGCAAGCTATCCGCGCGCCAATCCTTGCGAAATATGAGGATGAGGGCAACCCGTACTTTGGCACGGCGCGGCTCTGGGATGACGGTGTCATCGAGATCACGGAGACCCGGGACGTCCTCGGTCTAGCGCTGTCGGCATGCCACAATGCGCCATTTGGGCCTTGGCAGCCGGGCGTGATTCGCATGTAAATCGAGTCTTTTCAAGGCTCTTGGGGTAAAAACGTGATCCGCTTAGAAACCCATGCAGGTGTAGCCCGGCTATGGCTTTCCCGGCCCGACAAGCATAACGCCTTTACCGGCGAGATGTTAGCGGGCATTGCCGCCGCCGTTCGTCAATGCGAAAACGACCCCGGTGTCCGCGTGCTGGTCCTCGGTGCTGAAGGCAAAAGCTTCTGTGCTGGTGCTGACTTGGCCTGGATGGCTGAGCAAGCAATGACCGGCGCCGAGGGCAATCGTCACAGTGCCCGCATCCTCGGCGAGGTCTTCCACACCCTAGCGGGGTGCAGTAAGCCAACAGTGGCGCGAATTCAAGGACCTGCACGCGGTGGCGGCGTTGGCCTCGTCGCTGCTTGTGACATCGCCATTGCCGCAGATACGGCGAGCTTCGCCTTGACCGAAGTGCGCATTGGCCTGGTCCCTGGTGTGATTTCACCCTTTGTCATTGAGCGGTTAGGGCCCAGTCAAGCCCGCGCTCTGTTTCTCACGGGGGAAGCATTTTCTGCAGCCGATGCTTATCGCCTTGGATTTATTCATCATTTGTCGCCCCTAGCGACCCTTGACGCCAAAGTCGAACACGTGGTCGATGCCCTTAGCCGCGGTGGTCCTCACGCGCTACATGCCTGCAAAAAGCTTGTCGAAACAGTAGCTTTTCGTGATAAACGTGAAGCTTTAGAAGATACTGTTGAGGCCATCGCCTCCCGCCGCGAGTCGACCGAAGCCCAGGAGGGCATGATGGCGTTCTTGGAAAAACGCCCCGCCAGCTGGATTCCCGCCAAGCCCTACGGCAAATAGCTGGCAGTGCAAGGCGAATTACCTGGAACTGCGCGCCGAACTGTCGCAGAACACCAGGGCGGGGTGGTCAGCGCCATAGGGCCGCCGACGATCCGAAAAAAGCGTACAATTTCAAGGTTGTGTTAGGAGCCAATGGATGCGCAAGTTGCTGATTGCCAACCGCGGGGAAATCGCTGTCCGCATCGCCCGCGGCGCCCGGGTGCTGGGCATTGCCACCGTTGCGGTCTGTTCGGAGGCGGACCGGTTGTCGCGGCATGTCCGGATGGCCGATGAGGCGGTGTGCATCGGCCCGGCGGAGTCGGCGCAATCGTACCTCAATTTCGCTGCGGTGCTGGCGGCGGCGGCCAAGACCGGGGCGGACGCGATTCACCCAGGCTATGGATTTCTCAGCGAAAACATTGCCTTTATGCGCGCTGTGGTCGAGGCTGGCCTGATTTGGGTGGGGCCCACAGCAGCTTCCATCGCGCCGATTCAGTCCAAGACCGCCGCAAAGGCCGTGGCACAGGCGGCTGGTGTCCCAACGGCACCGGCAGCAGTCATTGACAGTTGGGCGCCGGCGGACATCTTGGCCAAGGGGGCCGAGGTTGGCTACCCCTTGCTGGTCAAGCCTCAGGACGGTGGCGGCGGCAAGGGGATGCAAAAAGTGTTGCATCCCGGAGAGTTGCTAGGGGCTGTCGCGGCGTCTCGGCGCATCGCAGCGGGGGCCTTTGCCAGTGACGCCTTGTTTCTCGAGCGCTATGTGGAGAATGCAAGACACGTGGAAGTTCAAGTGCTTGGCGATACGCATGGCACCGTCATTCACGCCTTTGAACGCGAGTGCAGCGTGCAGCGACGTCACCAAAAAGTCATTGAAGAATCGCCATGTGCGGTGCTGACCTCCGAGGAAAGGGCGGCCATCGCTGAGTCTGGGCGCGCCTTTGCCGCTCAAGTAGGCTATCATGGCGCAGGGACAGTGGAATTCCTGTTTGACCCGCTGACCCGGGCCCACTATTTCCTCGAGATGAATACCCGCCTGCAGGTGGAGCATCCCGTGACCGAAGTGGTGCTGGGCGTCGACCTCGTTGTGGCGCAACTCCGCATTGCGCGAGGGGAAAGACTGCAGAATTTTCTAGCCGGCGGTGTCGCTCAAAGGGGGCACGGCATTGAAGTCCGCGTGTATGCAGAGGATCCGGCCGCTGGCTATGTGCCACAGGCGGGAACGCTGGCGCGCGTGCGTTGGCCGGATGCGCCTTTTGTGCGTGTTGATGCGGGGTTTGAGGGCGGTGATACCGTTCCGATGTTCTACGACCCGATGCTCGCCAAGATCATCGCCTATGGTCGTGACCGGCCCGAGGCGATTGCTCGGATGATTGCGGCGCTGCAGGAAACCGTGATTCACGGCGTTGTGACCAATTTGCCTATGCTAATCGATGTGTTGCGGCATGAGGCCTTCGCCAACGCCCAAGTCCATACGGGCTGGCTCGATGCCGTGTACCAGGACGCCGGACCCGGCATGGATGATGTCACGGGGCAAACCGCTGTTGTTGCGCTGGCTTTGGCTGGTCCCGGCGGGCCACTGGCAGTGGGTCCTCGGACGGTTTCCGGTGCCGGCGGCGCGGCTGCTGTGAGCCAAGTGGCTGATCCTTGGCATGAACTCGCGGGTTTCCGCATTGGCCTGGGCGGAGGGGCAGCATGAAGCGACAACTGCAAAGTCCGGACGGCCCCCTGACCCTGACCCTGGATTCGCAGCCACAGGCTGGCAACTACCTAGTTATGATAGGGGAATCTACGGTGCTAGCCAGTGCCCAGTGGACGCCGACGGGCGATTTGCTGCTGGATCAAGACGGCATCCTGCGCACGGTTCAGGTGTCGCGGCAGGGGGATCTAGTTTGGGTGAGCCAACTAGGCACAGAAAGGCCGGTTTTGTCGCAGCGCGGCCCGACGACCCGCTGGCGCGAGCAGTTGGCCAGCAAGCGCGGTGGCGCGGCCCAAGGGACCGAAGTGCGTTCGCCCATGACCGGGCGTGTCGTGATTTTGCACGTGCAAGTCGGTGATATTGTGACGAAATCTCAGCCTCTGGTCGTTGTCGAAGCCATGAAGATGGAACACAGCCTCAAGGCGCCGCGGGCCGGCGTGGTCCGTGCCATCCACTGTCAGCCCGGGCAACTGGTGGATGGTGGCGTAGAACTGATTGAATTAGCGGATGAATAGTCCAGTGCCACCCGGAAGCCAAAGGGCTTGGGCGCGCTGAGCGGAACAGGGCCGGTGCAACGGTCACGAGGGCGACGATGGCACCACAACTTGTAGAAATTGTTGAAGTTGGTCCCCGCGATGGCTTACAAAACGAGCGCGTGCGCGTGGCCACGGCGACCAAGGTGCGCTTTGTGGAGGCTTTGGTTGCTGCGGGCCTGCGGCGAATCGAAGTGTCGAGCTTTGTTCATCCTCAAGCAATTCCGCAGCTTGCGGATGCCGAGAAGGTCTTTTCTCTGCTCCACCGCGACCCGAACGTTCGCTATTCCGCCTTGGTGCCCAATGCCCGCGGGCTGACGCGCGCCATCGCCGCCGGTGTAAGCGAAATCGCTGTATTTACAGCTGCTAGCGATACATTCGTCCGCCACAACATTCGCATGAGTCAGCAGCAATCGCTCGAATTGTTCCGGCCTGTGGTCGCCGAGGCCTTGGCCAATGGCATCTCCGTGCGCGGCTACGTCTCGACGGTCTTTGGCTGTCCCTATGAAGGCAAAATCACAGCAGAACAGGGGATTGCTGTGGCCGAGGCCCTGTTGGCCATGGGCTGCCGCGAGGTCAGTATCGGCGACACCATCGGCCTTGCGACGCCTGGGGACGTCCGCCGCTGGCTTGCAGCCGCCGAAGATCGCCTGCCCATCGATCAAATCGCTATGCATTTCCATGATACACGCGGCACAGCCTTGGCCAATGTGCTGATGGGCCTCGAAGCTGGCGTGCGGGTGTTCGACAGCTCGGCCGGCGGCCTAGGTGGCTGTCCGTACGCGCCCGGAGCCAGCGGCAACCTCGCGACAGAAGACTTGATTTTCGCTCTGCACGGCATGGGCTTTGACACCGGCGTCGACCTGCCACGCTTGGTGCAGGCCTCGGCGACCATTGCCGCGGAACTCGACCACTTGCTACCCAGCCGCTACTTCCAGGCGGCGAGGGTACAGTCCTGCCTGCCGGTGGCGTAGTCCGCCAAATTGCTTGCCTTGTTGCTTTCTTGCTGGTCCTGCGCTGGCAATTCGCTGCGAGTCAGGCACAATCCTCGGCAGCCCCATCGCGCGGAGCCCCACCGCAGCATCGCCGCAAACCAGGTTCTCCCTTCTGCCCAGGTACCCGAGGCGCACACGAGGCCGTCGTTGGATGCTTACTCAGGCTATACGCTAACTTGCGTTGCCATCGTGCTGAGCCTTTGCGGGTGCCAGTCGGCGGCTACCGCCAGCGCTGCGGCTACCGATCCGAGCGCCGATGCAGCCTCCCTGAGTGCCGAAGAAGTTAGTGATTCCAGCAGCTTCTGCGATCCCGGCGGCGGTAGCTCGGTGGTCGACGCCGCCTTTTCTCCGCGCGAGTGGTCCTGCCAGCCTGGTGCCCAAGGGCAAGACAGTCGTCTTTTCCTGCGTTTGGAAGGGGACCGTCTGCATCTACTCCTAGACTGGCAGGTGCGCAGCGACCAGCCGTTGGCCGCCAACATGTTCGCAATGCTGGTGTTTTCCACCGGCGGCGGCACGCAACATTGGCAGGTTCGCATCTTTGGCGACGGTCACGGTCAGGCTTGGCTCGGTGGCCAGGCGTTCGCCGCAGTGCAGGCCGCAACGGCCTTTGGCTCGTCGCCGGGTCAGAGTAAACCCCATGCGATCTTTGAGTTTATGCTTGGGTCCGACGCTCAACCGGTCAAGCCCGGGGCCTGGGTATTGCAAGCCCGGGGGCCGGCGGCGGCGGCGGATCTACTAGGCCATCCGCCCACTTCGGCCGATGGGATCGCTGGCAGCGTTGACCCAATGGCCGCATTAACCCTTGAAACCAAGACGTTTTTTGGTTCCTTGCTGGCCAATACGGACTCAACGGTGCAGTCCTCTGCCGCGCCCATGCTGGTCGCCGTGAGCGAATCGCCCGTGGCGCCGGGTGCAGATGTGACTGTGATTACGGCTAATTTGGGCAATGATTCGGCGCCTACCCAGTTTGGGGCCCAGAAGGCGGAAATCCTGTCCTGGACGCCGTGGGTTGTGACGGTGCGTGCGCCCAGCCAAGCGGGTAGCTGGCCCCTCTTTGTGGCCCTTGACGGTCAGGACACCAACGCTTTGCAAGTTGAGGTGGTCGGTGAGTTGCCGACCAATTGCAACGGATTACCCCTCGGTCGCCCTTGTGACGACGGCCTGGCCTGCACCAAGGGCGATGCGTGCGATGCCTTGGGGCAATGCCTCGGCACCCTTGCTTGTCTTGGCGAAAGTTTGCCCTGCGTTGCAGGCACCTGTGCGGCCAACGGCCAGTGCGTCTTGGTCAATCAGGACGGCAATTCCTGTGACGACGGCGATGGTTGCACCGCCCAAGACCACTGTAGCGGCGGCATCTGCTTGGGCACCGGCACCCTGAGTTGCGACGATGCCAATCCCTGTACCAACGATTCTTGTGACAAATTAAATGGTTGCATTCACATGGCCCAGCCGGGTCTGCCCTGCGAAGACGGCAATCTGTGTTCCGGCAGCGACATTTGTGCCAGCGGCGGCCTTTGCGCGGCCGGTCCGACGCCGACCTGCTCGGACGGCAAGCCGTGCACGATCGACAGTTGTGAAGCCAAAATCGGCTGTGTTTTCAAGGTAGTTGCTGACGGCGGTGCCTGCGATGACGGCTTGCTTTGCACGGCAGGCGACGTATGCATGGGCGGCCAGTGCGCGGGCGAGAGCCTCATTGCCATCATGGCCCCGCCTGGTAATTGCCATCAAAATCAATGCGATCTGACAACGGGCAAGACCTCAGTCATCGCCCTGACCCAAGGGCCCTGTGACGACGGCGCCTCCTGCACCCAGAACGACCAGTGCGTGGCAGGTCAATGTATCGGAATATCAATAATTTGTGACGACCAGAACCCTTGCACCGGCGATAGCTGCGACGTCGCGACCAACCAATGCACGCACAGCGAATTCGCCTCTGGCGTGGTCTGCGACGACGGCAATGCGTGCACAGAAGCCGATGCGTGCAAGAATGGCGTTTGCTCAGGCAAAACCGTCAACTGCGATGACAAGAACCCCAAGACCGTCGACAGTTGCTCGCCAGTTCTGGGATGTGTTCACCAAGGCGGCTAGTATCTCAACCCCGCAGTTCCATTTGGGAATAAGGTACAGCGCTTGCTTCTAGTTTCTGGGGGGGGGGGGGCGCAGAGTCCACCGATACTACAAGCAGACTTTGTTGGCGGACCCGGCGACGGCCTTGCACGCCATCTGATTGGGGCAGTCGTAATCGCCGCTACACATGCGTAAGCATTGGGAAACGCCGCTCGAGACGCAGAGGGTGCCAAAGGGGCAGGGCTTGCCGGCTCCGCAACTGCCCGTGCAATACCCAGCGGTGGCGGGGCCGTTTAAGTAGCAGTCTTTGTTGGTACAATCGCTACTGGTAGCGCACGCTGCCCCGGCCGCACCGAGGGGTTGAGCGGCGCAAGCGTAGGTCGGCGTGGCGGTGCCATTGGGCGGTGGTAAGGGCTTGCCGTACAAGCACAATAGGCCGGGGACGCCGCCACAACTGGCATCGTCGCCTGGGCCTTTGCAGGCGGGTTCACAGGTGCCGGAGAAGGCGTCGGCGCTGCCAGGAATGCAGGTGCCGCCAGCGGGGCAGGCCTTGTCCGTCGCGCAGGGGGCGCTACAAGTGCCCTTTTCTGCAGCAGGATCGGCTACGCAGGGCCCATTGACGCCGCAGTCCGCATCGCCCATGCAGGCTGCGCCGCCGCTCTTGCACGTGCCCTTGGCATAAAGGGTGCAAACCTTAGAATCACAATCGAGATCATTGATGCAAGGTGAACCAACAGGTGAAGATTTCGTCGAATCTAAGCATACTTGAACGGCTTTCTTGGTCAGGTCCGTCTTGGCCACGCATTTGCGCGCGTCCTTGCTGGGAATCTGGCACTGGCTGTCTGCTGTGCAACTGAGCAAACAGATGGGCTTTCCGTTGCGTAGCACGCAGGCACTGCCGGCGTCGCAGGCATCGCTGGCCCCACAGCCCACGCGGGCGCAGTAGCCGCCTGGCATATCGGTCAGGCAGGTGCCGCTGCCGCTGCAATCGAGGGCCTTGGTGCAGGCTTGGCCCACCGTCGCCTTGCCGCCGGGCAGACACAAGTTGGCGTCAATGCTGTCAAATGTCTGGGTCAAGCGCTTGCAGCCGTAGCCGTCCGCAGTGCGACAATCGCTGTCGCCATTGCACTGGGCGATGCAAAGGTGAGTAGATGCATCCACTTGCCAGCAGGTCGATGCGCCCGGGCAAACCGTACCAGCATCGCAGTTGGTGCCCGTGCAGTAGCCTTTGAACCAAGAGTAGCAGGAAAGGCCTGATAAACAATCGAGATCGTCGACGCAGGCTCCGCCTACCAGGGTGCTATTGCCGGTATCGAGGGGACCAAGGTCGGTCTTACCGGTGTCCACAGGCCCCGTGTCGACATTGCCGCCGTCTGTCTGCGCAATTTCACCTGTATCGTCAGGGGGATTGCTGTCCGTATCACCACCGCCATTGTCCAACGCGGGCGTGTCCTGAGTGCCGCCGGCGTCCTTGGTCGCATCGCCCACGACGTCGCCAGCGCCGGGGTTATCGGCGAGGCACAAGGGGCCTAAGGCTGTATTTTCAGCGTGTTGTCCGGTGGGGCAGACGCAGAAATCGCCTTGGACCACAAAGCCGGTTGGACAGGCGATGGTCTTGGTGCCGCAACTGGCCAGCACGGCCGCCAGCGAAGCCAAAAACGCAAATCTACACCAGGCTGGGGTAGCAGGAGAGCAAACAACGAGTAAACGCACGGCAATCTCATGGCGGGGCAAAGGGTACCCTTCGCGCCAAGCATGGCAATCCCTGGACCTCTTGGCAACCGTGCTAGAAGACTCGGCGGTCATGCGCAACGCCATGAATTCGGCTGGACGTATCGCACACGGCGGCCCATTGGAAATAGTTCATAAGTTAGCATTCTTAAAGAATGAATCGGTGATCTGCGCCAAATCAGCTTGGCTTGGCTCGGTCGGTGCTGCCGGACCCTAAGCCCAGCCCGCGCGCTCAATGCCCGCCCAAAGCAGCGGAAATGGTGAGGAATCCAGCCAGGCAAGCATCGGCAGCGACTCCGCACGTGCCCGTCCGACCGCCCCTTGAGGCTGTAACTGCGGTTGCCGATAGGGATCGATACCGGTATCGCGGTCCGCGTCCCACCAAATCACTTCCGCTAGGCCTAGTTCGCTGCCGTGGGCCAGCGCTGCCTCGGTCAGAATGGCTGCGTCCCGGGCGGAAATCGGCCTCCAGACCAGGATGTGCACCTTGGGGTTGACGCTGTCCGCCGTCCACAAACAGTAACCGCCATCAGGACCTTGGGCACCAACGACTTGAGGGGCGGGGGTGCCTCGGGCCCAAGCGCGGAACTGCGACCGCTGATGAAACCACGCAACGCGTTCGGCGCAAGCAACTTCGGCCACAGCCAGGGTGGGCGCGAAGCCAAGCCAGGCCTGAACCTGCTCGGATTCGTTGGCCAGCACATTGGCTACATCGCCAATACCAAGTTCTTCTGCATGGTTGGGCCAGGATTGACCCTGCACTGCGCGGGTCGACTCGCGCGCCGGATGAAGCAGGAAGCCAGCTTGGCGGTAGAGGCTAGGGCCGACATCGGAGTACAACGTCGCGACATGGGTCCCGTCAAAGCGCAGGCGTTCCAGAAGCAATTGAAGCAGTTGCCCGGCGTAACCTTGGCGTCGCAGGCGCGGGTCGACCACCACCGACGCGATGGTTTCGCCGCGCAAGGCCTGCACGATGCCGCGGGTGCCCATGGCCGCCATGGTCATGCGATAGGTCTCACAACTTGCGAGAATTTCGCTGTCTTTGCACAGAAGCCACATGCGCTGGGCCGTGCGGCAGAAATCGGCCTCGAACAAGGACTCCTCGCGTTTCAAATACATTTCAAGAGGATAGCCATTGCCCCAGACCTGATGGTGCAGCCGCCAGCGCGCGGCGCATTGCAGGGGCGAGGCAAGGACGAGTTGGTTTTCGCTGGTCTCGGTCATGGCAGCTATCGCAATGCAGGCACTAGCCCGCGGCCGGCAGGGTGGCGCGCTCTGGGGCGTTTTGCAACGGGCCTAGGCGTCCGTAGGAATAACACTTCAATATCATTTTACTTCTTAGCTATTACGCCTAAAGACTGGTCCAGCCCAGTAGGGGTAGCACCCTGAGCTCAGGGGCGGTCGGATGGCGGCGCACTTCGTCGATGAACCCTTGGAGATCATTGCCAGGAATCTGCCTGACTGGGGCCGTCAGGGGCCGCCAAAACTGGTCCCAATGGCAGGGAATGACGAGCTTGGGGCGCAGCGCGTCCAGCAGGCGCGGCACAAAGCCCGGCGTCGCGTGGCGGCCGATCGTACAGGCCAGGACCACGTCAGCCTGAACACCTTGTAACTCCGCGTCAATCAGCGCCGCGCTGCCAACATGAAGGATGCTCACCCGCGGCGTCTGCAGCTTGATCACCAGGGTCTCACCCACGCGCCAGTTGCGCATGGGGGCCGGCGCCGTGAGTGGCCGCTCGATCCGGCCAGGGAACGGAATTTGCCCAGCAAAAAGCGGGGAATGCAGGGACGGGATGGCACTCAGCGTGAAGGGACCGACCTGATGCGCCGGACCATTGCCTTGCAAAAGGCGCAGTTGCGATTCAGGGAGGCCATAGCCACGGCACCAGTTCAGGGTGTCCTCGCTGCCAAAGACTGGACATCCATGCAGTTGCGCGATCGCGGGCGCGTCCAAGGCGTGGTCGAAATGGCTATGGCCTACCGCCACACCGTGGGCAGCGTCCACATGTTCTACAATTTTAGCTAGTTCAGGCGCAATTGCCCCTGTAAGCAATTGCCGCGGCGAGTGGCGTGACAGGTGGGGATCGAGCCAGAAGTGCTTGTCATCATGGACAATCCGAAAGCCAGCCGTGCCCAGCCATTGCAGCCGTGTCGCAGCTGCGTCTATAGGCAGGGTGGAGGGCAGGCAACCGTGATAAAGCTGCGGATCAATGGACATTGTCCAGCGCCGCCACCAACGGCTGCCCATCAGCGCACCTGCGAATACTGGTACTTGACGCTTGCGTCCAGGGTGATGGCTTCTTCGGCCGGAGTGACCTGTAACTCAGCGTTTGCAGTGCCTTTGAGCGTGTACGTGATTGGATGGAACAGCATGCCGACCGCCTTGCGCGCCATCCAACCGAGGCCGGCCAAATCGTCCTCGCGTTCTGTTTGTTTTTCCGCGGTTAGGCGAATCGCCGTTCTGGCATCGCCGCGTTTGCCCAGCACCGTGATCTGCCAGGGCACTTGGTAGTTGATTTTGCCGTCGATTTGCTCGTTTTCCCGCGTCTCTTTGACCACTTCGGCCGCAACAGTTTTGCCCTTGCTGGAAATGACGATAAAACCAAGCGGTTTGTGCCCGCGGTCGTCCGGCAACACACTGTAATCTATCAACATATAGCTACCGGGGTGCAGGCTGCGCAGGCGCACGCTGCGATCGTAGGTGCGGTGCGCCGTGGCCACGGAAATGTCGTGCAGGGCAAAGCCGGTCGCGTGGTGATCGATCAGGGTGCGCCCCGTCATCTCGGCGGCATTGACCGTCAATTTCCCCATCGGCACAAGCAGTTCACGCCAAATGTAGCCGTCACCGCCGCGATCCACCGCCGTGATCGTGCCGACCTGCGGCTGCAACGCAAAGGACACGGTTAGGCCTGAGGCAAACTGGAGCTGGCCAACTAGCTGATTATTCTTTACTTCTAGGACATGGTTGCCCGCCTTGATGCCGAAGTGGTCAGAAAACACCGTATATTTGCCGCGTTCGAACTTGTCTTGGGCGTAATAGGTGCCATCCTTGGCTTCCTGGCGAAAAGTCACTTCCAATTCGCCATGTTTCATGCCGGCGTTGGCCATCTGGATGCGAATGAAGGTCTCCTGGCCGCCGCTGCTCAAGGCCCTCAGCGTCAGGTGCTCCACCGCCTGATCGTCATCGGCGACCGCAGCGCGACTCCAGTGCAAGGGCTGATTGGCGATGGCCCAGGCCTGCGCGGGCAGGGCTAAGCACGCGAACAGACAAGCAATTCGGACTCTTAGAACGGCAGCGACCATCGATAACTCCCAGACCGAACGCGGCATTGGCGTGGCATTGGCAGGACGGCTCAAGGGCCCTGCAGATTCATAGGCAACCGCAGATCGCACCCGGGGCGCAAGGGGGATCCAGTCGGCCAACGCCAGAACCGCACAAAATCGGTGTGTGCCGCCAAATCTTGCCGCGCGCAGCGATGCTGATCACACTGCCGGGGGCGCTAGACGCCTGGAGGCCTGCCTTGGTCCGCGTGAATCGCCGGCTTTACCAAATCGTATTCGGGTGTTTGCTGGGCCTTCTCGCCTGCCGCCCGGTGCCCAAGCCGGCCAAGGTGCGGCCGCCGGTGGTGCACGTGCCGATTCGGCCCCACAGCCGCGGCACGGTGGGGCCTGGCGAGGTTTTGCCAACCGATGCGCTGACCCAAACCCTTGAACAAGGTTGGCTTTGCTTCGAATTGCCGGGGGCGCAGCGGCGCAATTTGATGGCTGGACCGGGCAGGACCCTGATGTACCTGGAGCTGGCGCAGGACAGCACCGAACCGACTTGGAACTGTATGACTTTGCTGCCAGATGATCCTTCGCCTCAGCTCGTTGGCGTGGGTGTTGGGGCTCAGGCGCGGTTTCTCGGTCCGGGTCGGATCGGCTGGCTTGATGATCAGCAACAGGCTTGGGTGCTTGCGCCGCCGGCGGCTGCGACTCGGGTGGACGCACTCCCGCAATCGATTGATCCGACAGCGACTTTGCCTGCGGATGCTACGGCTGTAGATTGGCCTGGAGGCCCGTGGGCTCGGCGCGTCGACCGCCGCGATCCGCAAGCGCCGCGTTGGACGGTGCTAAAGGCCGAGGCTGGGGCGTGGACTGAGCGCGTCAGCCTAGGGCCGGCCGAGCCGGTCGGTGCCGTGCAGTTGCCCAATGCAATTCAAGCCTTGCTGGTGGCACACACCGACGGTTTTGCACCCGGCCAAGGGCAGGTCGACGTGTGCTTGGCAGCCTCGGCCGTGCTGCCGTTGACCCTGCCGACACGGAACTATCCCAAGGAAATCACAGAGCAATATCAAAATTTCAGCGCAGTCCTGCTGGCCGCCGGGCTTACGCCCACAGCCGCGCGCTGGTATGCTGAGCCCAACCATCACTGGCTTTTTTCCTGTGATGTCATGGATTTGCCTGAGCCGCCCACGGTCCCTGGCGATGTGGGGTCTCTGCGCAGTCTGCACGCGGCGCTATTGCACGCTTGCGGTCTGCCGACCCTGAGCCTGGACCTGCGCGTTCTCCCTGAAGATCCAAGGCGTTGGCGGGCGATCTTCGACACGGAGACCGGGCTCTATGACTACCGCATGACCGGCCGGCAGCGGCAGACGCAGTGGCTGCCGGAGCAGGTTGGGCCTTAGCTCGCTCTTGGCCTAAAGCGGCGCGAACTCCACGCAAACGGGCGCATGATCGCTGGGTTTATCGCCCTTGCGCTCTTGGCGGTCGACCCAGGCGCGTTGGCTGGGCAGGGCGGCGCTGGCCAGCACAAAGTCGATGCGCAGGCCGTCATTCTTCTGAAAGCCCAAGTTGCGGTAATCCCACCAGGAAAAGGGGCCTGGGCCGGATTCATGGCGACGCAAGGCGTCCTCGATGCCGCAAGTTAGTAGGTCGGAAAAAGCTTGTGTCATCAGTGGATTAAATAGCACGGTGTCTTCCCAGACATCCGGATGGCGCACATCCGCCGCCGTAGGCACGATGTTGAAGTCGCCGCACAGCACCAAGGGCCCCGGCTCGGCACAGGCCGCCTGCAGCCATCGGCGCAGTTTTCCGAGAAACACCTGCTTATAGGCATACTTATCGCTGCCCAATTCGCCACCATTGGGCACGTAGACGCTCGCGATGCGCAGGGGCCCCAGACGTCCAACGATGAAGCGAGCCTGCGGGTCCAAATCATCTGTTGGAATCAAGGCTTGAGCGCCGACGGCCAGCAATGCGGCATCGAGCCCGCGCACCACGTCCTTCAGGGGCTCGCGGCTGAGAATGGCGACGCCGTTGTAGGTCTTTTGGCCAAGCATAACACAGTGATAGCCTGCATTCTGCACGGCCTGCCAGGGAAAGGCACCGTCCTCGCACTTGAGCTCCTGCAGGCACAGCACCTGGGGTTGCTGGGTCTTGAGCCAGTGTAGCAACCTATCTTGGCGAATTCGAACGGAATTGACATTCCAACTGGCGATCAGCATCAGTACCTCCGCGCTTATCCTAGCACTGGGGCGAGGCAGGGAAAACCAGGCGCAGGAAAATACCTGTATGTTCAAGGTGATAGCGCGCGCTGCAGCCGCGTGACCCACCGATGACGCAGGGGATAGCGGCGCTTCTTGACGCACTGCGGCAGAGCGCGCAATGTTTGGGATTGCGGCGGATCGTGCGGGCCCTCGGCGCGCGGAAGCGAACTGGCTGCAGCCATGCGAGTGCGCCACAACGCCATTTGTTTCGCAGACTTTTCGATCGCCTTCTTTCCAGGGGGCCAAGCCCATCCACCCCGTTGCCCAAGAGGTTTGCTATGAGCGACAATTTCTACACTGATAACGATGACTTGCGCTTCTACATGGAGCAGGCTGTCGATTGGGACAGCTTGGTGGAATTGACCGAACACGGGGCTTCGGCCGAGGACCGCCCTGCCAGCGTGCGCGATGCCCGCGATATTTATGAAGATATCGTGCAGGAGTTCGGCAAGTTCGTCGCCCGCAACGTCGCGCCCGTGGCCCGGCAAATCGACCGTGATGGCACGCGCATTGAAAACGGCGAAGTGATTTCATCACCGGCTTTTGACAAGATTTTCAAGGGTCTCAAGAAGATGGGCGTCTACGGATTGCCGATCGTCCGCGAACTCGGCGGCCTCAACGCGCCGGCCGTGGTCTACCTTGCGTGTTCCGAGATCATGGCGCGGGCTGACACGAGCTGTATGACGCACTTTGGCTTTCATGCTGGTATTTCGCTGGCTTTGCTCATCTACGCCCTGCGCGATCCTCGCACCGTGATCAAGAATGGACGCATCGTATCTACGCCCTGGGACAAGGAAATCGGCGAAATGTGCCGCGGTGAGCACTGGGGCTGCATGGTCCTGACCGAAAGCGGCGCGGGCTCCGACCTCGGCCAAATCAAGACCACAGCGGCCCTGCGAGACGACGGCAACTGGCTGCTCAACGGCGAAAAGATCTTTATTACCAGCGGTCATGGCCAGTATCAGCTCGTCTTGGCACGCAGCGAAGACACGGTAAAGTCCCCCGGCCTCAAGGGCCTGTCGCTGTTCCTTTGCAAGCAGAAGATTGACGGCAAAGTCAATGTTCGCATTGCGAAAGTGGAGCACAAGATTGGCCACAACGGCAGCGCCACCTGCGTGCTGGTCTACGAAGACTCGGTGGGTGAACTGGTCGGTCGCCGCGGCGAGGGCTTTGAAAACATGTTGCTGCTCATGAACTTCGCCCGCATGGCCGTGGGTTTTGAAGGGCTGGGCATCTGCGAGGCCGCCTTGCGCAGCGCCCGGGAATTCGCCGCCGAGCGCATGACCATGGGCAAGCCCATCGATCGTCATGAAATGATTGCGGATTACCTCGAGGACATGGACCTCTACACCCGCGGCATCCGCGCGATGGCTTTCGAGACGGCGCAAAAAGTCGAAAGGTCGCAGAAACTAGAGCAAATCCTTAAGTTCGACCCGCCGACGGACGAGACCAAGCGCGCTGAAATGGAAAGGCGCGTGGCGCGAATCAAGCGCCAAGCCCGTGATTTGACGCCACTTGTCAAGTACATCTCCAGTGAGAAAGCGGTAGAGATGTCGCGTATGGCGATGCAGATCCTCGGCGGCGTGGGCTATACCCAGGAATACGTGCCGGAAAAGCTGCTGCGCGATGCCTTGGTCCTGCCGATTTACGAGGGTACGAGTCAAATTCAGTCGCTGATGGTGCTCAAAGATCAGTTGATGCAAGGACTTCGCGATCCGCGCCGTTTCATCGTCAAGATGGCCCGGGCGAACTGGAAGCGCGTGGCGGAGAACGAGCCGCTCGAGCGACAGCTCAGCAAGCTGTTTGCCTATAAGTATAAGGCTTTACAGACGATCTTGCTGAAGATCGCCAAGAACAAGCTCCGCTCCACGTACGACATGCCGATCGGCTCTTGGACGGATACCTTGTTTAGTCAATGGGATCCCAAGCTCGACTTTGCCCCGGGCCTGCTTCATGCCGAGAGGCTGACCAAGATCCTGATCGACACAACCATGTCGCGCATCCTGGTGAAGTACGCGCTCAAGTACCCGGAACGTCGCATTTATGCAGAGAAATTCATGAAGCGTTCGGAGCTCCGTTGCCGCGCGTGGCTCGCTGAGATCGAGGAACATGGCGATGACTTGCTGGCCGAACTGGCGGTCCGCAACGCAGCTGATGGCCGCCCGAACGCAGCGGCGTAGGCCGACGGGCAGCAGTGTCTCGGGGCGCGGCAGGTCCTGTCGCTGAGCGGGCAGGGCATTGGCTTGGCCCAGGCGCGACGAGTCAAGGGCTTAGAAGTAAGCGTCTTTTGGGCTCGCTGATGGGTGCCCGGTAGCGCAACGGCGACGGCTCCACGGCGGTGGCGCGACAAAGCCCTTGAAACAGGTCTGGCCGCCCGTTATCCTTACGGCCCCGGCGAATCCTTCAGGTCGACCGGGGGCCTCAGCGTTGGCCCATCGTTGTGGGAGTGCGACGCCGCAACGGCAACTGCGCAGTTTCATTGATTTACTTACCCACTTATCCCGCCTTTTCACGGAGAGCCCCATGTCCCCCTTCGCCACGACAGCGCCCGACTCTTTCTGTACAACCGGTTGGAAGTACAAATCTTTGACGGCAATCGCCCTTCTTGGCTTGGCGTCGCTTTCTTTGCTCGGCTGCTCAAGTAGCGCGGGCGGCGGTGGCGGTGGCGGCACAGGGCAAGTCAATGTCGGCGGCGTCGCGGGCAATCAGTGCTACCCAATCTCGCAGAATCAGGGCTGTTTATTGAGCATGGGCAACTGGTCGGCGATGACCTGCGACCCAGCTACGTCCAAATGGGTCGTCGCGGCGACCTGCGTCGCGCCGCAAACCTGCGTGCAGACCACGGATCCTGCCAGCGCGAAGAAGAAGCTCGCCAGCTGCCAATCGCCGAGCGCAGCCAACCCGGACGTCGTCAGCAGCGACACCGGCGCCAACACGGGCAACACAGATGCGGGCAGCACCGGCAACAAAGATGCGGGCAGCACGGGCACAGACATTCAAGTGGTCGGCAAGGATTCCACTGGCAATACTGGTGGAACAGTGCCCAGTTGCGTGAGCAGCGGCTGTGCGTCCCAGTGGGAAGCGTGCTCGGTCAACACCCAGTGCGCCAGCCAGGCCAGCTGCTATTTCGCCTGCGCGCCCGGCAACAGCAGCTGCGCGTTGACCTGTTTCAACGGTGCGACCGGCACGGCCAAGACGATGCTCACGGCGCTGATCCAGTGCTCGGACGCCGCGGGCTGCACCGGCGGCTCCACGGGTCCGACATGCGGCAACGGCACCTGCGAAAGTGGCGAAACCAAATCTAATTGCCCGGCGGACTGCGGCAGCAGCGGCAGCAACTGTGGCGACGGTGTCTGCGCAGCTAACGAGACCGCAGCCTCCTGCCCAGCCGATTGCGGCAGTTCTGGCGGCAACTGCGGCGACGGTGTCTGCACGTCGGACGAGGAGACCAATTGCGCGGCGGACTGCGGCGTCAAGCCCGACACCACCAAGCTCAATCCCTGCGTGCTCAGTGGCTGCCCCGGGCAGTGGAATTCCTGTGTAAATAACGCTGGTTGCTTGGGTGCCTTGGACTGCTTGCTCGCCTGCGATCCCAAGGACTCGGCTTGCCAGCAGACCTGCGTGGACAGCTCGTCCAGCGCGGCCCAAAGCCTGTTCACGACCTTAAACACCTGCCTGGGCACAGCTTGTAGCAGTACTTCCAGTGGTTCCTGCGGCGATGGCACCTGCGACCCCGCCACGGAGACCGAAGCCAACTGCAAGGCAGACTGCTGCGGGACCACCAGTTGCGCCAGTCAAATCAACGCTTGCAAGGCCAACACCAGCTGCGTCTCCATCGCCCAGTGCTACGGTAAGTGCACCGACCAAACCTGCGCGGATGCCTGCCTAGCAGCCGGCACGCCGAGCGGCCAATCCGTGTTCAACAGCCTGTTGACCTGTTCGCAGACGAACTGCCAGTAGGTGTCCCAGGGACTGCGTGAAATCACGTCGATTTTGCCTCTCAGCCCCTGCGTCGCTGGCTGGCTCCCAAGCTCGCATTGTCAAAGGCCGACTCACCGCTGCGCGAATCGTCAGCTCGGCGTGTTCGCATCGGTCCATCGCTGTACGGAGCCTAAGTGGTTCGATTAACGCGTATTTATACCCGCACCGGCGATCAGGGGCTAACTAGCCTGGTGGGTGGTGAAAGGGTCCACAAGAATGACGTGCGCATCGAAGCCTATGGCACTGTAGACGAATTGAACGCCGTGCTTGGTGTGGCCCGGGAACTGGGGCGGCGCTTTGTCGAAGACGGCGATACGCGCAGGTGGCTTGACGATCAGCTCCAGCAAATCCAGCAGAAACTCTTCGATTTGGGCGCTAGTCTGGCGACGCGGAGCGAGAGTCGCTATCCCGGCCAACCCGCGCCTTGTGAAGACGACGTCAGCAGCCTTGAACAGCATATTGATACGATGAATGCGGAGTTGGAACCCCTGAACTCCTTTGTCCTGCCGGGAGGCGGACCTGTGGCGGCTCAGCTGCACGTGGCGCGCACGGTTTGTCGCCGGGCCGAGAGGCGGACGTTGACCCTGGCGCAGCAGGATGCCGTCGAGCCGGTGGATCTGAAGTACCTCAATCGTCTCAGTGACTACCTGTTCGTCGCTAGTCGGTGGATTGCCCGTCGCTGCGGGCAAGCCGAGCCGCTGTGGACGCCCGGCCAGCCCAAGGCTTGAATCCTGAAAATCATCGGTGTTTTCTTGGTGTTGGCTGAGGCTCTAAGGCCTGGTCCGCGGCTGAATCGACAGGGCCAATCGCTCGCATAGACCTTGTTTTTTCTAGCGAATCGTAATCAGGGTCGCGTAAACGCCCAGGACCACGGCCCCCATCCAAACGGCAGCCGCTAGGCCAATGAGGCGCCACCCGGCCGGTAGCTCGTCTTCATCGATGATGGCCACGGCGGCAGGTGGCTGGACCATCGTCAGGTTGACCGGCGGTTTTGCTTGGCCTGACGCTAGGTTGGCGGGTGGCCTGGCTTGAGCCGGCGCGACGTTGGCCGGCAGTGGCGTCATCCTCGGCACAGATTGACTACTGAGGCGAGGCTGCACATTTGCTTGAGCTGTCGGCACCTTGCGCTTCTTGGGCTGCGTGGTGTCTTCGAGGTCGTCGCCTTCGGGCATGGCGTCGGCAAAGCGCGTCGCCGCTTCGCTGGCGGGCTCGGCTGGCCTTTGGGAATTGCCCGCTAAGCTCGCCAAACGACGTTCGATTTCGCCCCTATCGAGCATAGAGGTCGCTTCGTCGCCATGGCCGCTCTGTTCCGCAGCCGGCATCGCCTTGGGCTTGGCAGGCGTGCTATGCAAGGCCCCTGGAGGCGGTGGGCGGGGACCCTGCGCATGATTGGACGGCATCGGTCGCGGGCCTGTGGCGCGGACGGAGGGCACAGAACTTGAAGAAATTGGCGCAGGTCGCGCAATGGGCGCCGGGCTGGCAGCGGGCTGAGGCCGCGGACTCGGACGGGCTACGGCGACGACGGCGGCCTCCACCGGCGGTCGAGGGACATCGGCGCTCGACGGTCGCAAGGGTGGAGGACGGTCACGGTCGGCCGGGCCGGTCGCTGATTCCGGTGACAGTAAGCCAGGTTGGGGCAGGTTGACCCGACTTGGCCGACCGTCCATCGGTCGATCACTGCTGCTTCGCGCGTTTGGCTTGGCCCTGGCCGTGGTGTCCGCCTCAAGGGGCTTGAGCTGCGCAACCTTGGAGTTCCACCTAGTTTCATGGACTTCCAAGGGGTCGACCCGCGGTGCCAGATGAACGATGCTCACGGGGCGGTCCGCTTCCACGGCGTAGAGCGAACGGATATATTGGCCAAACTCTTCGCGATCTGCAGCGAGGCCGGCTTGGCGGGCGGCTTGCAGGATACCGTCACGCAGGGCGCGGCCACTTTGGAATCGCGCGCCGCGATCGGCGGCCAGAGCTTGCTCGACAACTGCCCGCAAAGACTGTGGAATCCGCGCCAGCTTTGACTCCGGCCATTGCCATTGCGCCGCAGCAACTGCTTCATATAAGGCGCGCTGGTCGATCACGTCGTAACAGGGCTGTGTGGTCAATGCCTCGTAAAGCAGGATTCCAGCAGCAAAAAGGTCCGAGCGGTGATCGATGTCCTGGCCGCTGACCTGCTCCGGGCTCATGTAGTAGATTTTGCCCTTGACCAGGCCGGCCTGCGTCTGGCCAAAGCGCGAACTGGCCTTGGCAATGCCGAAATCGGTCAGCTTTACTTCGCCTTGCATGCTCAGCAGGACGTTTTGCGGGCTGACGTCGCGGTGGACAATGCGCAGGGGCGTGCCGTCAGCGCCGCGGCGACCGTGGGCGTAATCCAGGGCGCTGCACAGCTCGGCAACGATGTAACAGCTCAAACCGATGGGCAAATCTCGGCCCATGTCGTGGTGGCGCTGCAGTAGGCGAAAGAGGTCGACGCCTTCGACGTACTCAAAGCCGATGTAGTAGTCGCCTTGCACGCGACCAACATCAAGAATTTGCACGATATTCGGATGGGACAGCTGGCTGACGATCTTGGCTTCGTCGGTCAGCATTTCCACGAAGGTCGGGTCCGACGCGTACTCGCCAAACATGCGCTTGATGGCGACAACGCTGTCAAAACCGCGAAATCCTTGAACTGTTGCGCGGAAGACCTCGGCCATGCCGCCACGGCCAACCCGTTCGCAGAGCGTATAGCGGCCAAATTGCTGGGGCAGGTCGTCAGCCATAAAACGCAGATTGTAGCGCAGCTGCAGCGTCTGTCCATGGATTGGCCGATGCAGGCCGCCGCGGAAATGGCGAGACGGCTCAGGCTGCGGGCCCTCGTCAGAGCATCGGTCACCTAGGTGAATTACGCTGTCGTTACAACTGGGTATGCCTTGTTTGCCTGGAGTCGTCCTCGCCGGCACGCACACCGGTCAGGGCTAGGACGACGCCTTCCAAGCGCGCGAAAAAGCGGAGCTTATCCAGCACAGGGTTGAGCCAGCCGGTGGTAATGCAGTAGTAGCGGTCAAAGGGCGGCGTATGGTGAACCTGATGGTGCTGCACGCCCAGAATCAGGTGAGCCCTCTGCAAAAAGGCAACAATGGCGGGTGGTTGGTCCACATGTGACCATTTGTGAAACTGATTGGTGCCAAAGACCGCGAGGGCCAGACCGGCCAGCATCGGGACGGCGAACAGGCTGATGGTCGCACCGGTGTGCAAGGGCACCGCCAAGGCCGGCAACAAGACGATGGACGTCGCGACGCTGTTGTTGCCGTTGGTCTCTACGAAGTCATGCAAAGTCATGGCTTTTTCGTCGACATGGTGCTCGCGAAACGGCTTGACGTAGTGCTGGCCGACAATGGGCGTGTTGACCGTGCCGTAGCGGTCAAAACCCCAATGAATGAGCCCACTCATAAAGTCGGCGGCGATGTAGCCCGCCAGCAGGCCCAGGCCGACCGAACACCAATCGAGCCCCTGGGCCGCCTGGCAGACTCGCCAAGCGAGGAAGGCCTCAATCGTCAAAAAGCCTGTAATGGCAGAGACTTCTACGATGCGGTGCGGGTTAGTCATGCAAGTAAGCAGTGAGCGGCTCTTGGCCGTACAACAAGTAATTCAACGCATTGGGTGGATGTCGGTCATCCAGCCTGACGCGCAGGAGCAGGGGCCGCGCGTGCCGCCGCGAAAGCCAAAAACCAGAGACGGCGGGCCGCAGTAGCCTACGAGTTTCGGCCCCTTGGCGCAAGTTACAGCAGGTCGTCGATGCCGCCGGCATTGTAGGCCTTGGCGTATCCGGCTGCGCGCAAGATGCGGGCGGCGATGTCACTGCGGCCCCCGGAACGGCAGTAAAGGACGATGGTTTCATTGGTTTGGGCGGCGTCGGTGATTTGCTCGGCAATCACCTGCACCGGTAGGTTGACGGCGCCGGGCAGGGCCCCTTGGGCGAATTCGCCAGGACTGCGCACGTCAAAGAGGCGAGCGCCCTGGTCTAACAGCTTGTAAGCAGTGGCTTTGTCGATGGCAATGTCGTCCACGTCGGAGTCCTCTGGCCGCGGTTCAGTGCGCCCGTTGGCCCCTAGCGTAGCACAGCACAGGCCCGACTGCGCTAGCGGTGTCAGCAACTGCCTGTTTATGCAGTATTTGCTTGACGGAGTGCCTTTTGGCCCCGACGCCGAGTCGCCCGTCATGGCAGGTCCTTGCGGTGCTGGGCGAGGGGCGGCTATTGTAGCTGGACCATGCCCGTTCTGATCCGACGACTGCTGCGCTGCCTTGCGATTTTGCTGTTCATGATCGAGCAGTTATCGGCTTGTACGACAACAGGCGCAGCGGTTTCTCCCGCCACGCCGCCGCCGCCCGAATTGAAGCCCGCGGTGCCAGGCACGGTCCGCCATGCCTTAGGCGGCCATGTCGTCCGCATCATTGATGAACAACATGTTGAAATCAATCGTGGATCGTCTGAGTGGCTAAGCGCCGATCAGCGGGCCCTGGAGGTGCTGCCGGTCCGCAGCGTGATTCCCGGCGAAGCGCCCGCCGTGGTCTTCTCGGTGCGCCAGGCCGTGGGCCAGGTGCAGCAGCTGCGGGACCACAGCGCCATCATCGCCTTGAGCCAGTTGGCAGGGGCAGTGCAACTCGGCGATTATGTGCGTTATTCGGTGGAGCTGCCAGCCGATCAGGCCGACGAGCCGCTGTTTGAGGTGGCGTCTTCGGATATCACGCTTCTGCCCTTGCAAGGGACCCAAACATTTGCGGAATTGGCGGGACTGCTGGCCAATCCGCAGCCGGAGCACGTCGCTGCCAGTCTGGACGCCTGCCTGCAAGAAGTTCATGAATTAGCGACTTTAGCTCAGTCCGTGCTGCAAGTGCGGATTGAAGGTGGGCGTTTTCACGGCCTGTGGCTCGGCGACGCCTTTGCCCGCAGCACGCGTCAGGATTTGGCAGATTTTGTCGAGTTCATGCGGGCCTATCCTGGCAAGTACATGGGCCACTCTTGGAAATTTGTTGAGATTTACGCGACTTGGATTATCAATCGCACGCCTTCGGGTGCCCATTACACGGCCGAACTGCGGGTTGGGCCCCTTCTGCGTAAGGGCACGCAATTCATGGAGAAAGGCGACAGCGAAGCGGCTGAGCGGCTGTGGCGGCAGGCCCTGGACCTTCTACCCGACGACAAGCGCATCCTGACCCGCCTTAAGTCCTTAGAAACAATCCGTATTGGCCTCGATACCCTGAGGCTCGACCCCGATGACACGGCGGCGCGCTTTGAGGTGATGAAGGCCCTGTACGACCGCGGTCGCTACGACGATGCGTTGCAGCACCTGGAGCGTTTACAGCGTGTGGGCTTCAAGGTTGATATTTGCCAGCAATATCGGGGATTTATCGATGTTCGCCAGGGAAGGCCGGACGCTGCTCTGGCGATCTTCGCTGCATTGGGGAAAAAGGACCCGCAACAGGCAAAATCGCTTGACGCTTGGCGGAGATACGCCCTTGGTATACAACTCGAGAAGACCGAGCCCAAAGCGTTCGCGGCGGCGATGGCCTTGGCCCAAGTCAATGAAGAACAAGCGGATTGGGACGAAGCGGCGCTGCAGTACCAGCACGCCTTGGACCGAGCGGCGACACCTGAACAATTTCAGCGAGCTGCCGCTGGTCCCGAGCGGTTGGCCGTGCTGCGGGAGTTGCAGACCTTGGACGGTTGGATTGCTGACCACTTGGCGGATCACGAACCCAAGAAGGTCGACGAAAGGATTGGCAAATATGAGAAGCTTTGCGGGCAGTTGCAGGACAACGATTGTCTGTACGCCCGCCTCAGCGGTTGGGCCGATGTCGCCTTTGAGGCCAGCGATTGGCTGCGCGTGGAGCAGTTGCACCGGCAGCGCGTGACCCTGAGGCCGCAACTGGCGCAGCCGCGTTTTGATCTGGCTTATGTCCTTCTGATTCAAAGGAAATTGCCAGAAGCCTTACTGCACGCGCGGCGCGGCGTGGAACTCGAGCCTAGCCACGCGGGGGGCTGGCAGACCTTGGGGGCCGTGCAACTGGCCCTCGGCGACCTGCCGGCGGCAAAAGCGAGTGCGGACAAGGCATTGCAGCTGGACCCGAACCTCACCTGGGGGCATTGTCTGGCGGCGCGCTGGCAACTGCTGGCGGGCGATGGCACCGAGGCGAGCCTGGCCGATGCGCTGCAGCATATGAAGCGGAGCCTGGAAATTGCGCCAGATGATGCGTGGTTGCAGGGCCAACATGCGGCGGTCGTGCGCTGGGCACAGGCGCGACGCGCTTTGGGCCGTAGCGAGGAAGTTCCACGAAACCATTTGCGAATTGTGCGAAGCGCCATTGAGCTCGGGCTGCCCGACCTGGTGACGCAGGAGACGGCGGCGCTGAGCGACCCCAACTGGCAGCGTCGGGCCCTGCAATCGCTGGCAGACACCGACCAACCTAGCTTTTCGCCTGATCAATTGGCCGATGCAGCGCGGCGAGCGGGCCCGCGGACCCCGGCCCAGGTGCAACGTTTGGCGCTGGTCCAGGCCCTGGCAAACACTGCGCGCGATGAGTTTAGGGCCTTGGCACCGCGGGTAATTGCGGCCAAAGCGCTTGTGGCGGCAGGTCGCTTTCATCAGGCGCTGGTTCTGCTTGGCGACGTGCAGCAAGGGACGCCGGCGGCGGATGCCTATGAGTCGGCGCGGCGGGGCCTAGGGGCAGAAGCTTTGCTGACGCGCGATGCAGAGGTGGCGGCGGCGGCCAATCCGGCGTTACAGGCGCAGACCTTAGCCCGTGCTTTCAAGGCGTTCACGGATATCGGGGCGAAGGAGCGTGCGTACGCCGTGGCTTTTCGCCAGGCTGCACTGATGGCGAGCCAGGGTGAAAGTACCCAAGCTTTGGCGATGTTGCAGACCCTGATCCGGCAGGCCCAGGGGGATGGGACCTTGGAGGCTGCGGTTGATTTGCAGAGAATGGATGCGCAACTTCGCTTTAATCTTGGTGATTTGCAGGCACTTCCTCAAGTCGCCGAGGCGGTGCGTCAACGCTGTGCGGACGAGGACCGCAGCGACTGCCTGGCCCAAGCCTATATGGATCTTGCCGATTTTGCGCTGGACGCGGGCAAGGTCGGACAGGCGCGCACCCACGCACTGGCGGCGGAGACGCACGCCCAAGCCAACGCCAATCCCGCGCAACTGCGGCGCATCCTTTTCCAGCGTGCAAACATTGAGTTAACGGCGTCCAACTTGGCCGTGGCCCAGACCCTGGCGGAGCGATTGATCAAGGAAAGCCGGCGGGCGCGGGACCCGGACCAGGAACGCCTGGCCTTGCTGGTGCTGGGCGCCTTGGCTGTGCGCCGCGGGGATGTGGCGACGGCTAGGCAATTGTTCCAAGAAGTCTATGAGTTGGGCCAGCGCGTGGGCGTGACCTGGGTGAGGGCGCTATCGCGGCAGTTGCTGGGCCGGGCCTTGCTCGACGTTGGGCATGAGCCGGCTTTGGCCGTGCCCTTGTTTGAACAGGCGCTCAAACTGTATCAAAGTCTGCAAGATGACAATGGTTCGATGCGGGCGTGGCAAGGCCTGGCGGAGGCCAATCGCCAAAGCGGCAGGCTGGCTGCGGCCCAGGAAGCTGTGCAGAAAGCCCTTGAGATTGCGCGCAAACTGCAGCTAGAGCCCAACTTGGCGCAGGTCTTGGCGGAACAGGCGCTGGTGCTCATCAAGCAGGGGCAGGTGCCGGCAGCGGTGCAGGCGGCGCAAGAGGCCATGCAACATGCGCAATCCCTTGATGTGACTGCGATTCGTTGGCCGTGTGCCCATGCGCTGGGGCGGGCGCTGGAGGCGGCTCAGGACCTGCCGTCGGCGGCCAAAGCGTATGACGAGGCGGTGACCACATTGGTGGATCAGCTGACACGGGCGGGTTCGGACGCCGACCGTCACGGGGCGCTGAGTTACAGCCGGACGCGCGAAGTGTTCAAAGACGCGATGGATTTGCAGATTCGCCTGGGCAACGTCACGCGGGCCATGGAAATCCTTGAGCTTTCACGGGACGCAGAATTGCGGCGTATCTTTGAACATAGCGGCGTCAAGGCACAGGACGGTAAGCTCTCAAAAGTACTGGTGGATGTTCGTGACGCTGAGCAACAGGCGGCTGCGGCCCGGCAAGCGTTGGACCTGGAGTTGGCCAAACCGCAAGTGCAACGCAGTGCGGGCCGCGTGGAGGCCTTGGGCAAGCAAGTGGCGCAAACGGATGGCGAATTGCGGCAATTGCTTCTGCACCTTAAGCGCGACCACCGGCAAATGTACGCGCTGCTGGCGGTCAATCCCGAATCCTTATCGGAATTGCGGAGTTCTCTGCCGCCGCAGACGACGGTGGTGGAGTACTTTGTGGCCAGCGATGCGGTCTACGCCTTTGTTTTGGCTAAGGATCAGCCCAAGCCCCATGCGTTCAAGATTGCTGTTGCCGCGGACGTGCTGGAGAGGGCCGTCTTCGATTGGCGGCGAAGCATCGGCGGGCAGGGCAGTGTGCGCGGTGCCAGGCGTTCGGGTGCCAAACGCAGCGCGCAGGGCCTGGGCGATGAAGGCGTGCCCGAAGGCGCAGATGCCGACGCGTTGAGCACGCAACTCTATGATTGGCTTCTGCAACCGCTCGAAGCTGAGCTGAGCACTGCCCATACCGTGCTCATCGTGCCCTTTGGCCCCTTGTACTATCTGCCACTGCACGCATTGCAGGGTAAAGATGCACAAGGACACGCTTTTTACGCGCTTGAGAAGTATCGGATTGGCTATCTGAGCTCGACGACCATCTTTCGCATGCTCGGCCAGGTTCACACGCGGCAGACGCCGACGCTGCTGGCTTTTGCCAATCCAGACGGCACCTTGCCTGGGGCGCGGGCGGAAATGGAGAGGGTGCGCGCCGACTCGTTCCCAGACGCTCGGGTGCTGCTGGAAGGCGAGGCAACCAAAGCGAAATTCTTTGACATGGCTGGGCAGTTTCGCATTGTCCACTTTGCCACCCATGGCATCTTGGCGCACGACGCGCTGGCGAGCCACCTGAAGATGGCAGGCGATACCCTCAGTGTCGATGAAATTACTGGGTTTGAAGGGATGCAGGGCCATACCGACCTGGTGGTGCTGTCGGCGTGTGAAACGGCGATTGAGCTGGGCCGCTCGACCGGCGATGAGGTCATCAGCATCGCCTCGGCCTTTGCGACGGCAGGTGCGCCGGCCCTGGTGGCGTCGCTGTGGGACGTGGATGATGAGGCAACCAGTGAATTAATGGTGCAATTGTACAGTAACCTCAAGCGTGGCAACGGCGATACCCTGGACGCGTTGCGCAATGCCCAACTGGCGGTTCTGCGGATGCAGCGCGGTGGGCAGAGGCCCTTTGCGGCACCGGCCTACTGGGCAGCCTTTGAATTGATTGGTGATTTTCGCTAGCATCGGCCTAGTCTGCGGCTGCCTGGGCCCATCTTAGGGCCTACGGTCGCGACAAGCGCCCCGGCCACTGGGCCAAGACGTAGGCGACGCTGGCCAAGGCATCGATTCCACGTTGTAATTGCTGGGGATCAACCTTGTCGACCGTGTCCGCCGCCGTGTGGTGGTAGTCAAAGTAGTGGGCCCCATCGGTCAGCAGTTCCAGCCCCGGCACACCGGTCTTGAGCAGGGGCGACGTATCGGCCCCAGCCTGTCCCGGATTGACCTCAGAAAACTGAGGAATTGCAATGAGATTGAGCAGTCTTTGCAGTTGGGCCACGGCCAGCCCTTGGCCATCGCGCACGGTCTCGGTGACTTCGATACCGAGGCCCACCGGGGAGAAGCCACCCGCGTCGGACTCGATGGCCGCGACGGTATTGGCCAATTCATGTGCGTGGGCAAGGGCATAGGCGCGTGCACCAGCTAGGCCGTTTTCCTCATTGGTCCACAGCACCACGCGGATAGTTCGCCGCGGCTTGAGGCCGAGTTGACGAATGATTCGCAGGGCTTCCATGGCATGGACCACGCCAGCGCCATCATCGTGGGCGCCTTGGCCGACATCCCAAGAGTCAAGATGACCGCCAATCACGACGATTTCCTCTGGATGTTCATAGCCTTGTATCTCTGCTAGCACATTGGCGGAGTTGCGGTCGGCGTCAAAGTGCGCATCCATGGTCAGGTGCAAGCGCACGGGGCCTAAGGCCGCCAATCGATGCAGCATTTGCGCGTGCTCGACCGTCACCGCCGCCGCCGCAATCGCGGGCACCTCGGGGCCATCCTGAGTCGCGCCGGTGTGCGGGGTGTTGAGGCTGTGGGCCGTCACCGAACGCACCAGCACGGCCACAGCACCCAGCTTGCCCGCCAACACCCTGCCGCCACTGCGAAAACGCACCGCTTTGCCATAGCCCGAGCCCTGTTCGCGGCTCCAAGGTGCCATGGCGTTGTCAAAGAGGACGATTTTGCCTTTGGCCTCGGCGGCGTGGGCTTGTAGGTCCGCCTCATCGCTAACTACGAGCAATTGCGCGGTAATTCCTTGCGGCCCCGTGCCACTCGAGTTGCCCAGGCCGATCATCGTCAGCGGCATGGACCGCGGCTGCAGCATCTGCAGGGACTCATTTCCCCGTTTCCAGGCGCGGACTTGCACGGGCTCGGCGCGCACGTTCGTTTGACCGTCGGCGTGCAAACCCGCCACGGCCCAGAGGACGGCCTGTTCCAGCGCAACCGAGCCGGCCAGTCGATGGCCAATGGTATCGCAGAGTTCCGTGAGGCGAGCCATGCCGCGCGGCGATTGCAGGGCCGCTGTGTGAATTCGCTGTAAATCCAAGTCAATGCCTTGGGGCAAGGCGACTGCGGGCGGCGCAGCGAGGGCCCAGGGCGGTAGACAAAGGCCAAGAAGGCACCAGCAAAATAGCTGTATCATCAGAGGATTAGGTCCGTTTCTGTGGGTCATGCCTGCCCTCCGTTGCCGCTTTTGCCATGCCTGGGTGCGCTGCTGGGCCAGGGAACTTTGGGGCGCCACCGTTTACCCGCGGGGCCGTTTGCGGTACCGTCGGGGCCTTTGCCGGAGGTGACCATGCGGACCTGGACCTGGATGCTGACTGTGCTGCTGCTGAGTTCGGCTTGCAAGAGCTCGACGGCGAATTCGCCTGCGGACGGTCAAAATGCCGCAGATTCAGTGAGTTCTGCGGACGCCCAGGGCGATGCCGGCAGCGACGCTGGGGGCTCCGATGCGATCAGCGGCTCAGGGCAGGACGGCCAAGGCAGCATTGCGGCAGCCAATTGCCTGGCAGCGACCGACCCGAGCGCCATCTGCGACACCAATGCCAACTGCGCAACTGGTCAATTTTGCGACCCTTGTAAGCGCGTCTGTGCGACCGCGCATAAGCTCTGCGAGCCGTGCGTCGCGGACAATCAGTGCGAACAGGCGTTGGTGGAAGGACAGCCTGGCTCAGCCTGCTTAACCTATCAAAAAGGCGGCAGTTTCTGCGGCCTCGTCTGCCTGAGCGATGGCGGCTGCCCGGCGGGCTATTCGTGCCAAAATGTCATTGGTATCGGGCAGATGCAGTGCGTGCCGAAGTCAAGCAGTTGTGGCACCGCCGCGGGTGGCTGCAGTAGCGACGCAGATTGCCCGTACCTGATGGTATGCAACAAGGATTACGCAACATGTACAGCGGGTTGTGCAGACTCGACGATGTGTTCATCGGGCAAGGTCTGCTCGGCAGGCCATTGCAGTGACCCTTGCGCGGCGGATGCGGATTGTGCCAGCGTCGGCAGTGGGGCCAAGTGCCAGGACAAAATCTGTAAGATTCCAGGTGGTTGCTTGACATCGAGCGACTGCGTCACGCCCCAAACCCACTGCGACGGCAGCAGCCACAAATGCGCGCCTGGTTGCGTAGAAGATGCTGATTGCAAAGATGTTTCTCAAAACTGCCAGGGCGGCTTATGCAAGAAGACCGGCTGCACCAAGAACTGGCAGTGCGGCTACAGCCAGGTGTGCGACGTCGGCAGCGGCCAATGCAAGGCAGCGACTGGCAATTACTGCGCGCCCTGCGATACCAAGGATGACAAAGCTACGGCTTGCGGCGGCTCGCCCAACGCCTGCTTTCAGATGCAGGACTCGTCCGGGGCCGACAAGGGCGCGTTTTGCGGCATCATTTGTGGCAGTGACCCCGGCGGGCCTTGTCCCCAGGGCTATGCCTGCCAGGACATCAAGGACGACAAGGGACAGTCCCAGGGGAAATTCTGTTTGCGGTCATGCTATTCCAAGCCGGTGGGCGTTTCGCCTTAGGGCTGGGCATTGGCCGGGCGCGTCAGGTTGTACCCCCCCCCCCCGGTGGGACCACACCTTGACAATCCGTGTCGGCCGCGGCTAGGGTGACGTACAGGAGGTGGCATGAACCCTAAGTCGACAGCTCTGCTATGGTTTCTGGCCGCAATCCTAATCTTGGCATGGTCCAGCGCGAGCTTTGCCGCAGACAAGGCCAAAGTGGCCGCCACCATGGCACAGCAGGCGGCAAAAGCGTATGAATCCGGGAACTATGCCCGGGCATCAGAGCTGTACCTCAGTGCCTTTCGCACCCAGCCCGATGCCGCCTTTTTGTACGCCGCGGCGCGTTCGGAGCACCTTGCTGGGCATGATGCCCAGGCGGAAGACTTGTACAAACGCTTTGTTGCGGCGCCTGGGGCGGATCCGGAGCGGGTGCGCAAAGTCGGCGAGTACCTAGCAGATCTTCAGCAAAAAAGGGCGGTTGGCATCGCAGCGGACGCGGACAAGGCGGCCAAGGATGACCCGCGATTGTCGGCGAGTCTGTACCTGGACGCGTGGCATTTGGCCCCGGCGCGGCTACAATGGCTGTTTCTGGCGGCTGTTGCGGAGCAGAATGCCGGTGAATTGGCTAAGGCAAAAGCGCAGTTGCAAGAGTATCTGAGCAAGGCGCCTGCCGACGCACGGGAACGCGTGCAGGCCGAGGCGCGCCTGGAGGCCATTGCCCGCAAGCTCGACCCGGCGGTGGTGTCCAAGCCCCAAGAACCGCAAAAATCGCCAGTGATACAGAAGGATGCGCCGCTGCGGACTTCGGGGCCGACGCCGCTCATCGTGGCCAACGCACCATCGGCGCCGACCGACCGGACGCTGGCCTGGACCACGACTGGCACGGGCGCGGTGATGGCGGTGTCTGGCCTTGGCTTGTTCGCGGTGACGCTTAGCACATTGAATCAGTTCAACAAAGACACGACGCCGGTCGCTGGTCGCATCCTGACGATGACCCACACGCAGGCGCAGGACCGGGCGGCGTCCATCAACACGCGGATGGGAATTTCCGCGGCGCTGGGCGGCCTTGGGCTGGTCGGCGTCGGCGTTGGCACCTGGATGCTGGTGCGAACGCCAGCGCGCATTGCGTTGTCGCCTAATGGCGTTGATATTGCGGTGCAATTTTGAGTAGGCTTGGAGGTCTCGTGCGGTGGTTGGTCTTGGCTGTTTGGGCTGTTAGCTGCGCCAAGGTCCCGGATGCAGGCCTGTTTGGACCGGCGGCGGATGCGGCAAGTGGCCCAGCTGACGTTGCGTCAGATGCCGCAGGAGGTGATGAGGACCGGGCAGACCTCAGCACTGCAGACGCGATGGCTGGGGAGGATGCGGAAATTGCGGTGGAATTGGATGGGGATGCGGCCAACGGCGCGGACGGTGGTGCGCCAGTCTGTGGCAATTCGGTGTGCGAAGTGGCTGAAAATCCAGGGAATTGCCCCGCAGACTGCCCTGCAGTATGTGGCGATGGATTATGCTCGCTCATAGCCAATTCCTTTAGCGATTTCCCTAAACATTTTGAGGGCCTCGGATGACGACTTCCAAACCCGCCACCAATCGGCCATCTTCCTGTTCCTGCGCCAAGTCAAACCGTCGCGCGCACTTCGCTAAGTACGTTAG
>CAIMEY010000052.1 GCA_903840165.1 uncultured Myxococcales bacterium | reverse complement strand
TGACCAGATCGAGTTCTGGGACTGGGAAATGGATGAGTTGCTGTTTTCGTATGCGAATTTTGCGGAACGATCCGCAGCATTCAATACCGAGGTGCCAGGCGAACACGCTGCCGACAAGGGCCTGTTCGTTCGCAAACCGCAATGCCCTAGACCTGTTTCGCGATCACTGGCGCGAGCCCGATCTGTCGGCGTGGGCACGCTTCGCCGATACCTATCAGCACGCCTCGAAGGTTGCGGTCATCGGTATCGTGGGTAAATACGTTGAGCTCAAAGAGAGTTACAAGTCGCTGAACGAGGCGCTGGCCCATGGCGCCGTGGCCAATGGCGCGCGGGTCGAACTGCGGCACCTGGATGCCGAAGAGCTAGAAACGGGTGATGCCGACAAGGTTTTGGCCGGGATCGATGCGATCTTGGTGCCGGGTGGCTTTGGTCGGCGCGGTACCGAGGGCAAGATTCGCGCCGTGCAGTATGCCCGCGAAAAAGGCATGCCGTTCTTTGGCATTTGCCTGGGTATGCAGATCGCGGTCATCGAATTTGCGCGCAATGTGTGCAAGCTCGAGGGGGCGCACTCGACTGAATTTGCAAAAGAAACGCCCTATCCGGTGGTCGATCTGATGGAAACGCAGCGCGAGGTGACCCAAAAGGGCGGCTCGATGCGGCTGGGCGCCTGCGATTGCGTGCTGCAAGAGGGCTCGCTGGCGCAGAAAGTCTATGGCAAGAAAGTGATTTCGGAGCGGCACCGCCACCGGTTCGAGGTCAATAACCAGTACCGCGCCCAGCTAGAGGCCGCCGGTCTGCGGCTGTCGGGGCTGTCGCCCGATGGAAAACTGGTCGAAATGTGCGAGCTTCCGGGCCATCCGTGGTTCTTGGCCTGCCAATTCCACCCCGAGTACAAGTCGCGCCCGCTGCAGCCGCATCCCATGTTTACGGCGTTTATCGGCGCAGCGCTCGTCCACCAAAGTGGTGCTAAGTCTAAGAAATGACGGCAGAACTCCGGGTCATCGCCACGCCCATTGGCAACCTGGGCGACCTGACGCCGCGGGCGCAACAGGCCTTGGCCACGGCCGACCTGGTGCTGTGCGAAGACACGCGGCATAGCGGCGCCCTGCTGAACCACCTAGGGATCAAGAAGCCGCTCTGGTCGCTCCATGCACACAACGAAACAGGTCGGATTGACTCGATTTTGCACGCGCTGGCCGAGGGGCAGGTGATCGCCCTGGTCAGCGATGCGGGCACGCCGTGTCTGTCGGACCCCGGGGCCGAGCTGGTGGCGGCCGTGCGGCACGCGGGCTATGCGGTCACGTCGCTGCCCGGGCCATTTGCGGCGGCGGTGGCGCTGGCGGCCTCGGGCATGACCCCGGTTCCCTTTGCGTTTTGGGGGTTTTGGGCCAAGAAATCGGGCGAGCGCCGCAGCCAGCTGCAGGCTCGCTTGCTGCCGGGGCCCGATGGGCCGATGAGCCACGCTTTTTACGTGCCGGGTCGCGACCTAGACGATGTGCTGGCCGACTTGGTGGCGGTGGCGCCGGCGGCCAAGGTGTGCGTAGCGCGCGAATTGACCAAGATTCACGAAGGGTTTTGGCTGGGGACGGCGGCCGAGGTCGCGGGTCGGCTGGGGCCCGAGCAGCTGCGTGGCGAGGCGGTGGTGCTGGTCGAAATCTCGGCCAAGCCGGCCGGTCACGACAAGTGGAGTGAAGCCCAGCTAACGGAGAAGATTATTGAATCGCGCGAGGCGGGACACCGCGCCAAGCACGCCGTGGCCGGCGCCAAACATCAAGCTGGATCACGCGGGCGCGTGGTCGGGAGCGCGAAATGATAGCTCAAAAATACGAAACGCCGCAACCGTGGAAGGGTGTTGCGCAAAGCAGCAGCCGATCAAATCAAGCCGCCGTCGCCGCGAAAGCCAAAGCGGAGGCGCAGGCGAACGCCGATTACGGGTCGCTGGATGGCCAAACCAGGTGCGCACCATAAAACTTTGGCGATAGGACTTCTGGCATTGAGACCGATTGGACGCCACTTGATGTGGGCAGGTGCGCAAAGTGTACGCGTTCGTTGGGTGGTAGCGATCGACATCGTGAGCACCATTGTGTACTGCGTCATTGTGCACAAAACGGCGTCATCAATTTAGTAACTCAGCCGATACTTAACCTAAAGATCGCTTCGTCCCACAGAGTACTGTGCGAGATTTGCCAAATTGGGGCTGGGGCAACTTTCAAGGACGACGCTGAAAGTTCTAGTGCGCTGTGAATCAATGATTCATCAACCAACTTCTTGACATTGCTAATTGCTAATACGGCGTACGAACGGATGATCAAATCTTCATCCGCAAATAAGAGAAAAAGCTGTTGCATCGCATCGGCAATGGTTGCCGGATCGCATCCTTCAAGTTGCTCCATCAAAATGTCGGTGACATCACCACCGAAATCGTGAACATTTTTCGGCCACACTTGACCATCAAGAATATTGCGAACGTCAAGCATCATTGCGATAACTTGCGCGTAGGATCTGCAAACGCCATCCGCCACCATCCGCCCCGCCAGTCCGTGCCATTTTCCGCCCAAATCCGCCGCCGACCGTCGGCTGCAGACCAATCCTGCACCCGGCTCAAGCCCGAGTCAAGCGAGATCTGGCC
>CAIMEY010000051.1 GCA_903840165.1 uncultured Myxococcales bacterium | reverse complement strand
GTTGGCTTCAGCGGCCTTGGCGGCGCGCATGTACTTGGTGAACTGCGGCACTGCGACCACGGCCAGAATGGCGATAATCGCCACCACGATCATCAACTCGATCAGGGTAAAACCCTTGTTATTGCGAAAGTTCTTAAGCATGGAGGACTCCTTTTGCGACAATCCAGCAGACCCCGGATCGCCAGCCACCTGTCAGCCCATACTGCGGCAACATGCCGAGCCGGAGCCATTGCGAGACAGTGCCCCGGTGGGGCTGCTTTCCCCGGAAGTCGGCCGACCGAATCTCCCGTGCGCTTTATGGTCGTTGCATAGGCGATGCCAACCCTGAAGAAAAGAACTGCCTATTTTTTAATACCTTGAAACTATGGATGATTGCTACATCGATCCCGTGGTGCTGAGGTGCAATGGATGCTGGTCATGGACGCTTTGCGGCTGTTGGGTGACGGGAATCGTCAGCTTGGCCGTAAACGCCCGCCGATGGCTGTCGTGTTTAGGAGCGCGGCCGCGGCAATGGCCGGCGAGGCAGAGTCGAACCATCGAGCGCATCCGCCGATTCGCCGGGAGTCGCTGTCGGCGGGGGTGGTAGCGGCAACTCATCGTCCATGGAACGAATTCCGGCGGGCGTCACTCGGCGTACCGGCCCCGCCCCAAGCAAGGGGTTGGCCGTTGCAGGTGAGGTCATCGCACCTGGTGGAGGCGGCTGTGCACCGGCGTGCCAGCGCGAAGGGGGTGGCGCGGGACGGTAGGCGACGCGTGGGTCCGTCCCTTCCACGGGGACCGGATGAGCGCCCGTCGCGCCTGCAAAAACCACTGGAACTTGCTGGGTATTCTGTCCAGGAGCGAGGCGCACGGCTTCAAAGAGCTGCATGGGCAACTCCTTGCCCTTGATGTGCGACGAACCAAGCGCTCGGATCGGTACGCGCCGGCGTGTCGCATCCCACACCGCCTGGGTGATGATGATTTCCACACCGTATTCCTTGGTCAGATCCTGCATGCGCGAGGCGATGTTCACGGTGTCGCCGATCACCGTGTACTCCATCTTCTTGTCCGAGCCGATATTGCCCGCGATCAGAGGGCCGGTATGAATGCCAATGCCGATGCGGATCGGCACGCCCTGTCGCCCCCCAGGCACTTGGCTCAACTTGGCTTGATCTTGATTGTATTTGTCCAGTTCAGCGATCATGCGATGGGCAGCTCGTACGGCGCGCACTGCGTCGTCCGGGCGGGGAAAAGGCGCGCCAAAAACGGCCATCACCGCGTCGCCAATGAACTTATCGACGATGCCTCCTTCATCCACCACCACATCGACCATGCGCTGTAGGTAGTCGTTGAGGAAGGAAACCACTTCTTCAGGCTCCATTCGCTCTGAAATGCTTGTAAAACTGCGGATATCTGAGAACAACACCGTCGCAACCTGCTTGGTGCTCATCTTGGTGTGGTCCGACATCTCCAGCGCGCGCCGCACCACATCAGCCGGCACGTAGCGCTGAAACAGTTGGCGCACGCGCTTTTCTTGCTCGCGCGAGGCCTTCACTTCCTCGTATAACCTTGCGTTATGCAAAGCAATAGACGCTTGATCGGCAAAGGCCTGCAGCAGGTCCAGGGACTCATCGCCGAACGCCTGCTCAGCGATCTGGCTGTCCACATAGACGCATCCGAGCACGTCGCCCTTGATCCGCAGCGGCGCGCACATCAGCGATCGCACTTCGAGGCCGGCGATGGTCTGCGACAAGTTTTGCAGGTCGTGCTGGGCGTCGATGGTCAAGACCGGCTCACCGGTTTGCACGACATTGGCCAGGACCGATTTGGACACCGTGCGTTCAGGGTCGGCAACAGGCTGGCCATTTGCCTGCAACGCTACGCGGAATACATGGTTTCCCTGTTCGACCAAGACCAAGAAGCCGCGCTCGGCACGCGTGAGATCGATGGCTTTGCGGACCACGAGCGTCAGCAGACTCTCCTGGGCCAATTCACCGCTGACGGCCTTGGTGATTTCGAGCAAAGCTTCAAAATTTCTCAGCTTTCTTGCCAGCGCCTGGGCATCGGCCGAAGCAGCTGTGGGCCCCGCTTGGCCCTTCTGCTCGGCCGGCGTCAACGTGAAGATCAGGTCCGTCAGGCCTAGGTGGACGCGATCGCCGTGTTGCAGCGTGTGATCGGTGATCGCGCCGTCATTGCACCAGGTGCCATTGAAGGACCCGAGATCGCGCAGCTTCCAAACGCCTGCACTGGCAAAGAATTCGCAATGCCGCCGCGACAGGCTTGGGTCGTCGAGGTGCAAGTCGCAGTCCCGCGATCGGCCGACGACCAGGGGCTGTCCCGCCGTGAGATCGAGGCGCTGCTGGCTGTCGCCTTGGCTGATGATGAGGTACGGCACGGCGGATCGTCACCTGCGGGGCCCTGGGCCACCCATCCGGACTAGTGGAATTCTTATTTAAAAAACACTGGTTAGGCCCAGTAATCGGTCGCTCTACCGCGGCGAGTCGCAACGGCCCCGATGGCATCCATGTAGGGGATCTGGGCCGAAATCGCAACGGTTTATGCAAGCCGCCGTGGAATCCGTGTCGTTCTGAATGTTTACGTGTGACAACATCCAGTGCCGTGTCGATATCTCTCGGGTCTAGCGCTGAAAATGCGTTGAATTAGTTACTGAATATTGCACGTGTACCGCAATTCGACCGCCTGCTTGCCCAACTCCACTGCGTGCATCGCTCGGGCCACGCAGGCCTGGAAACCGTTGTGCTGATCGCCACCACCGGGCACGCGTACACCTTCGGCACGACCCTTGTTGTTGACAATGAAGCGGACGTGCAGAGGTCGTGGGACCAAGTAGCGGTGTGCACAGGCAATTACTTCATTTTGCGTGGATTTGCAGACGTGTTCGAGGCGGCCGATCAGGTCCTGCCCTGAGTTGGCGCTGCCGTTGCCCGTGGTGCCGGTCGCGGAGTTAGCCAAATTGGTCGGTGTCGCAGAATTCGCTTCGCCAATCGCGGGGATAGGGAGGGTCGGTAGAGGATGTGCCACCTGTAGCGTCACGGCGATCTTGCGACTCAGCACCGTGCCGGGAGACTGCGAATCGGCATCAGATGTCGTGTAATTGATTGTAAATGCCGAGAGTTCATTGCGCATGATCTTGAGTTCTTCGCGCCCATCGTTCTTTTGCAGTTGCAGCCACAAGCCGCCTGCGACGCTGCCCAAGACCAAGAGCGCCACAACCGTCCAAATCAACGTGGTTTTGCGCCCTTTCTTCTGCTGATCGAGGCGAAACATCATGCTGAATTCCTGCCACTTGTTGTTCAAGGGCAGGGGAGGCTTGCGTGCGGCGGCCGCGGGAAGCTGAAGTTGCACATTGCCGAGATCGCGAAAGAAAGTGGCAGATTGAGGGCGCTGGCGCGGCGCAAAGGCAGGGCTGACCCCACCGTCTTTGGCCTGCAGGTCCGCCAGAGGGGTGGTCTTGGCATCCAGCGAACCTTTTGTGTCCACTGAGGAAATAGCGCCCGACTTGGTCCGTTGCGGCGGTATCGCAGCGAGGGCTTGGACTGCCGCAGGTTGAACACCAACGGGCGATGATGGGGTCGGGCCTGCGCTGATCGGTGCCGTCGCGGAGGGCCGGGCGTTGCTAGGCGCATTGTTGCCCTGCGCGTTGGCGTTCGCGGCCTCGGGGGCTGGGGCCAGTTCTTGGCCTGGCTCAAAGGTCTCAAGGCGCCAACTGTCCCGATCGGTTGGAACAAGCAGGATGGCGCGTCGGCAGCCGGGACAGTCGAGCTCCACGGCTTGGCGCGGCAGCAGACTCACGTCGGCGACTTCAAACGGTGAAGTGCAATCGGGGCAGGCAAACTGCATAGGTCTCGCGGGGGAGTGCCACCTGGCTACCGCCACAGATCTACCGCGATTGCAGATTTTACGCCAATCTGTCGCCAGCAGTTGGGTGAAATAATTGTATTTTCAAGGTATTGACTTTGCCGCGCTGCCGGCGTGTTGCGGATTCCGGGCGAAGCTCGGGGCACCACTGCCGTCCAAGCGCGACAGCCAGCACCTGACCCCGAATTTCCTTGGTTCTTCCCGCCAACGCGAAAATTACTTAGGGGCCCGGGTACTAAGCGATAACAAGGGAAAATCCGCCCGATCCGCCGGGCTGACAGGTGATGTGCAGCTGACCTTGGGACAGACGCCACAGCGGATCGGCCAGTAACACCGCGCGCCACCCGTGCAAACCCGCTAATTCTGCAAAGGAAGCAGTATCTTGGGGCTGCTCCCTCAGCGCTTGGATCAGTGCATCACGTTTGAGCAGAAGGCTTGGGGCGATGCCTTCGCGTGTGGCCAAGTCACTGACCAGCAACATCATCAACGCCGCGACGGTCTCGATCTCCGGCGGCGGAGGCGGCCGAGCGGCAACCCGCTTCACCGGATTCTCCAGCCCGACGGCGATGGCCTGAGCCCACCGCGCCAAATACCGCTGAACGCCGCGCTGTTGGAAGCGTCGGTCCATCTCCAGTTCCTTGCGGTTGCGCGGTGCGTGCCGGGCGAGGAGCTGCAACACCTCATCGGTCAACAGGAAATGCGGCACCAAGTCTTCTTGCTGGGCGATCTGTTCGCGTTCCGCCACCAGGGCCAGGAGCACGCCAGCCTCGCGCGGGTCGAGCTTGCGGTTGCCAGCCACGCGTTGCCAGGTCGACTCCGGATCCCGTTCGTAGCGGCTCGGTTGGCATAGGCAGCGGCACTCTTCCTGCACCCACCCGTCGCGCTGGCGGGCGCGAAGTTCGTCGGTCAGCACTTGATGCAGGCGCAGCAAGTGTGCGACATCTCCTGCGGCATAGCCTTGTAATCGGTCGGGTAATGGGCGCTGGCTCCAGTCGGCCATCTGCTCGCCCTTGGGCTGGTGCACGCCGAGCACCTGATGCAAGAGCGCGCCCAGTCCAGCCTGCAGGCCATGGCCAAGAAACGCAGCCGCGATCTGCGTGTCAAATACCAGGGTTGGCAACAGTCCAAAGTGCAGCCAGAGGATGCGCAGGTCGTTCTTGAGCGCATGTCCGATCAGCAGCAAGCCGGGACGGCACATCGCCTCGATCAGTGGGCGCAAGTCCACGCCGGCCAGCGGGTCGACCAGCCACACATCGTCGCCCGCGGCGAGTTGGAGCAGCATCAGCTTGGGTACGTAGGTCCGTTCGCTGTGGAATTCGGTGTCAAAACCAACCATTGGCTCGCCAGCGAGGCGTTCTACCAATTCGTCCATCTGTTGCTGCTGGGTGACAAGCATTTGCGCCATGCCGCGATTGTGCAGGTCACCCGCCGCGGTGTCTATCCATGCCTGCAACAGAAGACAACCTTGACTGTGGAGTTGCGCTGCAACCTTGTCGATTGGCGACGATTTTCACAGCAGCCCCAACGCGTCGTGCCGTGCGATTGTCCGGCCAGGCCAGGGCTCGCGCAGGGTCCGGTGGGGCTTGGGTAGGCCGATCGCCCGCGCGGTCCCAGGGCGTTCTTGCTTGAGGGGTGCTTTGGCCTCAAGATGGCGGTGTCGCCGTCGCCTGGCGGTAATCGGAGTCGTGCTGCCATGGAAGCTGTCCAACCCGTTGAACAGACCTACGAAGATTTGGTCAGTGAACTCGACCGCTTGGTGGGGCAGATCGAATCGGGCCAGTTGTCCCTGCAGGACAGCTTGGCTGCCTTTGAGCGAGGCATGATCTTGTCGCGGCGTGCGGCAGAGATTCTCGATCAAGCCGAGGCCCGCATTGAACTTTTGACGGGGTCGGCCCAAGCCCCGACCCTGGCGCCGGCCAGCGACCTCTAGTCATTTGGCTTGGTTAGCGGTGTCTGGAAATCCTTGCATGACGACGATTGGGCGTGAACCTTCTTGGCTCTGACATCTTGCTCGGCGGTTTTCCACCATGGCGGCAGCGATTCGCACGCGCAACGGCAAGCATGTTCGGCGCTTGGACGATCAGCTGCTGGCCCTCGGGCTGTGTACCGATGCGCACCAAGCCCAAGCCTTGATCCTGGCCGGCCGCGTGATGGTGGGCGAGCAAAAAGGCCTCAAGCCGGGGCAAACTGTGCCTCTGGACGCGCAGTTACGGCTCATCGGCGATGCTCTGCCCGCCTACGTTTCGCGCGGTGGCGTGAAATTGGCCGGGGCGCTGCAGAAGCTGCAAGTTCCTGTTACTGGGCTGCATTGCCTCGATATCGGCGCCGCGACGGGCGGATTCACCGATTGCCTGCTGCAGCATGGCGCCGCGCACGTGGTCGCGGTCGACGTCGGCTACAACCTCCTGCACGACAAACTGCGCAAAGACCCGCGCGTGACGGTCTTTGAGAAGACCCACGTCCGCACCCTGGAACCGAAACAACTTCCGTATCTTGCAGAGCTTTTGGTGCTCGACCTGAGTTTCATTGGCGTGCGCCAAGTCCTGCCCGCCCTGGTACCCCTGGTCGCGCCGGGAGGGAGCTTACTACTGATGATCAAACCTCAATTTGAGCTGCCTCGCTCGCAGGTGCCCAATGGCGGCGTGGTCGTCGATGACCAGAAGCGCTGGCAATCGGTGGCTGACGTCCTGCAAGTTGCTGAATCATTGGGTCTTGTCAAGAAAGCGCAAGTCGATAGTGAATTGCCGGGCCCCGCTGGAAACCGTGAGATTTTCTTGTGGTTACATAGGCCTGTGCTGCAGCGCGCCCCTGTGCCGAGTGACCCATGGCACTAGTGTACAACCAGGCGGCGCCCCTGCGGCATCGCGTTCGGCGGGGTTCGGGCGCTCGCTTTGCCGGCACGCTCTTGTGGCTGGCGCTGTCGGGTCTGTTTGCGCTGGAATTGATTGAACCTTCGCGTGGTTTTGCTCAACCCGACCCCGAGGCTGGCTTGCAGGCCCAAGTTGGCGCCTGCCTGGGCCGGGAAGATCCCCAGTGCGCCCAGCCCCTTTTGACGCAGTGGCAGGCGCTCCAACCAACTTCGCCCATCTTAGCGTATAGCCGCGGTGTTGTTGCATTTTTGTCGGGTCGCCTTGAAGCCGCGCGCTCCGACCTGCAATCCGCCGCAGGTGCTGCGCAGGCGCCGTCGCAACTGCGTGAGGACGCCCAGCGCTATCTAGATCTCTTGGAATCGACAGCAGAAGTGCATCGTGGTGCCGAGCCTCACCCCATGGTTCACGGCCGCGTCAATGTGTGGCTGCGTCCTGGGCCGGACCAAGTCATGCTCCCATATTTACAACGGGTTTTGGAAAAGGCCCTGCCCGCTCTCGACGCCGCGTTCGGTCCTGTGGGCACCACGCCAATCGATGTCTACATCTATCCGCGATCGGAGGATCTGGCTCGTGTAAGTGGGCTTACCGTTGAGCAAATTCGCACTTCGGGCACCATTGCCCTATGCAAGTACAACCGCGTGATGCTGACCAGTCCGGCGGACCTCGTCTTTGGCTATGCGTGGGCGGATACCCTCAACCACGAGTTGGTGCACTGGTACGTCATCAAGCGCGGCGGGCCACAAGTACCTGTATGGCTTCATGAAGGCCTGGCGCGTAGCTTTGAAGGTCTATGGCGCGGCCGACCTGCGGAACAATTCGACATGACCGAGCGCGAAACGCTGGCCAAGGCTCGCAAGAAGGGGCGCTTTATCACCCTGCAAAAGATGAGTCCTTCCATGGCCCTATTGCCCAGCCAGGACGATACGCAACTGGCCTTTGCTGAGGTCCATCATGCCGTGACGTGGCTCCTGACCCGCGGCAGCAGTGGCAGTGCCCCACCTCGCGCCGAGATGACCGCCGCTCAGGCCGGGCAGTTGGTCGGGTTGTTTGCGGCCGGACTGACCGAAACTCAAGTGATTCAGAGGTTTTCTGGACTCCAAGTCGCGGCCTTTCAGAGTCAGTGGAAGCGAGATCTGCACAAGCTTGAACTTGGCGACAGCGGCACCTCGAGTGCCAATCGCGTCCCTTTGCTGGTGTTTCGCAACGCCAATACGCCGGCAGCCGGGAGTCACAACTGGGGCGAACAAGCGCGTAAGTATGCGGAATTAGGCGATCGTCTGGCGGTGCTGCACCGGCCTCAGGCAGCCGCTGTGGAGTATCGCAAGGCCATTGCTTCTGGAGGCGGTCAGGATGACCCGCTCTTGGTTGCGCGATTAGTGCGTGTTCTTCTGGATTTAGGGCGTCACGCTCAGGCGGCTGAGTACCTGACGCCCGCATTGCAGACCTGGCCTCAGCACGCCCCTCTGCACGTCCTGCAGGCCCGGCTGGAGGCTGCCCTGTCGCATTGGCAGGCGGCATTGGATGCCAGCGATGATGCCGCGTGGATCAATCCATTTGATCCAAGTGTTCATGGTGTTGCGGCACAGGCCTATGCAGCGCTTGGGATGCAGGGCGACGCCGCAGCGGCCGAGCAACGGCAGCAAAAAGTGGCGACGATGGCCACGCTATAGAACGTTGTGGCGCGATCAATCGCTGTAATTATGGGTGATTTTGCCGAAACAGCCTTAGCCGTGGTCCTGATCTACTGGCTGACGTAGGCACCGATCGGTCGGCCGTCCGCAAAGATCGAGTCAAGCTCAAGCGCGATGTCCTCTTCGCCCGTCGCCCGAGCCACGGACAACTCTTTGACCAGGAGCGAACGCGCTTGGTCCAGCATCTTGCGCTCGCCAAAGGACAAGGGCTTGGTGTACTTGAGCAGACTCAGGTCGCGCAGCACCTCGGCAACGTCAAAGATGCTGCCGTTGTTGATCTTTTCCACGTAGCTACGGTAGCGCCGATTCCACGTTTGCTGCGGCGCCGTGATCACGCGGTCCTTGAGCACACGGTAGATGGTCTCGACTTCGGCATTGCCAATCACTTTGCGCAGACCGACCGAGCCCACCTTGCTGACAGGAATCATGATTTTGCGATTGGTGTTGAGCACCCGCAGCATGTACAGGATCTCGGTATTGCCAGAAATCTGTTTGGACTCGATGCCCATGATTTCGGTAACGCCCTGGCCGGGATAGACCGCGCGGTCTCCGATCTTGAACAGCATGGCGCAAGCTCCGTACGTCAGCACGGCCATGGTCCCTGGCACCTGCGGAAAGGGCGCTGTGCGGGGTACCAAGGTCCGGTCGACCTAGCCGCTACAGTATACCGGACCCCCAGGGGGCCCGGCAACAGAATTCGCAGCCCGCTGCCGATCTGCCTTGCCTATGAACCGCCTAGCAGCAGCCGGGCCTTGAGTGCCCGACCCAGCGTCGCCTGATCCAGGTACTCGAGTTCGGCTCCTTGGGGCACGCCACTGGCAATTCGAGAAATTCGCACAGGTTCTGCGCCAAGCAGGGCTTGTACGTAGCTGGCCGTTGCTTCGCCTTCGACACTGACCGAGGTGGCAACAATGACTTCGTCCGGGCGGTCGCGGCGCACACGCTGCAGCAGGCTGTCCAGGGTCAGATCGCGGGGCCCGACGCCTTTGAGCGGGGAAAGAACACCGTGTAACACATGGTAAAGTCCGTGAAATTCTGAGGACCGTTCGATCGCGAGCAGGTCCGGCACGTCTTCCACCACGCAGAGCAACCGACGATCGCGGTGCGCGTCCTGGCAAAAGCTGCACAGGGCGCCTGTGGCAAGATGATGACATTGTTCGCAAAATTGAACCGATCCGTGTAGCTCTTGCATGGCATCAGCCATGGACCGGGCAAAATCCGCGTTTTGCTTGAGGATATGCAGGGCCAGACGCTGGGCCGACCGCTCGCCGATGGAAGGCAAGCGGGACAGCAGCGCCGCCAAGCGTTCTAGGGCAGGGGGCAAAGCAGTCATGAATTAGTGAACCGTTTCAGTAACGTCAATGGTGATGGCGGGCGCAGTGTAGGGGACCATTTCGCTCAAGCTACCACCAAAGGCCTCAATGACCGAGCGAACTGCCGGATTTCCTTCAATTTTCTTGTTAGCGTCTTCGATGGCCTTGCGGCCTTTTGCCGCCTCGATGCCGGCCAGCGACTCTTCTTTTGCCCGCGGGTCGACGGGCCCGATCTCGACCTGCCAATCGCCCGGAATGACCAGGGCCAGACTGGCAGTCAAGCTAGCCAATGTCTCCGCCGAACGCATCTGTTGGGTCGTGAACTCAGCGCCGAGGGCCAGCACAGCCATGCCCTTTGTGCCGCTTTTGACGATGCAGCCGCGCAGCAAGGTGGCCAAAGCGGGCTGTTTGAGTTGCTCGCGCAGTGCCGTCACCCAGGCCTCGCGGTCGGCATTGGTCACGGCCCGCAGTGGTGGTCGGGCACCGGGCTGAACCGTGGTCGGCATGGGGCTCCCTTGTCGGATTATGCCTCCGCCACCGCCACTTCCGCCGGGTGAGCCGCCGCCGGGTGAGCCACCACTGGGGCCTTTGATGCGAGGCCCAGCCTCAAGCAACCGCTCAACCCGCAAAACCAAATCGGCGACATTGACCAAGCTCGCCGCCCGACACAGACGCACTAGCCCCATCTCCATGACCAACCGCGGATGCCGGGCCCTGGCCACCTGTTCCGCAAGTTCCAGCAGCACATGGGTCAGGCGTTCCAACTCGTCTACGGAAGACATTTCTCCAAGCTTTTTAAGAGCTTGAAGCTCGCTTTCGGCACGATCGATGAGATCCCGAGCTTTCGGGCCGGCCAGACTCGTGATCAGGACGTCCCGAGCTTCGGTGGCCAGCGTCCGGGCAAAAGTCTTCAGATCCATGCCATGATCGTTGGCGGCGGCGACACCCTGCAAAGCGCCCGTGGCGTCCTTTTCGAGCAGGGCCTGCATCAGCTTGGCCGTCCGGTTGCGATCAGCGACGCCGAGCAGGCTGGCCACCGTGGCCTCATCCAGAGAATTTCCTCCAAAAGCAATGACTTGGTCTAGCACAGACAAGGAGTCGCGCATCGATCCGTCGCCCTCGCGCGCCACCAAGTACAGCCCCGCCGGATCGGCCTCAATGTGTTCCTGATCGCAGATCCAGGCCAAACGCTTGACTACCTCAGCCGCGCGAACACGACGAAAATCATAGCGTTGGCAGCGACTGCGAATGGTCACCGGCAACTTTTGGGGATCGGTGGTCGCCAAGATGAACACCACGTGCGGCGGTGGTTCTTCCAGCGTCTTGAGAAAGGCGTTGGCCGCGTGCTCGGTGAGCATGTGCGCTTCATCGATGATGTAGATTTTGCTGCGATCTCGGGCAGGTGCGTAGCCAACGCCGGAGCGGAGTTCGCGAATTTCTTCAATGCCGCGGTTCGAAGCTGCATCCAACTCGTGCACATCCATGCAATTGCCGGCGGTTATCTCCCGGCAAGCGGCGCAGGTGCCACACGGTGTGGCTGTGGGCCCGGTTATGCAATTAAGCATTTTTGCAACGATTCTTGCCGTTGACGTCTTGCCCGTACCGCGAGCACCGCAAAACAGCAGGGCGTGAGGCACGCGGTTCATGCTGATGGCGTTGCTCAGCGCGCGCTCAATATGCCCCTGGCCGGCCAGTTCGCTCAGGGTTGCAGGACGGTACTTGCGCGCCAAGACCACATAGGACATCGGGACACCCACTTTCTGCCGATCAGCAGCGCGGCGATCTGACCATGGGGGCTTGCAAAGGGCAACAGTGATGCGGGGCGGGCATTGACAAGTGCTCGCAATAGCAGTGCAAAAACGCAAAAGCCCCGCTGATCGCTCAACGGGGCTTTGACGCTCTGTCCTGGATAGGGCCGGCGGCACACGACTTTACCGCTACCGTTGCTACCTCTCGGTCCTGGCGGGGTTCACGACTCCGCCGTTGCCGCCGGCCTTATCCACGACCAAAGGGACAAATACTTGATTGCTGAATGATTTCTAACTCACCGGCTGTTCTGCCTGAGGGTCCCAAGCCTGAACCACCGGTTGCGAGCGCGGCGGAGAGAACGGGATTCGAACCCGTGGTACCCTTTTGAGGTACACCCGCTTTCCAGGCGAGTACCTTAAACCACTCGGACATCTCTCCGGCATGTGCCCTAGCAGCCACCGGGCAAACCGGCAGTGGGCACGCTACAGCGGCTGCGTCACCCCGTCGTTGTCGCCGGGGAATGGCACCCTCATGTCTCGCAATTCCAGTGTATTTTCAATGCGTCACGGGTTGACTAAACCCATGATCGTCTTGGCGGAGAGCGAGGGATTCGAACCCCCGGTACCTTGCGATACACCTGATTTCGAGTCAGGCTCCTTAAGCCACTCGGACAGCTCTCCGTCGTGCGGGTCAGGCGGTCCCGCGAAGGGGGCCCGACGGCGCTAGCTTGGGCACTATTTCCATCTCAGATGCGGACTTCGCGCAGCCTAAGCGCCTTGACGCTGCCTGAGGTTCCGCTGGGTCCAGCACACCGTGGGGTGCCGGCCTCCGTGCGCGCACAGCGCCCGAAGCCGCGGCATCATAGTCAGCCCAGGCGTCCCTGGCAAGCGTTGGCTGGCCGCTGTCTGCAATCTCGGTCGCAGCGTCCGGCCCCTCGATCAGGGGCGATCCTGAATCGGCGGCAGTGCGCGGCTTTCCGTCACTGCCAAGCCTTCCGGCACCGCTAAGCTTTCCGTTGCCAAACTCTCTACCAGGGTGTCCGGCACGGCGCGATCGCCCGCCCGTAGTGCAGCGAAGAAGCCAGACAGCAGATCGCTGGCCTGTTGGCGGCGCACGCCTTCAGTCACGATCAGGCGGTGATTCAGCCGCGGGTCATTGCCTAGTTCATACAAGGAGATAGCAGCGCCCGCCTTAGGATCGCGGCAGGCAAACACCAAGCGCCCCAAGCGCGCGCCAACAGCAGCGCCCATGCACATAGGGCACGGTTCAAGCGTCACGAACAGTGTGCATTCATTGAGCCGCCACGAACCCAGGCGGCGTCCAGCGGCTTGCAGGGCGAGAATCTCCGCGTGTGCGGTCGGATCGTGGTCCTGTTCGCGGCGATTGGCAGCAATGGCGACGATCTCGCCTTCGTGAACAATCACAGCGCCAATCGGCACTTCGCCAGCACGCCCAGCCTGCAAGGCAGCCTGCAGCGCTACGTCCATGAACTCGTGGTCCTGGCGCAGCATGGTTGGTGGATCCTCCAAACTGGGGCCGAGTGGGTGGCCACGCAGCGACAGTTTCCGGCGCTGCAGCGATTTTCACACGGTTGCACCGGGCTGCGCCTGCAGGTGCCAGGGCCGCCAGGCGCCAATGCGCCGTATGAAAAAGCAGGGAAAAAAGGGCGGGCTCAGCAGGAATCGAACCTGCAACCTCCGGCTTCGTAGGCCGATGCTCTATCCAATTGAGCTATGAACCCTTGGGGTTCCGTGTCGCTGCGCCATGCAGGCTGGGCCTGCGCAGATGGAGCGGCGGCGAACGTTTTCTGCACGGCCAAGTCAGGGCGGCCTGGGGCACAGAAACGTCAGAACAGGAACAATGTCTTGCACTTTCACAAATCGCATGCCCGGGCGGGGAGGAGGGGATTCGAACCCCTGATAGGGTTTAACCCCTATGACGGTTTAGCAAACCGTTGCCTTCAGCCACTCGGCCACCTCTCCGTGGGTTGTCATCTTGGCTGCGATTTATGAATCATCACCTTGGTTTGCCTAGATGTCCAGGCTCCCTGCGGTGATGGCGTTTGACTTCAAGGCGCAATTCCCAAGCCAAGGACTTGGGTCGGGCGGGAGAGGAGGGATTCGAACCCCCGGAGGCTTTCACCTCGGCGGTTTTCAAGACCGCTGCCATCAACCGCTCGGCCACTCCCCCAAGAGCGTAGGCTGCTGTGTCGCTGTCGCCTCGTCGTTGCCTGGAGGCGTGACGGTGGCACAGCTGTTCTTGCCAATCGCAATCAGCAAAAATCTTTGTGTTTCGCGAAGTTGAAGTCGTTTTCGCTCACTCCGTATCCGGGCGTACCGGTGGAGCGGGCCAGCAGTGTACTGTCCTTGGCCGCGTAGTGCAAGCCCTTGCCGGTCGGGCAGCGATCGGGGAGGCTTGGCGTCTGGCCGCGCATGGTCGGCACCGGTCGCTAATTGTCGATGCAAACGGCTCAAGTAAGCTCATTAATTAGCAAATATCTGCACTTGCTGCAGGATCCCAGCGATCCGGTCACACGCACCTTGACCCGCGATCTGCCGCTGACGACGGGGTTGCACCCGCTCAGCGTTCAGGCGATGACCGCCGCATTTGCCCAAGGCTGGTCGCCGGCGGCCGTGCAGCGCCTCGATCAACTGTGGCAACCCTTTGAAACGATACCGATGCAGCGCGTCGCCGTGGTGGCTCCGACCAATGTGCCGGCAGCGCTTTGGCAGGCTGTCCTCGGGCCTCTGTTGGCCGGCGCTGAAGTGCGGTTGCGACCGGGCAGCGAAGACCTGCACACGGCTCAACAACTTATTGAAAGTCTAGCTCTATTTAGCCCCGATCTAGCTGCCCGAGTGGAGCTCCACGCCTTTGCCCAGGCTGATCAGGCCCACTGGTCTGCCTTAGTTGAGGACTGCGACGTTCTTGCAGTTCACGGTAGCGATCAAGCGGTTGCAGCCGTCTTTGCCCTAGCCGCCGCGCGGGGCTTTGCCGGACGCATGGTCGGGCACGGCACCTTGCAGTCCTGCGCCGTCGTTTCCGCGCAATACGCTACTGATCAAGCGCTCTTTGCCCACATTGCGCCCTTGCTGCTGGGGGACGCGCTGATGGCCGATGGCCGTGGTTGCATGTCCCTGCGCGCAATTCACGTGATCGGCAGCCTTTCGCCACCGGCTTGGCAAGGCCTCGTCGATCAATTGGCCCACGCCCTGGCCAAGGTGGTTAAGCAACTGCCCGCAGGAACAATGGCTCACGCGATACAGGCCCAAGCCCGCTTGGCCGTAGAAGAAATCGAGTTTGCTGCAGCGCTGCAAGGCAGGGCTGCGACGGTCCACAGCGTCGGCGATGCCCGCTTGCTAGCCCAGCAGGACGGACCAGTTCGTTGTTCGGAATTGGGGCCCGCTGCCCGCGTCCTTGCTGTCTATGGATATCCGTCTGAAAACGAGTGGCTACAGGCCGTCGCCCCCTGGCGCAATCGTCTCGGCGTCGTGGCTGTGGCCGGGTCTTTTGCGCCGGACCTGTTCGATCGCGCGGGCGTGCATCGCCTCTGTGCCCCAGGGCAAATGCAGGCACCGCCCCTGGATCGTGCTGCCGAAGGGCGTCTGCCCCTGTCCGATTACCTGCGGGTCGTCGACAGAAGGATTTCTTTGTAGCTGTAGGCGTTTGCCTGGCAGCATCAGTGGGCCCGGTGCCTCGCCGATCGCGTCCGCTCAAGGCCTTGCTGGACCGTCCCGCGGCTCGGCATCTTACCCTACTTCTTTATACTTTGCAGGTACTTGACGTGCACGTAGCCATTCTTGCCCGTGGCGCCACCGCTAATCACTTCGACGCGCGCCCAGCCGTGATCATCGAGGAACTCGTGCACCCGGGTGCCGTCCTCCATCGAGGCAACTTCGTCGGATTTGTCATTGGCTGCGCTGCGTAGGCTGATCGTGCCGGCCTTGCCCGCCTGGACCAAGTGCGTGGCCCGCGCCATCTGCTGGGCCTGCGCCAGCGCAGCCTTCTTGCCGTTGACCAACTCCGTTCGCTGTTCCAAAGCCGCCTGTTTGAGCGCTGGCGTCGCCGGCGGGATGGGCGTCGTCCTAAGCGTGTCAATGGCCTTTTCTGCTGCCACTACGCGGGCTTGGTCTTGAGGCTTGTCACTCAGCGCCGCGATTGCGTCGTCGGCGGCTGCAGCATTTGCCTTGATCGGTGCAAGAACCGCTTCGGCCTTGACTGCATCCACATCCATGTCTTGATCATGTTGCGCGTCGTGGGCCGCCCTCTTCTTGTCCGCGAGGCTGGCTCCGGGCTTGGCATTGGCCGTTTCATCGCCCGCATCGTCCGCGTTGTCGTCACCCTTGCTGGCCTGGCCGCCGTGGCCCCTGCGGTCGTTGGCTTGGTAGGCTTTGCCTTCATAGGCAGCGCCTTCCGGATCGGCCTTGGTTTGGATGACCTTGCCCTCGGCCCCCGCGCCACCGAGTGAAGTTCGCACGCCAGGAGGCAGCCAGGACATCACGCGTAACCAGCCGCCACCAAAGGCTAACCACGCGCCAAGGGCTGCAATCACCAGGGTGCCCAGGGCCAGCCCGCCAACCATGGCCCACGCGGGCATCCCTTGCTTTTCTTGGACGGTGGGGATGCGACCGCCTGGCCGCTGCGCTGGCACTGCCATGGGGGACTCCTAAAAGATGTCCTGTTATTGACGGGTTGCGCAAGAATGTCGGGGCATCTCAGCGGAAGCCACACGCCCCGATCGTCGCGCAGGCGCCGCTTGTCCACGGAACTCGCCCGGCCGTCTCGCAGCACGCAGCGCCCGCTAGCGGCCAAAGCCGTGGTCTTTGGGTGCTAGTTCTTGGCACCCGTTGTTGCTAAGTTCTTGGGAACACAGTAGGACTCACTGTCTGAAAACGCCGAGCAGTTGTCGCCGCTCGGGCAATCCGCATTGCCGCTTTTGATGTTGCAGGCCTTTGTGCAAATCGCCGGATTGCTGTACCACGAGAGGCAAACCGACTGATCGCATTGCGGATGGCGCTTCACCACGCAACTCACCGTGCCGACCGTGCCGTTGCAAACTTGCTTGGCCGTGACTTCTTCGTCCAGCAGGCAAGCCTCGTGCAAGGGCTGGGTTTCACATCCTACCCACAACAGGGCAGTAAGGCCTAAGAAAATCAGGGCCTTAATTTGTCGCAATCCGCGTCGCATTCCGCCGTCCTGTGCCATTGCTGCTTGACTCCCGCGGCGCCCGGTCGCGCCTTGACCCTGGCGATGGCCACATCGTACCTGGGATGCGCTCACTTTGCAGCATCCGGATCGCCCGTGCTCGTGAGGGTCATCCTCGCACTGCCATGGCCGTGCGCTAGTACATGCCCGTCATTCTCAAGAAGAACCCGCCGGGACTCGTAGACTTTTGGATATCGCCCACCATGGTTTCCACAAAGTGGCTGAAGTTGTAGCCGGCACCCAGGCGCAGCGTCTTCTTAAGCACCCAGGCCGCCTCAAACAGGGCGCCATGCTCGACATCCTTGGCCAACACCGTGTCCAGGAAGCGGTATTCCGCCGCCAGGTCCACCTGAGCCATCGCGTGCCAGCTCAGCCGAGAAATCAGCAGCACCAAGTCACTGGTCGCCGCGGCCAAGCCCGGCAACGATTCAGTATCATGTTTCCATGCGACTTTTTGGGCAAACTGCAGGCGCAGGGGCAATTCCGCCACCGGTTCCAGCCCCAAGATGTCCTTGGCCGAGCGTTCGGTGCTATTGGGGTCCTGGGCGCTGGGCCTCTGCTCGATCAGGTGCGTGACTTTACCGATAACATTGAGCCAGTTGTGACGGATGGGCCGGAACGATACGCCAAGCGTCGCTTCCAGGGCCTCGGCCTCGGTGCGACTCAACGTTTCGTTCTCCGTCCGCGTCCAGTTGGCCCGGACAAAGAGCGTCAACTCCTTGGTGATGCCGGCCTGCATGTTGTTCATGCTGAGCCATTGCAGTTTGCGGGAGCCGCCAACGGAAGGATCCCCTTGATCAACGCGCACTTCCTGGCGCGAGGTCAGCTTCCACCAATCGTGCTTGAGCCATTCGCCGCCGACGCTAAAGGCATCCCGCGACGTCACGCCCGTGGCGCCGCCAAAGGTCTGGCTGCGCTCGTAACCACCGTCCACTGTGACGCCTTTTTGCACTTCGAACTTCTTGCCCACGCCCATGACCGCGCGATTCATGCCGGCGCTGCTGGAGTTGTCGATCTGGTACTCGCCATAGGCCCTCGCAGACTTATCGGTACCGTAACGGCTTTCGGCACCCACCACGGTAGCGCTGACGGGCTTGCCGGTCTGGTAGCTGTCCTCGAGCTTCTGCTGGACGTAGGCACTGGTCGTTTCGTCCAAGCTGGTCCGCAAGCCGGCTAAGGTCGCGTTTTGCCCGCCCCAGCCGACGCGTTCTTGCGCCGTGAGTGATAGCGACTTGCTAAGCTTATAGTCGGCACCGAAGGTCGTAGCCAAGTGGTCCAAGGCGCCTTTATCGCTGCGGAATTGACTTGGATCGCCCAGGACGATGACCTGCTGATCGCCGCGCAAGGTCCACCGCTCCGTGGCGCGGTATTGGCCGCCGAGCATCACTGTGTCGCCACTGACCGAGCTTCCGTCCTGTCCAGTGCCGAAACTATAGGTATTGCCGCCCAAAATCGACCAGCGCGCCGTCGACTTGTAGACATCCTGCACCGTGATCAAATGGCGGTTCCATGCCGACAAAGCGCCTGAACCCGCAAAGGTTCCGGTGCCCCATTGCGAGGCAGTGCTGCTGCCGCCATACAGGGCGGGGTTCTGCTGGCCGGATAGTAAGCCATCATAGCGTAATTGAAGCGTATTTCCCGCGCCAAGGACAAAGGCCGTATCGACGCCCACCTTCTGCTGACCCTGCTGGGCAATGGCACCGCCGGACTGGAAGCCAGCCTGCACCCATTGGTAGCTGGCCCGTAAACGCCCGATATCTTTGGCCAGTAGCGGGTTCTGCGCCGCAACCTTGTCCAAAGCACCCTTGTCCTGGGAGGTCGTCGCCGTTTGACCTTGGGGTAGCTCGACGCCCACGCTTTTACCAAACATGTCGCGCAGATCTGCGTCAAACGCCACCTTAACGGCCTGACCCGTGACCGGCTTGCCACCAGATAAGGTATCGGTCGCGTACTTGGGCGTGCCGTAGGTCAGACCGCCATCGTCGGACACTGCAAGCATCGAGTCTCGCGACTGACTGCAGGCATATTCGGCAGTTAGCTTGGTGCCCTTGGCGAACTGAATCGCGACATCGCCTCCAGCCAGCCGATAGCTCGGGTCCGTGCCGCGGCCCTCCTGGGCATAATGGCCGCCGATGCTCAGCTTGCCGTTGAGCATTTTCTCTTGCAATTCCGCACCAAAGGCGACGCCATCCTTGCTCTGGACCGTGCGGGCTTCGTACACCGCTTCGACAAAGACCGGCTGGCCATTCCACGTTAGATTCTGACCAGGTAGGCCGGTCTGCGCGGCGATAAATGCGCCATCCACGGCCGAGGCCACGGGCGACTTGAACAGCACCCGCCCTTGGGCCGGGTCGATAGTGTAATCCGTGTTGCGCGCCTGGGTAATTCGAGCGATTTCCAGGTTGCTGATGCGATCGCGGACGACAATGTCCACGTGCTCGGAGCCATCGACCAAATCGCGGCCGGAAAGGTAGTAAATCGAGCCACCCGTGCCGCGTAACACATCGGTATGACGCTGGGAATTCTGATCCTGGCTGGCGACAAAGCCGTGCACGCGTGTGTCAAAGCCTTGGCCAAGGGTCCGGCGCACGTCGATTTCGGCACCGTAGAGGGCCCGTTCGTAGCGAACTAGCTCAATACCTTTGATTCCAGAGCGGAAATTACCGAACATCGCCTTGAACCGGTCGGCTTCGACCAACACGTACAACTTGCCGCGGCTGTTGACGTCTTGGACGGCGGTGCTGGCGTCACCGTACACCGGATAGAATCGAGTCGGATCAAGGAGATTGCTGGCAAAATCCTGGAGCAGCGGGTTCTTTGCTGTATCGACGTGCGCCGTGAACTGCAGATCCTTGAGCCCGAGGAACTGCCCTGAAATTCGTCCCTTCGCATAAGCAGCTACACGTCCGTACAGTTGGGCGCTATCGCCGACCACGGCCGCGGCGTTCGGGTCGTTCTGCGCCTCAATCAGGTGCGCGCCCACTTGGCTGATCGAGCCGTCGGCAATGGCCAAAAGGAAGAATTGCCGGTCCTGTACGGTCAGTTCGCGTTCAAGCATGGCCTTGTTGCCGGCCGGGTCCGTCGACACCACACTAAGCGTCGATTTCCCTGCAGGCAAGCGGATTTGTGCGAAGAAGCGTCCCTCGGCGTCGACCGGGATGGCCTGTCCCTGAATAGTAATCTTGTTGCCCGGACGGGTCCGACCGCGCAGGGCAAGATCAGGGGTCGCTAAGGGCAAACCTGCTTTGGGCAGCCACAGTTGCAAGTCGGCAGCCGCACAATCCAAGCCACGCGTGCGCGGCGCCACTTCGGTCGCCTTGGGGGCCGGCAATCCCTGGGCCGCCGCTTCGGCAGCGCGCGTCTGGTTGCCCAGGTCATCAAGCAGGTCGCCGGCAAAATCCAAAGCACCTGAGCCAACTTGCTGCGGCGTGCCACCCTGCGCAGCGCCCGGCGCCTGCACAGCAAAGGTCCGCTGCCACACGGCCGCTTGGCCATCAGGCCTTTGCTGAACGATGAGGCTCGGTTCTCCCGCATGAACGCTGACTTGTCCGGGAATCGCATCGACACGGTCGGCGACGCGCTTGCCGTCTACCCACAGCCCTTCGGCCACAGCGAAGGCAGGGGCTTCCCCCTTGGCCGAACCGGTTTCCAGAGGCCGCATGCGAACTTCGACGCGGTGCGGGCCCATGGATGCCAGATTCGGTTTGAAGTCAGCGACTTCACTGCCAACGCCAAAGACCACAAGGCGATCGCTTTGGGCCCCTGCCGCAACGAGTTGATTCCGCACGGCTTGGGCTTGAAGAGCCGACCGACCGGCAGCATCCCCTGCGCCATGATCGTGCACGGTTACCACCGCGATCTGGCCAGGCTGACCCTTGAGGCTTGAACCGGTCTTACTGAGCCAATCCTTCATAGAATCAGTCGGTTGATTGCCAGCATCGAACAGCGTCGCCCGCACAACCTTGTCCGGATCGCCCGCAGGCACAAGGCCTAGGCCGCGTTCGGCGAGTTCGAGACGGACGGGTGCAGAGCGCCATCCAACCAAGGACTCTCCAGCGCTTTGAGCTTGATTTGTAAGGACTTCTAAGGCTAGGCCATAGCTTCCAGGCTCCAGGGCGGTGCCGCTGCCAGGCTCCCAGTAGAAGGTGCTCGGCAAAGGCACGCCCAGCTCTGTGCGCAAAAGGACCGCGCCCTTGGCATCGACGAGCACCAGGGCGGCTGCGCGCAAATCCTTAGGCAATCCAGCTGCATGGACCAGAACGCGTCCGAGCACCTTGCCATCCGCCAGCGGAATCAGGGTGGCGGGGCCGCCCAGACTCAGTGGCTTGACCACCGGTGCCCAGGTCTGACCAGCAACGAGCAGGGCGCCACCCGGCAAAGCAGAAGCCGCCACAAGGGTTTGCGCCGCTGCGGTCCGTGGTGCCGCGATCGCCTTGGGCACTGGGCGACGCTCACGATTTCCACCGCTGCCGGCCTCGCTGCTACCCACGGTGGGCAGCGGAATCGGGATCGCTACGGGCGTCGGCACGGCCACGGCTACAGGCGCGGGCACAGCGACCGGTGTCGGCACAGCGACTGGTGTCGGCACAGCGACTGGTTGAGGCGTCGCGGCCGGCAAAGGCTTGGGCAAAGTGCCTGCTGTTTGGGGCGAATTGCTCGGTTGCGCAGCTGCCTTGGTTGAGGGCGGCGCTACGGGTCCGGGCAGGGGCGCCGGTGCAGTATTGGTTCCGGCCGCCGGCGCTGGCTGACTAGCCTCTCCCGGTGACCTGGGCAACGGCACGGCTGGTGCGGCGACGTTTGCCGCCTCGCCGGGCTTCGGTGGCGCGGCTGAACCGGCAGCCAACGCCCTGGCCAAGGTCATGAATTCTTCGCGCACAGACCCATCTGGGGCGCGTAGCGAGGCCAACAAGCGACCATCGGCTGGCCGGGTGACCCGCACGGCGGCCAATCCCTTGGCATCCAGATCGACCACGTGTCCATTGAGGGAGAACTGCGCCGGGCGAGACGGCAGCCTCCACGCCTTTGCCCGTGGATCCGTGACCTTGGCGCGTACCTCAAAGGGCAGGGCGGCGGACCAAGCGGTTGTGCCATAGTTGGTCTCGGCCCGCACCCGAACAGCGTATTTCTGGTCAGGCTGGAGCATGGCCATGGGCCCCTGACCGATCGCGTGGACCACCAGGGACCGTGGCAGTTCGCCAAAGCCGGGCTGTTCATGGACGATGGAGCCAAGGTGACCGGCCTGGCCTAATCGCCTCAATTCAATCGCATATCGGCTAAACCCGCCCGAAGACTCGACGGCAAGCGTCAGGTCGCGACCGACCTCCAGTGCAACCGAGGTTGCGTCATTAGCCAAGGTCTTGACATCATAGCCCAAATCGATCCGTGCGCGGGCGAAACGCGGCACCAGGGCCTTGCCATCCAGGGCCAGAGCCAACTTGCCGGCATCGGCCGAAATCAGCACCACGCCAGGGCCTTCGGGCAGCACGCTACTCGTCGCCTGATCGGCCGGCTCCACACGAGTCGGTCCTGTGGCCTCCAGGGCGCAGCGCACGCCAAAGGTCAGGCCTGCCGTTGAACCGGGCGTAAAGTAAAGGACTTGCTTCTCTTCGGTCGTCAGGCTTGAACCTGGCGGCAGCGTGTCGGTATCGAGCTTGAACAGGTGATTGCCGGGGGTCAGGTTCTGCAAGTGCAGGCGCCCATAGGCATCTGTCGTGGAGAACTGACCAATGTCGGCGTAGACGCGCACGCCGGGCAGACCGTCCTCACCTTCTTGTTGGACGCCGTCGCCGTTGGCATCGCAGAACACCTTGCCCATGACCAGGCTGCGGGTAAACAGCGGATCTGCTTGGACAACCACGGTTGCCTGTGCCTGATCGGTCAGCGCCGCGCCGCCAACCGCAAAAGCCTGGGCGGTAACTGGCAACGTTGAGCCTTCGGGCGTCCGGCCAAGGACCACCGTCTGCAAGACCAAGGTCAGCGCACCGCCTGCAGGCAGGTCTAAGCCCACGGAACGATGGCTAGATTTGGCGATTGCTCGAACGGCGTACGGCAGTTGCTGTTCATCGATGCTGACCACGGCGGGCTGATCGCTGTTCGCCGTCACCACTGTCAACCTAGCAGAACCATGAACATAACCCAGGCCCGTCGGAATGGCATTGCGCAGTTCGATGCCGCTCTGTCCCGTAAGCGGGTCCGCCGCCAAGGCTGCGGTCGAACTGTTCTGCACCGTCACAGTGACATGAACAATATCACCGGGTTGAGCCTGCGTTTTGGACAGCTTGACGCTGGCATGGATCGCCGATTTGAGCGTTTCCACAGGCACGTGGTTGTGGCGAGGCATTGCGGCGAGCCCCGAACCTTGCAAAGAGAAGCGTGTTAGGTACTTAGGAGCCTTGCTACTGGGCTTAGGCAGCGTATCGGCGACCACGTAGCCGGGTGCGTCCAGGACGACCAGCCCTGCCTCAGGCGGTTGCTGTGCGGGCGGGAAAGCGTAGCCTAAATCGATACCTGTGACGTCAATTCGGTACGCATGGCCCTTGGGCGCGGCAAAGACGTACGCGCCACTGTCGTCGGTCCGTTGGCCCTGCTGACCGGGGGGCAGCAACTCGGCGGGGACCATCTGCCCGGGCGTCAACGGATCAGCTTGGTCGTAACGCAAGAACACCCTGATGCCATTGACCAACCCGCCGGAATGGGCGTCGTACACGCGTCCGGTTGGCTTGAGCGGCAGATCGAGGCGGCCTCCTTGGTTGCTGACGTCGAAATTGCCTTGCAAAAACACGGTGCCACTGGGCGATCGGACATCAAAGCGATGAGGCCCCGCCGTCACTTGGTTGATGCGATAACTACCGTCAGCACCGGCAATCGCCGTCAGTTCAGGGCCTTGTCCACCCTCCGGCGGCAGAATTCGCACTTCAAAGTGGGCAAAGGGCAAGTCTTGGCCGGCCTGGAACGCGCCGTCGGCGAGGCCCACGTCCTCAAATACCGTACCAACAACCGCTGCTTCGCCAATCATAGCGCCGACGGTGACGCAAATCGGCTTGGCATCGCCCACAGAGCCGCCACCATCGGCGTGCGCCCCGTTGCACAGCGAAGACCCGGCCGCTAGGTTGGGCGCAACTTGGGCCCTCAAGGAAACGGTGACGGTTTCTCCGGGGCCTACGGTCAAGTTCGACACCGTCAAAGTGCCGGGAATGTCTTTGTTTTGACCGACAAGGCCGATCAGTGCCCCGGCCGGCACCAGCAAGTCCGGCCCAGGCCCACCATTGGCCGCGAGCAGACCCGGCGCCAGCAAGCCGCGCGGCATCGGATCGCTCACGAAAGCCCCGGTAGCCGCCGCACCGCCCAGGTTGCTGACCATCAGGGTGTAGCGCAGGTAATCGCCCGCCTTGACGTCGCCGCCGTTCTCATCTTGAACAGTCTTCTGCACTTGCAGGACGGGCACCAAGGTCCCGACTTGGACCACGGTCGGCTGATTGCCGTCGCCGTCATCGCCATTCCAGTCGGACGGTTCATCGCTCAGGCCTTTGGCGTGGGCAATCGCTTGGTTCACGACCAGGGGCCCAACGACGATCTGCACGCGCAGACCAACGCTTCGGCTCTGTCCCGGCGCCAAATTGCCAAGCTCCACATGGATTTGCTTGTGCGCGGCATCGACGCTGGCGCCGTCGCCATCGGTAGCATCGGTCAGCGCCAGGCCATCCAAGGTCATGGAAGAAGGCACATATTTGCCATGGTCCGGCATCGGATCGTCGATACTGACTGCCGTCGCGTCGGTCTTGCCGGTGTTCTTGACGGTGATGGAGTACTGGATCTGCTCACCGGGATCAGCCTGGCCATTGCCATTGGTATCAAGTACTTGAGCCGTCTTGATCGTCTGGCGGATGGAGGCGCCCTTGCCCACCACGAGTTCCACGGGCCCAATTGGCGTCGGTGGGGCGGCATCTGCCAATGCTGTCGCGAGGTTGCGGACCAGGCTACCATCGGGCGCATCGCCGCGGACCCGCGTTTGGAAGGTGACGACAGCTGCTTTGTCGGCTCCGGCAGCAAGGACGCCGCTGGCTTGGCCTGGCCCCGCGACACTCAGGCCGCTAATCAGCGGAGATTGCCCCGCATTATCAGGGACTGGGGTGCCGTTGACGGTCGTCGAACCGGCTACGTAGTCGCTACCGGAGGGCACCGGGTCGATCAGCTTGACGCCAGTGACCGGCTGCCCGGCCGTGGCAATCACGTTGATCTTCCAGGTAATTGTGTCGCCTGGTAGCAAGGCACCGCCGTTGTCGTCCTTGGCAGTCTTGACCGAGGCTTCCAGCACGCTGCTGGTGCGCACCTTGAGAACGGTCGGATCCTGGGCTGCAGCCGTCTTCGGGTCGTCCGAAGGGGCTGGCGCAACCATGGCATCGGCCGAGCCAAACGCCTGATTGGCAATCAGATCTCCGTCATTGGCCGTCGCCTTGATGCGCGCGTCGAACGTCAGCACAACAGCCTGCCCGGGAAGAACAATCTGCAGTTCCGGAGTCTTCGCGGTTGACCACTGAATCTGACTGCCTTGGGCTGTACCGTTATTGCCGACGGCGACCAAGTCCAGTCCACTCGGCAACGCATCCGTCACCGAGACTTGCTGGGCCGCAGTCGCACCTTTGACGCGAACTTCCAACTGATAACGCACGGTTGCCAGAGGCGCGAAGTGCCCACCGCTGAGGTCTGTGACCGTCTTGGTGATCTGCAGGTCCGGGATGGCGGCAATGGCCAGCGTTGCCGTGTTGGACGGATACGCGAGGTCAGTTTCCCCTTCACGCGCTATGGCTTGAGCCTGTGCTTGACTGCCATTGGCAGCGGTCGCTTTGACCTTGAGGCTTGCTTGCAAGGCCACCGCTCCGCCGCCTGGAATCGCTTGCAGCGAGCCCGTGTCCTTGGCCGACCACTTTAGGAGGTGGGCCTTGGCATCCCACTGCGATCCGCCCAACGCCGTGATATCAAACAGGGTTGGGTCAACCGGCACCACAACAGCCACGTTCGATGCCGCTTGCGCATTGTCCGCCGAGACAAACACCTGCAATTGCACGGTATCGCCCGGATGGACCGGCGCAGTTGCCGGGGACTCAGGCACGAGCTTGGTGACGACCGCCAAAGTCGGATAATTCACGGGGACAGTCAGCGTGTTGGACGCCGCTTCATCGCCTTGACTCGCCTTGGCCTTGGCTTGGTTGAGAATCGTCGCGCCGTTCTGAATGCCCGCCGCAATCTTGCCTTGCAGAGAAACCGTCACAGTTTGACCGGGTTGCAGCGCAGGGATGGTCCAACTGGCGTTCTGCCCCTGGACCGTGCCACCGCCGAGCGCCGTCAGGTTGGTGATCGACGTCGCCACGGCGTCACTAATGGCCAAGTTCTGCGCCGGCGCATTGCCGATGTTGGCCACGGTGATGTCAAACTGCAGCGCATCGGTCGGGAACAGGTGCTTGCCAGTCAAGTCTTTGAACGTCTTGGTGACTTTGAGGATTGGCTTCTGCACCACCAGCAGCGTTGGCCCCGTCAGCGGCACCGGTGTCGCGAGTTGCGTGGCCGTGAGTGTTGCGGTCACCGGAAGCTTGTCGCCATCCAAGGCACCGCTGGCTACTTGCGCTTTTAGAATGACCTTTTCGCTGCCACCGGCGGCCAAAGAGCCAAGCGCAAACTGCACTTGCCCCGCACTGATGGTCGCGCCCGGCGTCACAGCGCTCAAGTTGCTCCACTTGCCCGGCAGCGGCACCGTCAATTGCAGGCCATCGGCAGCAGCTTTACCGGTATTTTGCAGCGTCAATTCAATGCGTACGGTGTGTCCCGGGGCAACCTGACCGACCTTGGCCACCCAACCGCTTTCGTCGTCGGCGATGAGGGTCGATGTGTCAAACTTGGGCTTGGCAGAGACCGTCAACGTCAATTGCGGCGGCACAGCCACGCCAGGAATCTGTGCAATCACGACAACTTTGGTGCCATCGCTGAGGCCAAGGGCGATCTTGCCCTGCAGGTGCAGCGTGACATCGCCTTGGGGCGACAGGGACACCACGGGCACGGTCCATTGCACCGAATCAGTAGCGGCAATGCCGGAATCGAAGGCCTTGACATCCGTGAGCGTTTGCGATTGCAGCAACGCCTTGACCGCCAGCGCTTGGGCCATCGCGTCGCCGGTATTGCGCAGGGTGAGGGCGAAATCGATGACGTCGGCGGGCTCGATGGCCCCGCCGTTCAGATCGAGGTAAGTCCAAGAGCTTGCACTCAGATTGGGCTTTGCGCTGACCGTGACCGTGGTCGGTTCCTTGACCGGCGTCTGCAAGTTGCTGTCGGTCAGCACCGGCGCGGCAAAGCCTTGGGCTTGAATCAAGCCTTGGGCGGAGATCTGTGCTGCATCGATTTGCGGTGTCTTTACCTTCACTTGAACGTGCAAGACCGTGGCTTGCCCGGGGCTGACGGTGCCCAGCTGCCACTGCAGCAGGTTGCCCTGCTGCGTGCCGCCACCATCGGCTGAAATGTACTGCAGGCGATTGTCGATAGGCAAGGAAACTAAAACGTTTTTGCCAATTCCGTCGCCGTCATTGCTCAGGGTCAGGGTGTAGGTCAGGGCGTCGCCCGGCTTGACCACGCCGCCGCCCTGCCCACCGCTGACGGTGAGGCTGGCCTTGGAGAAGTCGATGTTGGAAACCGTTGTTAGAATCGTCGGATCGCTCTGTGCAGCGGTGGTCGGGTCGTCGGACTTCTGCGGCGTCGGTGCGCCTTGGTAGTTGGCTTGGGCTTGGTTGGCGATGGCGAGGCCGTTGTCCAGTGCGGTCAAGGTCGTTGCTTCGAAGCGGAATTGCACCTGGTCGGCGGGCAAGGTGCCCAAGGTGGCCACGGTTGGCCAGGTGATCGTCTTGGTGCCGGCGTCATAGGTGCCACCGTCCAAAGGCGTAATATTCTCAAGGCCTACGGGGACAATATCGGTGACTACCAGCTGTTTGGCCACGGAATTGCCCGCGTTGCTGGCTTTGACGAAGTAGCGCAGTCCGGTCTTGGGCTTGACCGTGCTCTGGTTGATCTGGGCCCCGCTGGCGATGTTGTAGACGTCCTTGGTCAGGATCAGTTTGACCGCGCTATCGACGTCAAAACACGTCGCCGTTCCGCCGGGTTTGGGTGCAGTACCGGGCGGGTTGGTCGGGCTAGGCGTCGCGTTTTCCTTGGCGACAATGTTGGCTTGGTTGCAGACGTGGGTGCCCTTGTCCAGAGGTTTCTTCACCAAAGCAGACAGTTGCACGGTTTGCTGTGCACCTGCTGCCAGGGTCGGCAGGGTCCACGTGGCTGTGCCAGACCCTGCGTCATAACTGCCGCCGCTGACAACGATATTGTCCAACTCCCCTGGAACCTTGTCGGTGACGACGATGCTTGTGCCCGCGGAGTTGCCGCTGTTGACCACAGTAATCGTGTAAGTGACCTTATCTCCAGACTGAATCAGCGAGGCTTGCACGGCCTTGGTTGACGCGCCGAAATCGGGCAGGTTCTGCACGCCAAAGCTGACCGTGTTGGTCGTGGCCGTCTTGGGCGTCTCAGTGAAGGCTAACTTGGCTGTGTTGCTGACGATTGTCCCGCTGAGCGTGGTCTTGTCGACGATGGCCGTAAAGGTCAAATCGACGGGTTTGTCGGTCGGCGCGAGGCTGGGTAATGCATTCCAAGTAACTGTTTTGCTTGCCGCATCGAAGCTGCCACCCTGGACTTGCACCTGTGTGAGCTGCGGGGCCAACACGTCGCTGACGACGACTTGGCTGGCTGGCGCGTTGCCCGTGTTGGCGACGGTGACGGTAAAGACCAGACTATCGCCACCCTGAACTTGGCCGCCGTTGCTGTCTAAGTACGCTTTTTTGCTAGTCGTTAGGTTCGGGGCCGCCGTGACGCTGAAAGTCGTTGGATCCTGCTTGCCTGGCTGCGCAGGGTCGTCCGACAAGGCCGCGCTGCCCAGGCCATCTCCAGCTAATGATGCTTGATTGCTAACTAATTTTCCTTGCGGGACGACGCCAGCCAACTTGCCGGTCCAGGTCACGACTTTGACCGGGTCGCCATTGCTGAGCGTGCCCAGATTCCAGGTCACGGTCTGGCCGTTGACCACGCCGCCGCCGCTGGCGCTGAGCCCTGTGATGACGCCGTCCGCTGTGGTCGTGAGTACGGCATTGCCGACCACGCCCTTGCCGGTATTTTGCAGTGAAATCGTATAGGTAACGGTATCACCGGGATTGAAACTGCCGCCGGCCGAGGATGTCACGGTTTCCGTGAACAAACTGACCACGGGCTGGGCTTGGACCTTGAGGTTGGCGCTGATGACTACTGGAACGATGAGGTTAGTGCTTGTGATTGTTGCGGTATTGGCAATCGTTGTGCCATTGGCGACGCCCGCCTTGACCTTGGCTTGGAAGTTGAGCTTGATCGCCTGTCCTGGCGCAAGCGCCGGAATGCTCCACAAGATCGCAGAGGTAGCGGCATCTAGCACGCCGCCATTGTCAATCGCGGCCACGGCTTCTAGGCCCTTGTCAACCGGGTCCGACACCTGCAGCGCCGCAGAGGCCAGCTTGCCCGTATTGGTCAACGTCAGGGTATATTGAATCGTATCACCGGGTTCCAGGGCACCACCGTTGATATCGACGGCCGTCTTTTGTGATGTCGAAAGGTCCGGGCCGCCTTCCACTTTGATTGCAGGCGTTTGCACAACGGTTGGCGGATTGCCATCGGTGGGGCTGACCGTGGCAATGTTGGCAAAGCTGCTACCGGGCGCGATGTCCTTGTTCAATTGCGCTGTAAATTGCAGTACTTTTGTCGCGCCGACGGCCACGGTGATGTTGCTGCCGCTGACGGTGCCGTTGGCAAAGGACAACTCCGGGCTCTGGCTGGAGACAAAGGTCAGGCCTCCCGGCAGAGGGTCGGTGACGCTGAGGGTGCCCGGGCCGGCGCCGGTGTTCTTGAGGGTGATGGTGAACTGGATTTGGTCGCCGGGAAGCAGGGGTGTGGCTGGACTTAGGTCGGCGTAAGTCTTTGTCGAGGTTGTAAAATCGCTGAGCACCTGGACTGCAAAGGCAGTCGGGTTGTCGGTGCCGGGCTGGCCGGGATCGTCGGACTTGATCGTCTTGGTGCCGACGACGACGGACGCCTGCGCCGCGACCAAGTGCCCGGCAATCGGGTTGATGCCCATCGCCTGCAGCGTCGCTAAGTCTTTGAGTTTTGCCGTAATTGTGAACGTAACTGTGCCATTGGCGGGGACGCTGACATTGTCAAAGCGGGCCTGGCCGGTGCCATTGCTGCCGCCGGCGGCCGCTGACTTGTTGGTGCCGGGGCCCGTGGCTGAGGCGAATAGCACTTCGGGCGGCAAGTCCATCGTCCAGGTGGCCAAGGTTTGCACAACGGCGGTGGCGTTCTGAATGGAGAGGGTCCAAGTAGCTGTGCCAGCAGGCGAAACTTTGGCTGGGCTGACGGTGAGTATGGGGGTCTGGATGCTCGGGGGAACCAGCTTGACAACACTGGTTTGCGTGTTGTAACTGCCTGGATACTTACCGGAAATATAGGTGTAGCTGCTGATGCCGAAGGAGTCGATCTCGCTCACGCCCGGCACCGCCTTGACCTTGACCTTGAAGGTGACCGTGGCGCTCTGGTTGCCGCCGGTGTTGCTGGTCAGGGTGCCCACTTTGAGGCCGGACAAAATCGCACTGGTTGCGCCCACATCGGGTACGGGCTTGCCGTTGAGGGTTGTCGACCCGGCGACGTAATCGGTTCCTGGGGGCGGGAACTGGTCGAGTTTGGCCGCCACATTTTCGGCGTCGACCGGCCCGGTGTTGAGCATGTCCCAGGTGTACGTGATCTCATCACCAGGGCTGGCTTCGCTGGCGTTGGCGACATATTTGTTGACGGGACTCTTGAAACTCGGGGACTTGCGGTTGATCGACAGGACGCTGGCGCCAAAGAAGAAGAGTTCGCCTGCGCCTGCGCTTTGCACGGCGGTGTCGTTGTCGGCCAGACTGCCGTTGCCGGAAGAAACTAAGAAAGTCGCGCTTGTATCGCCCGTCTTGAGCAGGTTCGAGACATTGAACTGGTCAAGGTCAATGCCCGGATTGCTGCCGCCTGGAGGCGCCGAGTTCATGATGTTGTTCGGCTCGGAATTCTCCGCGCCGCCGGTCAGCTTGGTGCCGTTGAACTGCACGAAATCATAGCAGGTTGCACATGCCGGGCTGTCGGGATTCTTGGAGACGGTAGGGTTGAGCGGATCGGGGTCCTGTTCAGGGTTGCCCAGTTGCTTGTCGCCTTCGAGGGCGTGGTAGGACAGCAATGCCTCTGGCGGATCGCCGACCAGAAAGTTGCTAATCGTAAAGGTCTTTTGCCCGAGAGACCCATTGCCTGGCCCGCCGCGCTCGTCAAGCAGCAGAAAGCCGTCGTACAAGAACACGTCGCGCAGGGTCGATTCGCTGAACTTGGTGTCGTAAATGATGATGAGCGACCACGAAGCGTGGCTGGCCTGGCAGCCGGGGTCATAACCGGGCAGGGCGGGATTGATGTAGTTACAACAAGCGGTTTCAGGCAGATTGGTGTTGCCGGGCTTGGTGCCGCAGTTGATGCCATCTTGGCCGTTGAGGAATACCGACGCGGTCTTGGCTTGAACGTCGCCCACGCTATAGCTACCGTTGTAGAAGCTGCCACCGGGGTGCGAGGCGATGAGGGAAGTGACATCTTTGCGGCAGTAGAAGTGCGTGCCGACGCTGCTGGAAATCGCTGAAGGATCGGTAACTTGGTCGCAGGTGTCGGCCGAGACGTTGATGGCGAAACCGTCGGCCAGAACGAACTGGGCGGTTTGGTCCATGCCCGAATCCAGGGCGCGACCTCCCCAGAATAGATAGGCACCGACGATCACTGCGTCGGCGGGCATTTGCTCGGCCAAAGGAACTTGCGCGTAACTGCTGGGTTTTAGCGTGTCGTTGAAGCGGTAATCGATGGTTGATGACATCAGCGAGGCGCCGATATGCACGGCCTTGCCGTAGACCTGAAAAGACTTTGGTGTTGCAGGGTAATTGCCGAGGACGAGGGCCTGACCCTGGCCGGCCAGAAGCAGGCCAAGGACCAAGATGGACAGGACGCCTGTCCACCACAAACGGCGCCGTCTCGAGCCCAGGCGGGCGCGGGGATCAGTCCAGGGGCTCTGGGGCGGGCGTTGTTTCATGCTGCCTGTGGATGCTGGGGCTTTGGCCCAGTCGCCGACGGAAATTACGCTTTGTGCCCAAGCTTGTTCGGCCCTGAGCCGTCCAAGTCTAGCCACCCCTTAGAACGGATTCCACAACCAGACGCCGGTCCTTGCGCTCAAGTCTGTGGAGCCGACGCCACCGATGACCAGGACATGGCCGGAAACCAAGCCGATGGCGTTGCCCAGAACCCGGTTGCCATCTGAGGGCAAACCATTGGGATCGACGGGCAATACCTTGGCGACTGGCGTTCCTGCGGCGCCAGGTGCACTGAAATACACGTATTCGGAGCTCGCGTCATTGCCAGGACTGGTGGTTCCGCCTGTGACCAACATCTGGCCCTGATGCGAGCCGCCGGCCACCGCAGCGACCATCGGCGCGCCACGGGCGGTTTGCAGCAGGATGGAACCAGGTTCATTCACGTAATCGCTGACTTGCCCGAGGTTGAACACATCCACGGTGTTGTCCGCTATGGTCTTGGCGGAGTCCTGGAAACCGCCCGCCATGACGATGTAATTGAAGGATGGCAGCACGCCTGGTGCGCTGGTGACAAAGGCGGCTCCGGGCAGGATGCGGTTGCCGCGAAGATCGCGGTTCAGGGGCTGGCAAGCCTCTTCCAATCCCTTGATCGGGCAGGTGTTCGTTTTGCTGGAAATCGCTGGGCCGCTGAACTGGATGACCTCTAGGTTGCTGACCGGGCCCTTTTCATTCTCGCCGCCAATGAGGAACACAAAGCCGCTGGTGGCGGAGGACGGAATGCGCACGGTGCCGTGATTCCAACGGGGCATATTCAGTAGGCCTTGTGCGAGGTTGCCCTTGAGGGGGTGCCAGACCTCCCAGGTGTTGCCGGCGCAGGCGACTTCAAAGGTTTGGGCCGGATTGGCTTCGTTCGAGCAGGTCTCGCCATTGCTGCAGTTGGCGGTCGAGCCGCACGGCGTGTGCGAACCGGCTCCTGAAGCATCAATGCATTCAGGGACATAGCAGGGAGTGTCGCCTTGGCCGCCGAGGATGAGGAAGTAGTTGTCGTTGTCGAACATCCGCACCACGGACGGATTAGCCCGTGCAAACACCAAGTTTGGATTGCACGAACCGCTGCACTCGGGGCCGGGCTGCGTGACTTGGAATGGATTACTTTGACCCGTGAGCGGAACCGAGGAGTTGTAGAACTCAATCGATTTACTGGGTTTGAGCGTATTGCTGCCGGGATCCAAGGCCATGCCGCCGACAACAGCCACGGCTGTTGAGCCGACTGCGCAACCAGCAAAGGCTCTGGCTGTGTTGAGCTTGGCGCCGAAGTTGGCCAAAGGCGTTAGATTTCGGCTAGCTGGGTCGTACAGGGAGGCGGCATCGAGCACGGCGTCGTAGTTGGCGATGTCATAGGGACTCGGGTTCTTGAGCCCTGACTTCGGCGTGGCGCCACCGATAACCACCGTATATCCATTAGGGAATCCGACCGCACATGAACCAGCCCGTGGCGACTCTAGTTCGGCAGCGACACCTTGATCGTTGACCGCATGGGCCAGCTGATTGACCGGAGTAACATAGACTTGGACGGTTTGGTTGTTCGGGCAGGTATTGGCATCTGCGGGCTGGGCGACGTCAAAAGGCGCGGAAATGCCACGACCCAGCACGGGCGGCGCCGGATTGCCTGTCGCAGGGTCCTTGGACCAAATGTCGACGCGGACCTGCCGTTGTAAACCGTATGCGATATTGCTTAGTTGGATGGCTTGGCCCTTGACGTGAGGCTGCACGACCACGTCTTGGCCTGACACGATCAGGGGATTGCCCCCTTCTGCCGACATTGAAACGAAGGCAGCCCCGGCTTGATCAAAGGGGCTGTTGTCCGTTGGTGCCGAAATCTTTACTGAAAGCGCGCTGTTGCATACCTTCGCCTGCGATTGACAGCCCAGGGCCGCCAACAACGCCGCGCCCGCAAGCCAACCGCGTCCGCTGCGCGCCCAAGTCAACCGGACGGGCGACAGGGGGGAGGTCAAGGAGGAATTAAGCAAAGGCATCATAGTGTTTCCGTAGTACGCTTTCTGCGCGTTCCAGACTGACAGGCGTTGCGGGGCCTTGGGGGGCGGCACCGGCTCGGGTGCCCTGTCTTGCGGACGAATGTCCGATCGAACCCCAGCGGCCAATGCGCCTCTCTTGACCGTTTTGACCGCAAAGAACCTTTTGATATCAAGCTACTCCGTAGTGTCTTACCCCAATTGCCTTGCACGGCTTTGGGTCCGGCAAGCACCGCTACGGCATCACGGCCGTTGCGCCGAAACCGCCGCCAGTGGCTGGGCTTTGGTTGCCAAAGTAGATGCCAGCAGCCGTACCGCCGACCACGGCCACGCCCACCGCTGTCCAGAACCACCACGTCTTGTAGAAGGGCTTGGGCTCATCATTACCGGATAAGATACCTGCATATACGTCGTCTGTCGCTGGAGTTGTCGGCGTGACCTTGGGTTCCACCTTAGGCTCGACCTTGGGCTCAACCTTGGGTTCCACCTTGGGATCCACGCGCGGCGCAACCTTGGGTTCGACCTTCGGTTCATCCACCGCGGGGCCCGGATCCGGCGCATCGTTGACCGGCGGCCGTTCGGCAACGTCGGCTGCTTTGGCAAAGATATCAGGTAATACCTTGACTTCATGGGCATTATCGCATGTTACAAACGCTTGACGGACGCGGCCTTCAGCGTCGAGCGTCTTCATCTGCAGATCGGTCAAGCTCTGGGCGTACTCCATCTTGTCGACCGCGCAAGTCCGCTTTTGCTTTGCGTTATAGACGAACAGGTACAGTTCGAGGTTGCGCGGAGTCTTGGTCACGACGCCGTACAGCAAATGGGTAGCGCGAATTTGCTTGGCAAATAAGGTCGCGGAATTCTTAAAGAGTTTTTCGTGAAACCCGCCTGACGCGCCAAAGGCCTTGATGTCGTCCGGCGAAATGCCCAACTCGATTTCAGCGCCCGGTTCGTCGGCGACCTGAAGGTTGGCCTTCATCGATACGGGCTTGCCCTTGGCGACAAACGCTTGGCCCCACGGCGGATTTTCGCCTTTGCGTGCCTGCACATAGTGCGTGCCCGGATAGAGTTCTGAGGCCGTGGCCGGCGAAGGGCCGATCTTGACGCCGTCGACGTAGATGTCGGCATCCTTGACGGCACATTCCACTGTGATCGATGTCGGGGTCTTGGCTGCCAGCTCACCGCGAACCGTGGTGACAAGATTTTGTAAATCCTTATTGGATTTGCGGGCATCGACGACAAAGGACTGCTGAATCACCAGAGCCTTTTCGACCCACTTCCGTGCATCCTTTTCGCGGTTTAGCTTGAGCGCTGCCGAGGCGGCCTGGGCGTACGTGTCGACCAACTTGGTAAAATCCACCAGTTCGGCGAAGTTGTCTTCGTACTTCTGCGCTGCCGCTCCGAGCAATTTCAGTGCGTCTTCAGCCTCTTCGCCTTCTTCGAGCATGGTCCGCGCCATCATCGCGGCCTTGTCGGCTTTGTCGAGTTGCTTGGTGGCGGCCGTCTCGCGCGGAGCTGCGCTGCCGTTGTTGGCGGGGCCGGACCCTGGCAGGGGCTTGCCGGTTTCGACCACTTTTTGCGGCAAAACCTTCGCAGAACCGCCGGCTTCTAGCATTTGGCGGAGGTACTCTTCAATGCGCGCTGCGGCCAAGACGCCGACATCACCACGGCGCACAAAGGGGACCATGCCCAAGACAGGCTTGTCATCTGCCTGCGCGAATGCGTTAGCATTTTCCCAACCGCCGATGCGCGAAGGCAGCGACGTTAGCGTCACCATCACGGGCAGCAGGCACAGCCACGTCAGTGCGCGCACGCGCGGGCGCGTTGCTTGCAACCAGTGACTTATTGAATTCCAGGTAGTTGGCTGAGCCGGTGGACGAACCACCTGCGCTGCCCAACGGCTTGGCTGCCGAAAAAAACGCCAAGCAAGCAATGGCCTCACCAGCACGTCTGACCTCCGCACATGATCTACTGTCCCCGGCAGCCCAAGGGTGCCCGCAGGCAATAGCGTACACCGGCGCGCACAAAACGCGCAGCGAGGCAGTTTGCACGAAGTTGCGCGAGTTTCCAAACATGGCCGTAGGGGGGCGACCCAGACCAGCTACCATTGAGCCCTGCGAATTGCGATAACACCAAGAACAGAAAAGAGATTCTCAGTTCTGGCTTGGCGTTGGCGCAGCCGCGATCGGGGCGATCGCGGTTCGGGCAACCACTGCGATTCCCACGGGCACCTGCACGGCGGAACGAACTGACGCCGTCTGGCCGCCTGCGACCACGTCCAGCATGGTCGAGCTTCCCCCGTCGAGGTTGAGGGCCTGCAGCAGGGCCGGCCCACCATGATCAGCAGACATTTCTAAGAGTTCAGCCCATGCCTTGAGGGTCAGGACCCCTTCGGTCACGCCGATCACGACGCGGCCCTCCTTGTCGATACCCAGGGCGACACGCCGGGCCAGGCCGGGTCGAAAGGTCAGCGGCAGGCCGTCTACCAGCAATCTGGGGCCGCATTCAACCGCAAATTCAAGTCCTTCAGGCGGCTGCCACGCCTTGGCGTGCTGCACAGACGCCCTGTTTCCGGCCAAGGCAAAGACACCGTGATCGACCTTGCGCAGCTTGGACAACTCCTTGCCCTGACTCACCAAAAGGCCAAGAGGCCTCCACTGCGGGTCGAAGTAGCCGCCGTTGATCGCTGCCAGTCCGCCGACCTTGCGGCGAAAAGCCACTGCATCTCCGAGGGGTTTGGCCAAATCCGTCGGGGCTTGGACGACCTCGAGGGTCACCTTGCTCGGATCCAGGCGAAGCCAGTGCACGGTGATGGCCGGTTCATCGGCTTGCACGGCCCGATTCGCGCGCGCGTATTCGAAGCCTTGGGCCAGCAAATGCCATTGAAGGCGCGGGGTTGTTTCCGATCGGCTGCATGCCAGCGCTGTCCAAAGCAGGCTGACAAGCGCGGCCCGACACAGCCGCTTTCGATCGGGGCGCTGTCGACCAGGGCTCGGCACCGGGCGCCCTTGACCGCCGCCAGGATGTCGCTGCTGGGTCGGCATGCAGGCCTAGCGTGCCGCAATGGGCAGGTGTACGGGTCCAAGACGCCCTGCACCAGGTCAGTTCAGCCCTGGGAACCGGGCAAAATCAGAGTAACCCTTGAATTGCACTGCGCAATTTGGATGCTTGCTCTTCGGGCTTGAAGCCGGTGTCCATGAACTTGATGTTGCCCTGACGGTCGATGATGAAGGTGGCCGGCATCGAATAGACGCCGAATTTGCCCATCAACTCACTTTCGGCGTCTTCGATAACGGACCAGCCAGCTTCAAACCCCTTGGCAAACTCGACGGATTTTCCGGCCTCGCGATCGACGCCGATCGACACAACCTGAAAGCCCTTGGCGCGATGTTCCTTTTCCAGGTTGACGAGTTCGGGGAATTCCTTCTTGCAGGGCCCGCACCAGCTGGCGAAGAAGTTGATGAGCGTAACCTTGCCCTTCCAGTTGCTGGTGTTGATTTCCTTGCCGGTCGTGTCCTTGGCGCTAAAGGCTGGCACAGGCTTGTTGAGTAAATCGCCACCACTTTCAGCAACTTGTGATGCATCCGCCTTGGTTTGCACGTCGCTGTCCGCGCAGCAGCGAAAGCCCGTTGTCTGGTTGCGGTTGCCGGCGCCGAAGCTCGCCGAGCGCTGATTGCAGGCCGCTCTCTCGCCCGACGAGTTGTGGCCGCCCATCAAGCCCGCTGTTTCTTTAGTAATTCCAGACCACTCGCCGATGTTGCCGGCTAGGTCGAATACCCCGCTGGCCGTTCGGCACTTGTCCATAGAACCTGTCTTGCCCGATTTGCCTTTGTATTTGTCCTCTTGGTCACGGCAGTTGCCGGCCTCGTAGAACGCGCCGTACGGATACATTTGACCTTCGACGTCGTCATCAGCGAATTGATTGTTGTTGTTGTTGTCGACGGCGGGCGTTCCGGTGCAGACGCTGACCCATTCCTCCTCGGTGCAGAGCCGTTTGCCCGCCTTCTTGCAGGCGGCATCCGCGTCGGTCCAGCTCACCTCGGCCGGATCGACGCCGGGCAGGCTCAACGCCTTGCCATCCTTGGACAAGCTGCCTTCGTAGGGATCGATCCAGAAAGCGCCTTTGGCCGTCTTGCCGGCAATCATGTGCGAGCCATCTGGCTTTGCCGCGACGGGCACATTGGCCACTGGCTGAACATTTGGATTTTCCAGCGTTTTGGTGATGATATACTCGAGAATATTGGTGGTCGCCGACCCTGTCACCAGCCGTCCGTTGATGTACGTGCGCGGGGCGCCATTGATGCCCGCGACGTGGGCCTCTTCGATTTCCTTCTTGATCAGCGCCATGGTGGCCGGGTCTTTGACGCACGAGTCGAACTTGGCGACGTCTAGGCCCAAATCCTGGGCATACTTGTGGTTGTCCTCGGGGGCCAGCTTGGGCTGTTCGGCATAGAGCTTATCGTGCATTTCCCAGAACTTGCCTTGCTTACCGGCGCAGACGCCTGCCAAGGACGCGTTGCAGGCATTGGGGTGTTTGTCGTAGCCGGCCATGTAGCGGTTACAGGCTGGATTCATGGGGAATTGCTTCATGATGAAGCGAACCTTGTCCTTGTACTTGGCCTTGAGGGGCTCCATCGACAAAGCGAGGAACTTGCAATACGGGCATTCGTAATCGCTGATCTTGACGACGGTGACTTTGGCGTCCGGATTGCCGTAGGCGTAGTCGATGCCTTCATCGAAAGGGAAAAGCGCAAATGTCCAACCATCTTCAGGGGTCATCTTGCCGCCAACCTTGACGCCGTTGCCAAGGTCTTTGAGACCTTCCACCGACGGCATTGGCCTTGGCGCACTGCCGGCTGAGGCAGAATCCGCTGGATGATTGGCTTGTTCGGTAGGCTTGGCAGCTTGGGCCTCAGCCGGCTTGCCTAGGCCCAGGGTCTCTTCGATGCCGGCCTTTTCCCGTTCAAGGCGACCGGCTTCCATCGCCGCCTTCTTGTGATCGTAGGCAAAGATCGAAATACCTAGGCCAATCACGGTCACGCCAAGGGCGACCGCCACGGGTTCGGCAAAGCTGACCAAGTGCGCAAACGCGCGAGACACTGCATGGGCGACGGTGCCGGAGCCCGTGGTGATGCTCAGCCAAGTTACTGCAAAGCTAACGAAATATAGAGAAATGCAGTACAGGCAATAGGCCTGGACGTGAACCGTGGAGTAATAGGCCAACCAAACGCTGAAGGCGCTGGTAAGTAAGCCAATTCCCGCCATGACATCGAGGGCGCGGCTGCCTATCTGCCGCAGCGTCGCGTCTTGGCTCTTGATCGCGCGCAGGACCAGCCAAGCGCAATAGGCAATGGTCAGATAGGTCGGCACGGCCAAAAGAGAAATGGGTAGTTTGTGCCCCTCGGGCCCTAGTTCGGACATGCCCGACATGTTCACTGCGTCGCAGTTGAGGGCCCCGCCGAGGTTGCAGCTGGATGTATACCCCTTTGTATACAGAATGTTCAGCTTGTGCATCACCAAGTGGATGCCAACACCAATGCCAGCGGCGCACAAGGCAAGAATCACATATAAGTTATTGGGATTCTTGGGTAATTCTGTAGCTGGGGTGGTCGCGGTCGCGGATTTCTTCTCGGTCATGGGCGTGACTCCTAGGCGGCAACGGACAAAAAGCGCGCGCGTATGATAGGACGGCCGGAGGCTTTCGCAAGGCGACCAAAGAGCCATTGGCGGGCCGGGCTCCGCTAATCATCTAAAATCAAATCGCTTTAACCATTCACGGGCGCGACAGTCGAGCTCAGCGCGCTACCAATTCGCCGCAGGCCGCGCCCAGCACTTCCGGGTTCGTCCCCGTGCTCCCTTGGTGGACCACAAATCCGCAGCCGTCTGCGGTATTCCCGATGCGGCGCATTTGCGCCATGCTGTACCGTCCTGCGCTCAAGTCGCGCTGACTGGAGGTGGGGATGGACACGGTGGCTCCGCAGGTGATCGTTTTGGGCGCTGGGTTGGCCGGCTGCGAATGCGCATTTCAGCTTGCGGAACAAGGAATAGCCGTACAACTGTGGGAAATGAAGCCGCTGCGACGTACGCCAGCGCAGTCGTCCGATCATTTGGCGGAACTGGTCTGTTCGAACTCGTTTCGTTCCGATAACCCCCTAAACGCCATCGGTTTACTCCATGAGGAGCTGCGTCTAGCGGGTTCGCTGCTGCTGCGCTTAGCGGACAAGCACCGCGTTCCAGCTGGCGATGCGTTGGCGGTCGATCGCGAGGAGTTCGCCGCCGACGTGCAAGCGCATATTGCCCAACATTCTAAGATTGAACTGATTTCCCGTCACGCTAGCGAGCTGCCGCTGGCTCAGGGCGTGCCCGTCGTTGTGGCAACGGGGCCCCTGACCACTGCGGAGTTGGCTGAGGCGATCACTGCGCAAACTGGTCAAGAACGTTTGGCTTTTTATGATGCGATTGCCCCGATTGTCGCCGCGGACTCGATCGATTACAGCCAGGTCTTTGCCGCGTCACGGTGGGGCAAGGGCGAAGGAGCTGATTACCTCAATTGTCCTATGGATAAGCCGCAGTACATGGCCTTTGTCGAGGCGCTTCTGGGGGCCGAAACCATGCCGCTTGAGGACTTTGAGCGCGACGCCCACTATTTCCAGGGCTGCCAGCCCATCGAGGTGATAGCTGCTTCAGGCCCGAAATCCTTGCGTTTTGGTCCGATGAAGCCGACCGGTTTAGACGATCCGCGCACCGGACGTTGGGCGTATGCGGTGGTGCAGTTGCGCGCGGAGAATCGGCACCTGACTGCTTATAACCTTGTAGGTTTTCAGACAAAAATGCGGCAGGCTGAGCAGAAACGGGTCCTGAGCACCATCGCCGGCCTGGGCCAAGCCGAGTTCCTGCGCTACGGCAGCGTTCACCGCAACACGTTCCTCGATTCGCCACGCCTGCTTGATGAAGCGATGGCCTTGAAATCACAGCCTCAACTGCGCTTTGCTGGCCAGATCACAGGTGTGGAAGGCTATGTGGAATCCACTGCCAGCGGCTTTTGGGTGGCGCAGCGCTTGGCGGCCGATCTTTGCGGCCGGACCCTGCCTTTGCCGCCGCCGACGACCAGTCTGGGCGCCCTGTTGAACCACGTTCTGGGCCAAGACCTGATCATGGACGCTAAGGTACGATTTCAGCCCACCAATGTGCACTTCGGCCTGTTTCCGCCTCTGGAAGACCTGGGGCGAAAGTCCCAGAAAGCAGAGAGAAAAGAGCGGATGTTGTCCCGCGCGCGCGACGATCTCCAGCCTTGGCTCACGGGTCTGCGTTAGCACCTCCCAAGGCTGCGGGCGAAGCTTGGCCTGTGGATAAGCCCTGTGGATAACTCGCTCAACTTCAGCAATTTCGATCGATTGCGCCCGGCGACAATTTGCAGATCTCCTAAGTAATTCCGGGGTTTGCAATGATTGCAAGAGGTTCGGGTGCCGCCGTTGACGCGATCGGCGACCGAAGGTACCAGCGCCGTGTAACGGTGCCAAAGCGCAGGCGATCCTGTGATCGTGTTGTCAGCGGCGGCGCTGTCCTCAATTGGCTGTTTCGGGCTTGAGAATTCTTGGATTTCCAAGCTCTTGCACGCCCCAAATGCGGATGGGCAGGCGGCTGACATCGACTGAATGCACTTCGGGCGATGCTTGGCTGATTGCAAGTCCAGGAAGACGAAGAAGCTGGGAATTCAATGAATTCGCACCTTCTGACATTGACTCAGCGCCCAGGTGGCTGGGTCGCAGCGGACCCCATGGCTACGACGTTGCGTCGACCCCAATCTGCGGTGTTTACAGCGAGTACCGAGCGCAGCCGGGCTTTGGTGGCCAATCGTCGTCGCCGCAATCTGTGGTTTTCTTTGCCGATTCTTGCTGCCTTGGCCCTCGCTGGCGTTGGCTTTTGGCTGTGGCGGGTTGTTGGCGCGGACCTCGGTGCTGGCACCCACATCAACGCCAAACACGAAGAGTTGGCAGCGAGCCAAGGGGTCGCCCGCGCCGGCAGTACCGCCGTGACACCCGGAGGGCCCGTAGCAGCTAACCTGCCGCGCCGCCACGTGGAAACGCCCGTCCGCGACCGTGTGGCGCAGGCGATTCTGTCTGGGGCCCGCGATCAGCTGGCGCGCAAAGTAGCGGCTGTCAGCCAAAGCGTCGATGATCCCCATGCAGCAAAAGGCAATAGTTTTGACCTGATCGATCGCGGTCTGACCGACATCCTGCCCCTGCGAACGGCGGTCCTGCGCCATCGCGCGCGCGTGCCACACCTATACGGGCTGGCGAGCAAGGTGGGCGCTGAGGAGCGTTCGCGCGCCTTCACCGGCGATAGTTTAGCCGTATTTCTACTGGATTATGGCTCTCGCGTTGGCAACGAAGAGGCGCTCGAGCCGGGCGATATCCTCATGGTCCAAAGGCACCGTCTAGGGGCTCGGCCCATGCCCGCGGTTGTCAGTGATTCAACAGATGAAATGGGCAACGCGCTGGTCATCACCCTGGACCCCGCCGATCACGTTGCGCGGGAACAGCCGGTGACGGCGTATCAGGTTCGCGACCGATTTCGTTTACGCGATGCGGACTTGATTCACATTCGGACCGCCTTGGACCTGAGCGACCTCAGGCTCCAGGGCCCTACGCGGACCCTGTAAAGGTCGTTTTACGAAAAATCTATACTTTTCAGTGGATTATCCCTGTTGTTGCCCAACAGCATTGCCGGCCCGGACACGAACTCGTAGCCTGCAGTCATGACGCTTACTGCCCTGTCCAGCCCCCTCACCGTCAGTCAAGCCAATGAGCGGGTGCGCGCCTTGGTGTCGCCTTTGGGCGAAGTACAAGTGCAGGGGGAAGTCTCTGGCGCGAAAATATCCAACGGCCATCTGTATTTCGAGCTCAAAGACGGGAGCAGCCGCTTGCGCGTCAACGTCTGGAAGCCAACGGTGCAGCGCTTGCGGGTAGAGGTCCGGGACGGCCAACAACTTACAATCACGGGTAAAATCGATGTGTGGGTGCCCGGCGGCTCCTATGCCCTGATCGCCTCGCGCATCGAATCGACGGGGTTGGGTGCGCTGTTTCTGGCCCTGGCTGCCCTCAAAGACAAGCTCCAGCGGGAAGGCCTCTTTGACGCTGCCATCAAGAAACCATTGCCTTTTCTTCCGCGCGCGGTCGGCCTGGTCACGGCGCTGGGCGGCGCAGCGCTGCGCGATATGGTGCGCATCCTAACCGACCGTTTTCCCGTGCGAATTATCGTCGTTGGCGTCAAGGTGCAGGGCGAAGGCGCGGCTGAGACCATTGCTCAAGGCATCGAACGCCTAGACGGCAGTGGCCTAGTGGACGTGATCATTGTCGGTCGTGGTGGCGGATCGCTTGAAGATCTTTGGGCTTTCAATGAAGAACGCGTCATCCGAGCCGTGGCGGCCTGCCGTACGCCGATTGTCTCTGCCGTGGGCCATGAAACGGACACTTTGCTCAGTGATTACGCGGCAGACGTTCGAGCACCGACGCCGACTGCTGCGGCCGAGATGGTTGTGCCACGAATCGCCGACCTCAAGGCGCAACTCCGCCAGTATCGCCAGCGAATTACCCTTGTTTCTAGGCGGGGTTTGGTGTCAGAACGTCGTCACTGGCAGCAGCTCTTGGCCCGCCTGGGCGATGGCGGTAGCCTGACCGGCCCGCGATCGCAGCGATTGGACGAGTTGACGATGCGGTTGCGCCATGGCGTGGCGCAGACGACGCGTCTGTGGCAGAAGCGTCTGAACTTGTTGGGAAATCGTCTACATGCCGCTCATCCCTTGCGCCGTCTGGATGGGCAGCGCCGGCGTCTGGAGGCTTTGCAGGTCCGGTTGCGCCACGCCATGCACACGCGAATGACAACCACGCGACAGCATTTGGCCCAGAAAAATGCGGTGTTAACGGCGCTAAGTCCCAAGGCGGCCCTGCAGCGCGGTTACGGAATTCTGCGGACGCCGGCGGGCAATTCGATCAATTCTGTTTCTGACCTAGCGGTTGGCGTGCAGTTGCAAGTTGTGCTGGCCGATGGCTATGTCGGCGCGCTGGTGCAAGAGGTGCACCGCGATGGTGAGGGGAATTCATAAGTAATTGTAGGTGCTTGCGCTCAATGGGGCCGCAATGCAGGGGGCAACGGCCTGGCGAGCGGACTACTGCAGCGGGACTTTGTCGCTGGGCACGCGAACGCCGCTGGCCAAGTCGATCGTGTAGATGGCTCCCTGGCCTTCGTCGATGAAGTAGGCACGCGCCAACGGCAATCCACTGCCGGCGGCGACAGGCGCTGCGCCCACATCGGACCCGCGCGGTGTAAAACCAGCGACCAAGCCAAATTGCCAGCGGGCATCGCGAATTGGCGGCAGCAGGCGTGCTGGCGTTGCGTCGAGTTGCGGCGCGCACCCGGGCAACAACTGCGCCGTGAACATCGGATGGACATAGGGCGTGGCCGGCAAGTTGGCATCCAGGCCAATCATCGGACAGGCTGAAGGTACAAAGGATTTTCCACTGACGTCGCCCGGCGCTTGGGGCTCCATCACACGGGCCGCAGCAGCAAACTCAACCGAGGTGCACTGGCCGCCGGCAGCGTGGCGACTCGAGAGGACCCCGGTGCGCGAGCCGACGGGCAGCCACTGCTTGGCGCGCACTTGGTATTTCAGGCTTGAGGGCGCGTAACAACCGATCACCGGTGCCGGTACCGCAGACTCGTCTTTGCCTTGCCAATTCGCCTGGTTGGCCGCCGTGATCGGCACATCCAGCACGCCGCTGTTTGGGTCGATGCGCAAGGTCCGCGGCAGCACCTCGGCGATGGCGTAGCGCACCACTTGGGCGGGCTGCCCCTGGCAGGCAGGTTGCTGCGTAACCACCCAATCTCCTGGGAGAACACCCATTTCACAGAAGTCGGCGCGGTCATCATAGAGGCGCTCGACCGTCTGCCACGTGCCGCCAAACCGGGCTCCGCCAGGCAAGATGCCCATTTGCGTGAAGGACCAAGTTTCGGTGCGATGTTCAATGGTTTGGTCGTTGACCAGCAGGCCGAAGTTGGTCGTCCGTGTCAGATCGCCAAAGTTGGCGTACTGCGCGGGCACATTGACCGGCATCTCTTGGATCTGATTGGCGATTAGCAAGGTCGGTCGATTGGGCACGGTGGCCGACGCATCGACGGGCAGTGAAAATGGCCCCGCCGACGGCACAAGGCCAATCGAAATCGGGGTATTGCCTGTGGGATTGCCCGCCACGTCCAACTCGACCAGTTGCGGGCGCACCAGCACCATGCCGGCTCCGGCCAAAGCGACCGCAATCGGAGTCATACTAACCACTTGGGCGGGCGTGCCCAGACTCGCCGTCAGCCGCACCGGGACCATCGACTCCGGCAGGCCGGGCAGCGTTACGCCCCGCACTTGCTGCTTAGCGTCCAACAGGGAAGCGCGAGCAAACGGCGTTGTTGCGCCAGGTTGTGGCACCATCAACTGGTCAAGCATCGGGTCGATCCAGTACAGGATGCGCGTCGCTTTGTCAGCCACGGCGACAAAATTGCCGTCAAATGTCGCGGTGATCAGGGCCGATGGTGCCTCGTCGCCTTGCGATTCTCCCGGCGTGTCGCGGTTGTAGCAGGTGTCGTCATCAAGGTCGGTCTTGCCGTCGCCGTCGTCGTCGATGCCATTGGCGCAAGGCCGCGCAGGTCCTGGCAATTGTGCCGCGCCAGCAAGCAGGGTCCATTCGGTGCTGCCGCCCGCTTGGCAGAGGACGTCGTCGGCATCGGTCTTGCCGTCGCCGTTGTTGTCGAGGCCGTCATGGCAGGTGCCCAGGTCGTTCCATTCGTCGTTGTCACCAAAGCCGCTACAACCTAAGTCATTTGGGTAGTCGGTTTGGCCATCGCCATCGTCGTCGATCCCATTGGCGCATGCGGCAATCACGGCAGCCTTGCCTTCAGAGCCGTCCTCTGCGTTCGTGCAGCTGCTGTCGTTTCGGTCGATTTGGCCGTCGCCGTCGTTGTCGATGCCATCGCTGCATGGAGGGCCGAAGCCGATTCGCGTCAAGACTTTCAGGGTCTTGCGGTCCAGAACGGTTACGTGTCGTTCGTGCACATGGCTGACGTAGATCTTGCCTTGGGTCACCGTCATATGTGCAGGAGAACCGCCAACTTGCACGGCGTGCGGCTGTCCCGTTGGGTAGTCGGCCGTGGCCAAGGACCACACTTGCCCGCCGGCGGTGTCCGTCAAAAGCAGTTGATCGTCATCGAGAATCATGTCCTGAGGATCAAAGCCGAGGGCCAAGGTTTCCAGGCGCGCTAAGTACTTGGTCGTCAGGACGCGGCTGAGGTCGATTCTCTGAATTTCGTTGACTAAATGCAGGGTTACATAGGCCACAGAGTTCTTGGCGTCCACTGCGATGGCGCCGGGCACGCCGGGTACGCGCAGGCCGTTAAAGCCAGGGATGGCTGGGTCCTGGTCGATCCATTGGTAAGCGTCTGGATTGGCAAGGGAAATCGTGCCGCTAGAACCGCCACCGACCAAAGCCAACACATTGGCGTCGCCCGGGCACGAGTCCATGAGCTGGACTCCACTGTTGGTCACACAGAAAAGGCCTAATGTTCGTGGGGTTGTCGAGCCATGCTGCAGCGGCGTCGTTGTCGTCGTGCATGCCGCAGCGGCCACGAGCCAAGCCAGGACAGAGAATTTACCGAGGGTTCTTTGCAATATCACGGCGTTGGCTCCGCCACGTGCGTCACTGTGTGCTGTCCAGCCACGCCCGGTTGCAGCGGAATAACCGCGATTTCATGAAGGTTGAACAGCGCTGCGTACAACTTCCAGCCCTGATCGGGGTGCTGAATCACACGGAGGCTGTAGACCGCATTGGGCATCTGAATTTGCGTCGTAAATGCCCTTTGGAACGGATCGAGCACCCAGATTCGATCCGTATCAAAGCAGGCCGCGTAGACCAGATCCCGCCCTTGAGGGCCCACCGGCGCTACAGCGACCTGGGCCGGCCCAGGGCTCAGCGGAATCATGTCGGCCACTCGGTTGCGGGGTACGCCATCGGCATCGGGGGAAATGTCTAGAATTAGGATGGAATTGGGACTGCGCCAGGTCACGTATAAGGTGGCCCCGTCGCTCGAAAGTGCCATGCCTCGGCCGTAGTTGATCGCCGTTGACGCGGGCAAGTTGATGGCTGGTTCGAGGACCGCTCGCCAAGGGTGGCTTGGGTCGGTCGTCGCCTCCATGTGGTAATTGTGCAGCTGAGGTAAGTGCGCGTCTGAGATGTACAAACGGCCGGTTAGCGGCGAATAACGAATGGTTTGCAGACCGGCGTCGAGGATAAAGGAGTCGATGGGCGTGAACTTGGGGGGCGTCACCGTCGGATCGACATCAAAGATCGACACTTGCCCGTTGTTGGTGCCGATGATGTGCACGCGGTAGTGGTGCTGGCCCACCGGTTCGACCGCGAGATCCAGCGGATCGTCGCCCACAGGAAAATCGGTGCCTACAGCGCCAAAGTGGTAGTCCCCGGCGCAGCGACCGTCGGTGCCTTCGGGCGACGCGTCACCCTCATTGCAGTTCAAAGTCGGCGTAACATCAGCGGAAACATGGAAGGCGGACAAAGAGTCGTCTTCCCGCGCAAGCACCAAACCTAGCGACGCAGAAGGGGCAGGAGAGGCCGGTGGCGTCGCATCCGAGGGCAAGAGCACCATGCCGCCGGCAAACCCCGGAATTTCAACTTGATGTCCAGGCACGAACTGATCGGTCGTCGTGTCTAGAACGCGAACGACGCCGGAGCGGTACATTCGGTCGAAGTTGGTCCCCGCGACGAGCAACCACTTGGCTGTAGCATCAGCTGTCATTGCAAGCGGATAGCGAACAAAGGTGAGCTTGTCGGCTGCGAGACCCCCGTTGGCATTGCACGCGGCGAGGCTCAGGGCCAACAGCGCCAAAAGGCAGGCCTGCGCTTGGCGCCAGCGGTGCAGCACAGAGACAAATCGACGACGATCCACAGAAAAGACCAGGTCTTGCGCGGATAGGGCGCTGCCAACGAAACGGGTCAACGGCCGCTCTCCCACACGCCCGGGCGCGTCTGGAACCCCTATTGGCATGTCTGAGCCAACCGAGGTGTCGGTTGTCGCGCGTCGCTCAAGAAACGTTTTTAGAATTCCGGGTTTCATCTCGTGCCTAGCTGAATCCGAACGGGTCATTGTGCGCCACGGCTTGGGGGCCCTATTCGCTGCCACAGTAGCAAATTTGTCCCAGGGTGCCACGGTGGTCGAGGTTCGCGCCTGGTCCGTCACCAGCGGAGCGTCGCAGGAGCCATTGATCGCAGAGTCGTGGATCGGGCAATTCATGCTAATTCACGCACCTATCCGCGAGAAGTCCGCCAACTTGGCGAAGAGGTCTGCGCAGCGGTGCAGCAGGGCTAAGCGGTTGCGGCGGACAGCGGGCTGATCGCACATCACCATGACATTGGTAAAGAATTCGTCAACGGCGGGCCCCACAGCTGCAAGGGTGCGAAGTGCAGCCGGGTAATCATGAACATTCATAGCCTGTTGGACTGCAGATGCCGCCTCGGTCAAGGCTGTCTGCAGCGCGTGCTCCGCGGGCAATTCAAACAGTTTCGGATCGACCGTCGCGTCGCCGCCGACTTCACCGCCCTGCTTGCGGACAATGTTGCCGACCCTCTTGAATGCTGCGGTAAGAACGCCAAATCGTTCGCCTTGTTCGGTCTTTAACTGGGCAATGGCCTGCAGACGCGGGCGCACGGAGTCGACCTGATCAAACTCAGCTTCCAGGACCGCTTCGGTCAAGTCGGTGGGGAATTCCGCTTGCATCATCGCCAGTAATCGCCCACGCAGGAAGCGGGTCACGTCGGCGCGAACGCTGTGGGCCTCGGGGATGACCCGAGCGCCACCGATTTGCAGGGCCGGCAGCACCACGTCCACGGCGATTTCGACCAGGACGCTGATGCGTACGGTTGGAGAGCGATCAGCCAAAATCCGCAAAATACCAAGAGCTTGTCTGCGAAGCGCATAGGGGTCTTGAGCCCCAGTCGGCAGTAGACCCAGGGCAAAGCAGCCCACCACCGCTTCGATCTTGTCGGCCAGGGCCACGCAGGCGCCAACGGCATCCTGGGGCATGGCATCGCCGGCAAAACGTGGCTGATAATGTTCGGTAATTGCCCGTACGACCGTGGCAGACTCGCCTTGGCGCTCAGCGTAATCGGCACCGACAAAGCCCTGTAACTCTGGGAACTCAAACACCATTCGTGTTGAGAGATCGGCCTTGCACAGCCTCGCTGCTCGGGCAACATCGGCTTGCTGCTCGGCGGCTAGAAGCGGGGCCAGGGCTTGAGCCAAGGCGGCGATGCGATCCGCGCGCTGCAAAATGGAGCCAAGCCCTTGTAAATAGACGCGATCGTGGAGCTTGTCTCGGTAGTCGGCAAGGGGTTGCCTTGTGTCTTCTTGGACAAAGAAGCGGGCATCGGCCAGGCGCGCCGAGACCACACGCGCGTTGCCCGTGGCGACCGTGCTGCGGCTCTCTTCGGTGAGCGTGTTAGCCACAGCTATGAAATAGTTGAGTAATTTTCCGTCCGGGCCCGTAAGCGTAAACAGTTTTTGGTTTTCGCGCAGGGTCGTGCGAATGACCGGGGCCGGGATCGCCAAGTACGCAGGATCAAAGGTACCGAGCAGAGGCTCTGGCCACTCTGTGAGTTGCACCACGACGTCCAGCGTGGCGAAATCCTCGACCCATTTGCCATTGACCTCGGCCGCAAGACGATGAATACCTTGCAAGATGACGTTCTTGCGCTCGGCCGGATCGACCATCACGCGGGCCTGGCGCAGGGCCTGAACATACGCGTGACGCTGCGCCGGCAAGGTCAAGAACTGATCGTGCCAAAACCTGTGGCCACGAGCCTGGTTACCGCTGGAGATGCCGGCGAACTCAAAGGGAATTACGGTCTCGCCCAGCAGCGCCACCAGCCAATGGACGGGGCGGATGAAGGGTTCACGCTCAGTGCCCCAGCGCATCTTCTTAGGAAATGGCAGGTTGCGTAAGATCCCCGGCAGGGCCTGCGCGAGGACCTTCAGGGTAGGCTGTCCCTGCGTGGTGCGATGGGCGGCTAGGTAAGGCCCCTTGGCTGTCTCAAGCTCAAAAAGAGCAGAAATATCCACATTTTGTCCGCGAGCGAATCCGAGGGCGGCCTGCGTCCATTGGCCGTCCGCACCCCGCGCAGCCTTGATCGGCGGCCCAGTCAGTACTTCGGCGCGATCGGGCTGTTGGGGCCCGACCTGGGCAACGCACAGACTCATGCGGCGTGGCGTGCCGAGCCACTCGACGTCCCCGTGGAGAATCCCTGCTGAATCAAGCAGTTCAATGACAGCCGTTTGGAGGGCCTGGGCCGCTACGGGTACGACGCCAGCGGGGACTTCTTCGCAGCCAATTTCAAGCAAGAAATCAAGGTATTGCACGGATTGATCACTCATGCAGCCACCTCCGGCTCTGCGCTCTTTGCCGGTGGCGCACTCTTTGCCGGTGGCGCACTCTTTGCCGGTGGCGCACTCTTTGCCGGTGGCGCGGTCTTTGCTGGTGGTTCGGACTGTGCTGGTGGTCCGGACTGTGCTGGTTGCGCCGACTTGGCCGGTGTCGCGGTCTTGGTTCCTTGGGCTTTTTCTGCAGCGGCCGCAAGGCGTTCAGCCTGTTGGGCTAGCTTGCGGGCTCGTTCGGTTAGCCACTGATCGCGTTGCGCTTCGGGGCACATCGGCAGGCCAAGCCGGTAGCGGAGCGCCTCATAGCCTTCAGCCACCCGGCGCGACAAAGCGCGGACACGGCCAATGTATTTCTGCCGTTCGCTTACTGAAATGGCACCGCGCGCGTCGAGCAAGTTGAAGGCATGACTCGCCTTCATCACGTAGTCATAGGCCGGCAGCACCAGATCGTGGTCGCACAGGCGCTGGACCTGGGCCTCGCACTGGTCAAAAAGAGCCAAGTGCATTGGCACATCGGCATGTTCAAAATTGTGGGCGCTGAACTGCACTTCGTCTTGGTGATGGACCTCGCCGTACGTGACGTCGCGACCGTCTGGGCCCCGCGACCACACGAGGTCGTAGACGCTTTCGACACCCTGCAGATACATGCACAAGCGTTCCAAACCATACGTAATTTCAGCGCTGATCACGGGCAGATCGAGACCGCCGCACTGCTGAAAATAGGTAAACTGCGTCACTTCCATGCCGTCGAGCCAGACTTCCCAGCCTAGGCCCCAGGCACCCAAAGTCGGTGATTCCCAATCATCTTCTACAAAGCGGATGTCATGGCCGGTCAGGTCGATGCCGATCGCTTGCAGCGAGCCCAGGTACTGGTCGAGCACGTCCTTGGGCGAAGGCTTGAGGATCACCTGGTACTGGTAGTAATGCTGCAAACGATTCGGATTTTCGCCATAACGACCATCGGTTGGCCGGCGGGACGGTTCGACGTAGGCGGCGTGCCACGGTTCCGGGCCGATGGCGCGCAGAAAGGTGGCGGGGTTGAACGTACCGGCGCCTTTTTCAAGGTCGTAGGGCTGAGTCAGGGTGCAGCCACGCGCCGACCAATACTGGTGCAGACGAAGGATAACGTCCTGAAAACTAGGCGCATTTTGGAGCATGATGGCGTCTACGCTAGGGGCCCCGGGGGCCGGAACGATGGAAATCGAAGTCGTCTTGGCTGCCGCACCTGTTAGGCCGACAAATCGCTGCGAATCGGCGACCCTTGGGCCACAAAGGCGCAAAAGCGTAGCACGCGTGCGCGCGACACGTCCAATGGTCGGCCGCTGCAGGCCGCTTTGTTCAGTCGCGCCATGGGACCGCAGCGCTCGAGGCGTACCGGCGGTTGACGACAGCCCACGGCTCTAGAAAAAGACTGAAATAACAGGGTGAATCGGAAGCGCTCGCTGGCAAACAGCCGTCAGGTGGGCGGTGCGGGAATTGGGGGTGTTGACGGCTCGGACCGCCCTTGCCAGCATCCGGGGCGCAAAGGCGTGAACCGTTGCTCAGTTGTGGGCACCGCTGCATGCGCCGGCTGTGCAGTTTCTTCTGGAAAAATAGCACTTTATGCGACACGAGGACGGGCTCTCATGATCAGCAATACCCCCAAATTCTGCGCCGAGTGCGGCGCCCCGCTTTCGGCCGGAGCCAAGTTCTGCGCCGGCTGTGGCCACCAAGTCACCGCTGCGGAAATCGCCGCCGCGGCCAAGCAGGACGGTGGCGCAGCCAGCGCTGAGCCCAAGGCAGCTGCGCCAGTAGCCGCCAAAGAGCCTGAAAAAGCAGTGGAAAAGCCAGCCCCAGCGGTTGCCGCACCCGCGCCAGCTGCCCCGGCCAAGAAGTCGAGCTTGCCCAAGGCGAGCCAAGACGATCACGCCGACGAGGAGGACCACCACCACGCGCGGCACAGTGGCGGGCACTTTGATGACCCGATTGAGCACGCCTTGCACCACACGGCCGAGGACGATGATCAACTAGGATTACCAGGAGGTAAGGTGCCCAAAGGGCCCTTGCCATTTGGGTTGATCGCCATCTGCTCGCTCGCAGCCCTTCTTGCCGGTATTGCGGCCTACATTGGCACCAACGCTGAGCGAAAAGCGGCCTTTCAGTGCCATCTGCTTGGTCAGAAAGACAAATGCGAAACCGATGCCGAAAAGCAGGCCAAGATCGATGAGGCCGAGCACGAGCAGGAGCAGACCCTCATGCTCAATCGCACGGGCCAATTCGATTTGAATTTCAGCCCAGAGGATGAGATTCAGGTCAAGATCGTGCAGAAGCGCTACGAAGAGGACCGCAAGTCCTACATCGGCCGCATCACGGGCAGTCTCCCTTGCGGCGAAAAGGGTGAATGTCCGACCAATTACGAGTGCCAGGGCGCCGGCAAGAAGGAAGGGTCGGAGGCCGAACGCGGCAAGTGCATCGCCAAGTCCGGCATTGGCGACAACCGCACTGTCAAGGAAGTGCGCGTAGGCGATGCCAATTTGGGCGCCCCGGACAAGGAAGGGCACTCCAAGGCGACGATCGGCTTTGTCACGGAAGAAGCTTGGAAAGCCAAGCACAATGCTGATGCCGTTTGGCCCGTGCCGCCACCACCGCCGCCGCCGCCGATGCCAGGTGAAATCCTCGCGCCGGCTCAGCCGCCCCTGCCGCCGCCGCCCGCTGGTCCGTTTACGTTGCGGACAACGCCGCAGAAGAAGGCGCAATTGCCGATGTCGCTGCAGACACTGCCCCTGCTGGACAAAGAGCAGTGCGCACCCGTCTCGGCTGACAAGGACGCCAAGTGCGACCGCTTGACCGCTGAGAAGGTCAAAGACATTGAAAAACGGAAAGAAACGCCCAAGAAGGACGCTGATGGCAACATCGTTGACGATCCGACGACCCACATCAAGACCACGGACCTTTCGACCTACGTCTATGAAATCGAACTGTGGGCACCGGGTTACAAGGCGCGCAAGGTGCTGTTCTATGAAGACCCGGCTCCTTCGGACATCGACCCCAAGAAGCTGGAGAAGGAAGGCTGGACGGTTCGCAAGTTCAAGAAGACGCCGGACGGCAAGTCTGTGATTGACAATGCTTCTTTTGACCTGACGCCCGAGCCGCAGATTCTGCGTCCGCGCTACCTCCTGCTGCTCAAGGATCTGCAGTGCCTGCGTTTGACGCCTGATTTCAAGGGCAAGAACGAGGCGCTCAAGCACGATGCCGAGGAGCGCCTCAAGGAAGAGAAGTTCTTCACGGTCGACAAGTGGGAAATCGCTGTGAAAAACAATGATGACGCCGAGTGGGCGAAGTACCGCGATGCCGAGCTCAAGGCCTACAAGTGCCCCAAACCGGGCGAGTAGTTTGAGCCTTTGCTCCCCAGGCACGATCGAGGTTGCCTGCAGGGATACGGCAGCGGGTTGATGGCAAAAATCTCACTTATTCTAAGTGGTTGCTTGGTGCTGACTTTTGCCCAAGCGACCAAGGCCCTGTAGCTCTGGCTCCAGGGCTGCGGATTGGCCAGAAAAAGGTTGTCAGCCGCCCCGACCCCGCGTACGTTGCCTGCGATGTTGGTCGAGCTGCCCCGCCACACCTTGCAGAGCAGAGTCGCTTGGAATCCAAAGCGTTTGGCTGCGCTTGGCCGTGTGATCCTCGTGGCGCTGGCTGCTTTGGGCCTGATGCCTTTGTCGCGCATGGCGGTGGCTCAGGCTGCGCAGGTTGAATCCCAAGAAATTGCTGATGATTTGACGTCCGAACTGCCAAGTCTGCCCGCGGCTCCGGCTGGGGCTGAAGGGGCGGACCCACCGGCCGGCGGACAGAACGGGACGGGTTCGCCCGATCGCGGTCGAGCGGCCGCGGCGTCCATTGAAGATCTTTATGATTTCAAAGCATTTTCAGATGACGATCCGCGGTTCAAGGCGGCCCAAGACGCATTTCGCAAGCGGCAGTGGCGCGATGCCGTGCAGAAGGCCCAAGAATCGCTGGGTGTAGCCGCCAATCCTGCCCTGGTGCGGGCGGCCCAGCTGATTGTGGCCATGGCTCAGGAACAATTGAAGAATTTCGCGGATGCTGAGCGGGCCTGGCAGCCCCTGGCCCAAGCGGGGCCCTTGGCGCAACGGGCGCGCCAACACCTGGCCGATTTGGCGATGCGGCGCGGCGATGTGCAGCAAGCGCTTGCGCAATTGGCGGCCATCGCTCCGTGGCATGTGTCGCGTGACGCGGCGACCTTGCAGATGGCGCAACTGGAACTGGGGCGGGGCCAGATAGGGCCGGCCCGCGACGCGTTGGAGAGGGTGCATCCGGCGCTCTTGACCCAAGAACAGCAAGCAATTCTAGGCTATTTGCAGGGCGAGGTGGCGCGGCGCAGTGGCCACAATGACGTCGCTGTTGCCCAGTTCCTCAGAGCTTGGAATCTCGATCAGGGCCCATGGTCAGATAGATCTGCGAAGAAACTTGGGGAGTTGCAGGCAGCGCCGAGTCCCGCCGACCAGATTGAGCGCATTTTGAGGCGGCGCGAGGCACAGCCAGGGCAGTTAAGGACTTGGCTGCATGAGGCTGAAGTAATTACGGAAGAGGCTTCTGGTCTGCGCGCCTACGTGCACGGCGCCCTGCTGGGACGAGACAAGAAGCAACGCAAAAAAGCCATTGAATTGCTACTGTTGGCCGTCGAGCGTTTGAGTGAGCCGCTGCTCCAGGGCCGCGCGCTGTATGCGCTGGGGGACCTGCAAGGAAAGGACGGACAAAACGACCAAGCGATTGAAACACTCAAGAAAATCAACGAATTAGCTGCTGGTGACGAGGTCAAGGCGCGCGCTTTGCAAAGGCTGCACCGGCTGTGGAATGCCGTGGACCAACCGGCGGAGGCGCAAAAGGCGCTGGAAACGCTGCTCGCGAGCCATCCTCAGGCGGAAGAAAAGGAATTGGCCCTGTGGGGGCTGGCTTGGCAGAAGTTCGGTGCCGCAGATTTCTCCGGAGCGCTGAGGATTCTCGTTCAGTTGGATAAGGAGTACGGGCACTTATACACCGGAGCGCAGCAGTCATGGCGCGCCAAGGCGATTTACTGGCAGGGGCGCTGTCTGCAGCAAATGGGCCAAACCCAAGCCGCCATGGAGGCTTGGAGCACTGTGGCGCAGACGTGGGCGCAGACCTACTACGGCGTGATCGCCCTGGATCGGATTGCGGAAGTCGATGGCGAAAGGGCTGTGCGGATTCAGGGGCCACCGCCAAGTCCCGCGGCGATGCCGAGTCAGCCGCCGTCCCTGGCGCGCTTGCGGGTGCAGCGGAGCCGCGATCTGGATGAAGCGGCACAGCTTTTGCGCGCAGGCCTGGCTGCGGAGGCCAAGACCTTGCTGCGGGCCCAACTGGCCAAAGGGCTACCGCGCGACGGCGTGCACCTGCTGGCGACGCTTTATGACCTGGAAGGTCAACGAAAACAAGCATTTGGCGTGATGCAGCGCCACACGCGAAGGGCAGCCCGGCCAGATGATTCCACGGCTTCGGCCTGGAGGCAGAGTTTTCCGCGGGCCTTCCATGAAGAAGTCGTGGCATCGTCGCAAAGAGCTGATATTCCAAAGACTTTTCTCTACGCGATCATGAGGCATGAAAGCGGTTTCAATCCGACCGCTGCGTCCAAGGCGGGGGCGTATGGCCTCGTGCAACTGATTGAACCAGCAGCGAAAACGATTGCTGAGCTCTACAAGATGCCGGTCATGGGGCGCGGTGGCCTGTTCCGCCCGAGTTACAACTTGACCGTGGGCGGGCTTTATCTGGCGCAATTGCTTGGCTTTTATCGCAACAATGCGGCGATGGCCGCGGCTGCGTACAACGCTGGTCCTCGCGCTGTGCAGGCTTGGCATGGCAAATGGGCGGGGCAACCTACCGATGCCTTTGTGGAATCCATTCCCTACCCGGCGACGCGGGCCTATGTCATGCAAGTACTCGCCTCGGCGCAGACCTATGCGTGGCTGTATCCGGAATGGGGCGAAATGGAGCGGGATCGCCTCGCTCGGGCCGCGCAAATCCCGCAAACGCTTGGACCTTTCTTGCAAAAGCCTCAGGCGACGGCGATGCGCGTTGATTAGTGAATCTAAGACGGCGCAAAAGACTTTGACGGCGCTTACTTGCCGATGCAAAACTGCGAAAAGATAACGCCTAGAACGTCGTCCGCCGTTGTGGTGCCGAGCAACTCATCGAGCGTGTCTGCGGCCTGATGGGCGTCTGCGGCGGCGTACTCCAGTCCAGCATGCCCGAGGGCGTCCGCAGCCCTTTGTAGGTCGTCTGCGGCCCGCAGGAGCGCGTCGGCGTGGCGTTGGCGCGTCACCACGACCTCGGCCGCCTTGAGGTCCGTTGCGCCGCCCGGGCGAATCCCCGCCATTTGGTCGTGCAGCGTGGCAACGACGCGGTCGAGCAGGGCGGTCAGGCCGAGTCCAGATGCCGCACTTACGCGTAGCCATTGGGGATTTTGTTCTGGATGCCAAGGCGGCTGGTCGGCCTTGGTCAGCACCCGCAGCACTGAACCCTGACCCTCGGGAGGCGGCAATTCGGCTGGAGGTTGAGCGCCATCCTCAAGCCAAAGCACCAGATCCGCTTGAGCAATTTCCCGCAAGGCTCTTTGCCGCCCGGCAGCCTCCACGCGGTCATCGGTCGCGCGCACGCCGGCCGTGTCAATCCACGTAATTAGCAAGCCCTGGGGTGCGGTTTGCGCCTCAATGGTATCGCGGGTTGTGCCAGGTTGGGCATCGACCAAGGCGCGATCATGGCCCAGCAGTGCGTTAAAAAGCGTTGACTTTCCAGCGTTTGGTGCGCCATACAAAGCGACGCGCGCACCCTGAAGGCGCGCTTGACCGGCATGAGCCGTCGCCGCCAAAGCCTGCATCGTCGCCGCCAGAGCGCGCAATTGGTCTTGCATAGCCGGCAGATCGAGCGCACCGACGTCCTGCTCAGCACCAAAATCCAGTCGCGCCTCAAGCTCAGCGAGCACGCGAAGGACCGGTGTCCGCAAATTCATCAAGACTTCGCTGAGTTGACCGTCTAGTTGGGCCAAAGCTGTCGCCCGGCCGACTTCACTGCGCGCGGCGATGAGGTCGGCCAGTGCTTCCACTTGAGGCAGGTCGAGCTTGCCCTGCTCGAAGGCTTGTTGTGTAAATTCACCGGGTTCAGCGGGTCGAGCGCCCAGGTGGCAGGCCTCTACGCAGACCCGATCGGTGACCGCGCGGGAGCCATGGACATGAAACTCAGCGATATCATGACCTGTAAAAGACTTGGGACCGGCAAAAAACACGACATAGCCGCGATCCACGGCTTGCCCGCGGCGGTCGCGTAACGTGCAGTACTGCATGAAACCAGGGAGAAACTGTGCCTTTCCACTGAGGGCCTGGGCAATGGGCAAGGCCAGAGGGCCCGACACGCGCACCACCGCCACCCCGGCCGGAAGCGGTGCCGTGGCCAGGGCGACGATGGTGTCTGTGATGTAAGTGCTTGTCGGCACGGGTAAACGCTCAGTCTTCGTCACGCAACCGTGCGCCATCGCCCGTCGCCGTCAGAATTGCTGGCCTGGGACGAACGTAGCTCGGCGCGCCTGCCAATGCATCTGACCGCGCTGGATCAACCGCGCAAAGCCTTGAGCTTCTGGGTCAATTCAGGGACCGCACTAAAGGCGTCGGCCACTAGACCATAGTCGGCGACCTTAAAGATCGGCTCATCGCCGTTCTTGTTGATGGCGACGATGACCTTGGAGTTCTTCATGCCGGCTAGGTGCTGGACTGCGCCAGAAATCGCAATGGCAAAGTAGAGTTGTGGGGCAACAACCTTGCCAGTCTGGCCGATCTGGTAGTCATTGGGCGCAAAGCCATCGTCGACAGCTGCGCGGGATGCACCAATGGCGGCGCCGAGCACGTCGGCCAAAGGCTCCGTAACGGCATTGAATTTGTCTTTGAGGCCGCGACCACCTGCGACAATCACGGCCGCTTCAGCCAAGTCAGGGCGAGTGGACTGCACGCCGTCAAAACTGACAAAGCGTGTGCGGGATTTGGCTGCGTCCGGCTGGGCTGCAAAGGCCTTGATGGGGCTATTGCCACCGGTTGCTTCGGCCGCGTCAAATGCGGCCGCGCGGACGGTCAAGACCTTGGTGTCCGTGGTGATGATCACATCGCCAACTAGATTGCCCGCCCACATCGGCCGGCGCAGGCCCAGGCCTTCCTTGGTCTGCACAATCCCGATGACATCCGAGGCCATACCCGCTTCGAGGCGCACGGCCACCCGCGGCAAGATGTCCTTGCCCAAGGTGGTGGCGGCCGCGACGACGACGTCCGCGCCAATGTCCAGCGCCAGATCAGCCAATACTTTTGCCCAGGTAGGGGCCAGTGGGTGAGCTAGGTCGGCATGGTCGGCCACATGGATCGCCCCAGCGCCATAGGCAGTGAGAGCGGCAGCTACTGGGCCGACGTTCTGGCCAAGGACCGCAATATCATAGCTCATTCCGGTCTTAGCTGCCCACTGGCGGGCAAAGGCCACGGCGGAAAGCGAAACCTTCTTGACGATTCCCTTGTCATGTTCGGCCACAATCAGAATCTTGCTCATTTTGGACTCCGTCACTCGGGGCAGGGTTGGCTCAACCACCGGCCAGCGCGTTTGGGAAAGAGAGGTTGGCGTCGCCACCATTGCGGCCGGCGCGCGCGTCGCGAACTGGGGTTACACCACGCGGGCTTCACCACGCAATTTGGCAATCAGTTCATCGACATCCTTGACCAATACGCCTGCCTTGCGGCCGGACGGCGTCGAGAGAGCGACCACCTTGACCTTGGGGTCGGCGTCGTCGAGGTCCAAGTCGTCGATTTCCAACTCTTCGAGCGGCTTCTTCTTGGCCTTCATGATGCCGGCCAAAGAGGCGTAACGTGGCTCGTTTAGGCGCAGATCTGCAGTAATCACGCAGGGTAGCGAAACGGCGATGACTTCAAGTCCACCATCGACTTCGCGCGTGACAATGGCCTCATCGCCCTGCAACTCCACCTTGGAAGCAAAGGTTGCCTGGGGCCAGCCGAGGTATTCCGCAAGCAATTGCCCGACTTGATTGGAATCTCCGTCGACAGCTTGTTTGCCGATGAGCACGATGTCCGGTCGCTCGCGGTGGACAACGCCTTCGTAAATGCGGGCAATCAGGTCAGAATCGATTTCCGATTCTTCTGCTGCCACGTAGATGCCGCGATCAATGCCGCGGGCCAGCGCGCCCTGACGGATGAAGCGGGCGGTATCTTCGTCGCCGATGCCAACGGCTACGGTTTCGACGCCGTCCTGGCTCTCCGCGATTTGCAAAGCGCACTCAATGGCGTTTTCACAAAAGTAGTTCATCACATACTCGACGTCGCCCTCGATCCATTTGCCGTCCTTGGCCACTTGCAGCCGGGCATTGGGGTCGCTGACGCGCTTGGCGCTCACGAGGATCTTCATGCTGTTTTTCCTCACGAATGGGGCTTTGGTTGGCCAGGGCCGCACAAGGGCCGGGGGCCTAGACCGCCGCCGGGGCAGAGCGAACTGAAAGGCCATGACGCGCCGCGTCAGTTCGCCGGAAAGCTAGCGGTGTTGCCGTTGTCTGTCAATGGATCGCCGCGGCCTGGACCCAGCGGTCTTGGGCGCGAATTGGCGTTGCTGCGTCGATTCGCCGAGCGGAGCTCTAGGGCGTTGGCGTAGGTGTCGACGGAATGGCAACAGCGGGTGCCAATGGCCGAAGCCCAGCCTGAGTCGCCCAGGGGGCCTGGGTGGGCGAGGGGGCCTTGCCCAGACCAACCTTGGGAGCGCCCAGACCAACCTTGGGAGCATCGAGATCAAGGTCGCGTAGTCCTTCAGGAATCGTCGACATATCCCTTTCGATCATGCGCTTGAGCTTGAGGATGCGTGGGTCGGTGGCACTGGCCTCGTCGACGCCGGCGAGCACGTTGCGGGCCTCCTCGGCACGGCCTAGCTGCAACAGGCGCTCAGCCAAAAACACAATCGCTGAAAGGTCTTCGGGGAATAGCGCCAGGGTAGCACGGGCCGCTTCGACCGACTGTTCCAGGCGCCCGTCCTGGCTGTACCCGATGGCCATGGCGCGCCAGTAGCGGACGGCGGTGTGCGGGGCGGCCAACATGCGCTCGCGCTGGGACTGCATGAACTCAAAAAGTTGAGTTGGATCATTGGCTACAATGGCGTTGTTGATGGCCGCCTGACACAGGGTGTCGTCCTGGTTGTGGCGGGCGCACAAGTCAGCGTAGAGGTGGAATGCTTGCGGTTGGTGCCCTGTGGCCGTGAGCACGCCTGCCTGGGTTTCCCAACCTAAGTCCTGTGTTTCGGGCTGGATGAGCAGAGCGACCGCGATCTTTTCGGCGGCCTTGACTTGGCCGCGCGCAATGTACAGATCAGCGCGAATTGCCTCAATTCCATAGCGTTTGTCGGGATAGCGTTGGCGCAGTGTTAGGGCCAGTTTCTCCACAAGGTCGGGGCGTCGCGGCGCCAGGAACTTGCCGATTTGATAGCTTATATCAGCGAGTTGCGGAATGACTTGGACGAGCATTTGCTCCGCCCGGCTCGAGCGAAGGCAAATTCGGAAGGCGCGTTCTTGGGTTTCCGCGTCCATGGCTAGGAGTCGGCGCAGTTCCTGGGAGGCCAAATCGTCTTGGTGGAGTTCGACAAGCGTGGCAAAACGAAATAGCCGCGCGTACTTGCTGTCTGGACGCAGGCGCAGTGCTCGGTCAAAGGCGCGCAGGGCTTCCTGGGGGCGCTGGGCGGACGCCAACATGCGGCCAACTAGGTAGAACGCGTGATGATCATGGACGAACCGATCGGCGACCAGTTGTTTGGCCTCGGCGGCGGTTCGTCCTTCCAAAACCGCTTCCGTTGCACGGGTTTCGCGACCAGAGGCCAGAGCCAGCATCGCCGCCAGCAGGGTGATGCACGCGCCTCCGCCCCACCAGTATTGCCGCTTGATCCGCCGCGCACGCTGGACGGTCTGGTGCACACCGCCCGGATCCTTGCCCAGGCGTTCGCTCACGCTGATCGGGATCATCCATAGCAGCAAGCCAAGCGGGAGTTCCATCGAAAAATCGACGAGATTGGCCGCGAGCAGCGTCGCCGGGGCGGCCCATAGGGAGGGCAATAGCGGTGTATAGCCGCGGGCGCGAAACAGCACGGCCATTCGCCAAAGGAGCAGACCGATGAACACCAGCGCGATGATGAAGCCGCTGTCGAAGAGGCGCTGGCTTAGGAAATTCTCTGTAAAATCAAGGCGTACATTGCCGACGGAGGTCTGATAGCCGGCTAGTACCGGCAGACTGCCCGGCCCACCGCCGAAGGGTTGCACTTGGGCCATCAGAGGCCAGATTGCGGAAAAAGCCTTGAGTTTCGGATCATTTTTCATCGATCCGACGAACTCTGACTCCAGCACTGGTAGCGCCACCAGGGCCACGACGACGACTAGGGCGACAGCCAAAGAGCCAAAGGACCGGAGTGCAATCTTCTGCAATTCTCGGGGGTCGACTCGCGTTCTCTTGTGGGGACGCGCCACAAAATAGGCGCCAAGGGCCATGACGCCGATCCAGGTGACGAAGCCACCTCGCGAGCCGAGCAGAGCCAGCAGCGCTGTTCCATAAAGAATCAGCAGGTTTGCAAAGTTCCTGCCCGAAGTTTCCTCACTGGTCATCGCCCGGCCAAGCATGAGGGCAATGGCAAAATTTGTGATGCCAGCTGCGTGGTTCGGGTTCACTAGGGCGATTTGCCGCAGTGGGATGACCAGGGAGCCCGGGACCCACGACGCCGCGATGGGCGACCAGGCCAAGGCGCTGATCGTCGCAGCCCCAAGGGCGATGAGCGCTGCTACGAGTGTCGCAAACCTTGCGAGATCACGGCTATGTTCGCCCATGAACAGGTAGCTAACCAGCAATCCGTACACGCCAGCGACCAGGAACAGCGCTGACTGGTGGGCCGCGTCTCCCACCGAGATGGCCATCGGCAGGAACATCGCGGGCTGTAGGCCCAATGCAGCTCGGCCCGCATCGGAAATCCGGGCGGCATTGGGCGAAAGGGCCGCCACGATGCCGTGGGGCAAGGGAATCGTTTGCAATAGTGTGTAGATACCCAGGCCGATCCACAGCAGCGGCAGACGTCCCCGAGGCGGTTTGTCCGGCGTGGCCAGCCAGACGCAAGCCCACGCAAACCCCACGAGCACGCTGATGGTTGTGAGCGCCTGCAGGCTTGCCCCACCCTGCGTAACCGCGGCAACTAGGGTCGCAAACAGCAAAAAGGCGCGGCCAGTCCAACGCGCCCCGTGGCGCAGTCGGTCTCTACCCAGCAGCGGAATGGGTTGGTCCGCGAGCTGGTCAAAGTCTTGGACGGACGGTTCCGCCACGCATTCCCCCGGGCAAACTAGTGGTCTCGGCTGCCTTTGACCGCCCTAGTAGATAACCTCTGCTGGCTTAAAGCCTTGAGGTTGTTGGTAATTTTCCGAAGCATCTCCGCGTTGCTGGCGCGTCAGTGCCAAGGTCTCGCTCATCGACCAGCGCCACACCGTCACTGGGGAGCGGATGTCGCTGAGGCAACTGCGCTTATCCTGCTTGGCCAGGGACCTTTGCCCAATCCTTGAGGAATTTCTCATTGCCCAGATCGGTCAACGGGTGATTGAACAGCTGGTCCATGACGGCAAACGGGATCGTGCTGACGTGGGCACCTAGGCGGGCCGCCTGTAGGATGTGCACTGGGCTGCGCGTCGATGCGACCAGGACCTGCGTGCGGAAGTTATAGTTGCGGTAGATCGTGACGATATCCTCAATCAACTTCATGCCATCCATGGAGATGTCGTCCAGGCGCCCGACAAAGGGCGAAATGTACGTAGCGCCCGCTTTGGCTGCCAGCAGCGCCTGATTGGCGGAAAAGCACAGCGTGACGTTGGTGGGAATTCCGGCGTCGCTGCAGGCCTTACAGGCGGCGATCCCTTCGCGGGTTAGCGGCAACTTAACGACGACCTGAGGGCCAAGTGCGCGTAATTCATGGGCCTGACTCATCATGCCGTCCAGATCCATGCGCGTCACCTCGAGCGATACCGGCCCGGTGACAAGGCTCAGGATTTCGGCGCGCACATCCTCAAAGCGTCGGCCCGTCTTGGCGACCAAGGAAGGATTGGTCGTGACGCCATCTAAGACGCCCCACGCCAATGCTTTTTTGATTTCGCCGACGTCGGCGGTGTCGAGGAAGAACTTCATCGGACTCCTTGTGGTGCTCATGTCCGCGCTGCAACGGCGCCGGCGCGGGAACTTGGTTGCCAAACGCATCCTGCAGGGTCATGCCGAGCTAGGACGACGCGAGGGTGGCTGGCCTATTTATGCGTGAAAAACCAAGCCAATGCGGCCAGGACCGCGACGGCTCCGGCTGCTGCAATTGCCCATGATGGAAAGGGTTTACCCGCTGCCGCCTTGGTCTTGGCCGACTTTCGCTGCAGGCTGCTGCCGCTCTTTTCGCTCCCTTCGAGGCGGTCGGCTAGGCTGCCTTGCCCATGGGCTTCTGCCATTTCGTCAAGCGGAATATCGCTGAGTTTTTGCAGGACTGCGTCCACGCCAAACCGCGACGCGGATTGCGTCTTGAGGTCGCTCGATCGCAGAGGGACTTGGCCCAGCGTTGGATCGAGGCGACCAATACGCACTTGCTCTTCTAACTCTGCGCGAAGAATAGTCGGAACATCAAGAACTTGGGTCTCACTGCCAGCATCAAGATCGCGCAGAAAGGTCGCAAGGTCCGCGCCGGTGACGCGCAAGTTGAATTTAAAGAGAAACGCGGCCAATTCCTGTTCCAGTTCGCGGGCGCTCTGATGGCGGCGCTTGACGTTCTTGGCCAGGGCGCGCAGCACAATGCGATCCAGTTCCGGGTCGACATCGGTGCGAATCGAGCTTGGTTTGGCGATATCGCCTTTGCGCACAAGGTCGATGGTCTCGCCGTCCGTCTTGCCCGCGAACAACCGCCGCCCACACAGCAATTCCCAGAGGATGATGCCGGTGGAGTATACGTCCGCGCGCGGATCGACCACCTTGCCCTCGACGGCTTCCGGACACAGGTACGCGTATTTCCCTTTGACAATGCCGTGATCCGACACCTGCGCGTTAGACACGGCGCGGGCGAGGCCAAAGTCCGTCAGCTTGACTTCACCCTGCTTGGACAAAAGCACGTTTGGCGGAGACACGTCGCGGTGGACAATGCCGAGGGATTGACCATCAGGCCCAGTCTTTTCATGGGCATAGGCCAGTGCCTTTGCGATTTCCATGGCCAAGTAGCAGGCAATCGGAACCGGGAAATAAGCGTTGCGATCAAGGACCTTCTGCATGACGCGGCGCAGATTCCAGCCGTCGATCATTTCCATGGCGAGGAAGTAGGTGTCGTCGACCTTGCCGATGTCGAAAATCTGCACGATGGACGCGTGGTTGAGCTGCATACACAGCCTCGCCTCGTCCAGGAACATCGTGACAAACTGTTCGTTCTGGCAAAGGTTGGGCAGGATGCGCTTGATCGCCACGGGCTTCTCAAAGCCTTCGATGGAAATCGCGACGCCTTTGTAGATCTCCGCCATACCGCCGGCGTCAATCTTGCTGAGAATTCGATAGCGTTGGTGGACCGAAGCCATCGACCTGCCTAGAGCCTTCTTGGCCCAAGGTCACGCAGCATGCACCAGGATGATCCGGTTGCAAAGCCACCTTGCACAGCCGGCGATTTCAGCAGCGCAAGAACGCGGAACAACTTGCACAATGGCGGCAGGCCCGACTCAGGCAGTCTAGGCGCTGGGCACGCCAAGGCAGCTAAGGGCCGTCAGACACTGCTTTGGACCTCGATCTGCCCGCAATACACAAAGACAGCGGGCCCACGCATGGTGGCGATGCCGTCGCGATCAACGGTGATGTGTAAGGTACCACCGGGTAAACGAACGGCAATTGCTTTTTCTGCCGGGGCCAGTCCAAGGCGGACGGCGGCAAGGACAGTAGCCGTGGCGCCGGTCCCACAAGCTTGAGTCCAGCCGCAGCCCCGTTCGAACACATCGAGATCAAAGGAGACATCGCCGAGTGCGTCGACCACGCGGCGGGCGAATTCGATGTTGGCGTGCGCCGGAAACATTGGGTGATCGTGCAGGGCAGGACCCAGGCGTAGGCGATCGGCCTCGGTCACGCGGTCGAAGGTCACACCATGGGGATTGCCGGTATTGAGCGCGGTCAGTCGGACCGATTGCGCCAGGATTTGTATCGGCGCATCAAGTAAAGGTCCTTGGGCTAACAAGGGAATTGCCTCAGGTTGCCACTGCGGTGCCGACATCTTCACGGCCACGCTTTGCACCCGGCCGCTGGGGTCGCGCTGCGCCTCGCAGGACAGGGGTCCGGCCCCCGTTTGCACCGTGATCGCGGCCAGCTTTGGGTAGTGGTTGTCCAGTAAGTACTTGACAAAGCATCGCAAACCGTTGCCGCACATCTCGGCGACCGAACCGTCGGCGTTGATGACTTCCATAGATGGGCCAGCGCCGGTGTCGCGCCAAATCAGTAGGCCGTCGGCCCCGATGCCCTTGTGCCGGTCACAGAGTGTTTGGCCCAAGGTGCCTGCCCACGACACGGCCAGACTGCGGCCGTCGATCACCACAAAATCATTACCAATTCCGTGTAGTTTTTCGAACTCGACGCGCATGGCGATGTTCCTGCGGGGGGAGGGGGGGCCAAGGTCTGACGCGGTCGATCGTGCTGGGCCACCCAGCGTTGACCGTCCATCGGGCTGGGCACGTCCGCCCGCGTCGGGGCGCCGCGCTTGGTCAGAGGGCGGTGCCTACCGTAGCCATGCCACATCTATGGCTCGCCCGCAATCGGCCACCGTCTGGGCAGGCCGACTGGGGGCGACGTCGCGGATATACTAAAATAAAAACAATAACTTGCCTGGGAAGAACGCGGCGTGCTCGCGCCCTGTTCTTTGTGTTTTTCATAGGTGCGCGTCCGGCGCTGGCTTCGCTCGGGCCAAAGTGCCAACATGGCTTGCTGACCGTTGCGGCCGGGCATTGGCGCAGGGTCCTGTGCGTTTTGGGTGCGCCCTTGCGAGGCTCCTGGCGCGGGCCAGTGACCTGCTAGCCAGACCCGCCAAATGGGACGCATTAGCTTGAATTCGCCGGGAAAAGGGCACCATGGACACAGTCAGCGCCGATTTGCCGCCGCCAGCTCAGCAAGAGCCTGAAGATCCTTACGTTTTGATGGGTCAAATTGCGGCAGCCCTGCGCTGGCAGGTGAGCGCGGGCGCAGCGTTCATTGACCGCAAATTGTCGGCCGATTATCCACTGCCGCCGCTCCAGCCAGAGAAGACGGCGCAACCGACTAGCCCGGAAAAGCAGAATTCACCATTTCCTGGTGGCGCCCCAAGTCCAGGCGGGACAAAGGGGCCCAGTCCGCAACCGCCCGTGGTCACTGGTCCGCTGACGGTCAGCGACTCCAACAGGATCCGAATCATGCCGCCGGTCCAACGGCAGACCACCATCAGGCCCGCGAATGACAAGGCCGCACCGCCCCAGTTGATTCCCACGATGGCGAATTTGCGCCAGACCATCGGTGACTGCCAGAGGTGCGAGCGTGGCACCGCACCGACGCAACTTGTCTTTGGCCAGGGCAATCCGCGTGCGCGCCTGCTGGTGGTCCTGGGTCAACCGAGTTTCCAAGATTCAGAGCAAGGTCAAGCGCTTACGGGGGCGACGGGGCAACTGTTCACCAAGATGTTGGCGGCCATGGGGTTAGGGCGTGACGATATCTGGCTTACGCACCTTGTCATGTGTCCGGGCGATGAAGAACAGCCAGTTCCGCGGCCAGTCCTAACGGCGTGCGCCGGTTTGCTGCGCAAGCAGTTCGACATTGTTCGCCCCGAAGTTGTCATACTTTTTAGCGAGTTTGTGGCGCAACCTTTGCTGCGGCAGACGGCCCCTCTGGCGCAACTGCGCGGACAATGGCATGAACTGCTAGGCGTGCCGGCCATGCCGACTTGGGGGCTGCGCGACCTGCTGGCGGTGGAATCGCGCAAGCGCGAAACGTGGACGGACTTGACCGCTGTGATGGGCCGCCTGGGTCTCAAAGATCCAAGAAAGCCACAGTAAATAGATGATTTTTTGCGTGTGACAACGATGCCCTTGCAAGCTCAACTCAAAACTTGGCCCGGCCCTGACCTCCAGCAACTGCATGACTGGCTGGTGCAAGGGGGCGATGGGCCTGTGGAATGGCGCGGGCCGGTCGATAAGCCGGTGGCCGTGGTCGTGCGTTACGGCTCGCATTTGCAGCGCGCCAACCTGACCTGGGTGCACGACCTAGCGGTGCTGCGCATGACAACGACGTTCTGTGTGAATCCGCAGCGCCTAAGCCATGTTGGCGCAGCGTTGGCCCTGGCCAATCATCAGGCTGAACGCGGGCGTTGGTTCTTGCGCCATCCGCCGCTTCGCCTGTGCTGCGCTGGTGAGGTGCCGTCAAATCTTTTGAATTACGAGCAGTTTATCCATGCCTGGCACGCCTTTCGCGAAGAAGTGGCGACCTTGGGCATCGACCTGACGCTGAGGCTGCGGGCGCGTTCCTGGGCCCAACATGTGCGACCGCGCAAACGACGGGCCAAAGATGTCCAAATCTAAGAAGAAATCAGGCGAGGAAACTGCGACGTTTGTGCGCCAGGCCGTTGTCAGCGACGCGATTCCGGCCATGGCGTCGGATGTGTCCGAACATGACTGGCGGCAACTTCGCGGTTGGCTTGAGGATTTGTCCCTCAGTTTCGAGCCCGACATCCGCGACGATCAGGGACTGGTTGGCTATCGGCTCTTTGGTCGGACTTGGCAGGTGGCCGTTGGCTTGTCGCTGCGCCTGGGCCAACCCCGCCTGCATGTGACGGTTTTGCTGTGTCACGGCATGGAAAGACCCGAAGCGGGTCTCTTGGCCGTGGACCGCTGCAATGCGCGCCTGGGGCTGGGGCAACTGCTGTTTGTGCCGGGACCGCCGCCGCAGCTGTCGTTCTTTGCGGCCACGCCGTTTCAACTCCTTGATCAGGAAGGGTTTGGTCGATGGTTTGAAGCCATTCACCGCGAACTCAATGAGGTGGCCTTTGCTGCGGTTGACCGAGTGCAGGGGTATCATCCCCTGGATTTTGAGCCATTGCCGAACGAAGAATCCCAAGAAGAACAAGAGGTTGCTGCTGAACCGCGGCAGGAACCCGCGGACAGCGATCGCCAAGCCCAACCTGCGCCGCCGCTGGCGCACGGACGTCGTAAGCGTGCTAAACCCCGTCGCGGTGGCAGTGAGGATGCGTAAGAGCGTTGATACGATGGCGATTCTTGCTTTGTCCGACTGAAGGCAAGATGAGCGAGCGCGGTGCCCCAGGCATCGTGGCGGTCAGCGACGCGCAACGCTCAACTCGAAGCTCTTGGGCGAATAACGCTGTCAGATTCGTTGATTGGTCAATTTCACCCTCGCTGGGCAAAATTGACCTGAACAACGCCTTCCTTAGACTCCAAGGCTAGATCCGTGTCGCTTGCGGCCAAGGGCGTTGTTCGCCCAAAGACGACTCGTCGACCTTGTTGAGTCAAGCAATTCGCTACTTAGGCGCTGAAACCTTGCAGTCCTGGCCGGCCGTGGCTGCAACAGGCAGGAACGTTGGCGACCGAAGAACAGCCCATGTTTCCAGTGATGTTGCTGTGGTCCATGCGGGCCATGGCAGCTCTGACGCTGGCTACGCTCGGGTGGGCGGCGTCGGACATTGGCTTGGATTTTGCAAAGGATCCATGGCAATGGATGACTCCTTCGTCGCCCGGTGCCCAGTCCGTGGCCGGGGCGACGCTGTCAACTCAGGGGCCGTCACGCCCACCACCCAGCGCGCCCCTGCACGTCGAGGCCGTGCCGCTGCAGGAAGCTGCGTCCAAAGAACTAGAATTAATAGAATTTGTTGGGGATGAACTCGTCCCCGGGCCGGCCATGGCCGCCGGTTCGGCCCAGGTTGCGCCGTTTGACGCCAACCTGTCGGTCGAGGCCGGGCGCCAACCGCTGCGCCGATATCCCGGTAAAATGGTTACACTTTTGACAGATACTCGCCATGAATACGCGGTTGACCTGCTCGGCAAGCTCGATTCGTTTTCCGCCCAGGCGCACGCCGAACTGAGTCGGGTGATTGAAGTCAGCGCGACACCAAAGCCAAGTCAAATCATTGTCTTTGAGGCTCAGGAGCGCTACCAGGAATACGCTCGCCAACACGCGCCGGGCCTAGTGAACAACGGCGGGTATTACGATGGCGGTGCTCGAACCGTCGTGACGTATCGCTTTAATAATTCAATGCAATTGTACTTTCACGAACTGGTTCATGCCATGATGGGCGAGCAGTTTGGCGACCACAACTTCAGTCGCTACACCCGGCGCAACTGGCCGATTTGGTTCGATGAAGGCATGGCCGAGTACTTGGGGAGCTTCGACGTCGCCGGCACGGACATTCGCATCCCCGCGGTCAACAAAGGCAAGCTGGCGTACCTCGCCAACGCTATGGCCAACAACGTCTTTGTCGACCTTCCGGCCTTGCTGCGCGCCCCGACCGACCGTTTCTCTGGCGCGTCGATGAACATCTACTATGCCGAAAGTTGGGGTCTTTTGGACTTCTTGCTGCATACGCCCCTGCATCGGCAGCAGGTTGCCCAGTATTTTCGCAGGATTCGTCAGGGGGAGGATGGGCAGGCGGCCTTTCGCGGCACTTTTGGTGAAGACCTGGGCAGCCTTGAAGCGGCGTGGCGCGTGTACATCCACGACCTGAGTCGGCCGCAAAATGGCTGGATCTCCCTGTTCTCCGGCGAAAGTATTGATGATTGGACCGTGCACGAAGGCGGTCAGTGGCGGGCTAGTCAGGGCGAGATCCGCGGCAACGGCGATCGCAACTACAACTACCTGATCAAGTCCGAATTGCCGATGAATGACTTGACCTTCGAGCTGGACCTCCAACTGCAAAGTGGCATGGCCGGCCTCATTTTAGGCAATAATTTCCACGGCGAATATCCGTACCATTACTTGATCGAAGTCGCGCGCGACGCGGTCCTGCTCAAACGCGCCCATTCAGCCAGTCAGATTGAGCCCGTCATGCAGGCATATGCTGACCTGCCCATGGGACAGTGGGTGCACCTGCGAGCGCAAATTGAGAATCGCACCATGCACTTATCGGTCGGTGGCAAGGAAGTGCTGACAGCCCACGTGGACCGCGACCGTTTCTCGCTGTTCGGCCTGTACCTGTACCGAGCCAAGGTTCGCTTTCGTTCCGTGCAGGTACGCGACGACGACCCTGCGCATGCCATCGCAACTTTGCCGCAGACGCCCGTGGGCGGTCCTGCCGGGTCTCGACTGCCGGCGCGCTAAGACCTTAAAACTTTAAGCGTTTGCTGCCGTCGATGGGACCGTAGATCCAACGGCCACGCCACGCGTCTGACCTTCAGCGCCAATGGCCCATTCGGGTCGCGATTCGCAACGGCGCGCGGAGGCTGACGTGATTAAGAAAGATAAGCTATTTCAATGGATTCGTTCTGCGCCCTTGCTGCTGACCTTGGCGTGTACCGGCGCTGGGCAAGGTTGGCCTTCCGAGGCACAAGCCGTTGATCGTGCTGGGGGTTATCAGCTTGAAGTGACCGACCCGTCAGGGCACAGCTTGCCGACCTTCGCCCACGCGGGCCGAACCTGGGTGCTTGGGACTCAAGGACAGCGTTATCGGATTCGCGTAAGAAATCCCAGCCCTTATCGCGTCGAGGCCGTGATCTCTGTAGATGGCCGCGATGTACTCGACGGCAAGGCCGCGCTGACCAGCAAGCCCGGTTACATTTTGCCTCCTTGGGGCGATGTGACGGTGGAGGGATTTCGCTTGTCCATGCGCGATGTTGCGACGTTTCGCTTCGCTTCGGTGCCCGATTCCTACGCGGCGCAGATGGGCGATGACCGCAATGTCGGCGTGATCGGCGTGGCGATTTTCCGCGAACGGCAGCCGGATCCACCACCTGTGGCCCAGCGCCGGGAAGAGCGATGGCACGACGACGCAGACCGTCAAGGAGGGCGTGCCGGCCCACCAGCGGCGCCGAGTGCGGCCAAGGGAGCGGCTGCGGCACCCCAGGATCGCGCGCAATCGTCCGAGGACCGGCCTGGTTTGGGCACCGCCTTTGGGGAGCGCAGGGAACACCGCGTTGTACAAGTGGAATTTCAGCGCGCACGGCCCTGGCAGCCCGACGTTCTGCTCAGCCTGCGCTACAACGACGCCCCGGGCCTGATGGCTGCCGGCGTTGAAATTCGGCCGCCCCGCCCGATGTTGCCGCCAAATGAAGTCTACCGACGTTACACGGCGCAACCCTTTGTCGATCGGCCAACTTACGCGCAGCCGCCACCGGGATGGACGGGGTACTAGGCCAGCGCCCAGGACGCTGCGTATACCGGGCATTTGACCGATTGATAGGCAATTATTTCAGGGGAGCGTGGGACTATTTCGCGGATTTTGCGTGCCGCCGCCACGCCCAAACTATGCCGATCAACACGACGATCAGGGTTGCGACGGGACCCAGCCACGGCGGTAACGTCCCTTTGCTCACCTTGGGCTGACTGCGCGCCACGGTCTGCCTCAACGCTTCGGCCTGCAATCGCGCGTGCACATCCGTGGGATCTTTGGCTAGTTCGGCCTCAAAGACGTGCAGGGCTTCGCTCGGCCTACCCACGCGGGCCAGGGCATCGCCAAGCGCCTGTTCCAGAGCGTGGTCCCCAGGCACCGCAGCCACCGCGGCCTGGGCGGCGACCAGACTCTGCGCATGATTGTCACTGCGCGCCAAGACGTCGATGTAGGTGTGGTGGAGTTCGGGATCGGTTGGACTGCGCTTGATTTCGGCCTGCAGCGCAAGCGTTGCCGCTGTGATTTCCCCTGAAAGAGCAAGCGCTTGGGCCACAGGAATCACGCTGCATCGATCCGGCTGAGCCCGCTGACCACATAGGTCGAGCCACGTTAGCGCTAGGGCCGGTTGATGCAGAATCGCCTGCGCTGCGGCCATACGCGCGCCTAGGAGCCGTTGGTTAGGCGAAAGAGGCGCGCGCAAATCTCGCGTCGGTTCAAAGTGTTGCACCGCTCTTTGGGCCCAGACGACTGCGCGCTCCGGCACGCCCAGCCTTAGCCACAACAAGGCGACGTCGACGCGGTTTTCCACAGGCCATTGGCTAGTCTCTGCGTTCGAAGTCAACAAATCCAGCTGGCTGCGGGCCACTTGCAAGCCGCTCTGCCGAAGTTCGATGTCAATCTGCTGCAATTTCAAGCCGATAGCGTCGCGGCTATTGGCAGGATCCTGACAGCCAAGCGAGACCGCGTCTTCACCGATGATGACGGCCTGCACAAGCAGATTATCCAGTTGTTTCAGAAGCTCTGCTGACACCGGGCATGCTACACCTGCGACCGCGCAGGGCTGCAACCGATACATCGACCACCGCGCCGAGCGCAGCAGGCCCCCTCCGGTATCCAAAGCAATCGGCAACAATTCATAGTCATAGCGCTGATGATTGGTCCCGACGAAGTGCACCCGAATGCGGTCGCGGAGCACGTCGCCGTCGGTCTGCGTCAGCCCTTGGGGCAGGCTGCTCGGCGTAACCATCTGTTCCAGCGCGCGATCCTGGCCGGGAAGAATGACGGGGTGTGGACAGGTCAGGGGCCCTGGGATGGCGGCGCGCACTGGACGAACCAGCAAGGGAGAGACCGCGGCGCAACAGAGTAAGATCAGAAGGAAAGATTTGGCCCACGCCGGCGTTCGTCGACGGGAGGCGGTCAGCTTCAGCAATGGCGTCGTTCGTCTGGGGGCCACAACCGGCTCCGCCCATGTGATGGGCTTGCAACAACCTGGACAGATACCGCCAATTGCCCCGCACCGCAACCGCGAGGCAGCCCAATCCGCTTGGCGCCCCTGGCGTCAGGACCTTGTGCGAGGACGCCCCGTAGCGCCAGCATCGCGGCCGTGGCACCCTTGGCGCGCTTGGTCCCGTGCGTCGATCTAGCCGTGATGGGCCGGCGCGTTCGTGGCTGTCTGCGCAAGCCAGGATCGCCTTTGATCGCACGGTCTTGCACGACTGTCAGGGAGAGGCAAACGTTCAGGGAGGCCCGAGTGGAACGTCGTATTGCCTTGCAATTCGCTGCCTTTGGGGTGGTATTTGCCATGGTCGTGCCGCTATGGGCCAATCCGCTGGATACCTATGGCCTGGGCGCACGCGGCATCGCTACCGGCAGCGCCATGACTGCAGCCGTCAATGATTACACGGCCGTGTACTACAACCCCGCAGGCCTTGCGCACGCCCACAGCGGCATGGGCGCTGGTCTGATGATGGCGTATGACGACGTCAACATCCGTCTCAAACCTCGGCCAAGTGGGTATGATATTCCAGACTTGGGTCCTGGTGGGCCCCTCATCGGTTACGATCGGCGATTGCGGCCGCGCGGAGACACCCAAGATATCAATAATTTCTATGGCATCCACTTCGGCATGGTCGGCAGCTTGGGTTTGCCGAACTTGCGCGTCGGCTTTGCCGCGATGTTGCCGGTCAACCACTTGATGTCGCAGGACACGCGGTATCCCAATGAGCAGGAGCAATACTTCAGCAATCGCTTGGACTTTGAGTTGCTAGGTGCCCGCGATCAGCACCAAGTGATTATGGCCGGGCTAGCCTATCAACTCACCGATTGGCTGGCCGTCGGCACGGCTGTGTCCTTTCTGCCGCAGGCAATGACCAATAGTCAGGCTTACTTGTCGGACCCCGCTCACCAAGAGAACCTGCAAATGGTGGTCCACAATGACCAAAGCGCGCGATTTGCGCAGCAGGCCGGGATTACGCTAACCCCCAATGCGCCTTGGCAATTGGGCCTGACGTGGCGCGGTGAAAACTACTTCCGCCTCGACATCAACAATGAGATTCAAGTCAAAGGATTCCAGAACGATTCTACGTTCCCGACGCCGCAACACTCTACATTTATTGCTAATTTTCAGCCGCATCAGATTGTCGCCGGTTCTCAGTACAACGCGGGCCGGCTGCACTGGACCCTGGACATCGCCCGCCAATTGTGGAGCCGCTATCTGGATTCCCTAGGTAATCTCGCAGGTTTTCACGACACGACCAGCGTGCGCTCCGGGCTGGAATACCAAGCCACAGGCGACCGCACCTTGATGGCCGGGCTGCGCTGGGAACCCACGCCCGTGCCTGATCAAAATGGGCGCAGCAACTATGTCGATAATGACCGCATCGTCGCTTCCGTGGGCGCGACCCATCAGATGAAGATCTTTGGATCGCCTGTCGATCTAGGCTGGTACGCGCAGTGGCATCACCTGCTGGCCCGCGACACCAACAAGGTCGTGCCCAAGACGTACGTGGCCTGCGGGCCGGGCGTCAAGACCTTGTGCGATGAACTGCCAGACAACACCAAGGATGCGTATGGTCAAACGATTGCCCAGGCGCAGGGCCTGCAAACCGGCAATCCTGGCTTTCCCGGTTTTCAGTCCTGGGGCGATTTGCTGGCCGTGGGGATGGACCTGAAGTGGGCGTTCTAGGCGGGGCTGCTCAGAGGCCTAGAATTATTCGTGATTCCACTCACTCCAGTTCACGCGGCTGATCACGTCCAGGCCCGGCACCGCTTGGCCGTCGATGAGCTGTTCATGTGTAGAAATCGCGAGTTGCACCTGATCCACGCGCCTGAATTGGCGCAAGCGGACCATGCCGTCCGGAGTCTCCACCATCGCGCACAGGCCCTGCTGGCAGCCGGACAGGCACGAGGTGAGTTCGACATGTACGCCCATTTTCCCAGCAGCAGTGCTGAGTTGGCGCGTAGTAGCGACGTCCGGTCCTCGCCGCTTTCGACACGTCGTACATAGGTGCAGGGTCACGCTCGCCATGGGTTCCACCTCGATCCCGCCCGGAACGCCTGCGTCACTTGCCCAAGGCGTCGGGCTGAAAGATCGCGTCCGGCAAAGCGATTTTGCTATCCATCTCGGTAGTTTCCACGCTGGTGACCGAGCCACGCTCTAGGTTCTGCATATGAAAGCGCTTGAGCGTCGCATGGCCGCCATCCTGGCTGATTTCATCCACGGACAGCGTCTTGATGTGCTTGTTTTGCTTGTCAAAGTAATCGATTTTGCGCGGCACACCGAGTTTGTCGTCGATCCAAAGGTCAACCTTGCTGTAAAGCTCATCCGGATCAGTGACTTGTATGGACACGTGCGCACACGCCGCGCCCTGCATCGGTTCATTGCCCAGCTTACGCGCCTCGCCCGTCTGCAAGGCGTGGCTTTCCAAGTCGCCAAAGCTGAAGTCGGTGCCCATAAAGGGTGCATTCTTCTGCGATCCGCCCACCGGCCGCAGGCGATGGGTCTTGGGCATCCACAAGTATTGCGCGACCTTACCCTTGGACTCCTCGAGCAGGAGCAACTCGACGCCGCGGTCCTCCGCCGGGTCCAAAAAGGTCACCCGCGTCTTGAGTTTGCCGGCGATCCGCGCCGACCGAGCCAGAGTCACCCAGGTTTTCTCTTTGCCATTTGAAAGCTTGAGCGTGATTCTCGTCTTGGACTGCCCGGTCTGAAAGCCGGCGGCATTCTTCTGCGCCGCGTCATCCAGCAACTTGCGAGCCCCGGGATCATCGGTCGCATGGGCGTGGGCCGGTAGCAAAATAAGCAGCAGAAGTGGAAAAATGCCCAGTCTTTTCATGGTATCCCCTCGCCAAGTCCTGGTGGAATTTCCCTACTGCGGCCGGGTGCTCAGCCACGCCTTGGTCCTGGCGTGTTCGGGTTCTCGCTCCGTACGCTTGACCCGATAGCCACAACCGCGCGAAATCAGTTGCACAGTATGACTTTTTCCGGGGAAGGCCGCCTTCAACTGGTTCAGGACCATGTCGATATCAAAGAATTTACACGAGAAAATATCAAAATAGGCCGTGTCGCTGTCCTCTTCGACGTGCAGGGCGATGTGCGACTCGGCGATCATGGTCATGGCCGACAAACGCGATCTGCCCGATTCGTCTTTGGAACGAAGGACATACGGTCGCATGATCGGCGTCATGTCGATCCGCGGTGGCAGGTTGTCAAACACGCGGAACAGGCCATCCATGTCGCGCGGCCCCGCATAGCCCGCGATGTTGATCAGCAGGTGGGGGCCGAAATCCTCGCTTGGATGCACAGGAATTTCGTCAAAGGGCTTGGGGCGGCGTGCCGTATGAACCTCGACCGAGCGCACCGGCAGCGCCGTTCGCAGGGCGGCCGTCAGCTCCGCCGTGTCAAAGGCCTGGGGAGCCACAAGGTCGACAAAATAGCATTCCCGAAAGGAAAACGTGTGAATCGTGAAGTGTCCACCGGCCAGGAAGACAAAGCCGGAAATGCCGCAATCGTCGGGCTCGACGCCGTTGTAATACGGCAAAAGCATCGGTGGCATCGCCGGTTGCAGGCCTAGCTTACTCGGCAACTCTTCCAGCAGTTCGTAAATGAGCCGAATGTCGTCAAAGCGCGAGCGATGGCCGCCAAAGCCGTCCATGGTAAAGTGTAGCATCCGGTCTCCAGGAGGCGCACGGGCGCCAAGGGGGCGTTAGCATCGCCCAGGATGGCCGAGGCTTCAACCGGTGACGCGCATTGCGCTGTAGCTGGAGGGCCCTGCGCTTCTGTCTTTGCACGCCTTCTTGACGGAATGCGCTGTTGTTGGGCAATTGTGCGGGGCGGTTGCCCCTTGGCTCTGTTCCCACGGGTGCTGCAGGGAGCCAACTCTTGATTTGCAGAGATATTATCAATGGTTAGGCTCGGATTGCGCGCGGCCGTCCTCACGGCGCTGTTCAGCTTGCCGCTCCATTGCACGGCGGCCTTGGCCCAAGCCACGATGCCGACACTGTTTTCGGGAAGTTGGCGCGAATTGATCGGCGCTGATACCCAGGCTGAGGATCCGGCAGAAGACGTGCTGATCCTGCGTTCTCGCCTGGACTTAGACCTGCAGCACCCGCTAGCAGACGACGCGCGCGTTCACCTCGGCGCTCGACTGTGGCACGTGGCCGCCGTTGGCCATGAGCAGGGCAGCTACATGCCCGCATTTCGCGCGCATTTTCCAGATCTTGGCATGCGCTACGACGCTGTCGCCGACCTGCGCCAAGCCTATGTGCAGTGGGACACCCGCCTGGGCCAGCTGACGGTCGGTCGGGACATTGTGTCCTGGGGCGCCATGGAAATTGCCAGTCCTTTCCGGATTCTCAACCCGGCCGATTTCTCCCAAGGCTTGATCGGCAGCCTGGGGCAGGAAGAGAGCAACCTCCTGCCCGACATGCTCGTGCGCCTGGTGCGGCCTCTTGGTCCTGGTTCATTAGACCTTGTTTTTCTGCCATTTTTCACCCAGCACCGCTTCAGTCCCTTTGCCACGGACACAGCGATGCTGCGCCCCGATCTGGGGCCAAGTCTGCCGGCGACCCTATGGCCTCTCTTGCGTCATGCGGACTTACGCCTCGATCGGTCTCTGGGCGACACCTTGATGCAGGCCCTGCAACCGCCGCCGGCAACGCCCCTGCAGGGCTCGGTGGCCGCGCGCTGGCAACTGCGCATGGCTGATTGGGATTTGGCCGCAGTTGCGATTTGGAACTGGGATCGCCTGCCGATCCTGCGCGTCAATCCCGATCTGGCCGTGGTGCTCGCGCGCTTTGCCCAGGCTGGCTTTGACCGCAGCAAGCAGATCGCGCTGGCCATGGATCCCCAGGTCACTGCAGCGGAAGATCGCCTCAACGCCGCCGGAACGGGGCCCACGGATTTGATTCAAGCGCAGTGGCAGCGACGCCTGACCACGGGTGTGCAGGCAAGTGGTGAGTTGGGCAACGGATTTTCGCTCCACAGCGACGTAGCTGTCTCGCCCAAGGTAGGGACAGCCTTGGGGCGCGTACTCCTGGACACGCAGTTTCAGGCGGTGCGCACGGGAATTTTTCAAGCCGGGCTAGGGGTTGCCTATCAACGCGACGATTGGCTGACGTTGATCGTCGAAGGGAACTACCAGTATGCGATGGATGTTCCTGAAACAACCAAGCTATTTCTCTCGGCGCGTCATCAGGTGACCTTGGCTGGTGGTGGCGTGGCGAGGCTGGGGCCGGGGCAACCCTGGACGCTGCAACTAGGCGGGATGTATGGGGTTACTCTGGGCGATTGGGCCGTCTTGCCCCATGTGGCCTACGAGGTGGCCGATAACTGGCGCCTTGGGCTTGGCGCCGTGGTCATGGGCGGCGACGTTGGCACGCCCGGTGGCCTTTTCAAGACGGACAATCAGGTGTTGCTGGACCTGCGGCGCGCGTTCTAACGGCCACAGGCAGACGTCCTACAACGGCGCGTCTAGGCGGCTTTCGACCACAGACTGAGCGATGATTTCCCATAAAAGCGGAGAGTTAGCGCAGGATCCTGGGCCCGAAAAAACGGTGCCATCGGCACAGGTCCGTTGGCCTAGCGTCAGGGCAAAGTAGCTGCTGCCGCCGCGGGCCAGGTAATCGAGGGTGGCGATGCGGTAGGTCGCTTGGAGATCAAGGGGTTTGCCCTGCACCTTGACGGTTGCGCGCTGGCCGGGTGTGGCAATGCCGATGGGCTGATTGTCCGCCATGCGGTAGACAATGCTCGGCTTGGTTAAATCGCAATGAAAATCAAGGCCCCAGCCGACAAGGTTGCGTCCATGCGCTTCACTGTGGCCCGTGGTGCAGCTGTTCTCCAAGACGGCCTGCAGTTGATCGCCATGCAACTGCACAAACACAAGGCGATTCTTGAAAGGGTGAATCGCCTGCACCTGCACATTGGTCACGGGGCCCGGTGGGTAGCGTTCAGACGAGCGAAAACCGCCAAAATTCAAAAGGGCAGCGTCGACCGGAGCCTTGGTGTGCGCCTGGGCGTACTGCTGGACGGCGCGAGCGGCACGGCGCGGATAATCGCTATGAGCCAAGTCTTCAAGATCCCAGGCTATTTTCCGTTCGCCGATGACCTCCTCGGCCACCAACGTGGCGCGCAATGCCGTCACCGCCTGGGCCACTTCGGCCGCCACGGGCATCGCCTCGTTGACCGGCTCAAGGTGGTAGTTGATCTGCAATTTCCCTTGAACAATAGATAGTTCCCAGAAGGCGAGGTGCGAGAAGCGGCTGCCACTTTGGCCAATGCGTACCTGCCCAACCTGGCGCGCCGCGGGCAGCAACGTGTGCGAATGGCCGCCGATGATGACGTCTAGGTAATTGCTTTCTTTGGCTAATTGCTCGTCATCGTCAATCCCTAAGTGCGACAGCAATACCCGAGCATCGGCCGGCGGCGGCGGATGGTCATGTAAAGCCTTTATCGGACTGCGGATTTCGAGTTCACCAGGGTCGCTGATGGTGCGGGTGCTCGGCGTCAGCACGCCCGCGAGCGCAAGACGGATCCCACCGCACTCAACAATTTGCCAATTATTTTGGGTTGATAGGGCGCTGGGGTCGACATTGAGGTCCAATAGGCCGGGATGTCGACCAGCAAGCGCTGCGCTCAAGGTCTTGGTGTTGGCGTCGAACTCATGATTCCCTAAAGTCATCCACGTGTAGCCGGCCCCAGCGTAGATGTCGAATGCGGCGCGGCGGGCGGCCACGGCATTGCCATCGAGGCGCTCCATGTAACGGCCCTGGAGGATGTCGCCTCCCTCGACCAGCAAGACACCCCCTGGATTTCTTTGCAATTCGCGTTGATACACTCCGGCTATGCGCGCGATTGGCAGCCCATAGGTGCCGTCGGCCCCTTTGAGGCCGTCGAAATTGCTCTCACTGTCGTTGGTGGCCAGGATGAGACAGCGTTTGCTGGCGGTCGCGCTGGCCTGGACTGGCGCTGAGACCGGTAGGCCGCCGCAGCTCAGGATGCCAGCAATCAGTAGTAGAAATAAGAGCTTAGCCACGGCCTTTTGCCGCCGGTGTCGCTTGGGCGGCCCGTGCTGCGGGACCCAGCCCAGCTTTGGTTCTGGCTTGCAAAAGACGCGCCACATCCGCCTGGGGCACCAGGGCCGGGGACGCGAGCCTTGCTGCCAGAAGCTGAATCGTCGCAAGGTGTTCGACGAGCTCGGCCCTCAGGTAAGCCTGCTCCAAATCGTCGCCCCAGGTCAGCACGCCGTGATTGCCCAGCGTCACTGCATCGTATTGCCCAGCCGCTTGGCGCAGCGCCGCCACTTGGTCGGCCCCATTGGCAAAGGCGTAGGGCAGCAGTGGCACGGAATCGCCTAAAGAAACAATCGCTTCGGGGAGCATCCGTGGCTCAACCGCTAGGCCCAGGACCGACAAAGCCGTCGCATTGGGCGAATGGCTATGCACCACCGCCCGCACGTCGGGGCGCACATCGTAGACGGCCCGGTGCAGCTTTATTTCTGAGAAGGGACGCCTTCCCCCTTGCAAAACGCGGTCTTCGCGATCGAGCACCAGCAGGTCACCGGTGGTCAGGACGCGCTTGCTCATCGCCGTCGGTGTGGCCAGCAGACGCTGTCCGGGCAGCCTCAGCGTCACGTTGCCGTCATGGTTGGCCACCCAGCCGCGAGCGTGCAAAAGGTGAGCAATGGCAAGCAGTTGTCGCTTAGCCTCATGCAAGGGCAACTCGCCCTGGTGGTTGACGATATGTAGGTCTGGGTTGGCCATCTTATGCCGCCGGTGCAACCACATCGACCACTGCAACGATCAGGCAGCGAATCGGCGATTTGGGATCCTTGAGAATCTGACGAATTCCATTGCCTTCGCGCAGGATCAGGACGTGGTCGCCGGGCCCTGACTGGGCATGGTCGACGGCGAGAAAGCTATCGCCATCGTCTTGTCCTTCAGGCGTCAAGGGTTGCACGACAAAGACAGCTTTGGCTTGGAGGCCAGCGTGCTTGATGGTCGAGACCACGTTGCCCACTACACGTGCGTAAATCATCGGTTCACCGCCGGAGCTCCGGTTGGGTCGACGTACACTTCATCGACGATGCTGACAATCGCCGCATCCACCGGCACAAAGGGGTCGGGCATGACCAGCGCTGCTTCGCGCGAGGTCGTCACATGGACCAAGTCGCCAGGGCCGGCCAAGGTCAAGTCAGCCGCCGTCACGGGCTTGCCGCGCTCCTGGCCGTCCTCGCCCACCGGTTGCACCAGCAACAAGCGAATGCCTTGTAATCCTGGGACTTTTTGCGTGGCAACCACAGTGCCGATGACGCGCGCGAGGTACATGTTTCCACTCTGGCACGCCAGGTGCCGCTGCGTCAACGCTCAGGGCGCTGCCGCCTTGAGGTGATTGAGCATCTTAGCCGCGATTTGTAGTTGCGGATCATCGGCTTTCTGCCCAGAGCCCTGGACCAGATAGGTGCGCAGCGCTTGCTTGGCGGCTTCTTTGTCGCCCAGTTGCAGGTCCGCCGCGGCCAAGTTGAGATACACAGCGTAGCGGGCTCTGGGAAGATGACTTGCATTTTCAAGCGCTTGTTGCGCTCGATCCGGACGCCCGAGGTCGAGCCAAGCTAGGCCCAGCCCTTCCTGCAGCTCGGGAGAATCCGGCGTAAATTTCAGCCCTTCTTCGAGGACCAAGCGCGCAGGTTCATAGGCTCCCACATCGCTGTACAGGTGCGACAGCATCACGTAGGCCGGCACAAAGGTGCAGTCGCCAGCAATGGCCGCCCGCAGTTCCTCATCGACCTGACTTCGCACGCCTGATTCTTGAGCAATCTTGGCAGCTAACAGGTGGCCGTTGGGCTGTCCCTTGTCGACGGCAAACAGCGCGTGCAGGGCGGTCAGGGCATCCTTGAGGCGCTTTTCTTGAACTAACGCTTTGGCTAAGGCCAGTTGCGCATCGGGCCATTGCGGGTCGGCGGCCGCGGCGAGCTCCAGGTGCTCGACGGCTTCCTTGGCCCGGTTCTGGCGAAAAGCCAATGTCCCTAGGTAGTAGTGCGCGTCTGGGTCGTTGGGCTTGAGCTTGATGGCATCGCGCAAATAGGCTTCGGCGCGGGTGTAGTCCTCAGCCTTGAGCGATTCCACTGCTTTGTTCGATAGTTGGACAAAGGCTTTGTCATTGGCCTGGCACGCGACGCACGCGGCCAGCAGCACTAGGAGGAGCCCATGCCCCAGGACCTTTTCAGCGTGGCGTTGAAAAACAGCTAGAGTAGTCAAGGGGTTCACCATGGCCTCGCCGGCAATCGCGCCTTGCACCTGGGGGCCGTCCTGCGGGGTGCGCAGCTTATGGACCGATGGGCAAAATCGAACTGACCTTGCACAGTCCCTTAGTGCGTCGACGAGAACACGAATGGATACACGACCTTGGTCGAGCCGCCGCCCTTCGCTGGCGGGAAGTGCCACGCCTTGACGTTGTTGAGGATGCACTCCTCGACGGCCGGCGCGCTCAGGCTCGAATCATCGACGCGGGCTCCGAGAATCGCGCCTGTCGGCTGAATCAGGAAGGCCACCTTAATCTTGCCAGCGAGGTCAGGATTGGACTGCAAGCCCTTCTGATAACAAGACTTAATCGCGCCCATCTTGGTCGCAATGTAGGACTTGATCACGGCCTTAGGCAGTTCGCCTTCCGCATCGCCGCCGGTCTGCTTGATGGTCACCACGGTCTGCTTTTTCTCGTGGGCCTCGATGTTGACCTGCTTACTGCCAATTCCCTTGTCTTTCTCTAGGCCCGTGGCGACTTGCTTGTCCGTCGACCCTTCACCCAGGCCAGGCCCTTTGTTCGGGCCCTTGCCACCGCCAAGATCCTTGGACAATTCACCTGTTGGATCGGCAATGACGTCGGAACCCTTGGCCACGGCTTGGCCGGAACCACTGTCGTCGATTTGGAACAAGCGGCTCGCGGGTGCTTTATTGAGTTCTTCTAGGGCCTTATCTACCTCTGCGGTATGCTTGGCCATCTCATTGCGCACCAAGTCTTGCTTGGCCTTCTCGCGGTCTTCGTCCTTGACATTCTTGAGTACATCCTCGGGCTTGACTTCTTTCTTGACGTCGTCAGGCCGGGGAGCGTCATTCTTCTGCGCCGGCTGGATGGGCACCTCAGGCTTCTTCTCCTCGGGCTTTTCCTGGGGCTCTTCTTTCTTTTCTGGCTCAACTTTGTTCTCGATTTCGATGAGTTCGCTCTCGCGCTCCTTCATCTCCTCGGCAAAGCTGAGCTTGGTCTTGTCGCGGAAGTCCGGGGAATAGAAACCGGCCACCAGAGGGCCACCGAGCATCAGCGCTGCAATCAGCATGCACAGCGGCAAGTACAGGCTTTCCTTGCGCATCTTGCCGTTTTCCAGCGGAGGCGGCAAGGTGGCGCGGCAGATCTCAAATTCGAAGTCGCCGACGGTCAACTGCGCAAAAGTCTTGGCTGTCAGGGGGATACTGGGCCCCTTGACCGGACCTGCGCCGGCCCGCAACTGCGCCAGCGTCCAGCGTTGGCCATCGATGTCGACCGAGCCCGACAGTTCAGGAGCGTCAATTCGCAAAGCAAATTGCGCGGCTGCATGGGGCTCCACCAGGACCACGCCGTCTTTGTTGCCGATGACATCAGGCGGCACCGCAAAGTCGCCATCCTTGCCAATTTGCACAGCTTTGGGCAGAGGATAGAAGCGTGCCAAGTGAAAATCACCGGCCCATATCATCTTGATATCACAGCCCAATGGTCCGGTCAGGGGCTCGTCGCTGCGCGAAAAGGCTTGGGCATAGCGATCGCCGGCGCGGGACTTGGCACTGCCTGCCGGAGCGCCCTTGCGCGTCTGTGGATAGCCGAGGTCATCGGCCTGAGCTGGTGCTGCCTGGCTTTTGACTTGGACTTTCAAGGTTCTATCATCAGGGCCACCGACTTTGCTCGTGCTTTGTGCATTGGGAGCGCTGGCCGCCAGCGAGGCCGCGTGCGCCGCCTGCTCTACCTGAACGGTCGCCTTTTCCTGCGGATGATAAGCCGAATTGCTGTCTGGTGCGGCCAGTGGCGTGCCGTGGGCAGCCAAGGTCGCTAAGTCGAGCATCGCCGTCGACTCATTGTCGGAGCCAGTAGGCGCCACCACCTGCAAAATGGCCGTCTCATTTTCGCGGTCGGAGACCACAGAAGCATTGAAGACGGTTTGGGAATCTCCACCCAGACGTGCCGTCGCGTCGTCTGGCGACAGGGAGTCCTCAGGGCGAGGGCCCTCTGCGGAACGCTGCGGCGCTGTTCGGCTTTTCTTGGCCATGGCTAGATGTCCTCGGCCGACCGGATGATCTCGGCGAAGAAGTTTTCGCGGATACGGATGAGGCTCTTGCGTGCCCGGTTGGACAACACCTCGGTATTGCTCGTGTCTGGACGAAGGAACTGCGCTTCAATCATGTCGTCTTCAAACGACACGGTGCGCGACTTGTCGCCCTTCTTCTTGCCCTTGTCCTGAGCCGTGGCGGGAATCGCGAACAATGTCGCGGCCATCACCAAGCAAGCCAGCGCCGCAATTCCGTAACGTCGAGCATGGGTCGAACGCAGTTGCATCGAACACCTCAAAAGGGCACGGTCACCCCAAAGGCCCAGTATGGGCCAAGCGACAAGATGGTGCAATCTTCCCTACCCGTCGCCGATCCACGCAGATAAGACGTGTGCTTGGGCGAAACGATCCATGGCCCGCCGCGAGGGGCTGAATCGACCAGCGGCTCGTGTGGTTGTGTAGTCAATTAGCGCGGTTGGAACGCTTGGCGGAGGCATTCAGCCAAAAGCGCCCCGAGCTGCGGTGTCGACAGGTCGCTGCTTCCAGCCAGCAGGGAGCGAATATCTAGCACAATCATGCGGTCTCGCACACGACTCAGCACAGGCGGCGTCGCCATGCGCAGCCCGAGGGCCAAGCGAGAGGCGCTGAGCGCCGTGTGGGCCATCCGTAGCCCCATGGAGGGCAAATCCACGCGCGGATCGGTGCCTCCGCCCAACTGCGCTTGGGTTGGCTGGCAGTCGATTTGCCAATCGTGGCCAAGTTCTAGGGTCAGTTGCTGCCGCAGCGCCTCGGCGATGGCCATGACCTCGGGCTGGGGCAGGGCTGCAGCGGCCAGGACTGGCAAGGTGGCCCCGTCGCCGCGAAAATGGATGGACAGGACGGTCTGCAGCGCCGCCAGGGTCAGGTTGTCGACGCGGAGCGCGCGAGCCAACGGTGCCTTTGCGGCCGCCGCGATGAGCGTTTTGTCGCCGACAAGGACGCCGCACTGGGGGCCTCCGAGCAACTTGTCGCCAGAAAAGCAAACCAGATCAGCGCCATCGGCCAGTACTTCGCTGACGCATGGTTCGCGGCGATCCCCATGGAGTTCCGCGCCCGCCACCTGCAGGGGGGACAGCGCGCCCGACCCGAGATCAACCAGCAAAGGCAGGTTGAGACGATGGGCCAAGGCTGCAAGATCAGAAGTTTTTGGCGTCGCAACAAAGCCAATCTGGGCGAAATTGGCGCGGTGCACCTGCATCCAGGCGGCTACGTCCGGCGCGTCGAGGCCCGCGTTTTCATAATCGCTTAGGTGCGTGCGATTGGTTGTGCCGACTTCGTGCAATCGACAGCCCGCCGCCGCCATGACCTCTGGAATGCGGAAGCCGCCGCCAATCTCGACCAGTTCACCACGTGAAACAACGACTTGACGTCCTCTGGCCACGGCGTGCAGGGCCAGCAAAACTGCGGCGGCGCCGTTGTTGACCACCAAGGCGTCCTGGGCCCCCGTCAGCCAGCGCAGCAAGGGCTTGACCGCATCTTGGCGCGAACTGCGTTCACCCGACTGCAGATCGAACTCCAAATTGCTGTAACCTTTCGCTGTTTCCACAATCGCCGCCAGAGCTTCGGCGCCAAGAGGCGCGCGACCCGCGTTGGTATGCAGCAAGATGCCCAGGCCATTGTGAACGCGGCGTAAGGATTGCCCTTTGCTCATTTCCAAGGCCTGGACTAGCTGAGCCTGCACCGCGGCCCCCAGGTCTTGGGGATTGGTGATCAGCCCTTGTTGAATCGCTGTGCGCACTTGCGCCAGCACATCGCGGCACAGCGCGGTTTGCTGCGCATTGGGCAAATGGGCGTCACGCACGGCGGGCGTTTGTTCCAAGGTGTGGACGGCCGCAAGATGGCGCAAGAGCTCAGAAGTCATCGTGTTTCCCTCCAGTCCGTACCGTTTGGCCACCAAGCGCGGCCGCTGACGACGTCGATCACGGGCACCCGCGCGCCGGTGAAGCCTTGGGTGATGGTTTCGCTAAGAAATTCAACGACCGACCGGGCCAAGGCCTCGACGCCATCGTCCTGCCCCCCCGGACGATGGGGGTTGATCGTTACCGCCCGTAGGGGAACCGCATGGGCGACGTGGACCTTGACCTGCAAGCGCGCGATTTGCTGCCACCCGTGGGCGCTCAGCAAGACGTGGCTGGGTGTTTGCGCCACAATATTGATGCCTTGGCGCAGTCTCGGCAGCAACCAAGCGTCGCTCAGGGCGCCTTCGCACTTGAGGTCCGCGCACTCACCGCTGGTCCTCTGTGGCAGAGTCAGCGCCCGAAGCGTCGGTGCAGCGGCCGGCAATACGCCTTGCAAATCAGTGGCAACGATGCTGCCCACGGCCGCAACGACGGCATCTGCGACCCGAGGATGGGCTGGCGCTTGGCGGTGGTAGGCGCCATCGACCAGGATACGGCTGGCACCTAATTCTTTAAGCGCTGCAATGGCTTGGTCTAAGTTGCCGCGGTGGGGCACGCCGCACAGCTCCACGGCCAACGCTCGCTGAGCCCGGGCGACGATGGTTGGGCCAAGACTGCTGGAAAAACCAGCATTTGCAATGACCTTGAGCGCGCCGCCCGTCGCCTCGGCCAAGGCCTGCGTGGTGACGACCAGGGTCCCTTTCTCTGCCCAAACGCCGGGTTTGGCGACGTCTAGCCACGCGTCATGGGCCTCGCCATCCCGGCCGATGCTGACCAAGCCAACGCAATGTCCGTGGGCGCTGGCAGCGTCTTGCAAGGCGTTGAGTGCCGTGGTCTTTCCGGCGTTCTTGCTGGCCCCGATCACAGCCACACGCTGCACGCGTTCATCGGTCCACACCGCCGCGCCTAGGGCTTGCACCCCGGCCGCCGACGCCTGCGCCACCCCTGCGCTGCCCGTTCGCTGCAAACTCGCTTCGCCCTGTGCCATAATTCCAAGTCTTTCCTGTGCGCCAAGGGTTTAAGACTGCGCTTGGACCGCGAAAACCAAGCGGGAATTGCCCGGCGGATAGACATTAGCCCGCGGCACTTCTAGTGTCACGCCCTGAGCCGCCCCTGCGAGCGGCCTTTATTGGCGCTTGCGCACTGGCCCTGTCCGTCGCAGCGGCCGTAGGTGGTTATGGTTCTTGCCTTTGTCCGTCGTTACGTCATGCCGTTCTGGCCCAAGTATCTGCTTGGGCTGCTGTTTCTCTTTGCAACCGTCCAGCTGACGGTGGGGATTCCCGGCCTCATCAAGCAGGTGATCGACGAACTGAGCGGGCAACGCCGCATCGCCACCATTGACCAATACGCATTGACAATCGCGGGCTTTGCCGTGCTTGTGATCTTCGTCCGCACCTTTAGCCGCGTCCTGTTTTTCAATCCCGGGCGCGAGATCGAATTCGCGGTGCGAAATGAACTTTTGGCGCGCTTACTGCGCATGTCGCCTGCGTATTTTCGCCGGCAGACCTTGGGTGACCTACTGTCGCGGACCAACGATGACGCCACCTTCGTTCGGGCCCTGGTCGGCTTTACGCCGGTAATGGCCCTGAACATCATTGTTTCTGCAGCACTTTCTAGCTATCGGATGTTGCGCACGGATCTATGGCTGACGCTGACCTGCGTGGTGCCGATGATCGCCGCGTCGTTCATTTTGCGCGTAGCGGTGCGACGTTCCTTCACAATGATGCGTGTCACCCAAGAAGCCTTAGGCAAAGTGTCTGATACAGTTCTGGAAACGTACAAAGGTGTCGCAGTAGTCCAAGGTGCCGCGGCCGAGCAAGCCTATTTGGCGCGATTTGACCAAGATAATCAGCGATTTACTTCGCTGAGTCTGCAGGTCATCGGCGTGCGCACCTTTGTGTTCCCCATCGTCGCCGTCGTGGGAAATCTGTGTATTTTGCTGTTGTTATTTATGGGCGGCGATCATGTCGTTCACGGCCTGATGACCCTGGGCGACCTGGCGGCGTACTCCAGCTATGTCGGCGTGCTGGTGAGCGCTTTGGCTTCGGCCGGGTGGGTGATCGGCTCGATTCAGCGCGGCATCGTCTCCCTGCGGCGCGTGTGGGATATCCTGCAGTTACAGGCAGATACGCCTGAGGGGTCCTTGCCTCTGGTGGACGATGGCCGGGGCCTGCATCTGCAACTGCGTGACCTGACCTACCGGCATCCTGACGCGGCGCCGGATGCGCAACCGGTGATTTCGCATCTAAGTTTCAATCTTGAGTCCGGCAAGGTCCTGGGCATCTATGGCGCTGTGGCGTCGGGCAAATCGACGTTGGTGTCGCTTTTGTCGCGGCTGCAACCGCCTCCACCCGGCACGGTATTCATCAATGGCATCGACATCTTAGAGATTCGCGAGGCCGACCTGCGTGCGGCTGTGGCGGTGGTGCCTCAGGAAGCCTTTCTTTTCTCCCGCAGTGTCCGCGACAACGTGGCCTTTGCCGATGGCCAAGGGGCGGCGGATCCAGCGCGCGTGCAGTCCGCCCTGGAAAAGGCACAAGTGATTGATGAGATTGATCGTTTCGAGTCTGGTCTGGACACGGTGATAGGCGAAAGGGGCCTTTCGGTGTCGGGAGGTCAGCGTCAACGCCTGCAAATTGCCCGAGCGTTTTACCGCGGTTTTCGCCTCCTGCTTCTCGACGATGTTCTGAGCGCCGTGGATCACGACACCGAAGCGCGATTACTCCATGTTCTGCAAACGGAAATCGCTGAGCGAGGCACATCGGCCGTGATCATTTCGCACCGGCTCTCTGCCCTGCGTCAGGCCCAGGAAATCGTTGTTCTGGGCGAACATGGCGTTGCTGAACGCGGGAGCCACGCGGAATTGCTGGCGTTAAACGGGATCTACGCCCGCGTCTGGCAGACCCAACAGCAAAGCCAGCCAGAATTGGCCGGAGATGCGGCTGTGCCACAGGCTCAAGCTTTAGTCGCGTAAAAGCGCTGATTAAAAGCGGTTTGTGCTGCGTAGCCCCAAGGCAAGCTTTACACGAAGGTGACAAAACAAGCCGCGCGAAGAACGCTCAGCCTGCTTGTCGCGTAGGGGCTAGTCCGCGTAGCCCTAAGTGCTTTGCGGGTTGCCGGAAAGGACTCGGCGTTGTGGACTTTCGGACGGGGACCCGGCCGAACGCAGGGGTGAACCCACACGTACGGGCGGGGAGAGGACTCCGCGGTGCGCGCAGCGCATGAGCCGTGCCAAGTCTGGCACGGCGAAAGTGGAGATGGCGGGCCCCTCTGAAACTAGAAGCAAACGCTGTACCTCGAACCCGCAAGGAACTTCGGGTTTGAGGTACTAGTTCGCTTTTGGGGGTCGCGATCTTGCCGGAGCCTTAGGCACCGTAAACCGTATCGATCTTGCGAAGTTTGGCAGCGCGGCCCTGCAGATTGCGCAGGTAGTAGATGCGGGCGCGGCGGACCTTACCGGACGATACGACTTCCATCTTGAGAATGCGCGGGCTGTGCAGTGCAAACACGCGCTCTACGCCGATACCATTGGAGATCTTGCGCACGGTGAAGGTTGCAGTGACGCCTTCGCCGGTGCGACGCAGGACCACGCCCTCGTAGACCTGAACGCGCTCTTTTTCGCCTTCAATAATGCGACCATGGACGCGAACCGTGTCGCCAGTGGTGAAGCTGGGCAGGTCAAAGCGCAGGTGAGGATTGCGAATCGCGTCAAGGAGTTTCTTCTGGTTCATTGGATCTCCAAAGGGTAGTCCTCAGGACTACAGAGGTTTCAGGTTGCAGAGGTCTGGCTGGTCATCGGGTTCCGTCCTTGGAACCCACGCTGGACAGACATGCCGCCACTTTGGCCCCCCAAGGGGTACCGGGTTAGAGCCGGCAAAGGCTCTAGAAATCAAACGATTTTGTGTGCGCGCTTTCCATTTCGCGCTCAGGTCGCGTTGCCATCGCCACACAAGCGGTCCAGGGCAATGGCCGCAGCCGCCCGTACCGACAAGTGATTGTAACCTGGGGCAAAAGCCTTCAGATTGCCGTGCCGATGAATGGGCGGCAGGCGCAGGTCGGCAAGCGCAATCGCTTCAGCCGCTAGGCCCCAACCTGTGCCAAAGACCAGCAACAGCGGCGGTTGCAGATCCTGACCATCATCGGCCAGGATTTGCGCACGCAGCGTCGCAAAATCGATATTCGGTTCGGCCATTTGCGCACCTGTGACGGCGATGGTCGGCGCACGGCCGGTTCGCGTCGCGATGGCTTGGGCTGCGTCCTGCAGGGAGGCAACCGGCTCCACAAGGGAGACGGCCGCCGCACGACGGACGTGGCTGCTGCCTGCGCCCTTGGTCCAGTGGTCATAAACCTCTTGAACCATCCGCTGTTGCAGCACGATCGGCGTCACCACGAAGACGGACTCTGCGCCGTAAGTACGCCCTGAACGACCGAGATCGTGCAGGTCGACGTTGGTAATCGCCGTCGCCAACACCTTGCCCTGGCGATCAACCACGGGAAAGTGAACGAGGGCAAGGAAGATACGCATGGCGTCCAAAAAATCAAGGGGCTTGCCGCGGTTCACCGGCGTAGCCGCGGGGCGTTTTGCCGGCAATTCGGCAGTTTATTCAACAATCAGCCGCACGCTTTGCCGTGCTGAGGCCGTCTGCGCTTGCAAGGTGCGGGGAATCGTCCGCGCGGGGCCAGTTGCGCGCCAATCCGCCGGCTAGGGGCGCCCTGGCTCTGGAGGGCCGAGTGCATCCAAGGCCGCGAGAAAGCCGGCATCTTGCGCGCTCAGGGTCGCGTTGACAAGCAGGTCTGGCCGCCTCTGCCGGGTCCGTTGCAGCCGTTGCTGGCGTCGCCACTGGGCAATTTTGGCGTGATCGCCGCTGAGCAAGATGTCCGGGACGTCCTGACCGGCAAAGGTCCGCGGCCGAGTGTATTGTGGGTATTCGAGCAGGCCATCGGCATGGGATTCATCGTGTAAAGACGCAGCGTTGCCGATCACGCCCGGAATCAGGCGCGCCACAGCTTCGAGGATGACCATCGCCGCCACTTCACCGCCATTGAGCACGTAATCGCCAATGGAAATCACGTCATCCACGGATGTTTCCACCCGCGCGTCAAAGCCTTCATAGCGGCCGCACAGCAGCGTGAGGCCCGGTCCTTGGGCCCAGGCATGCGCATCCTGCTGGCGAAACAGTCGTCCGGCCGGCGACAAAAGTAGCACCGGCGAGGCAAAAGGCTGTTTTGTTTGCAGATCTTGCAGGCACGCGACCACCGGATCGGGCTTGAGGAGCAGCCCGGCACCACCGCCAAAGGGCGCATCGTCCGCCGTGTGGTGTTTGTCGGTAGTAAAGCGTCGCCAATCATGCAGTTGCAGGTCAAGCGTGCCCGCGTCCAGGGCTTTGCCCAGCAGACTTTCTTGGCGCAAACCGCTAAACAGGCCAGGAAATAAGGTCAAGATATCAAAGCGGTAGGCCATCAATCAGGTGCTCTTCCAGTCATCAATGTTCGCGATGACGACCTTGCCGGGTTCACGCCCCAGGGACACGATCGCCTCGGCGTTGACGGGCACCAGGGCCTCGCCGCCGCCGTGGAGGGCAATCACCAAGATGTCGACATTGGTCTGTAAAATCGATGTAATTACGCCTATATGGCTCTGGTCTTCGCTGGAAAAAACCTTGGCACCGACCAGTTCATGCAGGTAGATTTCGTCCTCGCCGGTCGCCGGTAGGACGCGCTGATCGACGCTGACCGTCACATGCGTCAACGCCACAGCACCTGCGCGATCGCCAACGCCGACAAAGCGGGCAATTAGGTCGCGCCCCGTCGGTCGCAGATCCTCAATCGTGAGAAAAAACGCAGGCTTGCCAGGCAAGTGGGCGCGCAGCTGGGGCGGCTCAAGCCATAATTCGCTGTTTGGATGAAACAATTGCAGGTGGACTGCGCCTTGGACGCCATGAGGCCGGCCGATGCGTCCGACTTCAATCCAAACAGCGTCGGCTGCGGGCTGGGCGGTTGCTGCGGGTGGCGCTGTGCGTGAAGATTCTGTTACCACAGTGAAAGTTCGTCCTTGAGTTCGCGCGACATCAGGTGTTCCAGCGCTGCAAGCGGTGTCATCCCTTCATGCACGACTCGGTAAGTCGTTTCAATAATCGGCACATCGACGCCGTGTGCCTGAGCCAGACGCCACGCCGAGCGCGAGGTCAACACGCCTTCCGCCACGGCTGTCATGGAACCTAAGATTTCTGCAATGGTTTCGCCCTTGCCCAGGCGCAGGCCCACGGTGCGATTGCGGCTGAGGTCGCCGGTGCACGTGAGCACCAAGTCGCCCATGCCGGCAAGGCCTTGGGAAGTCAGAGGGTTACCGCCTTTGCGCACCGCAAGTCGGGTGATCTCCGCCAGCCCGCGGGTGATGAGGGCAGCGCGGGCATTGCTGCCAAATCCCAAGCCATCTGCGGTACCTACGGCGATCGCCATGACGTTCTTGAGCGCTCCGCCCATCTCCACGCCGATGACGTCATTGGACGCGTAACAGCGGAAGCGGTCCGAGGACAGTTCCTTCTGCAAATAGCGCGTAAGCTTGCGATCTGTTGCGGCAATCGTCACGGCCGTTGGACTGCCAATCGCCACTTCCGCGGCAAAGGAAGGCCCCGACAGATAGGACAATCCAGCGTGGAGCCGGCGCGGCAGGACCCGTTCAAAGATCTCGTTGACGGTTTCCAGGGACTCGTTGTCGATACCCTTGGAACAACTGACGATTGTGTGGTCGTCGGTCAGCCAGGGCGCCATCAAGGCCGCCATGCCAGCCACGTGCGGCGTCGGCATGACCGTCAGCACGATCGGACTTTCCCGCACCACACGCTCTAGATCGTCGGTGGCATGCAGGGATTCGGGGATGGGGAATCCCTTGAGAAACATTTTATTTTCGCGCAGTTCATTGATCTGTTCAATGACTTCTGGCTCGCGGGCCCATAGCCAGGTGCGTCGCCCCTTGCGCGCGGCGTGGATGGCCAGGGCCGTGCCCCAGGCACCTGCACCGATAACGCCGACGGTTTGGTTTTGGCTGCTCGATGTCATGTTGGCCTCGGACGCGCGCGGGCACGTGGTGCATGTTCTACCACTGCCCGCTGCGGTCCGTACAGTCTGGCCAAGTGTCTTGCGCTATTTCGCCTACTTAGCGCAGCCCGGGGTGCAAACCTTGGCGCCGGACTTCTTGCCGTCGCTGCCGGTCGCTGCATCACAGGTGGCGCCACCGCCGTCGGCCCCGACGCATTCGGCATCGCTTTGGCAGGTGGGCGCGCAGTAGCCAGTCGGCTTGTTGGGATTGGGCTTGGTGCAGGCATAGCCGCCGGCGCACTGGAAGTCCCAACTGCATGGAATGCATGCCTTCTTGCGTACGCACATCGGTACGATCGCGGCCTTGCTGGCATCCTTGCGCGGCAGCCACTGGTGCTGCAGATCGCACACCATGTCGGCTCCGCCACTGGCGCAGTCGGCATTGGTCGAGCACAAACCGGAGCAATAACCCACGGTATTGCTGGCCGTCGCGCCGATGTCATCCTGGCACAGGCCGCTCGCGCACGTCGTGGCCTTGGTGGTGTCGGTGCTGCACTTTTCGCCGAGTTTGCCGGTAGGCACGGGATCGGTGGAGCCCACCACGGCTTGGCAGCGATAATCAGCCTTTGCAGCGGTGTCCGGGCCGTTGGCAATGATGGCGGGGAAGCACGCCTCGCCGGCTTTGCTGCACTTCTTGTCACTGGCGCAATCGGTCAGGGTGGTTCCGGTGTTGACAGGCAAGCACTCGCTGCGGAAGACACGGCCAAAGGGATCCATGGGATCGATCGGCGTGTACGCTTGCACGCGAATCGAGCACATCGAATCAAAATGCTGGGTCTTGCCGCCACCGACATCGAGGTCTAGGCCTTTGCTGCAGTCGCTTTGGGCACCGCACAGGGGCAGGCAGTGGCCAATGTTCAGGGCCTTGCCGTTGCTGTCGGTAAAGTTGAACAACTGGTCGCAGACGCCCGACTTGCACTCGGCGTCGCCCGCGTCCGATCCGCACAAGGTGCCGGTGTCGGATTCCTTGGCACCGGGGGTGACGCACAGGCCGCCGCCGGTCAACACTTCGGTGGTCGGTGTCGGCGTACCCGGCGGATCTGTTGGCGAAGCCTGGGTCGGCAACTGCACCGTGTAGGTCCATTCGCGGCAGACTTGGGCCGGGCCGCATTGGGCCGTGTTGCTGCAGGTGGTGGTCGCACCGGGCATGGCTTGGCACGCCTTGAACTGCGGCGCGGTGTAGATGGGGGTCGTGCTGCTGCCGACATTCTCAATCTGCTGGAAAGTCGCGCACTTTTGGTCCTTGAGGCAGTCGGCGTCGCCCTTGCACAAGGTCGAGCAACTCGCGGCGATGCAGAGCTGCCATTCGGCGCACTGGCCGGCACTGGCGTCGGCATTTTGCGGGAAGGGATCGCACGCTTCGCCATCCTTGGCTCCGGCGGCGGTCTGCTTCATGCACGCGCCATCAAAGGCCGCTAGCGTAATCTTGCTGGGATCATTGGGATCTGCATCGCCGGCGGGGCCGCTGACGTTGTTGTACTGGATGCCGCAGAACGTCGTCGGGTCGGCGCAGTCTTTGTCGAGCCCGCAGTTCTTAGGGCGGCACATGGCGTAGTGGGTCTTGGCGTCGATAATCTGCTGATTTTGCGCGCAATGTTGGGCAGAGCAGTCCTTGTCGCCGGTGCAGGTGGTGCCGGTGCCATCGCACTTGCCGCTCTTGCAGGCGCCCGGTGCGGTGATGCAATCGTCGTCGGTCTTGCAGAAGCCGTTGCAGACGCCATTGACGCACAGGTCGTTGGCGCAAGTAGCCAAGGGTCCAGAACCAAAGCCGTTATTGCACAGGTCTCCCGTAGCTTGCCCGGCGCTGCCGTTGGGGTTCTTCCACTTGGCGGCGCAGACCGGCGTGAAGGTGCCGCTGATGAGCATCAGGCTGCAAACTTCCGTGTTGCCACAATCGCCATTGCCGGTGCAGGGTTTGAACGTCAGGCCGGCGCGGCAATATGCGGCAGTTCCTTGGCCCGTGGGTGAGGCCAAGACGCAGCGCCAGTCTTTGCCAGCAGGTCCGTCGACGGCGCCGACGCAATCGCTGGCGGTGACGTCGTCCTCGATGCCATCGGGCGTTGCAGCGCCCGTGGTGTTGTTCTTGATGTCGGCGCTGATGGTGCATGCCATGCCGCAAACGCCTGTATTGGTGAAGTAATCGTCGCCAAAGTCGCAGCGGCCGCTGTCGCACTGGTCATTGAGGCAGGTGATGTAGGTTTGCACCTCGGCCTGCGTGGTTGGGACCGGGCAATCGGCGCTTGGGCCACAGGATTCGCCAAATTTCTTGAGCACAGTCTGGACGATGCACTTGTGGGTGGTGCTGTCGCAGCTCTTGCCGGCGGCGCACTGGCCGCAGCTGCCGCCGCACTTGGTCACCACGCCGCATTCGGCTTTTTGCAACTTGCAGCACGCGGCGACGGAACTGGCGTCGGCTCCGGTACCGTCGGTCGCTGCGGTGTCGCCGGTCTTGGTGTCGTTGCCCGCGGTGCCGTCGCTGACGCCGGTACCGTCTACGGTGCTCGTCGCGTCCTTGGACGTGCTTGGGGTGGGGGTCGAGCTGGAGCTGCTACACGCGCCCACGCCCAAAAGCATCGTAATGATGCCTAGTTTACAAAGGTTGCTCAGGGTCATGGCGACTGCTCCCAACCCGGTGCGCTGGCCCGGGCATATCAACGCTGCAAGGTCCGGGCCGCCAACACGGCCTATCGAGCGACGATACCTGACGCCAAGCGTTGCCGTCAAGCCGTCGGTCTTCTCGCAACCCTTGAGGAATAGGGCCTTGCCTTGGGGTCAGGGCCCCGCCGTCCAGGGTCTCAGGTCGGTTGGCCATCGAGGCTGTGCTATGGCTTTGGCGGCGTCGCCGACAAGTACAACTCACGCAGACTGCGATCGGGCGCCGCGGCCCGACAGCGTTTGCGTGCCCATTGGCGCAGGGCTTTGACTTGAGGCTCGTAGGTCTCGACAAAAGGGATCGTCTTTTGAATAGCTTGCAGCAGGTCTTGTTGCTCTAGGGGCCTGTGCGCCGCCCAGGCTTGGGCCAGGGCTTCGACCACACTCTGCTCGATTTCCGCGCCTGTCAGTCGGTCGCTGGCTTGTGCCAACTGTTCAAGGTCAAATTCCAAGGGGTTACGCCCAGAACGTAGCAAGCAAATGCCGGCAATTTCACCGCGAACTTGCAGGTCGGGCAGGTCAACAAAGAAGGTTTCGTCAAAACGGCCCTTGCGCAGCAGCTCAGAAGGCAAAAGTTCCACAGAGTTGGCTGTTGCTGCGACAAAGACGCCGCTGCGCTGTTCACCGAGCCAAGTCAGCAGACTGCCGAGCACGCGGCCCTGCGTCTCCGAGCGCGTGTCGGAAAACGCCTTGTCGATTTCATCGAGCCACAGCACAACAGGCGACATCGCTTCGGCAATCTCCAAAGCCCGACGCAGGTTTTCGTCAGGCGTCCGTTGGCCTGCGTACAGGCGCCCCAAGTCTAGACGCAGCAGGGGAACGCCCAAGACGGCCGAAGAAGCTTTGGCAATCATGGACTTGCCGCAACCTTGCACGCCGATCACCAAGACGCCTTTGGGCTTGGGCAGGCCAAAGGCCTGGGCCGCCGGCAACAACGCCTCGCGCCGCAGGTGCAGCCAATCCTTGAGGACGTCCAACCCGCCGATTTCTCCCAGGGTTGGCGCGGCGGACACCACTTGCAGCACGCCACCCGCCGCGATGAGGTCCCTCTTTTCCCCAAGCAGTTCCCCAATCGCTTCATGGCTTTGCAGACCCAGGGTGCGCACACGCCTCAAAGCCCGTCGCGCCTGCACCGTGGTCAAGCCGGTCACCGCCTGGGTCGCTTCGGCCAAAATAGTTGGATCTACAAGCCCTTGCGTGTCGCGCAGCGCGGCCGCCACCAGGGGAGCCAGTTCATCGCCGGAGGGCAGGGCGAGTTGGATTATCACGCGTTCTCGTTCGAGTTCTGGGCAGGGCACGTGCACCGGAGCCATCAGCACCAAGACGTGGCTGCGCCTCTCCAACTCGACCAGTCGCTCCAGAAAAAACCTTGCAATTGTAGGGTTTTCAAGCAGCAAGTGCCCTTGAGGCAAGGCCAGTACGGTCGGTTCTGGCGCATCGAGCAGGGTTCCCAACCCGTCCATGGCCATTTCGGGCAAGGACTGACGATCCACTGCAATGACACGTAGTTGCATGCCTGTCGCCGCCGCCGCTTCGCCGAGGATGTGCACCGCGTCGCGCTCGTCGGCGTGCAGCAAATACACAAGAGGATAGCGGGCTTGCAGGCGTTGACGCAGGGCGGAGGCACGATCCACGAGACACCTCACCGGCTTGGTCGCGGCCTAGCCCTGGGGCAGGCGTTCACTCTTGGGACGGCCCAACACCGCGGGGGCACCAATGCCGTACTGCTTGATTTTGTATTGTAAATTGCGCGGCGAGATCGCCAAGAGCTGCGCCGCATGGGTCCGATTGCCGTCGGTCTGCTGCAGCGCCGCGGCAATGAGCGTTTTTTCAGTCGCTTCAATGGCTTCTGGAATACTTAGCGTCGTAGGCACGCCCATCGCAGTGCCCTGGCCGGGGGAATCGCCGCGCTCGAGGTGCAGGGCCTCGGGCAGGATGGTGTCGCCATCGGTCAAGATACAGGCTTGCTCAATGCAATTCTGTAGTTCACGAATATTGCCCGGCCAATGCCAGGCGCAAAGTCGCGCCAGCGCTTGGGGATGGATGGCCCTGACCTGCGTGCCGAGGCGAGCATTGCTGCGCTCGACGAATCGTTCGGCCAAAAGCGGAATATCGTCGCGGCGTTCGCGCAGAGGCGGCACCACGAGCTCGATGACGCCGAGCCGGTAGTAGAGGTCTTCGCGAAACAGGCCTTGGCGCACCCGCTGTCGCACGGAGATCGCACTGGCGGCGACCACGCGCACATCGACGGCGACCGGCTTGTTGGCGCCGACGCGACGGACTTCGCCTTCCTGCAGCACACGTAGGAGTTTCACTTGTAATGTCAAAGGCATTTCTACGATCTCGTCGAGAAAGAGCGTGCCGCCGTGCGCTTCCTCAAACAGTCCTTTGCGGTCCGCCTGGGCGTCGGTAAAGGCACCTTTGACGTGGCCAAAAAGCTCTGATTCTAAGAGATTATCTGGAATCGCGGCACAGTTCACGGCGACAAACGGCGCCTTGGCGCGAGGCGAACCGGCGTGCAGGGCGCGGGCGACCAACTCTTTGCCCGTGCCGGACTCGCCGCTGATGAGGACCGTGGACCCAAAGCGGGCAACTCGCTCGATTTGTTTGAAAAGCTGCAAGATGATGGGACTCTGGCCGACCATGCCGTGGACCAATTGCGGGCCGGCCTTCCACGTGCCCCTCGCCGCCTCGCCCGGGTGCTGATCGGGCACCGATCGACCTTCGCGAGATTGCGCTGTCCTGGCAGGCTGTTTGGCCTGCACCCGTTCCAGCACAAGGCGAATCTTCAGTTCGGCTTCGGCCAAGCGAAAGGGCTTGGCCACAAAGTCGGCAGCACCTAACCGCACGGCTTGTAAGGCATTTTCCAGGCTGCCAAAGGCGCTCATCACCACCGTCGGCGGCAGGCGGCCTTGGCGGGCCAGCACTTCGACCAACTCCAGGCCGTTCATGTGCGGCATCTGCAGATCCACCATCATTGCATCGACTTCACGCTCCTTGAGCAAAGCCAAGGCCCCCAGTCCATCGCCCGCCCGCAGCACCGAAAAGCCCGCGCGGCTCAGGTGTTCCTGCAGCAAATCCGCAAATGTAGCGTCATCATCGACCAGCAGCACGCTGGGCGTAGATTGGCGGCCATGGGCTTGGCGGCTAGCGGGGATGCGTTCGTCGGCCATGGCGATCATCCTACACGTTGCGGGCCTTGGCGGCATGGCCGAGGAGAACTACCTGTCTTAACTTCGAAAATGCGGACACAATGCCGAGGTTGATGGCAGCGAGCTTAGCCGTTTGGCCCTAGGCGCCCGCCAAGGGAACCGCCGCGCACTGGGGTCAAAGCGTATTTCGCCAGGAAAGGCAGGTAATTGCAAGACGTTGCCTAGCGCTAGACGGAAGCCTTTTGCGCCTGATTGACGTAGGCGACGCGCGTGTCGTGCAGGACCTTCTCGAGCAACACGGCTTCGTGGCCGTCGAGGTTGCCGTGGGTCTTGTCGCGCAACATCGTTAAGATATCAATGGTTTGTCGAGCCATCTCCAGGTTCGTCTCCACGGTCGCGCCGTGGGGATCGGGCACTTGCCCGAGGTGCATCATCGCAGAACCTGCGAGTGACAAAATAAACGTTCCAAAATCGATAGTTTGATTGGGAGTGGCCATCATTGCCTCCGCGCCATTGCGCTGTTGGGTCGCCTGTGAGGAATAATGGGCGGGCGTCCGGGGTTGTCAAGCGCGGGCACGCCTCAAGCGGCACGGACTTCGTGCGGTCTGCGCCAATTCGCCTCGACGATCCCGGTAAACTTCGGTACACTTGGGACGCCGCTGGGGCGGTGTTTGGACGCGGACAGCGCGCGGGGACTCTTCCGCCGCGCTGCATTGGTCTAGCATGTGCTTACGTTTGCTTGTATTCCCCCCCCCCCCAAACGTCGAGGTTCTATGGCCTATCGCGAACCGATCCTCAAGGACACGCTGGAGCAGTACCTAGCTGAGGTCAACCGCTACCCGCTCTTGACCCGCGATCAGGAATATGAACTAGCGAAGAAATATCAAGAAACCGGCGAGTCTGCCGCTGCTCGCGCCTTGGTTACGGCAAACCTGCGTTTTGTCGTGAAGATCGCCTACCAGTTTGCGCACTATGACATTAAACTCACCGATTTAGTTCAGGAAGGCAACATCGGTTTGATGAAGGCCGTGGCCAAGTTCAAGCCGGACCGCGGCTACCGACTGATTTCGTACGCTGTGTGGTGGATCAAGGCCTATATCCAGAATTACATCATTAATTCATGGTCTTTGGTTAAGGTCGGTCCCGTGTCGCAGCAGCGTCGTGTGCTGTTTGGCCGGCGCGGCCTGCCCGTGCCCGATGAGGCAGCGGCCGATGGCGCGCCGGGGACCCAGGCAAAGGCCGCAGCGATTGGTGAACAAGGCGATGAAATTGAAGTGGAAGTCTTGGCTGATGCCGATCACGAACCCGACGACGAGACCTTTCTCATCGCCGCTGAAGCTGTGCAAAGCATCGTTGAGCCGACCCGGCGGCCGGCGCGCGTGCCCACCGATGTCGAGGTCGAAGAGTGGCGTCGGGCGGCCCATGCGGCGCGCCATGACCTCAGCCTCGATGCCAGCGTGGGGGAAAATGGGCGGATGACGGTGGCCGAGACCCTGCCATCGCCGGGGCCGGGCCTCGAGGAACAGTATGCCAGCGCTGAAGTATCGGCGATGGTGGCAGAGCGGTTGGCAGATTTACACAGTCAACTCAATGACAAAGAGCTGGCCATCCTCAATCAACGGCTGCTATCTGACCAGGAAGTGACGCTGCAGGACATCGGCGACCAGTTTGGCATCTCGCGCGAGCGGGTTCGCCAGATTGAGACCAATCTCAAGCGCAAGATTGCCAAATTGCTTCATGGCTTACAGCCGGCTGCCTCGAATTTGCTGGAAGGTCCCGGCAACTGAGTTCGCCCGGACTGCGGCCCCATGGCCTAGCGCTCGGCACCGCGTTCCGTGGCAACGAACGGCGATGCGGAAGGCCGAAAAAAACAGTAAAATCAGAATATTAAGGCGTCTTGCGGCGAATCACAGGGCCGCGACTAGCCGGTGTTTCGGCCTTGCTCGATTGGCTCGTGCGTGAAGAAACCACCTGAGGCGCAAGGTGAACGGCCTGCAAGGCCGCCTGTGCTGCCTTTTCGCGCGCCGCTTGTTGTTCCCGCTGCAACGCCGCTTTGCTTGGCGCTTTGGCGCCCGTCTTATTCTGGGACTTACTGGCCGCTGCCTTGGAGGCCTTGTCCGTATCCTTGGGCTTTGACACCGCTTTTGTGCGCGGCGCTTGGTCGGCTCCAGTCACGCTGACATCGTCTTGGTCAGCCGAAGCTTTGCCCTTGCTTGGCGCAGACTTGCCAGTTTTGCCAGCTGTTTTGCGGCCTTTGCTTGGCTTGGCCTTGACGGGTCGACCCGACTCGATGAGGCGCGCCACGGCTTCTTCCAAGGAATACTCGTCCTTGGTCGTACCGCGGGGCAGGGAGGCGTTGAATGCGCCATTGGTGACGTAAGGTCCGAATTTGCCATCCAGCAAGCGCACTTCTGTGCCGGTTCCCGTGTCGATGCCCAAGAGTTTGCCGGCCTTGGCCTCAGCGGCGGCCAGCAGCAGCACGTCAGCGGCTGCCACGGTCAGGGCGTCTAGGTCGTCGGTGTCGCGCAAGGTCTTATTGACCGTTCCATCGGTGAGGTACGGTCCAAATCGGCCAACCCACAGGGAAATCGTCTTGCCATCGCGTTCGCGCACGCCAATGTCGCGCACGTGCTCCTTGCCGCCGATGCTCTTGGGCTTGTCGAGGATGGTCACCGCGTCGGCCAAAAGCGCCGAAAAAGCGAAGACACCTGGAGGTAAAGTTCTTGATTCTTCACCGCATTTCACATAATCGCCATAGCGACCGACATGGGCCACGATGTCGTCCCCAAGCCTGGGATGCCGCCCGAGCGTGCGCGGCGTCGCCAACTGCAAGATCGCCAGTTCCAGGGTCAGGGCTTCAGGCCGCATCCCCTTGGAAAGACTGACAGCTTTGGGCTTTTCACCGTCCTCCTTGGGCAGGCCGCGCTGCACATACCAGCCAAAGCGGCCGTTGCGCAGGAAGATCGGCTCGCTGGTGGCCGGATCCACGCCCATGGGTGCTTCGCCCTTGGCCTTATTCTCCACAAGTTCCAGGGCCTTGGCTGCGGTCATTTCGTCCGGTGCGATGTCGTCGGGCACCGAAGCCGTTCGCTCCCCGATCTTGACGAAGGTGCCAAAGCGGCCAATTCGCACCACGGCCTGATCGCCGGCTTCCGTCAACCCGACAATGGAGGCACTGGCCGTGCTGGGGTCGATCTGGTCGCGCACTTCGCTCAAAAGCGTACGCAAACCGCGAACTTGGGCATGGCCGCCTACCCCTTGGAAGCCGACTTCGTAAAAGCCATTGAGGTAGTCGCCCACTGCCGCTTCGCCCCGGGCGATGGCATCGAGGCGTGCCTCCATTTCCGCCGTAAAATTATAGTCTACTAGGTGCGGCATGAACTGTTCGAGCAGTTGCGTGACAGCCATGCCCATAAATGTCGGCACCAAAGCATTGCCGCGACGGAAACAGTAGAGCTTGTCCAGCAGATTTTGCAGAATCGCGGCATAGGTGGACGGTCGGCCAATACCCTTTTCTTCCAGGGCCTTGACTAGCGATGCTTCGGTCAGTCGCGCCGGCGGTCGGGTCTGGTGGCCTTGGGCCGTTAGCGGCGGTTGCTGCCATTGCAAGGAGTCGCCGACGCGCAGCAAGGGCAGGGGGCGGTCGCGATCGCTCAGGGCGGCGTCGGGATCGTCGCTTCCCTCCACATAAGCCTTGAGAAAGCCTGGGAAACGCGTCGTCCGGCCTGAGGCGCGAAACAGGGTGTCAGCCACCGAAATATCGGCGGCGGTTTGCTCGACCTGGGCATCGGGCATTTGGCTGGCGACCGTGCGCTTCCAGATCAACTCGAACAACCGACCGGCATCGGCGCCGAGGACGCCCTGCACCGTTGCAAGGGTCGGAAATTGCGTACCTGCTGGGCGAATCGCCTCGTGGGCTTCCTGGGCGTTGGCCGTACGTGTCTGGTAACGCCGCGGCTGCGCAGGCAAATAGGCATCGCCGTATTGGTCGCCGATCAAATCGCGCGCAGCTTGCACGGCTTGTTCAGACAACACCACAGAATCTGTACGCATATAGGTGATAAAGCCGTTTTCATACAGGCGTTGAGCCACCTGCATGGTTTGCCGCGCCGAAAAGCGCAGTTTGCGGTTGGCTTCCTGTTGCAGCGTCGAAGTCGTAAACGGCGGCGATGGACGCAAAGACTGCGGTTTTACATCGACTTTCTCGACTACGGCGCGCTGACCACCTAGGCGAGTCAGAAGTTGGTTGGCCGCGGTCTCATTGAGCAACAACAGGTCTTTGTTGACCAATTGCCCGGTCGTATCATCAAAGTCTTTGCCCGACGCGACACGCTGCGCCCCGACGCGGATAAGCGAAGCGTCAAAGCCGGTTTCCTGGGCCAGCAAATGACCATCAATGTCCCAGTAGTTCGCGGTACGGAAGGCAATTCGCTCCCGTTCCCGCTGCACCAGTAGGCGCAGGGCCACCGATTGCACGCGGCCCGCCGACAGACCCGGCTTGATCTTGCGCCACAGTACCTCGCTGACATCCCAGCCAAAAAGCCGGTCGACGACGCGCCGCGCCCTTTGCGCGTGCACCAAGTGTTCGTCGAGCTCGCGGGTATCGGTCAACGCGCGCAGGATCGCGTCCTTGGTAATTTCATGAAATACCAAGCGTTTTGAGGGAATGCTGGGCCTAAGGACTTCGCGCAGATGCCAGGAAATGGCTTCTCCTTCGCGATCATCGTCTGTTGCGAGGAACAGCTGATCCGATTGGCGCATCGCCTCTTTGAGCAGGTCCACCTGCCTCTTCTTTTCCGGCGGCACAACGTAAATTTCTTCTAATGGTTCAAAGTGATTCTCGACATTGACGCCATACTTGACCCAAGGCTTGTCGCGGGCAGCGTGCTTTTCCGGCAGGTCCGATTTGCGTTCGACCAGGTCGCGCACGTGGCCGACGCTGGCTTCGACCCGGTACCCTTTGCCGAGGAATTTTCGCAACGTTGTCGCCTTGGTAGGCGATTCCACGATGACCAGGATTTGCCCGGTCGAGGTCGCTTCGCTGCTGGAGGATTTGCCCATGAATCTTGCCTCGCCCTTAAGTTCTTCTTTCGCCGTGCCTAGGTCGGTCAAATGCGACCCCATGCCATCTGGCTGACGGCTCACGGGACCGACAGCACGCCCCCGGGCCCTCGGCGTAGCAGTCCGCGCAGCGTCAACTGCAGGGCCATCTCTACCACAGCCTGACGAGACTGCCCTAAACCACACGCCAATTCTTCAGCGCTCAGCCCCGGGGGTTCGGCCGTCTGTAGCAAAGCCAGCAGCGCCTGTTCCCCGGGTTGCAGCAACTCCGGTTTGCCCGCAGGGGCCGGCGCGGCGTCGTAGCATGGGCGGGCCCGTTGCGCCGCGTCAATCTTCCGGGGCGTGTGCGGCGTTCTGTCGCTGACCGGCAACCCCGGCAATCGCGGTGAATAACTCTTAGTTTTGTCCTTTAAAAATGCGGCAATAGGCTCAAGCGTAGGCAGGGACGCGATCAATTCCGGGATCCCCTGTGGACCCGCGATCGGATAGGCACCCTGGGCCAGCAGTTCGGCCGTTCCCGCCGCGAGGGGCATGTCGCTGGGCCACGGCACGGCAAACACCGGCACGCCGAGTCGACCGGCCTGGTGGGCGGCGTGCAACGTCCCGCTTTGGGGTCCGGCGCACACGGCGATGAGGGCGTCGATTCCTGAAGCAATCATACGGTTTCGTTGAAGAAACCACTGTGGGCGCGCAGGCTGATCGCTGGCTAGGGCGCTCAGCAAGGCCCCGCCCTGATCAATCATCGCGCGGTAAAGAGCCCTGTGTTGCTGGGGATGCGGATTTCCCAGCCCACTACCCGGCCAAGCGACGGTCGCACCGCCGGCGGCGAGGGCTCCACGCAACCCCGCAGCATCCACGCCGACCGCGCCACCGCTGACGACCACAGCACCCGCTTGGGCCAAGGCATGGGCAATTTCCCATGATCGTTGAAATTGTGCTGCCGTAGCCTTGCGCGACCCGACGATTGCGACGCGAACGCCTTGGGTTAGGGTCCCAACCTGCCACAACCGACTGCCGCGGCCACGGCGAAACCACGATCGTCCATCGTGATCAACCAGGGAAAAGCCAAGGTGCCAAGCGTCGTTTTGCATGATCTCTCCGCGCGATGTTGGGGTTACGCGGTGTTTCGGCGTCCACGTGCTGGCCACGCGGGTGCCTTGCGAATCACCGCTCCCTTAGGTGATCGCTCGAAATCCGATTTTGGGTCGTTGTGTGGAAAAAAAAGCGCCTAGACGGCTTTGCGCAGGCGGGTCGCCTGAAAGATATCCATGCCCCAACATAGCGGATGGCTTGCGAAATCCCCTTGATCATCGAGCAGGGGTTGCACCCAACTTCGCTCACCCGAAGTGCCGCCCGAGTCGCGGGAAAATGCCGTGTGATCAATGAGGAATTGGCCAAAAAGCAGGGGGCCTTCCTCTTCGGCCAGCGAGCAGGTGGCCATCACCAGCAGACCGCCCGGACGGACCAGTTGGGCTGCTTGATGGGCCATCTTCTGCTGCAACTCGTTGAGACGCATCAGGTCTGCTGCAGAGCGCCGGTGCCGAACTTCCGGGCGCCGCCGCAGCGTTCCCAGGGCTGAACACGGGGCGTCGAGCAGCACAACATCAAAGGATTCTTTAGGCAGATCAATCGGTTGGCTCAGGTCAGCTGCCAGCACCTGGGCCAAGGGGTAGCCCGCTGTGTTCGCCAGCGCTTGGGCGTCGACAAGGCGAGTGGCCTGCAAGTCCACCGCCGTGACTTCAGCTCCCGCTGCCGCCAAACCGAGGGACTTGATGCCCCGACCTGCCGCCAAATCAGCAACGTGCATCCCAGGTTGGGCGTCAATCCACCGCACGATGGCAGCGCTGCCGGCGTCTTGAGCCAGGGCACGCCTCTGGGCAAAGGCCTCGGATTGAAACAGGGATCCACCGCTGCTGGCATAGGTCCCTGGCACCGGCAAAGCTTCCAGGGGCACGCCTTGAGCCAGCAATTCCTCGGCTACCGAAGGATCTCGAGTCGGAATGCTGACATGCAGGGGAGCCTGCGCCCGCATCGCGGCGTGCAGAGCGGCGTTGTCGAGGTGCAGTCGCTGCGCAAAACGATCGATCCGGTGATTGAGCCAGGCCGGCAGATCGTCGCCCAGTGCCGTTTCTTGATGGCGTTTTTGCGCCGCGAGGTTGCGCAACACCGCGTGCACAAAGCCAACACTGTGCTTGTTGAGTCCCGCCTTGCAGGCCTGCACGGTTGCATCGACGGCTGCAAAATCTGGAATCCGAGGCATTTCAGCTAGTTGATAAGCCCCTAGGCGCAAGGCTGCCAGCGCCACCGGGTCCATCTCGAACAGCCCGCGTGTCGCACCTTGGGCAATCCAGGCGTCCAGGGCCCGTTGCCGACGCACGACGCCGTAGATGAGTTCGGTCACCAGACCTCGGTCCGGGCCGTGCAATTCAGGTTTCTGATCAAGTGCTTGGCGAACGGCTGCCTGACTGCCTGCCACCCCTTGATCGACCGCGACCAGGGCCTCCATCGCCCGCCAGCGAACGTCGGTGCCGGCCAATTGGCGGTTCTGTTTGGGGGGCTGCGTCATCCTATGCTATCCTGAGACACGCGGATCGCCTGTCGTCGCCATGGTCGGCACGGTCTTGCATTGCCGTCAAGCGACTGCCTTTTTCGGCCGGCGGTCGGCCCGGGACATCGCCTCGCGCGCCGCGCCAAGGACCTCATGACGCCCGCACAGCGCCAAAGAATTCGTCAGATTCTGCCTTTGCTTGGCACGGTCTTGCTGCTTGGTCTGTTCTTTGGCACCACCGACCGCGCCAAGCTGATGCAAGCCCTGGCCATGGCCAACCTCGGGCAATTCTTTGCGGTCATCTTGATAACGACGGTTGTAACGTGGCTTTACGATAGTTTTTGCCTGGTTTGGCTGGTTCGCGTCACCCTTGGCCATCGCGGCAAGCCCGAGGGCGCTACGCTCCGGGAGATTGCGCCCGTCAAGGCCGCGTCCTATTTGCTCAATGTGGTCAACTACCATGCGGCCAACTTGGCCATGGGCTGGCTGATCGGTCGACGCAAAGGGGTGCCCTTTCTCGAAGCAGGCGCAGCGCTGGCCACCTTGTCGTGGCTGGACCTGGTCACAGTGACCGGGATGGCCGTGATCGGTCTGTGGCTCGCGCCGGAAGTGCTTGGCAATGCAGGTTCTTTGCAAATCTGGCTGCAGATTGTCGCTGGCTGTGTCTTTGGCTCGGCGTTTGCGCTGATGTTGCTTCTGCAATCGCCGTTGCAGATCAGTTGGTTACAAAGGCTTCGGCAGCTTGCGCCCATCCGCCCCCTGGTGCGGCTCGGGCCTTGGCAGATGCTGCAGGGGCTGGCGCTGCGCAGTGGGCTCATCGCGGCGTACACCATTGCAGCCGTGCTCGTCATGCGCAGCTTTGGCATGGCGCCGCAATGGGGCAAAATGTTTGTCTGTTTGCCGGTACTGACCGTCGTAGGCACCATCCCGATCAGCGTCTCTGGTCTGGGAACGACCCAAGCCCTGATGCGCACGCTGTATGCGCCCTTTGTTATCGACGGGCGGGCGGCAACACCGGTGATCGACGCGTATTCATCGGCGCAAATTGTCGGCTATATCGTCCTGAGGCTGTTGCTGGCGATGCCGTTTCTCCGCAAGATTTCTCAGGAGTTGCGTCAGCGTCCCACATCGGAATCCGCGTTGCCCAGCGACCCGGTCTAGCTAGGGTCGTCGCGGCCGCCCGAGCCTGCCCAATTGCGCAATTCTAAAGGGCTATTGCGGCGCTAGGTGCAGCAGGGTAGGCGAAGGCAGCTCACTGACAAAGGTCAGCACTCTTTCGTGCGAAATCACATGCATCAGTGCGATTCCTGACCGCCGATCCAGCAGGATGCCGGTCTGCGGCCGATCGCCAGGCCCGAGCGGCTCGACATCCGGGTCCTCCGTCGGTTGGGTCCGGGCTGCTCGGCTGATCACGGTTAGCGGCACGCCCCATGCGCGATACGTATATAGAACAACGGGTTGCGATCCGATCAGGCCCATGCGCGCGCCGAGCAACTCCACGCCCTCGCCTTCTGAGAGGGGCAGGGGCCCAATGCCAGGGACGCGCTGGGCGAGATACTTCTGAATTCGCTGCGCTGGACCGGATATTTCGGGAGGCAACTGGGCCATGTGCACGCGCAGCATGGCGCGCAGGCACTCTTCTGAGCGGACAGCGCCAAAGGGACTGCGTTCGGTCAGGCTGGAGGCGGGCAGGGCTCCGCGCAAGATCTCCGCATTACCGGCCTTGCCATCATTGCCGGACTCTGCGTCGTGGCCGGTGAATCCACCGACGCGCGCACTAGCTAACTGCACGTTAGTGCTTACATTTGTTCCTTGTCCGCCGCGAATCGTTGCGCTGCGATCGTTGACATCGGCCCGGGCGACTTGCACCGGCAGCTGAGCCGCCTGCCGCCGCAAGACTTCCAATTGCGCTGCCTGTGCGCGCAGATCGACGGCATGAGCGGCTGTCTCTGCCTTGGCCTGCTCGCGCGACGTCGCCAGCAACTGTGCAGGAGGTTCAACGGCTTGGGCAGACTGCGGCAGGTGATCTGCCCCGAGCGCCAAGCGAGCCGAAGAGGGGGCCAAATCGCGCTCGGTCTGCGTGACTGGTACCTCCGTTTGCCCATGAGGCGCCAGCTTCCAAGTGACTATAACAACAGCGAATCCAGCAGCCAAAGCCAAAGGCACCAGCACCGCGCGTCCCGTTTGCCGGCGCTCGGTACAGACCAGTCGCTCCTGCAAGCGCTGGCGTACTCCCTGTTCCACCGGCTGCGTTTGCAGATGATCGCGAATTGCATCGCGGAATAGGGCGTCGCGCTCCACCGTAGCCCGGCAGGCGGGACAAAGGCGCAGGTGGGTTTCAAACTCCCCGCGTTCTCGGCCATCGAATTCGCAATCCAAATAGGTAAATGCGAACTTTTGGACATCCTGACAGTTCATGCGTTGCCCCGTCGTTCCTGTGCCGGCCGATCCGTCCAACTCAACTTGGTTTCCCAAGGATTATGGCGATCGCCCCATGCTTTCATTGCAAAATTGCGCACTGGGACCACCGTCCTACGGCCATTGTCCAAGGATTACGCGTCATCTCCGGCGGCGCGCTTGGCCCGCATCCGGAAGACGTCCAGGTTGACCACGCCCTCGTCGTCGCTCAGGGGGCGCTCGATGACACCTTCTTGAATTGCGTGCTCCATCAAGGCCTTCTGCATTGCTTTGCGCGCTCGGTATAGGCGGCTCATCACCGTGCCCACGGGGCAATCGACCACATCGGCGATCTCTTTGTAGGAGAAGTCCTGCAGGTCGGCGAGAAGCAAAACTGTGCGAAATTCAGGCGGTAATTCGTCTAGGGCCGCCGTCACATGCTTGGAAATCACCCGATCAAGCAACTGCACGTCTAAGGGCCGAAACAGACCTTGGGGCTCAACAGCTTCGGCAATTTGCCATTCCATATCTGGCGTTGCATCGGTGTCGATCGGATTGTGGCGCTTTCGCGAACGCCTGAGGTTGAAAAACGTGTTCGTCAAAATGCGAAATAGCCAAGCGCGGCAGTTGGTTCCCGGCTCGTAGCTGCTGAAGTTTGAAAGCGCCTTGATGTACGTTTCCTGAACCAAATCCTCTGCGTCGGCTTGATTGCGGCACAGGTGCAGGGCGTAGCTGTGCAAGGCGTCCAGGTGGGGCATCGCCTCGCGTTCAAAAGCCTCGCGCTGACGGCGTTGGCTGGAGAAAAGATTGAAAACACCGCTGGTTATAGACATTTCGCCTCCAACTAATTACGGACACCACTTCGTCACTGCGCGTTGTCGCGTCGGGCACTCTACGCAGCCTTGCTGCGATCTTGCCGGATTACCTTGGAACAATGCCAAACCTGCGCGACCAAGCGGCCTCGTACTCCTTGCAACGCGCATCCCTCGTCTTCTATTCCGCTGTGTTCTTGCGGGTCAAAACGCCGTGACTAGATTGGATTTTCTGCTGGGACGTGTTGAGTCAAGGGCGCCGCCGACCACCACCGCGTACCCCAGGTCAGCCGCTGTCCCTGCGCCGCCAGAGCCTGAACCGTCCCCTTGGCCCGCGAGCGCTTGACAGCCCGATGCCAGTGCGTATCATGTCGCTCCGCAAGGCGCTGCTCGGGTCTGCCCTGAGCTTGAACGCGTCGTGCGTGGCGGAGGCCGACCTTGGGATCGCCCTCAGCCCTATGGTGGTCGTAGCTCAGCTGGTAGAGCGCGGGATTGTGGTTCCCGATGTCACGGGTTCGAACCCCGTCTACCACCCCCAATCTTCTGGGGAATTGCTCGGTCAATCTGGCCCGCAGCCAACGAATCTACCCAGGTTCGGCGGCTCAAGGCCGGTGTAGCCGATGCGCCAACCGGAAGACCCACTTGGAAGTCTGCAAGGCACCTGCGCGGTGCAAAGACTGTGGCTTCCTTGATTTTTTAAGCGCCTGTAGCTCAGCTGGATAGAGCATCGGGCTTCGAACCCGCAGGTCGCAGGTTCGAATCCTGCCGGGCGCGCAATGTCGAAGCACCGCGATCGCTTTCCCAAGCGAAAAAGCAGTGCCGATCGACCCAGACATCTCGCTGTTTACTCGGCGAAAATGGCCCCTTAGCTCAACTGGCAGAGCAGCGGACTCTTAATCCGGAGGTTGATGGTTCGATTCCATCAGGGGTCACCTCGAAGGTATCTTGAAGGCCCAAATGGTGCCGCCCAAATGGTGCCGCCCAGACGTCGGGCTGCACGTTAAAGCGTGGCAATTTCAGGCGCTTACATCCATCAAACTGGCGATTGGTATTCCCTCGCCGCAGATGCGGTACGCGCGCGTTGTGGCAGGTCATGGCGTTTCCCAGAAGCCCTATGCAGACTGCCAAGCCCATGAAAGCACGGCCTATCACGGCAACGCGTTTGCGGGCTTTTGCCTCATCCCTGGCGCTGCTAGCGGTATCGAGGCGGACGTCCTCGGGGGCGACGGTTCTCTTGCCCCGATTCCCTTGTTTTCACTCGAAGTTGCTTGGCTCCGGTGCTCAGGCGCGTGCGGCTGTTCGGGCTCCTGCGTGCCGTGTAGATGCGCGGGCAGATATTCAGGACATGCTTGGTTTTGCCCCATTGAACTACTCTGAATTGCAGTGCTTTCCCCGCCGAACTCGGCCTAGCGCTGCTTCCATGCGAGAATGGCGAAATTGGTAGACGCACCAGATTTAGGTTCTGGCGCCTTACGGCGTGGGGGTTCAAGTCCCCCTTCTCGCACCTGGTTTCTCGACTTGGCACCTTCTGCTGAGTCCCCCGTTCGTCGGCGTGGCTGCTGCCTTGACGGCCACCGTTTGCGACCTAACCTCCGTTGTCCTCTGTGGAGATGACCGATGACCGCAATTGCTACCGCCGCTGCCGCTGCTGAACTTTCCTGCGTTGTTGAAGAGGTCAGCGGTGCAAAGCGCCGAATTCGCTTCACGATTCCTGGTCAAGCAGTCAACTCCGCCTTCACCTCGTCGGCCGCCCGCATTGCCGCCAAGGCGCGGTTGCCTGGATTCCGCCCCGGTAAGGTTCCGCCCTCGCTGATCGAGCGCCAGTACGCCGCCGACGTGCGCCGTGGTGCCCTTGATAAGTTGCTGGAAGATCACGTGTTTAAGGCGATTTCACAGACTGCCTTGCGCGCCGTCGGTCGTCCAGAGGTCGAGTCCTTCAGCGACTTGGCTCGTGGGCAAGACATGCAAGTGGCCATCATTATTGAGATTATCCCTGAAGTGACGGTGGTGGGCTATCAGGACCTCACCCTCACGGTGGATGCGTTCGCGGCCGATGAGCACGACTTCGAGCACGCGCTGGAAGAAAAGGCCCGCAAGCAGGCGCAGTGGGCACCGGTCACGGAGAATGCGCAGGATGGCGACGAAGTGGTCGCTGACTTCGCCCTGGTGGCTACGCCCATGGAGAGCGCCAAACCCTATATTGAGAGCGATAAGCGCTTTGTCATCGGCGACTCCCGCATTCCCATGCAGGTCAACGAAGCCGTTCGTGGTGCCAAGCCCGGCGACGAGATCGCGCGCAACTTCGCCGTGACGCCGGATGACGCCCACTTTTCGGCCAGCGAAGCTGTTCACGTGTCTCTAAAGGTTCATGAAATCCAGCGGATGGATGTGCCGGCGGTGGACGATGAATTGGCCAAGGATCTGGGCCACGCCGACCTAGCTGCCCTACGCGCCGCCATTGATCAGGATTTGCAGGCCCAAGCGGCGCGCAAGAACCGCGATCAACGGCAAATGAAGGTGCTGGACCACCTTTTGTCCGTCAATCCGTTTGATGTGCCAGCGGCCTTGGTTGAGACCCTGGTTGATGATCAGATTAGCCAAATGTTTGGCCACCTTGACGCCAAGACCCAGCGTTCACTGGGCCGCTTCTTGGACGGCATGCGCACGGACATGCGGCGGGATGCGGAGTTGGCGCTGCGCCGGAGCTTGGTGCTCGATGCGGTTGCTAAGCAGTTGCAAGTCCAAGCATCGGATGAGGATTTGCAGGCCTACATCGACAGCGACGCCGTGCCGAGCGACGCGGACCGCAAAACGCTCCAGAACCAGTTGGCCCAGGAAGGCGGCAAGCACGATTTGACCCAGCGCGTGATTAATCACAAGGCCCTGGAACAACTTGTGGCCTCCGTGACCTGGACGGTCGACAAGACCGTGGCGCTGCACGGTTCCCATGATGCGGATTCGGACGAGGGCGACGATCATGACCATGACCATGACCATGACCACGGTCACAGCCACGACCACGATCATGACCATGACCATGCGCACGGCCACAGTCACGCGTAACTAGCTATTGCTGTAGGGCAATTGCGATTCCCCCGGGGTCCCGCTACCAACGGTCTCCGCCATAGACAGGCCCTGCCGGAGACGTGTCGGCCGACCAAGCGCACCGGCGCTTGACTACGGGCAGCGATGGTTCTGCCCCTGTTTGTCCGCATCTGCACCCTGTTTTTGCCGCAATTGCACGGAGATGGCTCACATGTCGATTCGCCCTCAAGCCAACATCATTGTCACGGAAACCACGCCGCGTGGTGAGCGCCATTCGGACATCTATTCGCGCTTGCTGATGGACCGCATCGTCTTCTTGGGCGCTGAAATCACAGACTATTTGGCCAATCTGGTGATCGCGCAGCTGCTATTTCTGGATGCTGAAGACAATACAAAGGAAATCTCTTTGTATATCAATAGTCCTGGCGGCTATGTCAATGCCGGCATGGCGATCTACGACACGATGCAGTACGTCCAAAGTCCGATTGCCACCATTTGCTTGGGGCAGGCGGCCTCGATGGCCGCGGTGCTGCTGGCGGCCGGCACCAAGGGCCGGCGGGTCATGCTGCCCCACGCCCGGGTGATGATGCACCAACCGCTGGGCGGCTTTTCAGGTCAGGCGTCGGACATTGACATCCAAGCGCGCGAAATGCTGCACACCAAGAAGCAGCTCAATGAAATCATTGCGTTGCATACAGGACAGGCCCTCGACAAAGTGCGCAAAGACACGGACCGCGACTACCACATGGGGCCTGACGAAGCTGTAGCCTACGGCGTGGTGGATCAGATCCTCTTGCGCAAGCCGAAGACGTAACAGGCTTTTGTTGGCCATGGACGGGAGTGCGCGCCCCGGCCCCTAGACGCTGTGTTTTGACGCTCAGCGCTGCCACCCTGTATGCTGACTGCAGCAAAGTGACCAATCGCCACTTGATTGGCGAGGTTCTGGCCAGTCATGCGCCGAACGGGAAACGGAGAACGGATGAGCGAACGCCGCCGAGATGCCAGCAACCTGTCCTGTTCTTTTTGCGGTAAGTCGCAGAAAGAAGTGAAGAAACTCATTGCCGGCCCCACCGTCTACATTTGCGACGAGTGCATTCAGCTGTGCAACGACATCATTGCCGAAGAGGTTGACCGCGACGACAAGTTGCCCAACCTGGCTTCGGTGCCCAAGCCCCGCGATCTCCGCAAGATTCTTGATGATTACGTGATCGGCCAGGACCGCGCCAAGAAGGTGCTGTCGGTGGCGGTCTACAACCACTACAAGCGGATCGACTGGAAGGGCGCCAAGCACAACGACATTGAACTGCAGAAATCCAATGTGCTTTTGCTAGGGCCGACCGGTTCGGGCAAGACCCTACTGGCGCAGACCTTGGCGCGGGTGCTCAAGGTGCCCTTTACCATCGTCGACGCGACGACCCTGACCGAAGCCGGCTATGTCGGTGAAGATGTTGAGAATATTATCGTTCGTCTGCTTGAGGCGGCCGACCATGACGTCGAAGCGGCCATGCGCGGTATCGTCTACATCGATGAAGTCGATAAGATTACTCGAAAATCTGAGAATGTGAGCATCACGCGCGATGTTTCGGGCGAAGGCGTGCAGCAGGCCTTGCTCAAGATCTTGGAAGGTACCGTGGCCAATGTGCCGCCCAAAGGTGGCCGCAAGCATCCGCAGCAAGAGTTCATACCCATTGATACGACAAACATTTTGTTTATTTGCGGCGGAGCATTCTCCGGGCTCGACAAAGTGATTGAGCGGCGAATCGGCAAGAAGTCGATCGGGTTTGGCAAAGCAGCCAATGACCACAAGGTGGTAGAGCAGGATAAGTCCTTGATTCTGGAAGAGATCCAGCCCGAGGATCTGATCAAGTTCGGGCTGATTCCCGAGTTTGTCGGTCGTCTGCCCGTCGTGGTGTCCCTGCGCGAACTCGACGAGGCGACGCTCGTTTCGGTTCTGACCGAGCCGAAGAATGCTTTAATTAAGCAATTCAAGCGGTTATTTGAGATGGATGGCATCGATCTCAAGTTCACCGATGGCGCCATTGCCGCCATTGCCCGCAAGGCCCTCGAGCGCAAGACGGGCGCGCGTGGTTTGCGAGCGATTCTCGAAGAGTCCCTGCTCGACATCATGTACGACATGCCCGGCGACAGCTCGGTGCGCGAAGTTTTGATCGACGAAGACACCATTGCCTTTGGTCGCAGGCCCTTGCTTGGCTTAGAAACTTCGGCAGCATGAGCCCTCTGAGCGGCATCTTGTTCCCATGACTCCCTAGGCCCCAAGGCGGTGCGCGTGAATCGTCGCGATTTTCTGGCTTTTTCGACGGTTTCCGTGGCTGCGTCGGCGCTGGTCTCGCGGCATTCGGCAGCAGCCCCCGTCGCCTTTGACGGCAACATCGCTTGGCAGCCTTGGGAAGCCGGCGTTAAGCAGGCCGTCGCGCAGAACAAGGCGATTTGCCTAGTGCTTTACGCCGATTGGTGTCCGCACTGCCGGGAGTTGGCGCCGGTGTGGCTGGACAAGGACTTGGAAAAACTCGCCAAATCTGTGGTCATGGTGCACCAAAACGTCGACGAACGTCCGGCGTGGATCGGCCAGAAGTACGGGCGCTTTGGCAGCTACGTGCCGCGGATCTTCTTGCTGAGGCCAGACACCAGCATCATCGAAGAAATTACCAGCGGCCATCCGCGCTTTCCCTACTTCTACACCCCGGGCCACGTGGCCAATTTGCGGGCCGCGCTGGTCAAAGCTCAGCAGTTGGTCGGGCCGATTGCGCACGTCAAGGGGCACAGTCGCGGCTAGTAGCTCATGCGATTGTGCCCGAACCCCGGACCCCGGCCAAAGTCTTAGCGTCTCGATGCTACGGATTGCATTTCGCTGAAAAATCCTTTGCTTCCCCTGAACTGACGCTGCCACCGGCCTCGCGATAAGCGCGCAGGGCTGCGGCGCAACGGGGCTTGTCCAGTTCGCCCAGCAGGTAGATTTTCGCCAATGCTAACCAGCCTTTGCTGTTGCCGCGGCGGGCTGCATCGGCAAAGGCCTGTTTGGCCATCTTGCGGCGTTCCGCTGGGGAGTGACGCGCGCCATAGATGATGGAAAAGCCTTCTTGGAACAAGCGGTTGGTTAGGGCAGCCTTGTCCGCGGGCGTCGATGGTTTGTCGGGCGTTGGTGGCCCCAGTGCGCCCCCGCAACGGGCGGCCGCGGCCTGAACGCGCGCATCGCCGGGCGCGTCGCGAAGGGCCCGGCTTGCTTGCACCCTGCATGCCTCCATCTGCCCCAACCGCTGGTAGACTTTGGCTAAACCTAGGTGAGCATCGGCCAGCCCTGCTTCCAGCGCCTCCTCATAGACCAAGGCGGCTAGGGAAGGCCTTAGCTCCAGTAAAGCCTCACCCCGCTTAACGAAATCACCCGATGGCGGCAAAAGGTTGCCCGCAGCGTCTGTGGCACCACCGCGGTCTGCCACAGGTGCCGGCAGTTTGGCTGCCGGTTTGAGATCGACCTTGCCGGCAGGGACCGATGGTGCGTGAACCTCTGCAACCGCAGCAGATTTCAATTGCGGCGGAGCGGGCTTAGCAGGCGCTGCGCTGACCGCGACCTTGGCCGGGGGCGGTGCACTCGCTGCCACAGCCTTGGTGGGGGCGGGTTGAGCCGTTTTGGGCGCAATGAATGGTTTCTCGGCGTGGGCGGCCTCTGAACCGGCCTCGCCCTTGGTACGCGCCGCAGCCGTCAATGGTGGTAGATCCTTAGTTGTTTTAGGCAGTTCCCTTGATGGCGGTTCTTTGGCCCCCGGCTTCTTAGGCAATGCCGGTCCGGACTGTGCGACTGCCACCGCTGCCGGAGCCTGGTCTTTGGCCTTGGTCACCCGCGGAGCCGTCCATGCAGCTGGCGCATCGGCGGCTACGGAGGTGCCATGCGGATGGGCGCGGCCCTGCATCAAGCGAACGGCAACGCCGGAAACAATCACCAACACTGCAATTTGCAAGGCTAACAGCCAGCGCGAGTTGGGCCTGTCGCCAAAGGCGCCCGTTTCCAGTTTGACGCGGTCCGACGCTGGGCGGTAGCTCGAGCCCATGCGCAAGTTCGGCACAGGTTTGGACTTTGGCCGGGCGTGTCCCGCCAGCGCCGGGTCGCGAGGGTCCAGGGCCAGGGAACCGTCAATGTCGTCGTTTTCCAAGAAAGCGCCATGATCATTGCGGACTTGCAGCCATTGGTGCAGACCCATTTCGCCGTCTGGACCCGCGATCGCCGTCTCCACCTGCACGTCCGCGGCATCGCTGGCCAACTGCAGGCGCCGCAGACCAGTGGCGCGATCGAAGAGAAACATCAACGGCCGCCGAGTCTTAGGGTCTGGCAGCACCCGCATGAAGGGCGACAATTCCAGCCATGCATCGCCGCGCGGCGCCAGCCAATAGACCACGTCTGCCAGCACGTGGGCACTCCAAGACGCTTCAAAAGGTTTGGGATTTTGCGTGCCACCGGCAAAGACCTGCACCAAGCCGTGAAAGCCGCGGTGGCGCAAAGTCGTCAAGGCCGTCACACGCACCAAGCGAAAAGTCGTGAGCCAACGCAGACTTTCCAAGGTGCTGAGCAAGGAGCGGCCCAGGGCCTGTAGTGACCCGGCATCCTCTTGGGCCGATTCCGCCATCGTATCGCGCAGGCGAGTGTCACGAAGCGCCAGCGTTTGCGCCAAAAGAGCACAGGAAACAGCCTGTTCACCACGGGGCGTAACGGTCCAGGCCAGCAGAGGCGGCGCAAAGGGAGCCGGCGTCGTCCTCTGGGCGATGGCCCGGCAGCAGGCCTGCAAAAGGGCAAGCCAATCCTCGGGTTTCGGGTGCTCCAGCCGTTGCAAAAGCCCTTCTACCGCAGGGTCAGCAGCACCGCGCAGGTAGTCGCACAGGGCCAGGACGCCCAGCTGCCGGCTGACCACATCAATACAAATCAACAACTTCTGTTCAATTTGGCCAGCGCCGCGGGCCAGCAGGACTTCATGCCAAGCTGCGGCGATGGGGTAGGGCAAGTGCAGGGCAACCTGCTGTTCCTGCTCCGTAAGTGAGCCGACAAACGACATCGAGAGTTTCCAGGGCGCCTAGGGACCGCAGCACGGCCCGGTTCAGATTGGAGGATGCCTCAGGCGCGCGCGCAGAAGGCCCACGTTCGGCCGCGGGGCTTGGCGCCCGGAATTGCACAAAGAATTGTGCGGGATACTGCCTTGAAATTGTTGGAAAACAGACGTTCGCTTGTCGTGCCGCGTCGGAGCGGTGTCGGCGCTGCCACGCTCCCCCTGGACAATAGCCTGATCGGCCTGCAACGTACGTCACTCCAGCGGTCGCTGCCAAGCCGGAGCCCGCAAGATCAATCAAAGTTCTTGATTTGCCTGGAGGTTATCGCTGCTCTCCCCGGGAGCGGAGCTCCGCCGCCTCCGCCTACTTGCGGATCGTGCCGGTGGGGCCGAACTTCTTGAGCAGCAATTCGCCCAGAGAGCCGATGGCCGCGCCGGTTGGGCGAGCCGGCTGTTGTGCCATAAATTCTTGAGCTTGGGCGCGTTCCTCGGCGTCCTGCGCCCCTTTGAGCGAAAGACGAATCTTACCATCGCCCCGCACTTCCTGAACCACCGCCACAAAGCGGGTCCCAGGTGGGTACACACGGCGCCCATCGGTGCCAAAAGGCAGGCCCAACTCGCCATTGGGAACTAGGCCGCGATGACCGGCAAAGGACACGAAAACGCCAAATGTTTCAACCTTGTCCACGGTCACTTCATGCAACGAACCGACCTTTGGCGGTTGCGCAGCACGGGGCGCGCTGGGCGCGAGCGCGAGGGATTCCTGGCTGGCGCGCGGCGAAACTGTCCGCGCCTTGAGCACGCCGATCACCCGCGCTGCTGTGGGGTTGTGGGGAATTCCCGCATCAGAATCAAGCAGTTCCTCCAATTGCTCCTCCGCGATCCAGCTCAGCGCCAAGCGTCGCTGGATGGGATCGATGCCGAGCACGGAAACAACTGCCGTTTTGCCGACTTGCGCGAGGTCGGACGGACGGGCGACGCGCTTGCCAAAGGCGCTGACATGGACCAAGCCTTCCACCCCGGGGATGATTTCGACGAATGCGCCGAACATTTCTACACGAGTTACAGTGCCTTGCAGCACGATTCCCGGCGTCAAATGGTCGCGCACGGTCTCAAACGGGTCGCGGCCAACGGCCTTCATCGAAAGGGCAATCTTTTCAATGGGTCGACCCTTAGCGTCCAGGCTCGGCTCGATGCGCAGGACCTGAACCTCAACGGTTTGGCCTGCTTGGACGACGTCGCTGGGACGCACGCGCTGCCAGCCCAACTCGCTCGCCGGCACAAAGCCTTCCAAACCGCCGAGGTCGACAAAGGCACCAAAATCGCGCACAGCCGTGACGGTGCCTGAAACCAGAGCGCCTACGGTCAGTTGCTCGCGTGTTTGCCGCGCCTTCTGCTCGCGTTCGGCCTCCATCAGGGCCCGGCGGGACAAAGTCGCATCTCGGCCGCGCAAGTCCGTGACGCGGAACTGCAATTTCTGGCCAATCATGGTGTTGGGGTCTTCGATGCGGCGGACGTCGATTTGGCCCATGGGGCAAAATCCTTGAATTCCGCCCAGATCCACGACATATCCGCCCTTGTTGACAGCGGTGATGGTGCCCGTGACGGGTACGCCGCTGCCCACAGCTTCCTGAAGCATCTCGTTGTTTTGCTGGCCTTTGCCCAAGGCTACGGTGAGTTCGACCACCCGATCGCGAATCCTGAGCACATAGGCATCGACGCGATCACCAGCTTTCAGCTTATTTTGTCCAGACTTACCGACAATGCCGGCCAAGTCCAGCAGCGCATCCAAACCGTCGCCCAGATCGATGTTGGCGTGCTGTTCTCCAACAAAGACAACGCGTCCAGTGACGCGTTCGCCCGGGGACACCCACCGGCGTTGTTTGGGCGCCACTTCGCGCAGCAGGGTTTCAAAATCCTCTTCCATGTCAAACTCTTGTACCATCTTCTGCCGATCCGGGCGCAGGTAGAATCACCCGCAACGGCGCGCGCTTGTAGCGCATTGGGTAGCGATTGCAAGGCCCTATCACGTCAGGATTGCCAAGACTGCGCGGCGATTGGCGTTGTGCGCTTCGCTGCCCCGAGGCGATGTGTACCGCGGGGCCCGAGTCCTGCCCCACCCAGGCGCGCGCGAAATCTGCCGCGATCCGCGTATTCATACGTAGTTTTATGTGGATGACTTGGGCTCCGGGCAGCTTGCGCCGGAGAGGCGTCGGTGCAGCCCTTGTCGACGTCGGTCCCTGCGTCTACCCTGCACATCCCCCATAAACCGCCGCCTCTTGCGTCCCAGCTGCGGAGCCCAATGACGATTGATCCCAAAGATATCAAAACCTTACTGATCCGCGTAACCCTGGTCACCTTGGCCGTTCGCTTCGTACCGCTGCTCATGAACGACCCGCTGCCTACGGAGGCGGCGACGGCGCTGGGCCTAGGCGTCGATGGCAATTCCCTGGAGTGGACGGCATTTTTGGCGCGCGCTTGGTCGCAGATCACGGGCGCGATGCCCACCTTGATGCGGGCGCCCCTGCTCTTGGCCGATCTGGCCCTTCCCGCGCTTGCAGTGGCGATGACGCGGGCCATGGGCTGGGGCGCGCTGCCCGGACTCATGGCGGGATTGTTGTTTGCAATTGCGCCTTTAGGAATAGAGTCGGGCTTTCGAGTCGACGCGGGTGCCCCCTGGGCCGTGATCGCTTTGACGGCCCTAGTGCTCCTGCGTCAGGGCTTGGCCCAGCGTCAGGTCGCGCGTATCGCGGCTTCTGGAATTGTCCTTCTGATTGGCGGCGTTTTCGCAGCTCCGGTGCTGCTTGTTGTGCCCGGCGGGCTGTACTTGGCGGCGCGCTTGGTGCTGCCTATGCGGCTGCGCGGCGTGGCTCTGGCTTCTTGGGGAATCGCGACCCTGGCTGCATTATCATTGCATTACGCGTTGTTTGGCTACTTACTGCCGGAGGCGGACGCTGTGTCGCGTTGGTTGGTCGGACCGGCGATGGCGGGGCAGCCGTCGGCGTGGGCAGTGGTCGGGCCGTGGCAGGGCGCTCTGCAAGCGTTGGCGGCGGTGGCTCCGGCCGGACCAACAGGCGAAATTGCTCAGCAATTATACATGATTTCGGCCCCCCTGTGGGCCCAGGCTCTGGCCGGACTGCTGCTGCTCCTGGCGCTCGTGGGGGCTTGGCGAGGCTTTGTCCAAGCAGATCCGCCGCCTCCGCCTCAAGTCAAGCCGGTGCTGCGCTCGCCCCTGGCTGCGAATCCGGCCGCGCCTCACGTCGACGATCCTTTGGATGACGCGACGTTTCAGGGCGCGGGGGCCGCTGACGCCTGGCAGACCTTGGGTGTTCAGCGGCCCGTGACGCCGCGCAAACTGGGCGACCGCGACCTCATGCCCCTGATCCTTATGCTCTTGAGTTGCCTAGCTTTTGCTGCTCAGGCGGCCTGGAGGGGGCAGGTCGACGGCCTGTGGCCCGCGCTGCAGGTCGGGCGCGTGGCGACGGCGTTGCTCTTGGGCGTTGGCCTGGTAGCGTTGACCCTGGAACGTCCGGGCGCGCCGGGCAGTGCGGCCGTTGTGCGGCGTCGCCGGGCTCAATGGACCATGGGTCTTGCGGCCTTGACCGTCTTTGCCTTGGGTGCCGAGCATCTGATGGCCACGGCCCGCAGCGTCGAGCGGTTGGCAACGCGTAAGGTGAGCGCTCGCGTGCAGGCACAGCGCAGCAACGCCTTGGCTGAAAAGGAGAAGATCGCGGTCCTGTGCTTGGGCCCGCGCGGCGTCAGCGTCCTGGCCCTGATCGACCCGTTGCGCACCGACCCCTCAGTCCAATTGGCTTCGCTGGACCCTGCCGATGCCATATCAAAACTCACAGAATTATTGGTAAAACATCCATCGACCATCGTCCTTGCGGGCGATCGCGACGTGCTTGTGGAGTCCGCCTCAGCGACTGCGAATGCGCAAGCTTTGGCGGGCTTGGGGCAGACCTTGGATGCATCGCTGCAACTGTCTGGTCTCCAACCCCAATTAGACAGCGCTGGTGCCTTGGCTGATGTAGCTGTCCTGACCTACCGCCGCGGTGTCCCAGCTGATCCACGGATGATCAAACCGCAATTGGCTCCCGGTATTGCACCATGACACGCGAGGTCCCTGCACCGGGCTCTGACGACGAACTCTTGCGGGTCGATGGTCAAGGGTTGGCCCCGTGGTTTGGCTCCTTGGCCGACGTCATGGACAGCCAAGGGCAGGGGCACACCTTTGAACTGCGCCCGGGCCAACAACAAATGGCGCAGGCTGTTGCCGATGCGCTGCGCGATCATCGGGACCTGCTCGTCGAGGCTGGCACGGGTACCGGCAAGACTTTCGCCTATCTTTTGCCCATCTTGCTGTCTGGGCAGAAGGCGCTGATCGCCACAGCAACGCGACATCTGCAGAGCCAGATTCTTGAACATGATCTGCCAATTGCCTTGGCGGCAGCCGGCGTTGAACGCACCATCGCAGTCCTCAAAGGGAGGACGAATTACCTCTGCCACCTGCGCGTGAACCAGCAATTGCAGCGCAATAGTCTCGGGTTGGGCCTGCCCTGGAATCTCATGGCCGTCGAACGGGTCTTGCGCACCAGTCCCGTCGGGGACCGCAATGAAGTCAGCGGGGTTTCAGAGGATGACGTCTTGTGGCCCGATGTCACCAGCACGACCGACAACTGTCTGGGCAGTGCATGTCCTTATATTAGCGAGTGTTTTGTCGCCGCCGCTCGGCGCCGGGCTTTGGCTGCCGACTTGGTGGTTGTCAACCATCACCTGCTCTTGGCGGACTATTCACTGCGAGAACGCTTTGATGCTGCAAGCCTTTTGCCCGCGGTAGCAGCTATCGTCATCGATGAGGCGCACGCCCTGTACGATACCGCGACGGCGTACTTTGGCTCGACCTGGAGCGAACGAAAGTTTCAGAATCAGATCAAAGACTTGCGTCGAATGGCCGAGACCATTGCCAGCGCAAACCCCCAAGACCGGTTTCGCGATAGCGTCGATGCGGCGGAGCAGGCCAACAGTACGCTGCAGACTGCGCTGAGCAGCTTCTTGCACCAGCAACTGATTGATGAAAAAGGGCAATTGCTGATCACTCCATCCGGCTTGGCCCTGGATGAAGCGCTAGAGTTGTTGCAAGAACAGACCATGGACCCGGCGCTGGCGGCTGAGACTCCATGGCAGAAGTTAGGAGAAACACTGTACGAATTGCGTCAGGAACTGCACCGGACCCTCTTGCAGGTGGGGCCCGGGCAAGTGCGCTGGGCCGAAGAGCGCGGGCGCGATATGGCTGTGCTGGTGCGGCCCATTGATGTGGCTCCGGTGCTGCAGAGGACGCTGCTGGCAGAACCTGCAGTGCGCATCTTTACTTCGGCAACGCTGGCCGTCGGTCAGCGTTTTGACGCGGTTATCGAGCAACTCGGGCTGCCGGCCGACACCACAGCCAAGGTGATCCCCGGGGCCTTCGATTATCCACGGCAGTCGATGCTCTATGTGCCTGTTATTCCGGAACCTTTCTCGCATGGCCGTGATGAGGCTGTAGCCGAGGCCCTTGAGCGACTCTTGCTGGCGGCAGCAGGAGGTACCTTCGCTTTGTTCAGTAGTCACAGGGCTTTGCGTGATGCGGCCAGTCGCCTCGCCGGGCGGATTGGCATGACCTGCCTGGTCCAGGGGCAAGGCAGCAAAGAGGCCCTGCTCGAGCGGTTTGTCCAAGAACAACCAGCGGTTCTCCTCGCGACGATGGGCTTTTGGCAGGGCGTCGATCTGCCGGCGGAGTGTCTGCGCGTTGTGGCGATTGACAAGATTCCCTTTCCGCCACCCGATGATCCGTTGCTCGTCGCTCGCGCGGCCTTGGTCTCTAAGGCGGGGCGTTCGGCCTTTGACACGTTGTCGATGCCCGCAGCTTCTTTGGCTTTACGGCAGGGTTTTGGCCGATTGATTCGTTCGCGCAGGCACTTTGGCGTTGTCGCCGTGCTCGATCCGCGTCTGGCCGACAAACGCTATGGTCGTCAACTGGTGCAGCACCTGCCTGCGGCCAAGAGAACCCGCGAATTTTCCGAGGTTCTGGCGTTTTTGGCCGATCACCTGGCCGAAGGCTCCGTGCAGAAATAGACCTATCGAATCGAGAATTCCGCCTTTGACGACAAGGGTTTGAGACCCACTAGGCGGTACTTGGGCGGGCCGACAAGATCGAACGAATTCGGCCCCGGCACTAGGTGCCCCGCCCACCTCGAACGGGAGTCATCGGCGAATTGTCTTGTAATGTCGAGCTATTGGTCGACGCAGGCATGCGCAGTTCAAAGCAAGCACCGCCACCGTGGCTGCCCGGCACCAGGCTGGCTTGGCCGCCGTGCACCTGCATTGCCTCTCGGACCAGGGCGAGGCCCAAGCCTGTGCCTGTTTCCTTTGTAGTCGCAAAGGGTTGGAACAGCGATCCTCGGGCGACTTCGCTGACACCGGGTCCCGAGTCTTCAATCTGCAAGACCGCAAATTCTCCCTGCTGTCGAAGTCTTAGCCACAACTGCCCTCCCTGCGGCATGGCTTCCCAAGCATTGCGCACCAGGTTCCACACGGCCTGGCGAAGCAGCCCTGCATCTCCTTGAATCACAACGGGTTGCATGTCCAGGTGGGCGACAATGCCCTTGCGTTCCACTTCCCCCCGGAAGAAATCTGCAATGCTCATCAAGAGTTCATCGAGTTGCACGGGTGCGTGCTCGGCCGGCGTGGGTCTCGCGCGCGTCAAATACCTCTCGGTAATATCCCGTAATCGTTCGATTTCTGCGCCGATCGCAGCAATAAGCTCGCGTGCTTCTTCCGCGTCCAGGGCACCACCGCGCCCCAGTTCTTCACCCAGCAGCTCGGCATTTAACCCAATACTGCTTAGGGGGTTACGCACCTCGTGCGCCATTCGCGCTGCCACATGCCCCAAGGCCGCCAAGCGTTCGGCACGGGCCAAGTCTTCGCGCTGCACCGATAACTGCGCTTCGCGCAAAGCTAAAGCGTCCGCCATGCGGTTCCATTCCAGGGCCAACGTCGCGATTTCGGTGGCCCCGCGCACATCAGCCCGAACCTTGCGCTCGCCGCTGGCAAAGCGCCGCACCAGATCGGTCAGCGCCGTCATCGGTCTGAGTGTGGCCAATGTCAGCAAAAGCATTGTAATTGCAAGTAAAAGCGATACCGCGCCAGCGACCACGACGACCACTTGCAGGCGGACTTCGGCGTGCTCAGCCTCGTCAAAACGGTCACTTAGCGCCGATTCAAACTCGCGTTCAGCAGCGCCCAAGGCTCCGTGCACATGGCGAATAATCCTGCGAACTTCCACGACAATTCGCCCAGATTCGGTCACGCGCTTTTCGGCAATGGACTGCTGCAGCACGGCGACCAAGGCGTCATAGGCCTGAGCATCCGTTTGCGCCTTGTCCAAACCTGGCACGGCTGCGTGGAGTTCAGCATCCAGGACCATGCGATCGCGCAGTTCGTGGGCGGACTTAAGACTGGCCAGCCGCAGATCCAGAGCCGGCCAAGGCAGTGCTTGGTGGACCACTAGGCGCGCAAGCAAGGGCGGCGTCGAATCGTCGCGCAACGCCCGGGTATGTGTCAGGATTTGATCGACGCGCACGTACGGGCGGGCCGTGGGTACCAGGCGGACAACCCATTCGATGTCGTGCGGTGCAGCTCTCTGTAATGCTTCATCAAACCCGCGCAACGCCGAGCCAGAAACGCGCAATTCGTCGAGCAACGGCAAAGCCCGCTGGCGCAGGAATGCGAGTTCATGGCGCAGGGTTGTTACGGCCGCTATGCCATAGAAGCTCGCAACGCCGCTGGTCGCGACCACGGCCGCGAACGCCAAAAAGATGCGCATCGAAAGGGAAGTGCGCGCAGATGCTCGGGCCTCGCTCATGGCACCATGGTCGCTGACGCTGAGCCCTTTGGTCAACGCGGCGTGTCCGTCGGTCGTTGCAACGGGTCGGGGATCGGTTGACTAGCGGCGCAATTGCTGTTTGCATGCTGCGCCTCGCTGCGCAGTCCACCCGCGTCCGCTTGCGGCCACGGCAGCCCACGGTGTCGGAAAAAGGCGGGTCTGTCGCGGAGAAAGAGTCTGTCGCGGAGAAAAAGAGTCTACCGCGCAGAAAGAGTCTGTCGCGGGAATAAGGAGCCGGTTCCATGCTCGAACCAATGCGTCGCCATAGTCGTAGTTCGCTGATTTACGTGCTTTTTGCCATGTTGATCGCGGTGTTCGCTTTGACCTTCAACACGGCGTCCCGCGTGACGTCGGGCTTGCGCGGCGAGTCCTCCGAGGTCATGGCGACGGTCGATGGCCACGATATCGACTCGGGAGACCTGGAGCTGGGCCTGCGCTTTACGCCAAACGCGCCGCGACCTGGCAGCAAAGGAATTGAAAAGCTCCAAGAAGTTCAGCGATATGAGCGCTTTCGCTTTCCCTGGTCCGGCGGCACGGGTGAGGCGCAAATGCTCACCGACATTGACGGCACCCCGCCGCCGATCGAAGCCGAAAAGGTGTTGACGGAGCTGATCGCATCGACTTTGGTGGCTCAAGAGGCCAGCAAGCTTGGTCTGGCGGTCTCAGACGCCGAGTTGTCGCGTCGCGTCTTGAACTTGCAGCGCGCTTATGGCGCCTCCCTGCTCGACGACAATGGCAACTTCGACACCAAGAAATACGATACCTTCGCCCGGTTTAGCCTCGGTACCTCCAAGGCCAGCCTCGAAGCCTTCTTGAGGCGCGAGATTCTGCGTGACAAGGTGGCCGCGATCGTCACCCAAGGTATTCTCCTGACACCCGCTGAAATTGATGCGGTTGTAGCGGCGGATTCCAAGCGTCCTCGCCTTGAGTTTGTCGCTGTCGACGCTGAAAAGGCCGCGCAGACCCTGCAGGTTACGGATGCCGACGCCGATGCTTGGGCAACTGCGCATGAAGACAAGATAAAGGCCGCCTACGAAGCCAAGGGCGAACTCTACAAGGTCGGCGACAAGTGGGACCTGCGGGCGATCTTGGTGGAAGCCCCTTCGATCAACTCGCCAGCTGCGGCCGATGACGCCAAGAAGGCGGAAATCGTCGTCAAGCGCGATGAAAAGCGCCAGATTATTGACGGTTTGCGCGCTGACCTCGACAAGGCTTGGAACGGCGAATTGGCCCTACCGGCCGTCGCGACCAATGGCGATGCGCCGGCGGAAGGCGATGAGAAGAAGGCGACCGAACTGCAGGGCGAAGAGAAGGCCGCACGCTTGTTGGGGTATTTCTCCAAGCAGGCGACCGCCAAGACTGAACACTTGATGACCAAGGATGCCGGCGGCAAGTTCTTTGGCGAATCTGTGGAAGCCCTGGGCCGCACGCCCTTCGGTGAAGCCGTGGCGACTGCGGTGAAGACCGCGGAACCCTTGACCTTGATCGGTCCGGTGGAAGCTCCAAATGGCTGGTGGCTGCTGGTGGTGGAGAAGAAGACGCCCGGCACAGAAACGCCCCTCGAACAGGTGAAACGGACCTTGGCTAAGGAAGGCTTGGCCCAGGAAAGGGCTGCGGGCGAGCTCGACAAGATCGCGCAGAGCGTCTTGGATGCAGCCACGGCGACGCCGACCACCGCTTTGACCGATGTGGTTAAGCAATGGAATCAAGGCCATGGCAAGGGTGATGGCATCCTAAGCGCCGCGCAGACCGGGGCCATTGGCAAGGCGCCGATGTCGGCGCTCAATGGCGGCATGGAACTGCTGCTCGGGCTGCAGGTTCCGGAGCAGGATCCCAATGATATTCCGGGTCTTGGCAAGGTGCCCGACATCGTTGCCGCCGCCTGGAAGCTGACCGAGGCCGCGCCGCTGGCAAAGACGATTTTCAAGAGCGAAGACGGCAAGTTGCGCTATGTCATTCGCCTTGCCAAGGAAGACGAGAGCAAGGACGGCAACGCCAAGGATGTGCAGGCCGCCAAGGACAAATCGCGCGATATTCTCGGCCGCAGTGTGTTGCAAATGCGTCGGTTGCAGGCGTGGCACAGCTATGTGGACAAGCTCCTCAAGGACGCCCAGGCGGCTGGCAAGATCAAGAAAACCAACGCCTTTACCGAGTATGTCGCCCAGCAGAAGCATGCGTATGAGGAAGCCCTCAAACACGCGCCTGCCGATGCGGCCGATGCGCCGGGTGCGGGCGGACTGAAGTTGCAAGTCGGCGGCAAAGACATGCCGATTCAACTCGGTGGCAAGGGCAGCGGCGACAAGGCCGGCTCCGAGAAGGCCAACCCAGAAAAGGGTAGCAAAGGCGTCGACAAGCCTGCTGCCAAAGCCCCCGGTGGTGCAAACCATGGCGCACCGGCCGGCGGCGAGTAAGTCTAAAAAAACAGGGTCATCGAGTGATTCTGCCTCCCCGGACCTGACGGGCGCGGCTGATTTGGTCGATGTCTGGATCGATGATGCGTTTTCCCACTTGGAAGACGCGGAGTTGGCCCTCAGCGAGCCCCTAGAGCCCGGGCCTCTGCCCGGCACCTTGGCCGACCCCGGTTCACAGTCCGACATCGCCTTTGATTTTGATGACCGCGTCCGCCTGCTGCCGGAACGTCCCGGTTGCTATCTGATGCGCGATCGCCAGGGCGTGATTGTCTACATCGGCAAGGCTGCGAATTTACGGGCAAGATTGCGGCAATACGCCTCCGGGCAGGATGAGCGCTTCTTTGTCCAGTGGCTGCGGCAGGTGCTCGGCGATCTGGAAGTGATTGTCACGGCGTCGGAAAAAGACGCGCTGCTGCTTGAAAACGAACTCATCAAGCGCCACCAGCCGCGTTTCAACGTCAAGCTCAAGGACGACAAGCGCTTTATTCACCTGCGCTTGGCCCAGGATGAGTCTTTCCCGCGGCTCCAAGTCGTGCGGCGTCCGGCGCGGGATAAGGCTTTGTATTTTGGGCCTTACGCCTCGGCATCGGCGGCCCGAGCCACGCTGGCGCAGATCAACCGCTGGTTTCAGCTGCGCACCTGCCCGGATGCCGTTTTCCGCAACCGTACGCGGCCTTGCTTGGAATATCAGATTCAGCGCTGCCCGGGGCCCTGTGTCTTGCCGGTCGATCCAGCCGATTATGCCGTGCATGTTCGCGATGTTTCATTGTTTCTTTCCGGGCGTCGCGGCGAATTGTTGGGCCGGCTCAAGCAGCAGATGCAAGAGGCGGCGGCCGACGAGGCGTTTGAGCGTGCCGCCCGCTACCGCGACCGACTGCAGGCAGTGGAGGCGAGCCTAGAAACCCAGCGAATCAGCCAACCTGGGCAGACACAGGCCCTGGACGCCTTGGGTATTTACCGCGAAGGCGCGCGGGTCTGTTTGGCGATTTTGTCGTTTCGCGAAGGCGTGTTGCTGGGCTCGCAGGGGCATGTGCTCAAGGACCAGGAATGGGCCGATCACGAGGTGCTGAGCGGCTTTATCAGCCAAATCTACGACCGTGGTCAGCCCGTGCCGGACGAACTGTTGCTGCCGAGCGAACTGCCGGATCAGGACGTCCTGGCCGACTGGCTCACCGATTTGCGCAAACAACGAGCGCAGTTGCAGGCGACCCCTTGCGTGCGCGGCAAAGTAGAGTTGGTCGTACCACAGCGCGGTTGGAAGGCGCAACTCCTGACGATGGCGCAAGAAAATGCGCGACAAACCTTTGAAGACCGCCTGCGCCAGGGCCAAGATGCCCAGCGGACCTTGGAAGGGTTGCAAAAGCGCTTGCATTTACAGCGACTTCCTCGACGAATTGAGTGCTACGACATCAGCAACATCAGTGGCACGGAACCCGTCGGTTCCATGGTGGTCTTCACGGATGGCGTTGCGGACAAAGCGGAATACCGCCGTTTCAAGGTCCGCACCTTGGATACGCCTAATGATTTCGCGATGATGTATGAGGTGCTCAGCCGACGCTTCCAGAGGCTGCAGGACGGGCAAGGCCGGGCGCCCGATTTGGTCGTCATCGACGGCGGCAAGGGCCAACTCAAGATGGCGCAAGAGGCTTTGCAGGACCTGGGCATGGGCGGCGTCGACCTGTGCGGTCTGGCGAAGTCGCGGACGCTGGCGGGCAGCGACCTTGGGCCCAGTCAGTTTAGCCCGGAGCGCGTCTTTCGGCCGGCGTTCAAGAATCCGATCGTAATGCCGCAAAACTCCAATGAAATTTACTTGTTAACGAGGATTCGCGATGAAGCGCATCGCTTCGCCATTACCTTTCACCGCCAGCTGCGGCAGGTGCGGGTGATGCGTTCTTTGCTCGACCGCGTTCCGGGGGTCGGTACTGAGCGTAAGAAGTCGTTGTTGCAGGCCTTTGGCTCGCTCAAAGGCGTCAAGGCGGCCACGCACGCGCAGTTGGCCCAAGTGCCTGGAGTGGGTCAGGATTTGGCCCGGCGCATTCGCCTAGTGCTGGCTCCCAAGGCCACTGAGCCAGGCGACGGCAAGGCTAGCGGGGATGATGGCTCGAGCTGAGTCGGTCGGCCTGAGAAGAAGCGCGAGCAAAGAGCGCTAATCGCCTAAGGAAACGCCAACGGCCCGCGCCTGCAGCACCAACTGCCCGTCCGGATCGACGCGGTGAGGCCGGGAAATCGCTTCTCGCAGCGGCACGCTCTTGATCTCGGTGCCGCGCAGACAGACCATGCGATTCCAGCGATTCATCACCGCCAAGTGCGCCGCTTCCGCACCAAAACGCACGGAAATCAAGCGGTCATAGGCACAGGGCGAGCCACCCCTTTGGATATGCCCGAGCACGGTCGTGCGCACTTCAGGAGGTCCTGATGGCCTCTGCCAAGCGGCCAAGGCCTGCTGCAGCCCCGCTTCCAGCGTCGCGCCTGCGCCACCGAGACGGCCCAACCGCCCCGCCTGCCCGGGCGTTACGTAATTGGCTGTACCGCCTTGGGGAAAGGCACCTTCGGCTACTACGATCAGCGTGTAGTTGCGCCCTTCCTCTTGCCAGCGTTGGCGGATTCTCGCGGCTACATGCTCGATATTGTACGGGATTTCTGGAATCAGGATCACATGGGCACCGCCCGTCAAGCCGCTATGCAGCGCGATCCAGCCGGCGTCGCGGCCCATCACCTCGAGGATCATGACGCGATCGTGGGATTCCCCCGTTGTTTTCAGGCGATCCAAAGCTTCCATGGCCGTTTCTACTGCCGTGTAGAAGCCAAACGTCGTGTCGGTGGCGGCCAAATCGTTGTCGATGGTCTTGGGCACGCCGATCACCTTGGCGCCGCGCTCGGTGAGGTCTAGGCCGATGGCCAAGGTGCCGTCGCCACCGATGGCGATCAACCCGTCCAGGCCCAGCCTCTCGATGTTGGAAACCACCTCATTGCCGCGATCTTCAATGATTTCCTGATCATGATCGTGGCGTACCATCTTGAACGGATTGCCGCGGTTGGTACTGCCGAGAACGGTACCACCCAAAGGCAAGATGTTGCGGATGGCAGTCTTGTCGAGCAGGCGGACGCGACCGCCACCGACCAAGCCCTCAAAACCGTCTTCAATACCAAGCACTTCTACGCCTAGCGAGTTCGCTGCGCGCACCGCGCTCCAGATCACGGCGTTTAGCCCCGGGCAATCGCCACCACCAGTCAAAAGACCAATCCTTCTAGTCATGTTCCCTCCGCAGCGGTCGGCCATGGCCCGTCCGTACCCGCAGAGCGTACCCCGGCACGGTTGATGCCGCCACTTGTGCGACGGGCCGGACCATCGGCCCATCCATGGGCTGAAACAACTTGAATTGCCGATATAAGCGAAGATCTACGCGGCGTTGACTTCCGCTAGGCTCGCCGCGCAGACTGCAGGGCTGGTGGGGACGGCCCAACGCGACGCAGCAGGCATCGAGGCGCTCAAGGAGCCTATGCAAGATTTCGATCTTATAGGAAAAAGTGGCCGGGAGTTGGCGCAACTGTTGGCATCCGGCCACGCTTTGACCCCGGATGAGCTGGCGGGCTGGACCTATCGTGGTATTAGCCTTGGTTTGCCAAAAATTGCCATTCGTCTCAGTTGGTTGACCTTTGCTAAGGCCTTTGTCGCTGATGCGGGCGGGGTGCGCGGTTGGAATGTGCGGCTGCAGCAAACAGGGCTGGACAGCGATGTTTTGGCCAAAGAAAAGCACGGGAAAGAGTGGACATTTGGCCATTTTCGCGTCGCTGCGGGCACCGAGGATTGTCCCCGTCTGGTAGGGCCGGGCGTGACCCTGGACTACAGCCAAGGCGGTAATCCCTGGTGGGAGGCTTTTGCGCCCATGCGCGATCCACTCGTGTGCCTGCGTCCGGGCGACCCGACCCTGCTGCTCGGCTGGTCCTACGCCCGCCTCGGGCCCTTGCGCCTACCGACGCCTAGCTATTTCGTCCTACGGCGCTGGGCCCCCGTGACGCACGTGCCGCCGGTACCGCGACCGCCTCGCTTGCTCGGGTCGCCCAGTTTGTAGCCGCGCCTGCGCCAACGCGCGGTAGAATACGAAAAACGCGGTAATTCCAATATTTTTCTTTGCGTTTGAGCCAAGAGCCGTGTCGACGCGTAGACCCGACGTCTCGGCCCGTTCTGGCCCTTTATTCCGCATTCTGGCAAACTTGCCGCCAAAGAACGGTGTTCACTGCAACGCGTGTTTGGCGCGCCGCGGTCGGGCCAGAAAGTGACGGGACGAGGTTGCCGATGATGCAGGAAAAAGCCTGGGTTGTAGCCTTATTTTGCGCAGTTGCTGCTTGTCAGTCGCAGCCAATCGCAGCGCCCCAAGGGCAGGCACCCGTTCCATTGGCGACGGCCTCCGCAGCCGGAGGGGATTCCACGGCACTGCATGTCCTGCAACCGCCTGCTGATCCTACAGAAGTTACCGTCACGTTCCGTTACCCGCGCGGCGAAGTCAGTCCAACCGCCATGGGGGCCATTGGCTTTTCCGAACCGATGGTGGCGCTGGGAGAAGTGGACTCAATCGCGCAAGTACCTGAAGTGACAGTGAATCCGCCCGTGCCTCTGCGCTGGCAATGGACCGGCACCAGCACGCTCGCCTTCTTTCCCAGCCAACCGATGCCTGGCAGCACCACGTTTACGGTCGCAGTGAGGCCCGGTCTCAAGGCTTTGTCAGGTCGCCCGTTAAATCGCTCGGAATCATGGCAATTTTCTACGCCCCGTCCGCACATGATCGCGTCGCTCCCGCCCAATGGGGCCAAGGAAATCGAACGCAAGCCCACCTTGGCGCTCGTTTTTGATCAGCCTCTAGTCGCCAGCAGTCTACCGGGCCAAATCACGGTGGCGCTGCCCGGGGGCAAGGCGGCCCCGCCGAAGATCGAGCTCTTGTCCGGAAAGCCATTGCAAACATTTCTGTTGTCGGTTCGCAATGGCCCGCAGGCAGCGCGTTTTGCCGTGACGGACAGTCTGGAGAAACGGGTTGTACTCATGAGTTTTGCGCGTCCTCTTCCGGGTTTGGCTGCAGTGACGGTGCAGCTCGGCACGGGCATCACGGGCGAGCAGGGACCAGATCTTCCCAAAGTCGCAGGCCGCTTGACCTTTTCCACCTTGGGCCCCCTGCGTCTGCTTCACGGTGGCTGCCGCGGCACCTGTGTTCCTGGAGACTATGAGCCGGTTCACTTTGAGTTCAACAATGAATTGGCGCACTTTGAGGACGCCGAGCTGTCTGCACTGTTTCAGGTCACCCCGCCCGTGCCCGAGCTACGAATCTTCGGCTGGGGCAAAAGCCTGAACATGAATGGCCAATTCGCCCCGGGCCAGAGCTATAGCGTGGTTGTTTCCGGTGAATTGCGCGATGCACACGGGCAAAAATTGGGCAAAGACCAGAAATTTCAATTGAATTTTGGCCACATGCAGTCTCAGCTCCAGTGGGCTATCGATGGGTCCACCTTTGAGCACGGGGCTCGGCCCTGGCGCGCCGCCGTCGATGTGCGAAACCTCAAAACGATTGAGGTGCAATACCATGTAGTGACGGATCATTTTACCGAGTGGTCCCAATTTGCTCGTCATGACGGGGCCGGCGACGCCGCCAAAGTGAATTTGCCGCTGGACGCCAAGACGCTGAGCCTGGGCGGCACCAAGGTTCAGGATGTTCGCGAGAATAAGATCATTGATCTCGATAAGTTGCTTGGCAACAAACCTGGCTTAGTGGCCATGCGTGTTGGGTCGCCCCAGGTCGTCGGGCGCGACAAGAAGCCTGAAGTTGTCGAAGAACTGTTCCAAGTCACAGACTTGCATGTACTGGCCAAGCGTTCGGAGGACGCTACTCTGGTGTGGGTGACCTCCTACAGCAGCGGCAAGCCCGTGGCCGGTGCCAAGGTTCGCGTGCTTTCCCAAGGCGAAAAGCTGGTTTGGCAGGGGGAGACGGATGCCCAAGGGCTCGCCCGTGGTCCTGCGACGCCTACGCCTCACAACGATTCGGAGACCATGGGCACACCGCAACAGCCGACGGCGCCTGTGGTTGTCGTTGAAAAGGAAGGCGATCGCGCATTGATGGCGCTTTCTTGGGACATGCGTGCGGCAGAAACAACCGCCTCCCTCAATGACGGTGACAGCGACCAGGACCGAGTTCGTGGCTGGCAGTTCCTAGATAAGCACGTGTATCGACACGGAGAAACCGTTCACGTTGCCGGTATTGCGCGGGTGATTGCCGCCAACGGTCTGGAATTGCCGGCCCAAGGCACTGAAGTTACAGTAGAATTGACGGATCCTCGCGGCATTGAAGTGGCCACGGCCCGAGGAAAGCTCACGGCTCAAGGCATGTTCCACGTGCCGATTGTCGTCCCTTCGACCGCCGCCTACGGACAATGGACGGTGCACAGTCGCGTGTTGGGGCGAACGCTGACGGACGATTTCCTCGTCATGCTCTACAAGACGCCGATCTTCAACCTGACGACCCAAGTTGCCGTGCCGATTGTGAATCAAGGCGATCCGCAGGAGTTGAGCGTTGACGCGAACTTCCTGACCGGTGGGCCGATGGCGGGGGCCGCCGCAACCTACAATGTCAGTAGCGAGCGCATGTTTGCTGAGCCGCCCGGCTGGAGTGGTTACACCTTCACACCGCCCTGGGACAATGAAACTCCTGGTAATTCTGTGGATTTGCAGCAATCCGGCAAGGGTGTGCTCGATGCCAAAGGCCACTGGCACCAACCCGTGCCGACAAACGTCAAGAATACCGGATCTTTGCAGGTGACCGTGGAGGCTACCGTCGCCGACCCGTCCGGCCGAACCTTGTCGCGCAGTGCGGGTTTTGTGCTGCACCCGGCCGCCGTTGAACTGGGTCTGATGCTGGACCGAAGTGTGGCGGAATCTGGCAAGCCTTTGACTATCAAGGCAATTGCTGTGGAGCACGATGGCAAGGCGGCGGCAGGTCTGCCCATTGAGGTCACAGCCTTCCATCAGGAATGGAAACAAGTGCGAATTCAAAGCATTGGTGGCCAAGTTGAGTGGCAGACCAAGCGGGTGGAGTCGCCGGCCGGCGCCTGCAAACTCAATAGCGCGGCTGCGCCTGTCGCCTGTACGCTGACGCTGGTCAAGCCAGGTAGTTACACCCTGCGTGGCACGGTGACTGATGCCAAGCAACGCCATGCTTTTTCTCAGGAAAACGTGGCAGTAGTCGGTCCCGGGAAGGCCTCATTTGCTGCCGCCGGTGAGGATGAAAAGCCCCTAGTCGAAGCCGACAAAGCCCTGTATTCAGTAGGTGAAACGGCCAAGATCGCCGTGCGCAATCCCGTCCCCGGCGCGACGGCTCTGGTGACCGAGGAAAGGGCGGGCGTGACGCACATGCGCCTCGTGACCTTCAAAAATGCCAGTGATGTTATTGAGATACCGATTGAAGCGCGACATCAGCCTGATGTCGTTGTCGGCGTTTCGCTCTTTGTCGGTCGGCGCAGTCCCATCGCCATCGGTAAGAAGGACACCGGTGCGCCACAAATGCTGCTTGGTTACGTGAAGTTGAATGTCAAGCACGATGATCGCAAACTCGGCGTCCAGGTTCACACCGATACCGACACCTACCGGCCTGGGGCCAAGGTGGCGGTGACGGTCGACGTCAAGGACGCGCGCGGCCAAGGGAAAGCTGCCGAAGTCACGCTGTGGGCTGTGGATGAAGGCGTCCTTTCCCTGACCAATATGGTGACTCCAGATCCGTACCCGGCGATGTATGCGGATATTGGCATGGGCGTTGAGAATTTTGCCACGATCGCCACCCTGGTGCGCGGTCGCGTGTCCGAGGACAAAGGCCAAGACGGCGGCGGTGGCGGTGCTGGTTTGCGTAGCAATTTCAGAGATGTCGCATTCTACTCGGCATCGATGCAAACGGGCCCAGATGGCGTTGCCCGCGGTACCTTCATCCTGCCCGACAATGTGACCAGCTTTCGCACCATGGCCGTCGCGGCCAGTGGCCAGGAATTCGGTAGTGGCGAAGGCAAGTTTACCGTCAAGAGGCCGCTTATGTTGCTGCCCTCCTTGCCCCATGCGGTGCAGTTGGGCGATCGATTCCAGCTTTCCGCAACACTTCGTAATTTAACGGATAAACCCCTTGCCGTCCAGGCATCGCTGCAGACGGGCGCCGAGCTCAAGGTGCTTGAGGCTGCGCAAAAGACCGTGCAAATCGCCTCAAACACCAGCCAAGAACTGACGTTTTCGGTAGAGGCGCTGGCTGAAGGCAACCCCCTGGTGACGATGACGGCCCAAGGCGAGGGCGACCAGGATGCCGTGGCCGTGCACCTGCCCGTTCTTGACCCGAGGCCGACGCTGAGTGCAGCCACGTACGGCAGCGCAAATGGCAATCTTCGCGAGGGGTTGCAGAAGGCCGTCAGTGCGCGGACCGATGTCGGCGGTGTGACGGTGACGCTGGCGGCCACGGGCCTGGTCGGTCTGCAGCGCGGCTTGCAGTGGTTGATCGCCTATCCCTATGGATGTACGGAGCAAATTTCGTCCCGTCTGCTGGCTTTGCTGCACGCCGAGGCGCTGATGCATGACTTTGGCCTCAAAACCGATGCCCTGCGCGACGCACCGGCGATGGCGGACTCAGCAATCAGCAAATTGCTGGGTAATCGCCTGGAATCAGGAGGTTTCTCGCTGTGGCCGGCGGGCGAAAACGCCGACAACGAAGCGACGGCCTGGGCCTTGGAAGTGCTGACCCAAGCGCGCGCCAAGGGGCACGCGGTGGACGCGGACGTTTTACGCAAGGCGGCCGCGTACTTGCGGACAACGCTGGATGGCAAAAAGGTCGCACAGTATGCGTCACCGCGGCAGTTTGACGCCGCCCGGGCCTTGTACCTGCACGCGATGGCGACGGCTGGGCACCCGGATTCTGGTTACGTCCAACAAGTCTGGAAGAATCAAGAGAATTTGCCGGCGGATGCTCGCCTTCTGCTAGCCGGTGCTGCGGCTATGAGTGGCCAAAAAGACATGGCCCGCGCGGCTTTGGACGATATCACCCGCCAGATCCGCATCGATGCCGACAGCGCCCACGTGCAACAGCCGGCGGAACTGGAGCTGGAAGGCCTTTGGTCTAGCGAGGTTCGCACCAATGCGCTGCTCCTTGAATTGATGCTGCAACTGCAACCGGACCACCCCTTGGCAGGCCGCGTCGCCCATTGGCTGGTGGCGCAACGACGCGATGACCGTTGGGGCAATACCCAAGAAAATGCCCAGGCTTTGCAGGCCTTGTCTGGCTACTTCCAGAGCGTGGAAAAAGCGGTGCCGAACCTGCAGGCGACGGTGCAGTTGGCGGGCAAAGTGATCGGCCACAAGAGCTGGAATCAACGGAGCCTGGAGGTGGCCGAGCTGTTTGTGCCCCAGGCCCAACTGCCTAATACGCTTGCCAATCTTGATATTGAGCGCCAAGGCACGGGTGTGCTGCACTACGGCATTCGCTATGCCTACGCGCCCAAACTGGCGGCGGCGCACGCTATCAACGCGGGCTTGCAGGTCCGGCGCGTCGTCTTTGACCTCACGGGCAAACAGGATCCTAAGACCCTGGCGCGTGGCGAACAAGTCCTTGTTGTAGTGACTGTTTTGGCCGATTCGTCCCACGCCTATGTCGCCGTCACCGACCGACCGCCCGCAGGCCTTGAAGCGCAAAACTTTGAGCTAGCGACCAGTTCGCCGGCCATGGCCAAGCGCTTTGAAGCGTTGCGGAAATCACTCGGTTTAGCGGGTCATGTCGACGACGAAGACTGGTCCGACGGCGCAGCTTTCCGCGAGATCGCCATGGGTGAAGTCCGCTTCTTTGTTGATCAATTGACGCCAGGCGTCCACACGTTTGCCTACGTGGCGCGCGCGGCCAATCGCGGTGCGTTTAGGGGCTTGGGCGCTCGGGCCGAAGCCATGTACAATCCGGAACTGTTTGGCACATCAGAACCCGTTGAATTGACGGTGCAATAGCGGGAATTGGCGCTAGATCAACGACTCAGGGCCCCTAACATCTGCCGCGCTTGCTCTGACTTCGCCCATTTGCCCTGGACGCTCCGTAAGCGCTTGTCCTCAAAGGCCGATTCGCCGCTCTGTGCAGAGGCAGCTTAGCGTGATGCGTTCTGTTCGTTCCCTCACCGTGCCCAAGCTCGTGCGGCGTCGCTGGCGTTGGCTAGTGGCCGCGGCGCTGCTCGTGGCCTTGGGGCTGCTTCTGCGCGGTGGCTGGTTTTCTCCCGAAGATCCGAGCGGTTTGCTGCGAACACGCTTCGCTTCTACACGCGTGCTCGACCGCCATGGTCAGTCCTTTCGCGCCATCAAGGGAGCCGCAGAAACGCGCGCTCGATGGGTGAACCTGCACGACATCGCTCCCGTGCTGGTGGCAGCGACCTTGGCTGCAGAAGACCGCAGATTCTTTGACCATCCTGGCGTGGACCCCTTGGCCGTCGCCCGAGCCATCTGGGGTAACCTGCGGGCGGGGCGGGTGACGTCGGGCGCTTCGACCCTAACCCAGCAAATTGTCAAGTGGTTACAGCCGCGGTCCAGGCGTTTGGGGCCCAAGTTGGTCGAAGCGGTGGTCGCTCTTAACCTGGAAGCGCGGCACGATAAGACTGAGATTTTACAGTGGTATCTCAATTACGCGCCCTACGGCGGGCTCTTGCGCGGCTGTGAAGAGGCGGCGCAAACGCTGTTTGGTAAGCCGGCTCGGGATTTGACTTTGGCTGAAGCGGCTTACCTAGCCGTATTGCCTCGCTCACCGACGCGCCTGGACCCTTTGCGCGACGCCAAAGCCGCAATTCCGATGCAGATTCGCCTGCTCAAGCACATGGCTGCCCTGGGCCTAGCGGACCGCGCAGCCGTCGATGCGGCGCTCGATCAGCCTGTGCACCTGGCTTGGACGCCTAAAAGCCAACCTATTCCCCATCTTAGCGAATGGCTCCTGGCCCAGACCAACGCGTGGCTGAGCCTGCGGCCGGTTGCCGTATTGACGTCGCTGGACGGGGCGGTGCAGCAGGACCTGCAACAGCTTGTAAAAACGCATATTTCACGGCTTCGCGACCGCCATGTTGGCAACGGTGCCGTGGTCGTGCTGGACACCCAATCTCGCGAACTCATTGCCCTGATCGGTTCGGCAGACTACTCTGATCTCATGCACTTAGGCGCAAATAACGGCGCGACGGCGTTGAGACAGCCCGGCTCGACCATCAAAGCCTTTGCCTATGCCACCGCGTTTGAGCGAGGCCTTGGGCCATCGACGGTGCTGCCCGACCTGCCGGCCTCCTTCGATACGCCCCAAGGCCCGTGGACTCCTGGCAATTATGGCGGCCACTTCTACGGGCCGATGCGCGCGCGTTTGGCCCTGGCCAACTCGCTCAATCTGGCATCTGTGCAACTCCTGGCGCGAATTGGTACCGAAGCGCTGCGCGACAAGCTGGCGCAGTTGGGCTTTGTCGGCCTAGCGCAGGCGGCCTCGCACTACGGCTTGGGTCTGACCCTGGGCGATGGTGAAGTGACTCTGGTGGAATTAACAAATGGTTTTGCAACTTTAGCTGACTCCGGCGTGCACAAACCGCTGCGCGTCATCCAATCGGTGCAGTGGTCCGATGGTGCCGTGACGACGCTGCCCGAGGAAGCCACCCGCGCCGTTTTCACCCCTCAATCCGCGTGGTTGGTTGGGGATATTCTGCGCGATCCCCGGGCGCGGGCCCTGGCCTTTGGCCGCGACGGACCCTTGGAACTGCCCTTTGCGTGCATGGCTAAAACCGGAACATCCAAAGGTTTTCGCGACAATTGGGCCGTGGGCGCTACGCCCAAATGGACGGTCGGCGTCTGGGTCGGCAACTTCGATGGCTCGCCCATGGACGGCGTGTCGGGGATTACCGGGGCCGCGCCCCTGTTGCGCGACGTGCTGCTGCGGCTGGTGGGCGACAGCGACTCGCCCGAGTTCGAACAGCCTCAAGGGCTTGAATCTGTGCGTATTTGTGCGCTTTCCGGCGGGTTGGCAGGTCCGCACTGTCCCCAATTGGTAGATGAGTGGCGACAAGATCATGAAATAATTGAAGATTGTCGCTGGCACCAAGCCATTGCCATCGACCCGCGCAACGGCCTGAGGGCAGGGCCCGGCTGTGTTGGGTCTCAGGTGCAAGAGAAGATTTTTGCTTTGCTACCAGACCCTTATCGCGCATGGGCTCTACAGCATTTGCCGCAACCGCCCTTGCAGGGTTCGCCCAACTGTCCACTGGCCTCCCCGTTGCCGGCGCTGAGCGAGGGCGTTCGCATCGTAACGCCTCACCATCACGCGATTTTCTTTCGCGATTCGCAACTCGATGTCGATGCCCAACAAATCGCCCTGCTGGCCCACGGTCAGGAAGATGGCGAGTTACTTCAATGGTTTTGCGATTCGTTGCCCCTGGGCACAGTTCGTTCCGGGCAGGCGCTGCTGTGGCCGGTGGAACTCGGGGCGCACCACTTAAAAGTCAAGGGGTTGCGTGGCACTGAGGATTGGGTCGATATTGAGGTGCGCGCCGGCAACCGGCATGACCCTGCACAGCCGACCGGTGCCGATTGACTCAATCCCCTCAGACTAATGGCCTTGGCCATCCACGGGTTCCGTGCACCAGCGCGCCAACAGCAGAATTCCCGCCATCGCCGCATATCCAGCTGCGTAGGGCCAGGCCGGCGTCAGGGAAAAAGTCGTGTCAGCAGGCGTAAATGCCCAACTGTGGCACAGTCCCAATGCCGATGCGGCAGCTGCACCGAGCAACCAAGCCGCAGCGTAACCAAAACGTCTGCCAATAATTTCAACGGTCGCGGCCGATAAGCACATGGCCGAAAAGATGAATCCCTGCTCCAAGGCAAACGCTCCGGTAATCCAGGTGTCGGCGCGTTCAAAGGCTGGCACGATGGTGGCATCAAAGGGACGGCCTGGACTGCCCAAACCCCCAGCGCGCAAGCCATGTTTGGCCAGCATCGCTCCCCAAGCTGCCACGCCAGGCAGAATGCCGACCACGACGGCTGGGGCCTGCTCCCGCGGCACGGCGGCAAAGGCTTGGGCGGTAATGACTAGGCCGATCCAAAGCACAATGGCCATGCCGGCGTCGATGGGAATGGCCCAAGCTAAGTAGGCCAGCGAGCCCGTTAGGCAGACCAGCGTCGCAAACAGGCCATTGGCGACGCTGTAGCCGGCGCGGGCCCCCAAGGCTTTCCAACCCGGATGCCCGATGTAAATGGTTGTTGGGAAAGCGGAACCGAACAGTGCGGCCACAATCGAGCCAAGGCCATTGACGGCCAGGGATGGCGCTGTGGCGTAGGAATCGCCCGCGACTTCGGCCGACTCGATGTTCTGCAAGCTCCCGAGTACGTTGAACAAACCCATTGGTATGATCACGCTGAGGTAGGTCACCAGGTGGCCGCCGCGGATGCTGTCCCAGATGTCGCTTAACACTGGGATCGGCAAGCGAAAACCGGCGCCGTGTGGCATCGGCCCCTGCGGTGTCAGGCCGCTGACCCAAGCGATGAGGGTCCCAAGTGCCACGGCGATAAAACCGCCAGGAATTCCGCCCTTCCAGCGGACCCGACCGAAGTACGTCAGCAGCACCACGGCGAGCACGGGCAGGCCTACCCAGGGATGGGCGTAGGTGCGGAAGAGAAACCCTAGAGAAATAAAGCCTAAAGCGATGCCCGACAGCGTCGACAGCAGGGCTGCCCGCGGCGTGGCCTTGCGCACCTTTTCGGCGACCGTGGCGCCAAGCAACTCAATCAGACCACTGGCCAACGTGGCGATAAGTCCTGCCTGCCAAGCCACCCGGACCGGATCGGCGACGCCCGCAGCTTGGGCCGCGAGCTTGGCCGGCAGCATGATGAGAAAGACGTGGGCAAAGAGCGACACTGTGTTGATGCCGTAGGGCAGAGCGCACACATCGGTTCGCCCTGTCTTTTTAGCGAGTTGCATCGCCTGCCAACTGTAGAATGCGTTGCCCACCAGCAGGGACATCGCGGCTCCGGGCAGGACGCGGCCGTAGAGCAGATCGGGCGACATGCCGAGGACGAAGCGACACAAGCCGTCAATCAGTAGCAATTGCACTAGGTTATCCAGGGCAAGGCCGAAGAAGCCGTCCAAGTCGCCCCGTGTGAACCACCTCATCGTCCCTCCTTGCGCCACCTTAGCTGACCGCTGCCTCCGTCCGGATCTTGGAATGGTTGAGGAAATTCAAGATTTCAGCAACGCACCCGCGCCACAGCGTAGCGCCAAAGCGCTTCGCGGTCGATGCCTGCAGGCCTCGCGACGGTCACACACCTTCACAAATACGACAGATCCCAAGGAGATGCCGCGCGTCCATTGCTCCAGCAGGCGCAATTTGCCCCCACACCCGAAGGAGAAAACCATGAATTCCCATGTACAACCGCTGCGTCTAGGGCTTGTCTACCAGGGCACCTTGGTCGCGGAGGCCCTGGTCGAGAAGGCGCGCCCGGTATCGATTGGTCGTAACCCCGGCTGCACCATCGATCTTTCGACGATTCCGGCGGCACCGGCCAGGCAGGTGGTGATGCGCTGGCAGCAAGGGTGGCATATCGTTCTGCCCGAAAGCGGCATAAGTCGTTGGAGTCTTAGGGGAAAGGAGCCGGTGCCTTCACCCGTCCTGATGGGGCGCGACCGCTGCGTGCCCATGGGGCTTGCCTCGGGTGGTTCTCTGGATCTAGGCGAGTTTGTCTTGCTGTTTCAGGCAATTCCTCGTGGTCAGCCCATTGCGATGACACGGCAGCACCCGGTCCTGCGCCTTGGCCTGGTCTTGGGCGACCGCCTGTTGACCGAACAAATGTACGACCTGCCCGGCGAAATCGTTGTCGGTCCAGAGGCTTCAGCGACGCTTGTTCTCCCGCGTGAGGAGTATGACGGCCCTCCGCTGCGTCTCAGGCGTCGTCGTGATGGCGCGGTGCAGGTGGTGGCCACAGCGGCGATGCACCTCAAGGTGGCGGGGGACCTGCTGCTGCCAGCGACGGCGACCACAGCGGAACTTCGAATGAATTCGCGCGCTAGACTCAAGCTTGGGCCCTATACCGTGCTGCTTCAGGTTGTTCGCGCGGCGCGTACCCAGACCGTGGCGCCCCAAGGCGCGTGGCGGTATCGGCTCAAATACGCGGTGCAGACGGACCAAACATGGCTGACATCCCTGGCAACTGCTGCGGCGCTGGTTCTTTCGGTCGTGGTCGGTGCGCTGGGCTGGTATCGGCAGGTGGGGCGATTTGTCGACAAAACGGCGACGGAAGAAGAAATTGCCAGCCATATCGACTATGTGGCGGTGCAACCTGCTGACATTCCAGAAAAAGTTGTGGACAATCGCGCGATTCCCTTGGTCCCCAATGCCGAACCTCCGCCAGCGGCTAGCGTCGCCAGCAAGCAAGCGCCGCCACCCTCGCCCAATACGCTGCCGGCAAAGAGCAGCAATAGTAGGGATGTAGAGGATCGCCCAACAGCCAGGGTCTTGAGGGATACCACTTTGGCCGGCAGCTTTGCCGATGCCCAAGGCAACGCGGTGCAACTGTTTGCCGTTGATCCAACAGGGGAAAGCAGCCTGCACCCGACCTTTGGCGGTACGCAGGGCCGGGAGGCTAGCAGTGGACCCGGCGCAGGTTTGCATTTGGAGGGACAAGGCGCCCCGGCGGGGCCCGAAAAGATTGTCGGAAAGCGCAGTTTTGACCCTCGCGTGCCGAATGCCGTCCCGCCGCCACCAAAGGTTGAGCGGCCAGTGCCCGTGATCATCATCCATTTCCCTCAGGACCCGTCGAACCCGCAGAGCGCGGCCCAGCGTGTGCAGCAGGTCATTGCGCGTCGTGTTCCGGCGTTAAAGCGCTGCTATGACGCAGCTTTGCGCCTTGATCCGGCGGTCGAAGGCAAGGTCCGCGTGCACTTTGTGCTCGGCACGGCGGGGATGCTGACAGAGGTGGACGTTCGCGGCGTTGCGGGTCGATTTGAAGAGTGCATTCAAGGTGTTTTCACGCAAACTCATGGCCTGCCGGTGATCGAAGAACCCGAGGCATTTGACATGAATTTCGTTTTCAGTCAGGGACAATGACGGAACCGTGACAGTCTGACCTTGCTTTAGTCGGGGGCGCACCTGAAAGGCACCCGCAGATCAGGTACGCTGCGGCCGTGATGCGCGCCCTCTTTGTCAGCCTAGCCGGTCTTTTTGCTGTTTCCCCAGCATTTGCGCTCGATTTTGATGCGGCGCTGGGCCTAAGTCAGCAGACGCCGGGCCTGGTCGGCGATCAGCGGGCCCTGCAAGCGCGTCAGCAGATGGATGGGCAATTGCCTAATATTGCAGGAAATCCTGAGATCGGCGTTGCGCCAGGTCTAGGCTTTGGCGCCGGGAGTCCCGGCCCGGCCGTGCAGATCTTTGCCAATCAATCCTGGAACTTGATGGACCTGTCGGGGCAGCGCAAGGCGGCGGCGGCGGCCGAGAGAGCGGTCCTCGATGTCCAACTCCGCGCCAGTCAACTGCTGCAAAAGCTAGATGTTGCGCAGGCTTGGCTGCAGTTGTCGACGGCTCAGGCGCTCTACCAAGCCGCGCAGCAACAAGCTCAGCAAGCGGACCAGTTTCTCACGTCCATTCAACGGGCTGCCAGCAAGGGCGTCGCGCTTTCCGCCGATGCCGCGGAAGCCGAAGTTTTTGCCGGCCAGGCCCAACTGCGAATCGTGGCGATGGAAGGGGAAGTTCATGATCGTGCAATGGATTTGGCGCGAACCCTGGGCCAAGGTCCAGAGCCATTGCCCGTCGCCACGGGTCGGGTCCCTGAGCCCGTCCTGCCCGATGCCGCCGGCTGGCGTCAAGCCCTGAGTAGCGCTTCATCCCTGCCAGCCGCGATGGCCAAAGGCCTTGTGGCGAAAGCGGAAAAGGCGCGCGCTGCCGAGGCGCTGGCCCTGCATGGCTCGAGTCTGGCCGTGGGCGGTGCTTGGTCGCGCGATGGCCAGGGCGCCAGTCAGTTTTTGGTGACTTTGTCATGGCGATGGGCGGCCTTTGACCATGGCCAGCGTGCCGCCGCCCTAGGTGCCGAAGCGGTGGAGCGTGGCATGGGCGAAGCGATCGCTGCAAGTGTTCAAGCTTGCTTGGATATTGCCGCAGCCCAGCATGAAGTCGAACACACCCGTGAACAGGCTGAAGTCCTGCAGACTCGGGTGCTGGTGCCGGCCCAGAAACTCGTCGACCTGCGTCAACGTCAGTACGATCGCGGCGCGGCCACAGTTTTTGACGTGCTGCGCGCCAAACAGGCTTTGCGTGAGGCGGAAAGGACGGCCATTGATGCCCAAAGTATGCGAATTCGTGCGGCATTGCGCGCCTGGCTTCTGCTCGCGGCGTTGCAAGGTGCTACCCCAGGAGGCACCCAGTGACTAGGCCGATCCCCCTGCCATTGCGACCCATCACCTTGCCATTGCGAGCTATTGTCCTGATTTTGCGACCTATTGCGTCGCTGGCCGTCCTTGGTATCTTGGCCTGTCATGGGCCAGCGCCAGAGCCGCCCGATCCGAGTGCCGGGCAGGCGGCGTCCACCCCAGTGCGCTGGATCAAGCCCCAGCATCCTAGCGAACATCTCACGCTTTTTGCCATGCCGGCGGTGGCGGTAGCGGCGGCTGATGCCCGGCAGGCTGTGGCGTTGTCGACCCGCGCCCAGGTGGAAACGGTCTTTGTGCGCGCGGGCGATCGGGTGCTGGCGGGTGCGCCGTTGGTCGATGTGCGCGTGCCCGAGTGGGTGCAGGCGGCCGCTCAGAGGCAGGCCACGCAAACACGCTTGGCTGCTCAGCAAAAGTACCTTGCCAGCCTCAAGTCACTGCGCGGTGAAGGGCTTGCCCGCACCGGCGACGTCTTTCAAATCGAGACCCAAGTCGCCGAGTTGCAGGCCCTGCGTGCCGAGGCCGAATCCCGTTTGCGCGGTGCGGGGTTGGACGACGCAGCGGTGAGCGAACTCATCGCCAAGGGCCACCTGACGTTGCGCGCCCGGCAGGACGGCTTGGTCCGCCAAGTGACGGCTGTGGCCGGAGCCACCGTTGAGCCGGGGCAACCCCCGTTGCTGGTTGTGGAATCGCCACGCGCCGTCCGCATTGAGGTGCACCTGCACCAGCCTCTGCCCCAGGGCGGTACGTGGGTCTTTCGCCAGACCAGTGGTGTGGATTTGCCCCTGCAGCCGACGCCAGTCGCCCAAAGTGCTGATGCCGAAGATGGTAGCCAAATCATGTGGTTTGATGCCGCCTCGCCCGATCAAACCTTGCCCGCAGGCACCCGCGGTCAACTGGTGTTGGGGCACGTGGCTGATGACATTTGGGCCATTCCCGTGGCGGCGTTGATCAATGCGCAAGGCGCGCCACAGGTCATCGTTTCTGGCGATTCTGGGGGAAGAGCCGTTTCTGTTCAGGTGGTTGGCATGGCGGGCTCCATTGCCCTTGTCCGCGGCCTGTCTGCGGATCTGCGCATCGCCGATCCAGCCGATCGGGCTTTGCCAGCGGCGGGGGCCACGCCGTGATTGAAGCGATTATCGGTTGGTCCATGCGCCATCGCTGGCTGGTCATCAGCTTGTGTGGTGCCGCCTGCGTTGCCGCCGGGGTCTTCGCTTCTGCCATGCGTTTTGACGCCTTACCGGACGTCACCTCCAATCAGGTCCTGGTTCTGACGCGCGCGCCGGGCCTGCAACCCACCGAGGTTGAACGTCTGGTAACTCGGCCCGTAGAAACGGCAATTGGTGGCGTGCCGGGCCTAATCACCCAGCGCAGCATCTCCCGCTATGGCATCAGCTCGGTCACGGTGGTCTTTGGCGATGACGTCGATCCCTTTCGCGCCCGACAGGTCGTGCAGGAGCGCCTGCAACTAATTGACTTACCGGCAGAAGTGGAAAAACCAGAGCTGGGGCCTCTGACTGGTGGTCTTGGCGAAATCTATCACTTTTCAGTTACTTCTCCTCTTCGCACCCGCTCCGACCTGCTGGAAATGGTGCAGCTTCAGATAGCGCCACGTTTACGCAGTGTTCCTGGAATCGTCGAGGTCAACTGGTGGGGCGGTGCCACGCGTTCCCTGGATGTAGTGGCACGGCCGACCGACATGGCCCGTATGCAAGTGACCTTGGCTGAACTCAATTCCGCCTTGCGTCAGGCCATTGGCAGTGCTGCGGGTGCCAGTTTGCCGGCGGGTCGGGCACAAAGCCTTTTGCGTGCAGTCTCTTGGCCCAATCAGCCTTCGCAGTTGGCGGCGGCAGTGGTCAGGCCGGCACACTTGTTGGCCGATGGGTCGCTGCAAGCGCCGATTCGCGTGGGGGATTTGGCGGACGTCGGCGAGTCGACCCTGCCACGCATCGGTTCCGCCACGAACTCTGGGCGAGGCGAGACCGTTTACGTCATGGTGCAAATGCTGCGCAATGCCAATGCATTGGAGGTCATTGACGGCATTCACGCGCAGATGCCCGGGCTGCAAAAGCTCCTGCCCGCAGACGTCCACCTCCAAGAAATCTACGACCGCGCTGACTTGGTGGGGCGCACTTTGCGCACGGTCGGCAAGAACTTGGCCGAAGGAGGTCTGCTCGTCATTGCTGTGCTCCTGGCACTTTTGGGCAGTCTGCGCGCGGGGTTACTTGTGGCCCTGGTGATTCCCATGTCGATGCTCGGCGCGGCTGTGGGCATGGTGGCCTTTGGTCTGGCCGGCAACTTGATGAGCCTGGGCGCCATCGATTTCGGCCTGCTCGTCGATGGTGCCGTGGTCATGGTCGAAGGCATCGTCCACGCCCTGCAGCACCCCGATCCCCTTGAAACAAATGAGTCTTTGCCCGTGCGTTTGCAGCGCGTCGCCATGCGCCTGGGGCGGCCTGTGTTCTTCTCGGTGCTGGTGATTCTACTAGTCTATGTGCCTGTTCTGACGTTGCAAGGCGTCGACGGCAAGATGTTCCGCCCCATGGCCATGACCGTCCTGCTGGCCTTGGGCACGGCGCTTGTCCTTTCGCTGACTTTCGTGCCGGCGGCGGCGAGTGCCCTGCTCAGGCCCGAGCACATGCCCAAGAAGCCGCCCCTGCTGATTCGCGTGGCAGATCGCCTGTATGCGCCGCTGCTGGACCTTTCGATGCGCCATCCGCTGCTCATCACCCTGATGGCGCTGATCCTGCTCCTGGGCGGTGGCGTGCTCCTGGCCCGTTCGGGCACTGAATTTGTGCCGCAGCTCGATGAGGGCGACCTTGTCATCCAGACCACGCGCAATGCCGATATTTCTCTGGAAACAGCCGTAGATTCAGCTAGTAAGATGGAAGCGGTCCTCATGGCCAAGGTGCCTGAGGTCACCCAAGTCGTCTCGCGCATTGGCAGTCCGGCCGTGGCGACGGACATCATGGGCCTAGAGCAAGCCGACGTCTTTGTGCGTCTCAAGCCCCCGGACCAATGGCGGCCGGGGCTCAGTCGTGACCAGCTGATTGAACAGATGAATCGCCTGCTCCAGCGCGAAGACCCCGGCAGCGAGTCCTCCTTTACCCAGCCGATCCAGATGCGTTTCAATGAGTTGCTCGGCGGCTCGGTGACAGATGTCGATGTCAGCATTTTCGGCGAAGATCTTCAACAGTTGCGCACGCTTGCTGAACAGGTGGCCACAGTTGTGCGGACGGCGCCGGGAGCCGCCGATGTGCGAATTCTGGCCCCTCCGGCGGTCGCTGTCTTGGAAGTCAAGCCAAAGCCTGAGGAAATCGCGCAATTCGGTCTGACGGCCGCCGATGTGCTGGACGCGGTGCAAGCGATTCAGCAAGGGGTCGTCGTCGGGCATACCTATGACGGTCCCGTGCGCTTGCCCGTGCGGGTGCGGTGGCAGGGGACGCCGTCCGCCTTTACGCTGTCAGACGTGCAAATCCCGACAAGTCTTGGGCATTTGGTGCCCCTGGGTCGTGTCGCTCGCATCGAAGCCACGCAAGCGCCAGGCCTTGTCAACCGCGAAATGGGCCGGCGCCGCTTGGTCGTCGGCTTCAATGTGCGCGGCGGTGACCTGGGCGACGTGGTGCAGGCGGCGCAGGCAGCGGTGCAGGCCGGCGTCAAACTGCCCACCGGCGTGCAGTTGGACTGGGGCGGACAGTGGGAGACCCTGGCTAGTGCCAAACACCGCATGGCCATTGTGATTCCTGTAGTCTTGCTACTGATTGTCGCGGTGCTAGTGCTGACCTTCCGCCGGGCGCGGCCCGCCCTGCTGATCCTGCTCAACGTGCCCTTTGCAGGCGTTGGCGGCGTGGCGCTCTTGGCTATGCGCGGGATGGCGGTCTCGATCTCAGCCGCGGTTGGCTTTATTGCCCTATCAGGCATTGCTGTGCTCAACGGCGTGGTGCTGATGGCCCACCTCTTGCACTTGCAGGATCAGGGGATGACGGCGCAGCAAGCCTGCCGCGAAGCCGCCCGCACCCGGCTGCGTCCGGTGCTGATGACGGCCCTGGTCGCCATGCTCGGCTTTGTACCCATGACCCTGGCCACGGGTGCCGGTGCCGAGGTGCAAAGGCCCTTGGCCACCGTGGTCGTTGGCGGTCTGGTGTCCTGTACCTTGCTGACTTTGCTGGTATTGCCGACCCTCGCTGCGTGGCTAGGGCGCAAGGGGCGAGTCTAGGCTTTGGGGCTCGCGTAAGGGCACCAAAGGCCGGAATAATAGCTAACAATCCTTACTAGTTGGGCATCCCTGCGTCCTTCTAGCGCTTGTTGGGCCTGGGTTCATCGAGGCCTTGCCACAAGCGCGCGTAGACGCTGCGGGCCGCCTGGACAAAGTGGTGTTCCCTTTTGAGATTTGCCAGCTTAGCTGCTGATGCTGCGCCGTAGATATTGGCGGCGTAGAAGGTCGCGGCGATGACTGCGAAAAGGCAGGGCAATCGCCGGTTGCCTATTGCGTGAGCGGCTGATACGCTGGCGACTATTGAACGTTAGCGCAAGATGATTGGTGTGGAGTCCAGGTTGTCTGGTGTTCGGCAAATAGTTGATATTTAATCAAATGAACATGGTTTGACAGTTTTGATGCAAGCATCTATCGTCATCTTGTATTTATGCCGCTTCGGCGGTCAACGGTCCCCGGCCAACTTTGGTCCGGGCGGCCTGTTGGACTGACCATTCACAAGGAGAAACATGCGCAAGTTACTCACTTTCGGTACCCTTCTCGCTCTTCTCGGTGGAACAAACGCGTACGCGGCCGGTTACGGTTCCGCAGGCTGCGGTTTGGGCTCCATGGTCTTTGGCAACAAGCCGGGCATCGTGCAAATCTTTGCCGCGACCACCAACGCCACCTTTGCCTCACAGACCTTCGGCATTACCTCCGGCACGTCGAATTGCAGCGAGTCAGCGGTTGCTGCTGGTCCCAAGGTCTTCATTGAGGCCAACAAGGAGGCCCTCGCCAAGGACATGTCGCGCGGTTCGGGCGAGACGATCCAAAACCTCAGCGCCCTCGCCGGCTGCAAGGACAGCGCCCTAGTCGCCAGCCACCTGCAGCGCAGCTTCCAGTCCATCGCGCCGACCATGCAGACCAACGCTTTCAGCGAGAGCGTGTTGCAGGCCCTGCGCAACGACAAGTCCCTGTCTTGCAGCAAGGTTGGCTAAATATTCCCGCTGCCAGTAGGTTGAAACCATTGGCAACTCCGCGGTTGGCTGGACTGGTACGGGGCGCTGCGTCCCGTGGCCTGCTCCGGCCAGCCGCGGAGTTTGTCTTTTCTGCCAACGCGCTAGAGAGTTCATTGATCCGCTTCTTCTTTCACTCCGGTCGCATGGCCCTCACTGTCCTCGCGGCGTGGTCGCTGTTTGCCATGCCGGCGCACGCGGCCAGTCCGACCTATGCTGACCAACTGGTTGCGCGCGCGCGGACCCTTGATTTGGCCAATTCCCGCGCGTGGTTAGCGCTGCTGCACGTCAAGCCGAGTTGGTGGGGGAAACCGGCGAGTGAACTGGCCGGAGCCGATTTCTTTCTGTCCCCAAACGGCGCAACGGACCCCTCGGCGGAGCTAGAGGCGACGGTGCGGGCATGGTTCTTGCCCATGCCGGTCACGTCTGCGCCACTGCCAGGCGGCGTTACCCCGGTGGACGCACCTAGGGACACGACCGCGGTAATGGATGCCCGGGGGCGCTACGTAGCCGCTGCCCAGCACGCGATTTGTCGATTTCCTGCGCGATTTCTCTTTCTCGGTCAGCAGCTTGAGCTCGATGCAGCGACCCTTCCGCCCGTCGATTGTCCCGCAGCCCAGAAGTTTCTCGAGCGGGTCCAAGCCCAGTCGATTACCTTGGTTTTCTCTGGGTATCACCTGTCGGCGCCGGCGTCGGCCTTTGGTCATATCTTCCTGCGCATGAACAGAAACATGGACTCTGGCCACGGACGTTCGCTTGAGCTGCTGGACCATGCCGTGGACTATTCGGCGGATGCCGATGCTGGCAATGCTATCGCATACGCCATCAAGGGCCTGGTTGGCGCCTATCCAGGCACCTTTCATGCCATGCCATACTACTACAAAGTTCGAGAATATAACGATTTTGAGTCGCGCGACCTGTGGGAATACGACCTGAATCTTCCGCCCGATCGCCTCTTGCTGCTGCTTGCCCATGTTTGGGAGGTTGGCTGGGCCTATGCGCCCTACTACTATCTTTCGGGTAACTGTGCCTATCATATCATGGCGTTATTGGATGCGGTCGCGCCACGATTGGAAGCGTCTTCAGGCCTGGGCTGGCCTGTCCTGCCGGTGAACTCCGCCAAGCGCCTAGCCAGCATTCCCGGGCTTTTGCGCCAAGTGCGCTTCCGGCCTTCGATTCGCCGGCAGTTCGAGCAGCGGGTGGCGCCGATGAGCAGTCAAGAGCGTGGCTGGGTTTCCACCCTGATTGATGAGCCAACTCAAGAAATTACAGGAATTGCGCCACCACGCCAGGCCGCCGTGCTCGATGCGGCAGCCGACCTGGTCGACCTGCGTTACGCCCGCGAGTTGGTGACGGACCCTGAGGGGAAAGCTGGTCGCCTGCGCCAGAAAATTCTCGAACGTCGGGCGTTACTGGGCATTCCCTCGCCGGAATTGCCGCAAGACGTGCCCATCAACGAGCGCCCTGACAAGGGGCATGACACCTACCGCGTTGGGGCCGGCGCGGCCATGGCAGGGCAACTCCATACGCGGCTCGAACCCGGTGCAACACTGGACTTTCGCTTGACAATGCATGACCTTGCCGACCCGCCCGGCGGTTATCCCTCGCTCGGTCAGCTCGAGTTCCTCGCCCTGCGCGGCACCTGGCTCAGCCACGCCAATCGCCTGCACCTGGATCGAGCCGACTTGGTGCACGTCGCGTCGCTCCAAGCCTTTGATGCCTTTGCGCCGAAACCTTCGTGGCGCTTCCGCGTTGGCGTTGACCAGCGCATCGACCGCCTGTGCACTGATTGCGTCCTGGGCACCGCACAGGCGTCCGGAGGGCTGACATTTGCCAATAAATCTAAAATGTTCAGCACTTTCCTGATGACAGACATGCTGGTTCAGACTGGCCCGCGCGTTGCCCCTTGGCACTTCAAGGTGCCCGTTGGCGCCATGGTCGGTCCGTTGTTTGGGTTTCGGTGGCAGCTCGGCAATGACGTGGTTTTGCTGGCTTCGGCAGCCTATCGTTACGCCGCCAATGCCTCGCGCGGCTGGACCCTTGGCTGGGAAGCCAAAGCACGCTGGCTGGTCGGCCACGGCGTGGCGCTAGGGGCAGAGGGCACCGGCGCTGACAGCGTCATCCAGGCAACAGGTATGGCATACCTGTACTTCTGAGGCGCAAAGGCTTCCACGGTCCGGCATCGACGTTGGGAACAGGGAGCGCCAGAACCATCGGCTCGGCGGCTCGTCATGGGGAAAGTGTTGCCTTAGTGACGCTTCTCGACCGCTGTCCGAGGTGGCAGAGTGGCCGTGTGCCCCCGAGTTTGCACCTCGCCAGCCGTCGCGCCCTACTTCTTGAACAGGGCTTCCAGCTTGGCGCGGGCCACGTCCTCAGGCCGGGCGCTGGCGGCGGTCGCGGGCCCGCCGAAGGAAATGCTAGGCGCTGCAGGGCCTTTGCCAAAGAGGGCTTCGAGCTTGGACTTGGCGTCGTTGATTTCCTTGCTGTTGTCCTCGCCGAGGACGCGGAACTGAAAGAAGCCGCAGAAGTTGCCCGATTCGCGGTCACGGATGAATTCGCCTTGATTCTCGATGCATTGGTTGTGCGCGGAAGGACTCCAAAACCGGCAATTGCGGCAAGAGTGCAAATAGGCACCGCAGTTGGGACAGGTGTCCAGGCGACCGATCTTGACGTCAAAAACGAGTTCTTCTTCGCACTTGTAGCATTGGTGCTTGAGTTCGGGCGTGACCATGACCTTGCTCCTCGGGGCGGCCCTGCTGCCGTCTCCCGTGCTAATCCCTTCTTTTTCCTATGCTTTGCGGCGTCGAGTCAGCCACAAGAGCACGCTGCTGCCCACAAGCAACCAGCCCATCGCGGGGATGGAGCTTGAACCACTGCTGCTGCAACCGCCGGAGGAGCCTTTGCTGGCGCTGCTGGCGGTCGTGGTGCTGCTGGTGTCTTTCGCTGTCGTTGCCGTGGCATCGGCGCTGCCGCTGTCGGCTGTGTCCGCACTGCCCGTATCGCCGCTGCCCGCGTCGGTGTCTTTCTTGGCATAAGGGTCGATGGGCGCTGAGTAATTGTTCCAGTTGTGCAAGTCGTGGCCGTGGAAGGGCCATTCCTTGACGGCGCCCTTCTTGTTGCCATCGGTTTTCCAAGCAAAAATCCAGCCATCGCGGGTGGCGGCGCTGACGTCAAACTTGCCGTCGCCGTCGATGTCGCCGACCGCAGGCGAATTGAGCACCCAACCCATGGTATACTTGGGGAATCCGCTCGGTTCAACGCCCTGGTAGTTCCAGCCGTGGACCAAGTAGCCAGCAGATCCTGCAATGACTTCAGGGTTCTTGTCGTTGTCGATGTCGACGATGGCCGGGTTGGAGAAGAACTGCCAATCGTCCATCACGCGCGGCCAACCCTCGAGCATCGAACCGGTTTGGGTGTCCCATGCCGACAATTGGTGGTCAAAGTCAGCGCGAATGCCGCCCGAGGCAAAGGTCAACGCAAAGTTGAAGCCCGCGGTTGCCTTGACGAAATCGACGCCGCCGGTGGGGTCGATCTTGCCCAGCGACGCGTTGCTGATGAGGATGTAGGCCGGCTGGTCCTTGGAGTTGCTCTTGGGACCAAACACCTGATTATTAAATGTTTTTGAGCATTTTCCGTGCTTGACGCCGATGCAGTAGGTCTCCGCTTTGTATGGCGTTCCCTGCAGGGTGAAGAAGGTGCCTGAGGAACCGATGGTGTCGAAGTTCACTTCCAAGCGACCGTCAAAGTCCAAGTCTGCCATGGCCGCATTGCCCGGGACGCCGGAGCCGACCGTGGGCAGGACGTACGCCATCAAACCGTAGGTAATGACAGGGAATCCCTTGAGATACGGCCCGTCTTTGTTCAGATTGCCATCGCCATGCACCACGTAGCCGCGCGCTTCATTCTTGGCATCGGAAGAGCCAATCACTTCATTGGTTCCCGTGGCAATATCCAGGGTTCCATCGCCATCGACATCGCCAATCGCTGGCGAGGTGATGATGCGGTCGCCATGGGCATCGCCTAGGCCAGGGTCATGGACCACGACCGGGAAGCCGGGCTGCATGGTGGCATCGGCGCGCCAGACGTAGATCTGCTGATCCATAGAAGTGACGATAATTTCAAGTTTTCCGTCCTTATCCAGATCGGCTAGGGCGGCGGCGGAGAAGATGCCATCATCCCACAAGTGGTCCGGATCCGCCTTCTTGGAGCGCTCGCGGTCCACATGTACGGGGAAGCCCGTCACCGGTTTGCCGTCGGCGTGTACGGCGATGACTTCACCGTCGTAGGTCGTGAAGACCACTTCCATTTTGCCGTCATTGTCCAAATCGCCAATGGCGGGCGTGCCCAAAATGTCCTGACGGTACTCGGGCTTGAGCGTGGTCACTTGGGCAATGCAGCCCGTCTTGTCGGTGCGGTAGGCGCATGCCTTGTTGGCATAAGCCGTCGCGCCGGCCAGTTCCGGGCGGATGGGTGCCAAAGCCGGCCAGCCGGCCAGTTCGCTGCCATCGGCTTGGTATGCGTGGACGATGCCATCAGAAGTCGGCTGAATCAGGTCATCTTTGCCGTCGCCATTGATGTCGTAAATCTTGGCGCTGGCTTCGACGCTGGACTTGTGCCGGATCGGGAAGCCCGGCAGCAGGGTCGGATCCTTGTACAGACCGACAGACTTGCGGAATTCATTGTGAACGGCCTGACCGCCGGCATTCTTGGCGTCGACGCGGAGCCGCAGGGTAAAGCTGTACTGATCGTGGTCGACCAAGGGTGCAGTAAAGTCAACTGATTTAGCGACTTGTGCGACATCCCACTGGGCAATTTCGCCGTTGACGCCCGTGGACGTCCCTTGCTTGATGGTCGTCCAGCCGGACTTGGGGTCGATGCCTTTGGCGTACTCAAGCACATAGTCAAAGCTGTTGTAACGCGCAGGCTTGCCGTCCATGCGCGTGCCGACACGGCCGACCACGCTGACCGTCGGCGTGCGCGTCACTTCAATGGGTTCAAACCACGAGGGCAGCAGAATGTCGGCCTCGGGCGGCACCAAGTTATTGAGTACCAAATCCACGGACTTGGCGACGTTGTTGCGTCCGTAGCCGAAGTGCAGGTCCCAGCCCGGGCCCGAAGGGAACTTGGTGGTATCCGTTGCACTTTCAGGCACATCGATGTCGTCGACGCTCTGAATCAAGATGCCGCGCAATTCCTCGGCCGAAAGGGGCGGGTTGAGGTTGGCCTTGAGGCCGGCGGAATAAATCATGCCCGCGTGACCTGAGGTAACGCCCGTGGCTTCCGAAGAGCAGCCCGTGCCCGGCGAGGACAACATCAAGTTACCGCCGAAGTTCGTGCAATTGTTGAAGTTTAGGAAGGTCGTCGAACTGTCCGGCTTGCCGCCGTCATAGACGATGGCGTGGACATACACGGTGTGGTCGGTGGTACCGGGCATGTTGTGGTGAAAGCTCAGTTCATCGGCGGCCGAAGCGATCACCACCACGTTATTGGCGTAGGCGTAGTTGATCGCGTCGTCGGCGTACTTGCCGCGGCTCATGGCGCCCAAGGCCTCTTGGATGACGTTAGCTCCTGAATCAACAGCGAAAATTACGCCCGCGGCGAAGTCGTCACCGTCGGCCAGGAAGCTGTCGGCGGCGCGCACCATCATCACGGAGCATTCCGGGCAGACGCCGATGTCGCCGCGACCGTTGTTACCTTCCGCTGAAGAATCGCGGGCTTCACCGCTGCCGTGCCCATAGCGCGTGTCGTCATACGGGTTGTTATCATTGCGAAAGAAGTCCCAGCCGGAAATGTCGTCGACATAGCCGTTGTTATCGTCATCCTTGCCGTCCGAGAAGGTCATAATCAGGTCGCCCGGATCCAGCATGCCATTGGCATTCTTGTCGGTAAGCTTGGGATCGCACGGCGTTTTTGGCACCTGTAGGCGGTCCTGCTCCTTGGCCCAATCGGCCATCGTGTGCAGGCCGTCGCCATTGCTGTCATACGGGTCGGCGGCATTGTATTTGGCGCCGTGGCAGGCGGCATCCGGTGCTGGTAATTCTTTGATATTGAGGTGGAACTTGTTGAGCAAGTCGTCAGAATCCCACTTGATGCCGGAGTCCAGCACGGCGATCAGAACCCGTCGATCGCCAGGCGTGCGCGTCCAGGCTTCATCGGCGTGCATGCCGGTGCCGATGGCGACTTCTGCAGGGCGAAAGGCTACGCCCTTGTCATTGACGTATTTTGCCCAGGCGTCAGGAACAAAAGACCAGAGATTCCAGGCACCTGGGTAGCCAGGATCGTTTGGCCAATTGGCCTGATCCTTGAGGTTGGCACCCACTGCAGGCGGCCATTGGGCCTGAACCGCCGGGGCGATCAACAGGGCGGCCAAGGTCACCAAGGCAGGCGCTATTGGCGCGCGACCGACAAATAAGGTGTTAAAAAGACTAGTCATTTTAGGGGCCATGGTTTCCTCCGGCTGGGCGTCTTGCGGCGCAAGAACCCGGTACCATAGCAAGCAGCGCTGGCCGCGACAAACGCAGCAGATTTCACGCCTCGCCTTGAGGCTGGCCGGGGTGATCGCCGCAGACCTTGCGACCCTACCGTCAAATGTCGAGGATGCCCGTCATGGCGCAGCGCACCGATCAACCCAGTCTCTTTGAAATTGCCGGCCAAGAGCCTAAAAAGGCGAAGGTTTCGTCAAAGAGCAAGAATTCTGCCCCTGTGGCCGGTGCCCATACCGCGGCCGGTGCCCATTATGCGTACGCGGCCTTGGTCGCAGTAGCTAGTGCCACGGATCTCTTGAGTTATGGCGTACCCGTCCTCGACGGCGAGGGCAAGCCCTTGCCACCTTTGCAGCCTGGCGACCGAGTGTCCGTGCCACTGCGCGGGCGTTTATGCGTCGGGCTGTGTTGGCGCGTCGTTCCGGTCGCGGAGGCAGGCGTCGCAGCCACGGCTTTGAGGCCGGTCGTATCGCGGGTCGGCGATGCTGTGCCTATCGATCTCCTTGAAACAATAGATTTTATCTCCAAGTACTACCACGCCCCAGTGGGTCTGGCGGCGCGCCTGGCTTTGCCGGCGGTCCTGCGTCACACGGGTCAGCAGGGCGATGATGCGCCCGAACGGCAGCAAGCTTGGATTGGAGCGACGCCGCTGCCGTGGCCGGCGGACCTCAAGAAATCCGAACTGCGCATCTTGCAGAGGATTCAAAATGCAGGGGAAATCGCCGTTGCCGACCTGAGGCGTCAGAGCCTGCGCGACCAAGCGGACAGGGACCCAGAGGCGCCCCCTCCCGATCCAGATGAGCGGCCGAGTCGGCCCTTGCCGGCACCGCAAAGCGTGCTGGATTCCTTGGAACAGCGCGGACTTGTTCGGCAATGGTCGGAGCGACAATTGCGCGATCCGCTGGGTATGCGTAAGCCCGTCCCCGCCGACCGGCCCTGGGCGCTGACCGAGGAGCAGCGAGCGGCCGTGGAGCGCCTGGATGGCGACCTGCAAGCCCATAAGTTTGCAGGGCATCTTCTGTTAGGCGTCACGGGCTCGGGCAAGACGGAAGTGTACCTCCAACTCATTGCCCAGGCCCTGGCGCTCGGGCGTGGCGCCATCGTGTTGGTGCCGGAAATTGCGCTGACGCCTGAGCTAGTTCGGCGTTTCCGCGCCCGTTTTGGCGACCAAGTCGCAGCCTTGCACTCCGGCATGACCCAGGGTGAGAGGCTGGACCAGTTGGAACTGTTGGCTTCGGGCCAGCGGCGCATTGCTGTTGGCCCGCGGTCGGCCCTGTTTGCGCCGATTGCCAACTTGGGCGTTCTCGTCGTCGATGAATGCCATGATTCCTCGTTTAAACAAGGGGCTGGCGTGCGCTACCACGCGCGCGATGTAGCCCTGGTTCGGGCAAGGGCGGCCCAAGCCGTCTGTGTACTCGGGTCAGCGACGCCGGGCTGCGAAGAAATGTGGCTTGGGCAGCAAAACCGCCTGCAGATCACGTATTTGCATCAGCGGGCGATGGGCGGACTGCTGCCGGTCGCCACGGTTGTGGACTTGCGCCATGCCGAACGGGTGTATGACGTCCAAGCCCAGAGACCCTCTTTGATTTCCTTGTCTTTGGTGGAGGCCCTGCAGCGCACCCTGGAACGGGGCGAGCAAGCGATGCTCCTGCACAACCGCCGTGGCTTTGCGACCTCGATGCTGTGCCAATCCTGTGGCCAGACCTTGGAATGCCCAGACTGCGCTATCACCCTGACATGGCACCGTAAATCTCAGCGTCTGCGCTGCCACTACTGCGATTGGTCGTGCAGCGCTGAGGTGTCCTGTCCCCACTGCCGCGGCCGCAACTTGCTCGGCATCGGCGCGGGCACTGAGAAAGTGGAAGAAATCCTTCAGGAACAGTTGCCCCAGGCCCGCATGGCTCGCTTTGACCGGGATACAGCCTCTGGGCAGCGACTGGTGGACACGCTGCAGCGCTTTGCCCGTCATGAGCTGGATATCCTGGTCGGCACGCAAATGTTGGCCAAAGGTCATGATTTTCCGCGCGTAACGCTGGTCGGCGTGCTGCTGGCCGAATCGGGACTGCGGGTGCCCGATTTCCGAGCGTCGGAGCGGACTTTTCAGCTGCTGACTCAGGTGGCTGGCCGCTCTGGCCGTGGTGACCGCGCGGGGCAGGTGCTGGTGCAAACCTATGTCCCCGACCATCCGGCGATTGCGGCGGCTTTGAAGCATGACCACCGCAGCTTTGTCGAAGGAGAACTGCAAGTCCGCCAACGCACGGGCTATCCGCCGTATAGCCACTTGGCGCTGCTGGAGACGCGGCACAGTGACCCGGACCGCGCCATGGCCGCTGCGACCTTGATTTGTGAGGCGCTGCGCAGCTTTGGCGCCCAGGTTCGCGGACCGGTGTGGGCGGGTGTCGGCAAGCTGCAGGGCATCTTTCGCGCCCACGCCTTGGTTCGTGCCGACCAACGCCCCCAACTACATCAAGCTATTGCACAATTGCAGCAAGCCCTGGCGCGTGCCCACCTGCGGTTGCCGCCGGGTGTCGATGTGGTGTGGGATGTCGACCCGTATCTATTTCAATAGACGGCCAATTTGCCTTTTCGGGCCCCGCACCAACGGTTGTCTCATTAGGCTCAACCGGCAACCACTGGTCTGCCGGCCGACATCTTGAATTTGCATGGCTTTGTGGCCCCAGCGGCGACCGCGGCCGCTTTGCAACCGCGGCGCGTCAAGCGTAGGATGCGCGTGCGGCAATTCAAGTCGCAGACTGGGTCTGACCATGCAGCGTTTTTTCCATCGTCTTGGCACGCCGACGGCCGGTTTCGCTATTCTTTGTGCGGCATTGGGCCTAGTCAGCGCGTCGCCTGCCTGGGCCTGTGGCGGTTGTTTCTCGCCGCCATCGCCGCAACTGGACCAGACTGTTCTGCAAAGTGGCGAGCGCGTGCTCTTTGTCCGTGACGCCGCGACCCAGGTCTCGCACGTGTGGGTGGAGGTTCGTTACACCGGTTTGGCCAAAGATTTCGGCTGGGTACTTCCGCTGCCAAAGGTTCCTAAGGTCGGCGTCGGCACTCGCCTGCTGTTTGACGCCCTCGATGCGCGCATGGGTCTGCGCTATGGCCTAGTGCACAAACCCGATGAAAATTGCCGAAGTTCTTGGGACGGCTGCGAAAATAACGAGCAATATCCGACGGCCGGTGGCGCCGATGCGGGCCTCTCCTTTGGCGCCGATGGTGGTGCCTCCAATGACGGCGCCCATGTCGACATTCTCGCCAGCGGCACCACCGGGCCCTACGACTACACTGTGGTCAAGGGTAGCGACGCCGAAGTGCTCTATACCTGGCTTAATACGCGGGGTTATGCGACGCCAGACAAGGCCAAGCCCATCTTGCAGTCGCACATCGATAAGGGTGACGTCTTTGTTGCTGTCAAACTGAGCAACGGCCAAGGAGTCGAAGCAATTCGCCCCATTACGCTGGACATGGACAACAGCGAAGCCTGCGTGCCCCTACGGCTGACCTCCATTGCCGCCCAGGACGACTTGCTGGTGACGGTCACCTTGGCCGGGGCAGGTCGGGCGGTGGTGAAGAACCACTTGGATGTAGAGGCGAATCCCTTGCACATGGCCTTGACGACCGATGCGAGCTCCATCGACTGCACGCCCGAGGTTGCGACGGCACATCCTGAGGATTACACGACTTGTTCGGTGCCTAAGAACCTAGGGCAGGTGCTTTCCCAGGCGATTGATGAGGCTGGAGGCCACGCCTTTGTGACGGAGTCGGCCCTGGCGGGCAGCCAACTCGGGGCCATCAAGTCGCTCAGTGCCGATAGCATCGCGTGGCTCAAGAACGTCAATAATCTCGATGCTTTGGCTAGCCAGCTGGCCGGCAATGCGCTGCCCATCAACGATGAAATCGGCGACACGGTCAACCTGCCCTTGGCGCTGACCCAGACTTTCCCAAAGATTTCAGCTGCTCAAGCCCTGGCGAATCTTCGGGCTTGTGGTCAGTACTGGCAGATGCCCGCTTCGCCATCGTGCACGCTGCCCGACGGAACTTCGCTAACACATGAGCAATTACAGGCAGTTGCGGTGGATGGTAGCGGCGCGGCCAAGGCCATCACGGTCGGCATCATCGATCCGCTGTTTCTTGTGGCGGATCTGGTCCTTGGCTCGGCCAAGGTCACGCGCCTGTCGATGCGGGTATCGCCCGTGGAAATGGATCGCGACCCGATTTTCTCTTATAATCCAGGACTTGCAGACGTGCAGCCCACCCGCTTGCTGCAGACCAACACCGTTTGCACCGAGGGCTGGAGCGCCGGCGTCATCGGCACCCGCCTATCCATCGACGGCTTTGGCTCCTGGGTTTTCGTCGGCAACAACGCCGTGGACGTGCGCTTCGCTAAAGTGCCGTTTGCATTGTGGATGCACGTCCAAGAGGAGTCCGGCGCGCCGCTGGAAATTGCGCCCACGGATGTCCCCGTCGTCGATGCGGCGATCAAGGGGGCCGTTGTTGGTAAGCCCAGTCTGGGCAAGGACTTGGTCCTCAAGACGCCGGTGCCGTGGCAGCCGCCTATGTCTGATTCTCTTGTCAAAACAGTCGGTCCCTGGCACCTGCCCCAACCGTGGTGCACGCCCAAGGCCGGCTGGGTCGATGGCCACATGGCGCCCGCAGCCGCGCAAGCCGACGCCACGGCCGGTGATTCCTCTGCCGCGGACGCAGGTTCTACGGTTCCTGGCATCGATGCCGCGTCGGGTTGGACCGGTGATAGCAGTCCTGCCAGTGTCGCTGCAACGCCCAGAAACAACAGCGGTTGTTCCTCTTGCGCCGCAGCTTCAGGCATGGGACTGGGCTGGTTGCTAGCTGGCTGCCTCCTGCTACTTGGTCGCCGGCGTATTTGGGGTTAGGGCCCGTCGAGGAACAAGCGGCTGCGACCTCCGGAAATGCACTGTGATAGCAATGGTCTATCCGCGGGGTGACCGTCCTGCCCCCGCCGCATCCCCCCTTTGGCCGCGCCGCGCAAACCAAGAACCGTCTGCCGCCACGCCCCCGGGCTCGAGCCCGTCAGGACAAGGAATTCCATGAGGATTGACGTTTGGTCTGACATCGTCTGCCCTTGGTGCGCCATCGGCAAAAAGCGCCTGGAGAAGGCCCTGTCCGTCTGGGAACACGGCGAGCAAACGCGTGTCGTTTGGCATAGTTTCGAGCTAGATCCTACGCCAAAAGCCCGGCGCAAACCGGTGGGTAGCCTCCATGAACTCCTGGCCAGCAAGTATGGCATGAGTCCGGCCGACGCCCTGGCGGCCAACCAGCGCGTGACCGACGTAGCCCTTGCCGAAGGGATGCAGTGGAACTTGTCAATCGCAAAGCCGAATTGCACGCTTGATGCCCATCGCCTCCTGCAGCTTGGCGCCTCTGCGGGCGTGCAGAAGCCGCTGATGGACGCCATGATGGCCGCCTATTTCGCTGAGGGCAAAGATATCAGCGATCCTGCGGTATTAACGGAGCTTGGCCTGGCCCAGGGTCTTTCGCCCACCGCCATTGCCGCTTTGCTCGCGGGAGACGATTGGCTGGCCGAAGTGCGTGACGATGAACAGCAAGCCGCAGCGCACGGCATCACTGGGGTACCGTTCTTTGTGCTGGGCGGTCGCTATGGCCTTTCGGGTGCCCAACCGCCTGAAACCTTTGCGCGAGCCCTGGCCCAAGCGTGGGCGGATCCGGCCGTGCAAGCTGCGATCCCCTAACGCCTCAAGCCCGGAGTTCCTTGCGGATTCGATGCACAGCAATTGGGTCCGGCTTGTAGCGATTCTCTAGCAATTTCAAGACTATCTAGGTGCGCTGAGCCTTGTGGTGGCTGCGATAGGCCGCCAGCGCCAAGACCGCCACCTGCATCAGCGTCATCGCCAGGCCGAGCGGGATGTTGCCCAAGGCCTCTCTGTGGCCTATTGCATCGAATGCATTGAATTTCTGGATGTTCGCCAACGCTTCTGGCTGGCCCATTGCTTTGTACACGTTGAGTAGGCCTATCGTCGCGCCGCCCAAGCTGCAGACCAGGGTCGTTGCCGCAGCCGCTAGGCCCAGGGGCATCAGGTGATGGCGCCCGCGCGTCTGCCATTCGACAATGGCCAGCAACAGTCCGACGGCAAAGAAGATTGTCGTGAGCAGCGCCCCGGCACCCATTTCGCGAAAGGTCGGCGTCGCTCCCCAGGTCAGGGCGCCGATCAAGATCGCACTGACGAGGCCAAATGCCCCGCTTGCATTGGCAAAGCGTTCCACCCCGCGGGCAGGTTGCTGGGCCATGACAGCGGAGAGGAAGTTTTCCAAGTCCGTCGCAAATTCAGCAGCACTGGCGTGGCGTTGGCCAGCTTCGGGCTGCATCGCTTTGCGCACAACGGCCCGCAGGCCCTCGGCCGCCTGTCGCGCCACATCGTCGATGTCTGGGGCCTGTCCCGCCCGCGCCAGGGCCAGCACTTCAGTCACCGAGCTTCCCTGGTAGGGCGCCCGACCAGAAAGCACGTGGAACAGCATGGCACCTAAAGCAAAAACGTCGGTACGTTCGTCAATACTGCCAACTTCACCGCGGGCCTGTTCCGGTGCCATGTAGGCCGGCGTGCCCAGAACCGAGCCGTGGGCCGTCAGTCCAATGTCCGAATCGGCAGGAAAAATGCCCGCTTGTGCCGCATCACTGACCGGTGCCTCCGAAAGTCCGCGCACCTTGGCGATGCCCCAATCAAGCAGCACCACTTCGCCGTGGCTACCGACGATGACGTTGTCCGGTTTGATGTCGCGATGGACGACCCCGCTCATGCGCAAAAGCAAGGGTTTGCGCAACACGCGCGACCACTGGCACCAAGCGCAACCGGGCCGAAAAATCACTGCAACCCTTCAGAAGCGTAGAAAGCGGTTTGCCTTCAACCAATTGCATTGTGTACGACGGCGTCCCCTGTCCATCGGTGTGCAGCTCGTAGACCGTCGGCACGCCCGGGTGGTCCAGCTGTGCTGTCACCAACGCCTCGAGATTAAAGCGTGTTCGTACCTGGGCGTCATTGTGCGTGAGGGTCTTGCGGGCAATTCGCCGCCCCAGCCAGGCATCACGGACCTCGGCGACACGGCCCATGCCACCACGGCCAAGTTCGCGGACTTCCCGGTACCGCTGTTCACTGTGCGGCGCTTGGTCGCTTTGCCGACTCCGCAGCACATCGCGAACGACGGTCGCTACATCAGCGTCACTGCTGAGGTTTTCAAGCCGCGTCGGGCTGTGGTCATGGACCTGCACTGCGCCCTGCGTCGCCGCCGCGGCCGCGTCTAGGGTGGCATTGGCGTCGATGGGCGCTGCTGCAAGGGTATCGTCAGCGCCGGGCGTGGAATCTGCTGCCATGGGGAAGCCTCCAGTTTGCCCTGGAGTTTAGCCTGACTGGCGGCCTACTGTCGACCAGCGCCCGCGGCACGCCTGGGGCCTAGAGCTGTCGCGTCGCCCAGAACGTCGCCTTGAGCGGCTTGGCCGACCCGCCGATGCCCAAGGTCATGTCCCACTTGCACGGACTGGCCTGCGCACCGATCTTGTCGTACACCATGTCTTGGTTGAAATCGAACAACGGGCAATGGTCCGCCGCCAGCAAAAGCCCTGATCCTGTACCGACATTGCCACTTTGCGCATCCAGGCCAGCCAGTTCGGCCTCTAGGAAGCCCGAGCCCAATTGCGCGATGCTCTCGCACACGGTGCTGAGGAAACTCGCCCCTAGAATCCCCTGTTTTGCCGCGAGATTCTTGCCAAAATCGTCGCAGCAGGTGTCCTTGTCGATGCAGCCCTTGCCGCCAACCAGGGTCTTGAACAAGGCGCCATAGCTATCGACATTGGGATCGCCGGTGATGAGCGGTAACAGCTCTTTTTCTAAAAGAAAGTTGACCAACGCGCCCCACTTTACGTTCAGGGCGTGTTGCGCAATCTTGAGTTCGCTCTTGAAGGCGTCGCGCCAGCAGTCAAAGCTGCCGACGATGGCGTCATTCTGAAAAGCACCGACATCAATCGTCTTTTTGCCGCACTGCGGGTCATTGGCATTGCAACTTGCGCCAAGGGTCCAAGTGTAGGTCACGGTGCTCCAGGTTTCCTTGACGTACTTCTTGTCGACAAAGCCCGTAAAGTCCGGTTCTGCATCGATTTCCAAGGTGCCGCCGATCTCCAGGTTGGTCAGAATCTGCCCGACATCGGCACCGGTCTTGAGGCCCGATTTCACATTTTCCGGCAAGAATCCAAGCAGAAGCGCGTCGAGGAACTTGACAATCACGCCGCCAAACGGCTGCGCCAAGTTGTTGATGTTCGGGTTGCTCGGGTCATCAAAGACGTTCTTGCAGAACGAGTCGAGGCTGCCATTGCCCAGCTTGCACACTAGGCTCAGGACGCCAGCCACAGGATCCGTCACAATATCAATGATGTCCTGGAGGATGGCCTCGACGCTCGGCGGCAAAACGCTCAGCAAATCCAAGTGCGTGGTCAAGTCATAGGTGCCTTTGAGGCGCGGCGCCAAGTCACTCAGAATCACCGTTACCGACTCGCCACTCATGGTCTTTGAAGCGGGATCCCACTGGACGGTCGCCCCGGTGTCCAGGCACCCGGCCGCGGTCTGGTTGCCGCCCTTGACCGGATAGGCCAGGCCAATCACGGTGTACGTCATCGGCGCCCCAGATTGGGGCAGGGTCGCGGCGAACTGCGGCCACGTCATCGCCCACGGCTTGTCGAACTGCAGCGTCGCCGGGCTCTCCCAAGTCGCAGCGGGCAGAACGTCGGTCAAGTCGATGTCTTTGCAGGCAGGTTTGCCGGGATCGGTCTGCACCGTCAGGCGGGCCTTGATGGCACCGAATTCCTGAAATGCCTTGGAACCGTTGTAATGCAGCGTGATCGTCAGCGGTCCCTTGGTTTTGGCTGCCACGTGGACTTCAAAGTCAATGGGCTTGGCCAGCGGGTCGGTCGAGACTGAGGCGACAATATTGAAAACGCCTTCAATTTGCGACGCTTTTGCGTCAGCGCCACAAGCGCCTTGGTCGTCGGTCGGGACATTGCTGCTCAGCAGAGAGCCGTTCTTCGTCGCGGGATCCTGCAGCGCGAAGTTGACCAGTGCATCGGGAACGGCTTTGCCATCAATGAGATAGCGCACCTTGAGGGTTCGCACTTCGTTTTGCGACAGTTTCTCGACGCAGACACCGACGCAAGCAATGCCGTCGTCGCCCTTTTCCTGAACGAATTGAAGGGTATGAGTGCTAGTGTCGGTGCTGCCGCTGTCCGCGCTGCCCGCGTCTACACCACTATCGGCCAAACTGTCGCCACTGTCCTTGGCGCCGGTGCTGTCATTGCTGCCGATGTCGCCGAGCTGCCAGTTGCCGATGCCGTTGCCGCTGTCGGCCAACACCACGGAACCCTGGACCGTTTGGCTGCTGCAGCCGAGCGCCGTCAGGGCAAGGGCCCAAGCGAAAATGCCGAGTTTGCACAACCGTTTCATGGCTTTATTCCCCATGCTGCCCCAGCCAACGCTTGCGCTCAAGGCGTGGTCGTAGGTTGGTCCAGCGGTGTGAAGCGCAGTACTGTACCAATATCGCCAACAATTAAAGCGTCTTTGCCAAATCCCGAGATCGCAAACAGCGTCGCAATCGTGCCGGGATGGAGCTCCGTGAACGTTTGGGTGCCGTCAAACTGCAGCACCATGCCCTGGGTGCCCGCCATCAGGATGCGATCCTTGGCAAATCCCCAAATGGCGTGCACTTCTCGGGTCTCATCCTGGAAGATGGGCTGGTAGGCCCACGCGCTGCCATCCCAATGAATCAACACGCCTTTGCCCTGGTCGTCGTGCAGGCCGCCAGCCCAAATATCGTCGGCGGCTGCGCCCCACACGGCGAGGAAATTGCTTTTGACGGTATAAGGTTTCTGCGTCGGATCGGGCTGATAGTCGGGGATCAGGACTTGGGACCACGATTGGCCGTCATAGTGCAGGACCGTCGCCGCTTCGCCCACGACCCAGATGTCGTCCGCTGCGAATCCCCAAATAGCGCGCAGGGTTTTGGTGACCGGGCCCATCGTTGGGCTCCACTTCTTGCCGTCCCAATGCACCAAAGTGCCGCCGGTGCCCACAGCCCAGACGTCGTCATCTGCAGCGCCCCAAGTTGCAAAAAGTGTTGCGTCCGTCACACCTTTGCCGCTATTGGCCGCCGGCGCACAGGTGCTCGAAAGTACCAAGTCGTCAATGAAGACGCCTTCACCATTGTTATCAAAGGCGGTTTGGCTGTCAAAGCGAATCTCCAGCTTGACCGTCTGTCCGGCAAACATCGTCAGATCGACCTGCTGCGCCGCAAAGTTCCCGCCTGTGCTGCCTTGGGGGTAGTAGTCATTGCGATTCCAAACAATTTGGCCAATTTGGCCCGTGGGCACCACGCGTACGGTCAGCGCGTCAAAGCTCGCGCCGACGTCGAGGAAGAGCTGAAAGCTCAAAGTTACCTTCTCCGCGTTAGGCAGCACGATGTCCAAGGAAGTCATGGTGCTACCGACGACCTTGCCGTTGTCGAAGGTGCCACAGTCCTGGCCAGCATTGCCGGGGCAGGGTTGGTCGGTGCGGCCGAAGTAGGCGGATTTGCTTGGACTTGTGTAGCGCGGCTTGCCATCGGTGCTGCTCATGCCGGCTGCGCTCCAGATGATGCCGCCGCCGCCCATGGCCAAGGCGGTGTCGGTTGTCGTCCACTTGCCCAGGCCTTTGTCAAAGCTGTCCGCAAAGGCCACGCCACCGCAACAGCCTAATGCGCCTGAGGAAGTATGGGTGCAGGCGCCGCCGTTGCAGCTGTCGGTTGTGCAGGGATCGCCGTCTTCGCAGTCAGCGGGCTTGGTGCAACCGCCTGGAATTGCCCAGTTCTTGCCGGGTCCGTTGGCGTCGCCCTTGGCCTGAATCACAGTACCCGTCATGCCCACAGCAAAGGCGGTTTGTGCCCCTTGAGAGGCGGTCACGGCGTTGAGGGTCGAGAAGTGGTCGCTCTCCACCTTGGTCCACCCTAAACCGTTGAATGTAAAGACACTGCCGCTGGTGCCGACGGTGATCGCGCGGGTCGTGCCTTCGGTCCACAAGCCGTGTAAGGCGTAGTTGCTCGCGCCGGGTACGGTCAGGGCGGTCCACAGGCCCACCGATGGCGGAACGTCGTCGGCCACGTCGGCAAAAGGTGAGCCAACATCGGCAATTGCATCGGGATCGTTCACGTCGCCGCTGTCCGCTGCAGGTCCGGCGTCGGTCACTGCGCCATCGCTGCCGCTGCTGACGTCAGCGGTCGTGGCGGCGTCAGCGGCTGTCGCAGCCGACTTGCAACTGCTCAAGGCGGTCGATGCGCCTAGGCTCATCGTGGCGGTAAGGCACCATGCAAATGCGCGATTCATAAGAGATTCTCCGCTATCAGAAACACGCTGCCCTGAATGCCCACAGCGATGCTACCCTTGTCCGCGCCGCCGACGAGGCTGGTCGCTGCGCCCAAGAGAAAGCCCTTGCCGCCCTGCAAAAGCTGAAATGTTCCGCCGGGTTTTCCGACGACGACAGCACCACCAAAGCCCACGGCCACCAAGCGGCCATCGCCTAGACGTGTAAGCCCCATCAGGTTGCTCGCTGGAGCCTGAAAGGCTTGATTCCAAACACCATTTTGCCGTACAAGGACGATGCCACCTTCGCCGACCGCTGCAGCCTCGCCGTCGCCCCACGTGAGGACGCGCGTCAAATTGCCAATGGCACCAGAGTCTTCCACAGCCCACTGCCCGCTGCTGTCCCGGTGCAAGATGGTGCCGAAATCGCCGACGGCGAAACCATCCTTGGCGCCCAAGGCAACGCTCTTGAGCGGCAACTGCGTGCCGGTGCTTTCGGCCGTCCAAGTACTGCCGTCGTTGCGCCAGGCCGTGCCATTGGTGCCCACGGCGAGAACGGTTGCGCCGTTGCTGGCAATGCCTTGTAAGTCTTTGCCACTGTTGATGATACTGTTGCTGCTACCGGTCGCCGCGCTCCAGTTCACCACGCGTCCGCCTGCGCCAACGGCCCACACCTGCCCGGAGGCGTCGACCGTGACGTCGTTCAAGTCGGTCGGGGAGATGCCGACGGCCAAGTCATACAGGGGGCCGCCGATGCTGTCAGCGCGCAGCAACAAGCCGCAAGCACCTACAACTGCAACGGATCCGTCGGTGCCGGTGGCGACAGACTTGAGGTCTGCCGCGGTGGTCGCAGCAAAATCCTGCCAGGCCGTATTGGCAGCATCGTAGCGCACGCCAGCGCCGTTCTTGCCGACTGCAAAGCCGTTGCGCTTGGTCTTGTCGGCTTCAGAACTGCCCCAAACTGCTTGAAAATCGCCGCCCTTCATGTAGGTGCCGGCAATGTCCTCGAGCTGCCATTTCTTGGCGACAAAGTGCATCAGCACGCCCTGGGTGCCGATGCCCCACGCTTCGTCCTGGCTGGGCGCCCAAAGCGCCATGATATCGCGGGATTGCGGGTCGTTGGCCAGGGTTGCGGTCCAAGTGCCATTGTCGGTCGCGGCGAGGAACCCTCCGTCACCGCCCGCAAAGAGGCGTCCACCCGGAGCAGCAGTCACAGCGCGCAAGGTCTTGCTTGCTTTGGGCATCGCCGTGGCCGACCAGGAGCCGCCGGACAGCTTGAGGGCCTGCCCTTGGGGGCCCACGGCCCAGACCAAGCTGGAGTCAACGGCGGCAATCGCCTTGATATCCAAGCTGGAAGCGGTGGCTTCGGCTTTCCAGGAGCCGTCCTGAGTCAGGCGCCAGACCGCACCCTTGTCGCCAGCGACGAACAAACTGCCCCCGTCCGTTGCGGCACCAACTGCACGCAAGATCCCAGCACCTTTGGGCGTTTTGTCGCTGAAGGTCTTACCGTCCCAGTGCAGAACGACGCCATCGCCGGCGATCCAGACGTCACTGGCACTGCGGCCGCCGATTGCGAATAAGTCTTTGGTTGTCCCCGCGTTGCGTGGTGCCAGGGCGCAGCCGTTCCAGTGCAGCACGCGTCCACCGCTGCCAACCACCCAGACGTCATTGGCGGAACTGCCCCAAACGCCGTTCAAATCTTCGGAAAACTGCAGCGGGATCGCCTGTAGAATGCTGGCGCTGCTTACATCGGTCTTGCTGTCGGCCGCGGTGTCGCCCGCGCTAACCGTGTCCGTGGCAGCTGCAGAATCGCCCACTTGGCTGTCGCTTGGCGAACTATCTGTCGTCGCTGTGCTGTCTGGCGTGGCCGTGTTGCCGTTGCCCGAACACGCGCTCAGCAGAGCGCCCAGGCTGCAGACCCAGGTTCCAAGTGTTCGGCAGCGCCAGCCGCGCGCGAGCCCAAAGGGAAAAAGGGGTGCAGTGTCAACGGTGAATGCCTGTTCCGCTTCGCTCACGTTGGGTCCTGTTGGCGCGTTGCAGCGCCGCTCGCTCCCTGGCCGGGGGATGCACCGATCGGAAACGCTGCGGCTGGAGTCACAGCCTGAACCGCCTTGATTCATGCCGCATTTCAGCCATCGAGCCTCTTGTTTGCAAGGGGCCCCCGCGCTACGGATCCTATTGGCGCGTGAAGAAGTACTCGTTGACAGCCCATGCGCGCCAAGTCAGGTTGTCGAAGTCCATCTCGTCATAGTGGTCAATATCAAAGCCTTCTTTGTAGGCGCGAATCACCGTCAGCCGCAGCACGGTGCCGGCCGGAATGCCAGGCGTGCCTTGGATCGCGGGAAAATCTGGCAAATCCACTTGATTTACGCTGCCTTTAGTCGTGATATTCCACACGGGGGTATCCGGCCCCATGCCCGGAATGCCGATGGTCACATAGTTGAAATGCGGTTCCGGCGTGAGCGGATCGACGTCCCATTTCAAGGTGTTGCCGATAAGGACCGAGGGCGCGCCAGACGGATCCTTCTTGGGCGTATTGTCCAAAGGTGGGTAGAGGATTGGGGTCATCAGCAATTCTTGCTCGCCCAGTGAGTACAGGTCGCCCGCGGCCGAGGCCCAGACGGCATTGAGGGACTTGTCGACATCCTTGATCGGCGAAATTACCCAAGATTGGCCGTTGTAGTGCAGCAAGGCACCGCGTTCGCCCACGGCCCAGATGTCTGATTCACTGGTGCCGAAGACGTCGACCAGGGTCGTCTTGATCGGGCTGGCCATGGGCTTCCAGACGCTTCCATCAAAGTGAAGAATTTGGCCGGCTTCGCCCACAGCGTAGACCGACGTCGGGCTCGCGGCCCAGACGGCGTTGAGGGCGATGGCGGTGCCAGACACTTGAGACTTCCAAGTCGAACCCGTCCACATGGCGATTTGACCGGTCATGCCGACCGCCCAAACGTGGTCCTTGTCGGAACCATGAACGCCGCGGAAGTTAGCGAATTGGTTGGGACTCTTGATCCAAGTCGGTACCCCACCAATGCTGCCGAGGTTGTAGGTGCCCATGGTGCTGGAGGCATAGACGGCGCTGCCGCCTTGGCCGTCGCTGGCGGCGAAAACCCCTGTGAAGTTGACGCCCGTGCTCTGGACGGCGACCGTCTTCCAGCCTGTTCCGTCAAAGGAGCCGGCCGCGCTGTTGGCACCGACTACCCAGACGTGGCTGGCGTCCGTACCGTACACGCCCAGAAGATCCTCTTTGGTAATCGTGGCTTGAGCAGACCATGCCCCGCCGTCCCAGTGGACCAGGGTTCCCTGGGCACCCACGGCGTAGAGGTTGTTGGGTGTGCTGCCCCATAGGCCATAGATATTTTTGCTGATTCCTGTGTCGACGACTTCAAAGTCCGAGCCAGCATTGCGGCGAACCATCGAATCATTAGTCAACGTCTTGACATCATTCTTGATTGTGATTGACACCGGCATCTGCGACTGAGTCAATTGGTCGTACTCAACCACCAGACCGACGAAAGTCAGCGATGCATCGGCGATGTCCCCTTGCAGGGCTGACGGCAGCTGCTTGATGCTCAACTGGTCGACATCTGTAGAGAATTGCGCAAATTTGAGGTCCTGCGCCGGCATCGTGATTGCGCCATCGCTGCCGAGTACGAGCACACCGTACGCTGCATTAAAAATCAAGCTGTTAGGGGATGTCGTCTTCCACACCGGCGGCTTGTCCATGCGCAGTTGAGCCGTCGCCGTCAGCGGAATGGTCAACGTCACGTCGACATTCTGCATCTTGGTCTGAACCTTCTTGCCCGTGTTGGGATTGACGGTCGGTTGCACGACCACGTGGCGTTTGACGCCCATCATCAGCGGGGTAAAGGCTTGTAAAGACGTCGGATCATCAGCCGCGAGCACGGAGCCAAACTGCTTGTAGCCGCCAAAACAGACGATGGCCTGTTCACCAAAGCCGGTGTTGATGGTGTAGGTGTAGTCATTGGCCGGCGTGGCCACAAACTTGGCACCTTCCGCAGGGTTATGGTCCTGGCTCAAGTACGTGTCCTTGCTGTGGTAACAGACCGCAGCCGCCTCGCCAGCGACGGGCACGCAGCGCGCGGAGCCATTGAGGGGCTGGCACTTGAACTGATCGGGGCAAGAAGCGGTGCAAGCTTGCAGACATCGCTTGCCGTTGCCCCCGCCGACGTCCATGCACGCATAGTCGCCGCCACCGCAATCGGAATCCGAGACGCAGAAGTTGCACGCGGGAGCCGGGACGGAACCCGTTTGCTTGGCGGTGTCACAATTGCCAATCGGAATAAAGACATACTTGTCTAGGCCGATGACATGCCCGGATACGTTGGGCTGAGGATCGCCCGGGGGCGGCGAACCGGAAGACGGTGGCGGAATCGGGTGAATGAGCAGCGTCACATTGGCCGCGTTGAACAGCACCACCGAGGCCGACTCGTAGCCCACCTTGGAGGCAGAGACCATTTGCTTGCCGGCCAAGTTATCGCCTGAGAAGGTGATCTGTCCGTCCGCATTGGTAAATCCCTGGTAGGGCGTAGTCGGGTCGGTCCACAACATGGCAAAGGCATCGGGCACCGGCGCGAAGTTGCTGGCATCGATGACGGTCAGGTTGATGGAGCCGTCGACCTCGCTGCCCCAGGTGCCGCCATAGGCGCTCATCGGGTTGAAGTAGTTGTAGCCATTGACTAATGTGGCTGTTTCCTTGCCTGCAGTAACCTGGACATCGACAGAGCCCACCTTGCCCGCAGGCGTCTTGCAGACGACCTGAGTGGCATCAATAAAGGTGAAGTGTGTCGCGGGGTTGCCGCCGAAGTAGACCTGCGTATCGGCCGTGAAGCCGGTGCCGTACAGGCGAACCTGCGTGCCACCCGCTTGGGCGCCAGCGTTGGGGTAGGGCACGTAAATCTGCAGTGCCGAACCGGTGTAGGAGAAGGCATTGCTGGCCACGGCGAGGTCCGTACCGACCTTGACGGCCACATCGACATAGCCGGGCTGACCCGGCGGCGTCACGGCGGAAATCTCTGTATCGCTTATGACTTTGACGTCGGTCGCGGCCAGCGCTCCGACCTTGACGGCTGGCTTGCCCTTGCCAAAGCCATTGCCGACGATGCTGATGGTTGTACCGCCAGCCAGAGGCCCGACAGGAGGATTCACGGTAGAAATCGAGAGCTTATCTGAGTAGGTGTAGCCGCCGACTGCCTTGTCCGACCCCTTGGAGGTTATCATGACCACATCGATCGCGCCAGCTGCTTGGCCCGCGGGCACCGTGACCAAGGCGGTGTGGGCGCCAGGTGAAACCGACTGAATGGTCGCAGACTTGTCGCCAAAGAGGACGGTGGTATCTGCCGCCGAGATGAGGCCCGTTGCGATGATCGCAACCGTGTTACCGCCGGCCAGAGGACCTTGGGCGGGGGCGATCGACAGGATCTGCGTCGCTGCTTGGCCTTGGTCGTCGGTGTAGACATAGCCGCCACTGAGGGAGACGGTGCCGTACTTGGTGGTGACGCTGACGTCCGCTTTGCCCGTTTGTCCAGGCGGCGTAACGACTTGCAGTTCGCTTTCTCCGGTGACGGCCATGACCGTGGCGGGGCTGCCGCCGATGAGGACCGAAGCTTCCTTGGTCAGGCCATGACCATGAACCACGGTTGTCGTACCGCCGGCAGTAGGTCCTGCGGCCGGGTCCAGCGATTGCACCACGGGGGCCATCGTGTAGAAAAAGCCCTTCTTCTGCAGGCCTGCGCCGCGCTCGTTGACCACATGGACCGTCGCCGCGCCAAAGGTGCCCGGGGGCGTGACGGCGATGAGCTGGTTGTCGGCCAAAACTTGCACGCCAATCGCCGGTTTGCCGCCAAAGAGGACTGTAGTTTTTCCCGCAAATCCAGTGCCTTGCAAGGTGACGGCCGTGCCGCCTCCTACGGGCCCTTCGGCCGGGGTTACCAGCGTGATGACCAAGTCATTGAAAAACAAGAAGCCATTGGCCATCGTGCTGGTGATGGGGGTATCGCCAGGGGCCACTACTGCGACGTCGACAAGGCCCGTTTCATGAGGCGGTGTCTTGACTTGTAGGGTTGTCGTGTCGACGACAAAGACGTTGCCCACATCGATCGGCGTGCCGCCAAAGAGGACTTGAGTCGTCTCGTCAAAGCCCGTGCCGGTCAGCGTGATGGTTTCACCGCCGGAAGCCTTGCCACTGGCCGGTGTGATGGCCAGCAACTTGATCGCGCCGCCTGTGACAGGACCGCTGTCCGCAGAAGCACTTGCATCGGCCCCGGGGTCTAATGCGTCGCTTGCGCTGCCATCGCCGGTGCTGCTGCTGTCGGCCGTGCTGCTGTCCGCGGTGGCGACGTCGGCTGCCTTGGGCGTACCGCCTGGGTCGCCGCCCGAGCAGCCCATGACCATCATCGCGCAGGCGGTCAAGACGCTAATCGCCATGACATGATTGCGAATTCGCTTGTGTAAGTCCATCACTCCCCCCGTTTCAACCCCGTTGCGCGTGCCGCTGACTGTCCCGCACCTGCATGCTGTGCTCGCCTTGGAGCGCAAGGCCCGAAGACTATTAGCAAAGGTGCAATGTTGGCGCGTAGTTCCCGTGCGCTATCGCTTACCCTGCAATCCGGTACACCCGAACTGGAGCGCCGACGCGCGGCGAGCCGAGAATTCCCTTCGTTCTCTCAAGGTTCTTTGACCAGGTTGATGTCCTTCAGATCCAGACCAGCTGGGTAGCCGTAGGACACGTATTGGTCAAATCCATAGACATCCACGGCAACTTGCCGCTTGTTGACCTTACCGGTCGCGTCCTTCCACGGCGTCGCTGTCACCGTGTGCGGCCCTTCGTCCAATGCCATGCGCGTAAACTTGTACTTGGCGTTCACGCTCTTCCAGTACTCGGGGGCCACTGGTGAGCCGTCGATGAGGACTTCGACATCGTCGGCGCAACTGCCGACCTTTGCGCCGTCCCCGCAGTCTTTTTCGGTAGAACATTCGGCACTTGGCTTAGGTGTGTCGGCTGCGCAGCTGCGATGAACTGGGGCCGCGATCGAGATGTAGTTCAGCGAGTACTTGGGCGGAATCAGGAAAACGAACTGTTCGCGCCACTGCGCGACAGGAATCGCCAGCAAGAATGCAGGGTCTCCAGTGCCGGCATCGTAGGCCTGTTGTCCTGGGTTGGGGGAATCCTGGCTGGTCATGAAGTGGCCGACTGCGATCGCGGCTGGGCTGCCGTCGTCATGTTTGGCAATGATTTCAAAGTTGCACTCGCCTGCCGCGGGCTTCATGTTGGGCGTGTAGTCGCCCTTGCCGCTGGCCGGGTTGCGCGGTGCGAACTCAAACCATTCGCCGGTATCGAGAACAGGGATGTTGATCGACTTGCCCTGCTCATCGTATTGCGGTGGATTTAAAGCCACTTTGGTGCCATCGCTGCCGGCCATGACCCGCCACACGTCGAGTTCCTGGTTGCGGGGAAAGAGCTTGACAGCGACGTAATCGCTGTCCCAGGTCTTGACCGGAAACAGTTGCATTTCCAGGTGGTCAGCGCAGCAGGTGATGAACTGTGCGCAATGTTCCGGCGTACCGCAGGGCGTCTTCTTGTCCCATTCGCAGACGCCGCACTTGACGCCTTGCTGCAATTGCTTGTCCGTACAGGTATCTACGTTGCAATGGTTAGTGTTGGGCGCGTTGGCCGCTTCCGATCCGCCGAACACGGCCACGGGCTTGTCAGCCAGCACAACGGTACCGGTCAGATCGCCGCCGACGACGTCCGTCTCGATATTGAGCGTGTCCCACTGCTGCAAATCGAAGGACGCCTGCTCGCCTGGGCCGTAGGATTTGATTGGAACTTCAGTGGTTTTACCATCTACGGTCTTGGTGTAGGTGCCCGCCAAGGTGCGGCCGGTCGTCTTGGAGAACGTCACAATCACGTGGGTCGTACCGCCCGGCACGGTGCCGACGACAGTAAGGAAACCACGCAGAATTGTAAAGGATTCCTCGCGTGACATGATGATGTAATACTTACCCAACAGCTCATCCGGCAGCAGCAAGGAGGCGTCGTTGGAGAAGACGTTGACATTCTCCAATGGATTGAACTGGTAAGCGGCGATCGGCACAGTCGAGCTGACCCGCCAAGCCAGGGGCTCTAGGGACGTGGCGTCGATGTTGCGCGGCGGCAGGTTAAAGACGCGAAGTTCGCCCGGCCCGAGGGGGGACGTGTCTAGGGCATCGCCATGGGAATCGATGAGTTGCGGCCCTTCGTTGTTTGAGATCGTGATCGAAGCCGAGAGCTTGTCCGACGGATTGGACACCACCACAGAGTACTGGGCATTGGCAGCGTCGAAGTAGCTCGAATTGCCTTGGCCGCCAGGGACAAAGGCGTTGTCGAGGTCGGTCGCCCAAAATGAGCAGCCGACGTAACTCTTGGCCTTCGCATTGAATGAACAGGCTTTTTCGCATCCGCCCGAGGCGTTGCAGACTTCGCCATTGTCGGAATTGCACAACTTGTCGGCGACCAAATTGCCGTTAGCGTCACAAAGCATTGTTTGTAAAGAGTTCTTGGGGTCGCACGTCTTGGTGCCAGGGACGCACTGCAAGCAAACACCCGGCGAAACGCAGTTGGTTTGGTTGCCGTCCGGGTCGGTGCACAATTCCGGCGTCAGCGTGTGGCAATCGGCGCCACAACGGTTGACGTGAAAATCCGTGGCACAGCCTAAGGTGCCTCCAGGTGGGCAGTCACATCCAGGCGGAATCACTTGGGAAACGGAATCGCTGGCGTCGGTGGAGGCATCGTTTTGCACCGTCGCATCGGCCGCGCTGGTGTCGGCTGCGACGCTGCTGGCATCGGTCGTGGCCTTGATGGTCTGGCTGCAACCGAACGCCAACGCGCCGATGAGGCTCAGAACGGCAAGGCTGCGCCGATGAAGAGCAGGGAGCTGGTAAGTGGTTGACATACAACTCCTATCTGCCCCGGCCCGCCGGCGATCGTGCAAGCGTCGCGGGGTTGGGGGAACGTGGAAAACCTGTATTGTCGAGCTAGGTTGACCAAGTCGTGGTCCTGTTCGGGTGCAAAGGGGCCAAAGGCCAAGCTACACGTCGCCGAATCATAGAGGCTACCCGACCTCCGCACCCAGGGTCAAATGCGCCCCGATCGACTGCGGGAAGCCCAGGGGTATGGGTGCCCATGTCCGCGCTATTGGTTCATTTTTTGCCGTCCGCACCGTCGCGGGCGTCGTCCCTCGCAGCAGCGCTGCCTGCGATGGGGTTTCATCCATAGAATCAAGCTGTTGCTGGTGGATCGCCGCCGACTGGTCGCCGGGTCGTTGACTTTGGACCGGAAGACCCCTACAGTAATGGCCCCTTTGTCCAGGGCTCAACCTGGTCCCAGGGTCCCGCTGGTCCAAGGCCCGGCTGCTGACCTGTTCAAGGCAAACTGCCTGATCGGTCCAAGCAACGAGTCGGATCGGCCTAAGTCCGTCAACCTTCTGTCCTTTTACGAGACGTTCACGATGGCAGTTCGCATTCGCCTGGCCCGCTTCGGCGGCAAAAAGCACCCGTATTACCGCATTGTCGCTGCCCACAGCGAAGCGCGCCGCGATGGCCGTTTCCTTGAGCAGATCGGCACGTACAACCCGCTCATCAAGGAGGCTGCGGTCACCTTGGAGCGGCCGCGCTATGACTACTGGGTCTCGGTCGGTGGCAAGCCGTCGGAGACGGTCGCGGCCCTGGTGCGCGGTCTGGATCGCGCCTGAGACACGTCAGACGGGCTTGATCTCCGGCTTGGACTTTGAGCCCACAGGCTGTTCCGATGTGCGCTTGCGGTCGAAGGTTTTTGCCTACGTGCCCAAGTTCTGCTGAGGTCGAGTCTGTGCGCTGCCGGCCCAGCAGGGGCAAGCAAGCTTTGGGCCACGCGCCCAGCAAGGCGGGACGGCACCCTGTCAAAGCGGACTTCTAAGCCATGACCGGCCGGGGAATCGCCCGTACCCGAGCCTAATTGGAAGACGAACGGTCTTGAGGCGAACTGGCCAATGGCGTGCGCTCCGAGGGTCCCTGCTTACTCAGGTGAGGGTCCGGCCACCCCGTGTATTGCGGACCTTGGCCAAACGTGGTCGGAGCAGATTGGCTGAGCCACAGCCTGGCGTGAATTCAGCTTGTTTGACGCGCCCAGAAGGGACATTGCTTGCGCGGGAATGGGCCCGCACGGCCTTTGCCCCGCAGCAGGCTCGCCTGAACGTTGATTGGGAAGGACCATGCGCGAATTGCTGCATTACCTCGCCTCTGTGCTGGTCGACCACCCGGAGGACGTGCGCGTCGACGAACAGACGGGCGACGATGGCGTCACCCTGCGCTTGAGCGTTCGCCGCGAAGATATTGGCAAAGTTATTGGAAAACAGGGGCGTACAGCCCGCGCGATTCGCAATTTGATGCACGCAGCGGCCGCCACCCGACAGACGCGCGTTAGCGTGCAATTTGTTGATTCGTAAAGATGTTTACCCTTGCTCGCGGCCAGCGATGCTCGGCTCTGCCGGAGATGGCTACGGGTAGTTGAGGGTTTGCCTGCCGCTGCCTGAAGGCGAACGGAAAAATCCCCTAAGTTCAAAGGCCTAAGGAGTGCCGCTCATGCCGCACCTGCCCCTGGTTCCTACCGCCCGAAACCCATGGTGGCGTGCGGGGTTTCCTGCGGTGGCGCTGCGTCGTCGATCGGCTCTAAGGCGCCAAAGCGTTTGCGCACGCTCGGCCGCGGGGTGCCCGCCGCTGTGTGCAGGAGCAAAAAGGTGAGTTCTTCCAAGCGCTTGCATACCGATGCGTCGACTTTGGCCCCATCGGAACGTGGCCACATTGAGGCGTCCCCGGACCTTCCGCCACGGTCAGCCGTTGAACTGGTGGCAGGGTGGCTGCAACATCCGCGGCTTGGCTCGACCATTGCCCTTGGGTTTGCGACTCTTTTGATCGCGGCGGCCTTGGTGCCCCAGGACTTGGCGCCCTGGCCGGTAGCAGATGGCTGGTCGCGGCCAGATCTCCAAGCGTTGCGCGCCTTTGGGCTGACGCGAATCGCCCGCAGCGTCCCATGGTTGGTGCTGAGCGTTGTGCTTGTGTTGGCCGTGCTCGCGCGGTTGGTGCAGCCCCGGTCGACGGGGAGCGACGTGCCCGCCGACGTTGCTGCCGTGGGCCGGCGGTTGGCGGCCTTTGGGCCGGCGCGCATGAGTCGCCAAGGGCCTGAATGGATAGTCGAAGTCGGGCAGGCCTCCGTGGGGCGCTGGCTGCTCCTGGCCGGCGGGATGGTGGCGATCGTGGCGGCGACCCTGCAGGGGGCACAGCCGGCAACCGTTTGGATTGATGTAGAACTTGGCGCTCCTTCGCGGACCTTTGCGGCGCAAACCGCAGATGCGGGGCGTTTGGCTCCGGCTGCTGGGCGTTGGGCCGGGCAGTGCCAAGGGCAGGGTGATGCGCTTTCCTGCGAGCTCGATACGCCGCGTGGTGCAGCGACCGTGCAATTGTCGCCCGGGCATTCTGCGGATTTGCCACAGGGACGGGCCACTTGGATCGCCACGGCGTCGGGTAGTGGCGCGGCGGCCATGTCGATGCAGTGGCCCGGGCCCTCGGGCGACTGGCGCGTGCCCCTGGCTGCGGGCGAAATGGCGGAAGTTCCTGAAATTCATGCACAGGTGCTTGCAGACGTGCTGCGCTCCGGCGGGCCTATGGCGTTGACGCTGGTGGGCGAATCGGGCAAGAGGGAGTTGCAACTGCTTGTCGGTCCTCACGTATTGCCATTTGATGCCGCCAATCGCCGGGACTTCTCGGGCGGCACGCAAGTTCGGTTGGCCCTGGACGCCGCAAATGTGGCGCCGGCCTGGGTGGCACTGGCTCTAGCGCTGTTGGTCGTGGGCCTGTTGCTGCGGTGGGGGCTGCCGTCGGCGCAACTGCGCATTGGCACAGAGATCTATCTGGAATCTTGCAACCGCCGCGCCTTGCTGCTCGCAGTACAGGGACCTGCCTCTGGACCCGTGGGGGCACCATGATGACGCCAATTGTGCCGATTTCCGCGGGTCTTGCCCTGATCTTCACCCTGGCTGCCATGGCCGTTGGCCGCCCAGTTCTCGCCGTGGCGGCTGTTCTGGCCGGGGCTACGGCCCTGGGCGCGGCGATGCCGGCGAGTGGACCGGCTCTTTTTGCGGCGGCGTGCGCAGTTGGCTTTGCTGGAGCTGCCGTCGTGCTGCCCCCTGGCCCTGAACGACGGCGTTGGCTGATCGTGGCCGCACTGGGTTGGCCCGCCCTGATCGTGAGTCCGCCGGCGAGTTTTGCTGCCGTGGCGCCGGTTCATGCCGCGCAAGTTCTCGCTGTCGTGGCCGCTGCCATCGCCGCGGCGTGGATCGCCCTGGCCGGTCAGCAGACGCGCACGCGATACTGGGTAGCGACTTTGCTCGTTCTTTTGCCGATCGCTGCCGATTCCGAGTTGCCTGTGCGCTGGGTTGGTTCGTTGCTCTTGACGCGATCAGACCTTAATGCCGCAGTCCCCGTGGAGGGATCGCTGGCTGTGGGCGCGGACGTGCTGCCGCGGTTGGCGGTCTGGTTGCCAGCCCTGGCGCGTCTCTGCGGCCTAATCTTTGTGGGCCTATCGGTGTTGCGCGCCGACGGAGCCCAGATTGCGCGCATCTGGCCGAGAATTGCCTATGCATTTGCCGGACTGGCCGTGATCGCTGTCGGTTGTTGGGCCTTGGGCCTAGAGCCATCGCCACCGCATCATCACTCCATGGCGCGGTTTGCAGGCGCCGTTCACCTTGATTTTTCCGCTCTTCTCGCGTGGTTACTGCGTCTTGCTGCAGCAGCCGCCCTGATCGCTGAGCCGATGGGTGTGGCACCTGCGCGTCGAGACTGGCCTTTGCCGGCAGCGGCTACCTTGGCCTTGGCGAGTTGGCTGGCCCTTGCCTTTGCCGTCGGACCTGCCTGGGCTGGTGGCAACTGGTGGGCGGACCCGTCTGTCTTTGTGGCCGCCGCCGGCGTGATCGCTGGGGTGGTGGCGTTGGATAGCACATGGTCTTCTAGGTCGGTGGTGGCGGATGTCGCTGGACTTGCTTGGATTACCGCCAGCTGGCTCCTAGTTGCTGGTGCTGGCAGCGGCTGGCGCGTGGCGGGCTTGTGGCGCTGAGGCGCACCGACCGGCGGGGCACCTAGCGCTGGGCGACGTGGGCACGCAAAGCGGGTTCAGCGACGCGGATCGAACCGGCGCTGCCCAAATCTGCGCGGCTCGCGGCGCGTGGTTGAATCTCGATCGTGCATTTTTGTGACGTCAGCGCTTCAGCGAGCGAACCGTACGCGGCGTGCCCGCCTCGGTCAGCCACCGACGCAGGGTCGTCGGAGGCGCCGTTCGCAGCTTGTAGGGCATCCTCGTGCGTCGACGATCGGCAGCGGTGGCCAGGATTTGTCACCACCCCTTGCCCGAAGTGCCGCAGGCCATGGTGTTAGCACATGGGCGTTTTACCCGTCGTCTTCCATGGTTGATGCCCAATTGCCTGCGGTGTGGGTGAACGCGTACCCGTCGCCGCCTGCCAATCCAGGCCCCCAGCTTCAGCCTTGCGCTAGGCCCCAGGCCACCGCAGCCGGCCGCGCATCTGCAAGAGAAATGGCGTGCTGGACGATCCACCCCTGTTCGCGAAGGACCGTAGCGGCCGCCGCCAAGGTTTTGCCCGTGGTGACGACATCGTCGACCAGCACTGCGTGCCGATTGTGCCCGGGTTGTGCGACGAAGACGGGCACCTCTCGCCGATCGGCGCGTCGCATTGGCTGCCGATCGGTGCGACGCAGCGCCAAGCGTACCGGAAAGCATGGCGCCTCAAGGCGAGCAGCAAGCAGATCTGGCAAATGAAAACCGCGGGTTGCAAGTCTCTCTGCCTGCGGAGCGATGGCGACGATCGTTGCGCCCTGAGGCGGGGCGAGCATCTTCCACGCCATAGCCAAATCCTGCGTCCATACGCTGATTGCGGGGAGCTCCCCAGCCTTGGCCCGGCCAATCGCTGCGGCAACGGCACCGCCATAGACAAAAGCGGAAACAAGTCTAAGGTTTGCACAGTCCACGGTCCCGATCGGCGGTCGTGCGATCGCCGCCGGTGCGCAGCCTCCACACCAAGGGGCCGATGCGCCAACCGGCAGTCGTACGCCACACGCCGTGCAAGTTGCACCCAGCCATCCCAGCCAATCGATCATGTCGCCTCCGAGGGCCAACAGGTGGGGCCCCAAGAGAAGTGATCGCGCCAAATCTGCGTTTGGGTCGTTTCACCGCGAAATTAGCGGCTGCTAGCGATCCCGCGCGCCCACATGGCGGTGTCGAGTACAGCGAGTCTGGGTTTTCATTGTCTTTTGAAAACGCAGGATTAAGGGTGGGTTCCGTCGCTGCAGAGCGTCAGGATTTCCACGCCACTGTCGGTGATCGCGATCGAGTGCTCCCAGTGCGCCGAAACAGTCTTGTCGTCGGTCACGACGGTCCAGCCGTCGCCCAAGGTGTGGACCGCGTCGCCGCCGAGATTGACCATGGGTTCCAAGGCTAGGCACCAGCCACTGGCGATGCGCGGTCCGGTCCCGGCTGTGCCGTAGTTGGGCACCTGGGGATCCTCGTGGAGTTGCCGGCCAACGCCGTGCCCGCAGTATTCCCGAACAATGCCAAAGCCTTTGCGCCTGATTACGGCCTCGATCGCCGCGCCAATATCGCCCAAACGCGCGCCGACCTTGGCTGCATCAATGCCAGCAAGAAGGCTTTCGTGAGTTGTTTCAACAAGCTGAGCGATTTCGGGTTTGACCTTGCCGACCATGATCGTGATCGCCGCGTCGCCAACCCAATCGTCCAGCGTGGCGCCGCAATCCACAGAGAGGATGTCCCCGGCGCTCAGGCGGCGCTGATTGGGAATCCCGTGGACCACTTCTTGGTTCAGCGATAGACACAGGCTCGCAGGAAAGCCATGGTAACCTTTGAAGGTTGGCTTGGCGCCCCGTCCGCGGATGAATGCTTCGGCAGCGCGATCCAACTCCTTGAGGGTGATGCCTTCCTGGGCCAGGCCCCGCAGCATGTGCAGGCAATCGCCGACCACGGCCCCTGAGGCCCGCAGTTTGCGGATATTGGCTTCCGTTTTTCGTTGAATCACCTTGACCTTCCGCGCCCGTGGGCAAGTGACCTGCTACTGCGATCACGCCAGCAACCGTATCTTTCCCGACCTCCGCGCGCAACGGTTTGTCGCGCAGTGGGCCGAACCGTTGTGGTTTTGTCCCCTTGCTGCAACTCGTCCTTGGCGGTCGGCGCTCATTTGACGTGCGATCGCGCGACTCCTAACCTGCGATCGCTGCGACCGGTGTCGGATTTACAGGCATCATGTCGGTGGCGAATCGAAAAACACAAGTTATTCAGCGAGCTTTCGTGACCATCCTGCCCCTGTCCGCCGCGCCTTCGGGCCCAGCACCTGCGCAAGGCGTTGATGGCCTGCGTGCAGAAGTGGTCGACCTGCTCCAGCGCGCTCGCGTCGCGGCCCGATTGCTGCAGACCGCAACGACGGCCCAGAAGAACGCATTCCTGGCCCGAACTGCCGATCGCTTGAGGCAGCAAGCTGAACTGATTGAGCAGAAAAATGCTGTTGATTTAGATGCTTCTCGCTCTCAGGGTCGCAATGCCGCCTTTCTCGATCGCCTCAGGCTTGATCGCCGCGCTGCGATGGCTGTGGCCGACTCAGTCGATCAGGTTCGCAGTCTGCCCGATCCGATCGGTCAGATTACGAGCGGTAGTCGGCAGCCCAATGGTTTGCGGATTCGCAAAGAGCGGATCGCCCTAGGCGTGATCGGCATGATCTATGAATCGCGGCCCAACGTGACCGTGGATGCGGCCGTTCTCTGTGTGAAAGCAGGGAATTCTGTCGTCCTTAGAGGTGGTTCCGAGGCGCGCCACACCAACCTAGCGCTTTGCGATCTGCTGCGTGCGGCGCTCACCGATGTGGGCCTGCCCGCCGATGCGGTGCTCTATCCCCTGCACACCGATCACGCGGTCATTGCCGCCCTGGTCGGGCAGGTGGGCGGGCTGGATTTGGCGATTCCCCGGGGCGGTACCGCGCTGATCGACGCCGTCAACGCCCATGCACGGGTTCCGGTCATTCAGCATTATCAAGGTGTTTGCCATATCTATGTCCATCACGCTGCCGATCTCGATCAGGCGCTGCCGATCTTGATCAATGCCAAGGCCCAGCGGCCAGGCGTGTGCAACGCGGCCGAGGCGATCTTGGTGGATGCAGCGATAGCTGCCCAAGCAGTTCCACGGATTGTTGAACAGATGCAGGCTGCTGGCGTTCAGGTGCGCGGCTGTCCGCGCGTCATGGCGCTGGTCGGCCCACCGACGATTCCCGCACAAAGCCAGGACGATGGCTGCGAGTTTCTCGACCTGATCGTGCTGTTGCGGGTCGTCGACGATCTGGACGCCGCTGTTTCGCACATTGCGCAGTATGGCTCGCGTCATACCGAAGCGATCTTGACCACCGATCTGCGCGCGGCCAATGCGTTTACCCAGCGGGTGGACGCGTCCTGCGTGATGATCAACGCCTCGACGCGTTTCAATGACGGTGGCTGCCTCGGCCTTGGCGCTGAGATCGGCATATCTACCACGAAGTTACACGCCTACGGCCCCATGGGCTTGCAGCACTTGACCGCGGAACGCTGGGTCGTCGTCGGCGACGGACACATCCGCACCTGATCGCGCACCATTTGGTAGCGCTGGAGACCGCATTGGCCACTGAAACCCCCGACCATGAGTCAGATACGTCAGACATTACGCTACCTTCCCTTGCTCTCGTGCACAAAGCGGCCGAAGCGATCTGGGACAAGAAGGGCTTTGACGTGGTGGCGCTACGCGTGCGCGAGATCGCCCAATACACGGATTACTTGGTGATTGCCTCGGCCACCTCGGATCGGCACGCAATGGCGATTGCCGATCACGTCGAAGCCGTGCTGCACAAGGAGTGCGGTAGCAAATCGATCGGCAGTGAAGGCCGCCAGCAGGGACGGTGGGTGCTGATCGACTTTGGCGACATTGTCGTCCACGTCTTTCACCGCCCCGTTCGGGATTACTATGAATTGGAACGCCTTTACGCGGATGCGCCACGCGTTGAACTGACCGAACCGGCCTGGCTTGCGGAGATCAGCCCGGACACGCTGATCGAGCAAAGTGTGCAATACGGCGACGAATTGTGGCAGGACGTCCAAGCGCCGGTGGCCTGGGAAACCGACCCGTGGGCGACGACGGGGCTCGAGGCTTACCACGACGCTGCCGATCACGTGGACACTACCGATCACGTTGACGCTGCCGATCACGCCGATGAAGCGGACGACGCTGCCGACGCCGATCACGATCAGTAGAGAGGCGCCGTCATGCGGTTGCTGGTCTTGGCGCCTGGGCGCCCGTCTCATCCTGGCGCTGTCGCCTGGACTGAGGATTTATACGGGCGAATTGCGCGAATCCTGCCCTTGGAACGCAAGTCCGGGCGCCAAGCGAAACGTGGCCCCGGTGGGCTCGATCTGAGCGCAAAATCTAAAGAGTCTGCGGCGTTGATTGCGATGATGCCTGCTGGCTGCCATGGCGTTGCCCTCGATGTCGGCGGGCAGGTCATGGACTCCGATCGCTTTGCGGCCTGGCTGATCGCCACGGCAGAAACAGGCTGTAAACACCTCTGTTTTTTGATCGGCGGCCCCGATGGCCTCGACCCTGCGGCCCGATCTGCCTGCCGAACGACCTTGAGCCTGGGGCCCATGGTGCTGCCGCACGAGATGGCCGAGGTCGTTCTGGCCGAGCAGATCTACCGCGCACTGACGCGCTGGAAGAACCTGCCCTACCATCGATAATCATTGGGTTAGTCTGGAATCAGCGGTCCACAGCCTTGCCCAGCGATCGGTGGGCAAGGGCAGCTGATCGCGGCGCACCGCTTAAGGAACGGTCACTGGGAAAACCGTCTGCGGCGTGTCCGTGGCGTATGGGTCTTGATTGGTGAACTGCACGGCTTTGGAATCACCTACGATCAGCGAATACAGTTCTGTGTCTGATTTACAGCGGTTATCCGTATCACCCAGGGGCGAGCCGGACTGACCGATCGACGCCGTGGCCGACATGATCACCACTTGCTTGCCGGGCGACATGGCGAAGTCGTTGATCACGTGATTGGCGCACGAGTTGTCGCGCGGGTTGTGGGTCAGGTTGATCCAGTCCTGCTCGGTGATGGCCTGGCCGATCTTGGCGACCTCTAGGGCATAGAGGTCCGTCCAGGGCTTCTGAATGCCCCCCTTGGGGCACTGCGAGTAGCCCAGGAAGTAAAGGTATTTGCCGTCCGCAGAGAAATACGGCTGGCCGTGCACCTCCGCAGACTGGAAGGGTTTGAGCACGCTGCACACAGTGGACAAGTAACCATTCGTATTGCTTGGTACTTCCACCAAGTTGCTGAACTTGGCCGCCGCGTCGCAGTTCGCCTCAGACGCATCGCACAAGTGGTACTTACGGGCACGTAACCAGCGATCAACAATCGTAAAAAGAACGATATCGCGGCCATCCGCCGAGACGCCTACGCGATCATTGTCGTGGTACTGCGATCCGGTGCCTACGCAGGAATCGCCGGCAGGATTTTCGCAAATATAATCGAGCTTAGAAACGTTGCCGCCCCGCCACGCGTACACCTTGACCGACCGAATCGTCGTCGTCAGGAAGATCAGCGTCGATGCGTCCTCGCTGACCTGGAAGAATCCACGGTAGTTGGTGTCGATCACCACGTCCGGATCGTCGTCCGGGGCCATGCGCGTCAGGGTTGTGTCGCTGCTGCTGTCCTGCCCCAAAGGTCCGACGCGATGGATGTCATACTGGCATTGATTCGCGGTGTTACAGACTGCGGGCGTCGAGTAGAACAGGTACGCATCGGCCCCTTCGTTGGCAAACTCGAGGTGGGCGACGTCCTTGATCTGGCCGAACTTGCCCACCGTCACCTGCAACTGCGGATTGAGCGCGGCAATCTGGAAGGTATAGCCCTTGGCCGTCGGTTGACCGGTGGCGATGGCCATATAGTTCAAGTGCGGACTGACCATACAGCTGTAATGACAGCCGATATCCTTGAGCGCACCGGCATTCTTGAAGGACAGCGAGGTCAGATCGGGGCCCGGCTTGGTGCCATCGCGGGGATCGACGCCAATGCCGAACAAGGCGGATTTGCTCTTATCGAGCGCGAGCGGATTCTTCCAACTGGTCAGCACCAGATCGTTGGCGGTCGTGGCGCCGCCAGGAATGCGATAGCGGTGGCCGTAAACTACCCAGAAATCTTCCGTTACGGTCGGCTTGGCTCCGGCGTCAAACACCGTCGCGCCGTCAGCCGAGCTAGAGCCGTCGGCCTTGACCGCGTCCCCAGCAGCAGCGTCCGATCCCGCAGTCTCACTGCCGATCGCCGCATCTGAATCCGACGAACCCGCGGGAGTTGTAGCCGTTTTGCCGCCGCAACCAACCGCTACTGTGGCCGCCATCGCCACGGCCAAGCCAGCCCTGCGCCAAATAGTGAATCCTTTAGACTTCCTCATGTTTCCGCCTGTCGGTTGTCGCGATGTTCTTGTCAGGGCGGGCGAGCCAGACCTCGCCTGCAGGGGAGCCCTTGGTCGAGCCGAAATCGCCACTCGACCCCTATACACGCTAAGGAAATAGCCGGCATGCGTCAACCGCTGCCCTCCAGCTGCCCGCAGGCGCCGCCACCATCCGTCCACCCACAGCCTAAGCAGCCCCTCGCGCTCAAGCTGCAACCCAAGCGCTGATTCCTATTGCGTACTCAGGCCAAGCCTCGGCCGCGTATCGCCTTCGCTCTGGCCGTTCGCGGCCCCTCTCCGCCCGTACCTGCGCACGTACGCCACAAGCACCAGCCCGGCAAGCATCCGGCCGCCACGCCGATCGCCGCACCAATGCCTTTGCCATGCTCGATCCGGCGATGATCGTCGCCACGTTCGACCGACCTGCAACGGCGCTATTGTCCCAAACGTAGCACCCATTCTGACGCAGTTCCGCTAGGTTATACGGTACACTGTTTCCAACCCGCCCGCGCTGATCACGCCCTGCATCCCGTTGGCACGGCCGTCTCTGCAACATTTGTGCAACGTCACCGTCGCCGATTGCTTGACTTCACCCCCGGGCTAGCGTTCAATGCGCCTCGCCAACCGGCACCAAGCCTGCTTCGAGCAGCGCGACGGACCGAGGGTGAGTGACCAAGAAAACGCCGCAAGAAACGAACCTTAGTCACTCCGACCGCCCTAACAAGCAGTCGCACAATGCAAACCCTGCCGTACGCCTCTTCGCACCGCGCGCCCAAGTCGCCGACCACTGCTCTAAACAGCAGTCGCTGACCGACCCCAGCCGCCGCGGAAAAAAGCGCACGGCCCGCTTGACAGGTGAACGAAGCGGATGTACCTTGCTGCTCCCGCCGCTGACCCGGGCTTCGCGCCCAAACGGTCTGCAGCGGACATCTTCCGACGTAAAGTCGAAAGAAACAGCAATCATCGCAATCGCCCACCTCCAACGACCGGCCTCAAAGCCAGTCGGCAAAGCGGGCGCTGCTGGCCTGCCAGCTGCACTTGACGGTTCCTTCGGGAACCACCGCAAGCGCCGCTTGACAAGACCAGCAGACGGTGGCAAGATTCTGCCCCCCGACGCCAACAGCGCGGCGCTCCGAAAGGTGCACCAAGCGGCGTAGGGAAGCCAAACGTTCGGCCTCGGTCGGACAAGGCTTGACAAGCAATCCTAGGTCGGCTACGATGTCGACCCCCAACCCAGCAGGCCGTGCGCCAGCAGGGAACGCGAAATCCCAGTCAGTAGCAGACGCGGCGGCAACGCAGCGTTAAGCAAACCAACGGGACTCGCCGGCCAAGACGGCCTACAACGGGTAAGTTCGCTCTTTGAAAACTGGATAGCAAGCCAAATACGCATCGGGTCAACGACAATGTTGTGCCTCGTGCTCGGAGCAATCCGAACATGAACGTACAAACTATTTATCAGAGAGTTTGATCCTGGCTCAGAACGAACGCTAGCGGCGTGCTTAACACATGCAAGTCGAACGAGAAAGGGAGCAATCCTAAGTAAAGTGGCGCACGGGTGAGTAACACGTGGGTAACGTACCCTCGGGTGGGGAATAACGAACCGAAAGGTTCGCTAATACCGCATGAGACCACGTCCTTTGAGGAGGATGAGGCCAAAGGAGGCTACCGTAGGGTAGTTTCCGCCTGAGGATCGGCTCGCGGACCATTAGCTAGTAGGCGGGGTAATGGCCCACCTAGGCTACGATGGTTAGCTGGTCTGAGAGGACGACCAGCCACACTGGAACTGACACACGGTCCAGACTCCTACGGGAGGCAGCAGTGGGGAATATTGCGCAATGGGCGAAAGCCTGACGCAGCAACGCCGCGTGAGTGACGAAGGCCTTCGGGTTGTAAAGCTCTGTCAGAGGGAAAGAATTCTACGGATGACCTCCGTAGCTGACGGTACCCTCGAAGGAAGCACTGGCTAACTCCGTGCCAGCAGCCGCGGTAATACGGAGAGTGCAAGCGTTGTTCGGAATTATTGGGCGTAAAGCGCGTGTAGGCGGTTCAACAAGTCTGGCGTGAAAGCCTGGGGCTCAACCTCAGAAGTGCGCTGGAAACTGTAGAACTTGAGTACTGGAGGGGAAGGTGGAATTCACGAGTGTAGAGGTGAAATTCGTAGATATTCGGAAGAACATCAGTGGCGAAGGCGACCTTCTGGACAGATACTGACGCTGAGACGCGAAAGCGTGGGTAGCAAACAGGATTAGATACCCTGGTAGTCCACGCTGTAAACGATGGATGCTAGACGTCGCGGGTAACCAACCCTGCGGTGTCGAAGCTAACGCGATAAGCATCCCGCCTGGGGATTACGGCCGCAAGGCTAAAACTCAAAGGAATTGACGGGGGCCCGCACAAGCGGTGGAGTATGTGGTTTAATTCGACGCAACGCGCAGAACCTTACCCAGACTTGACATCCTCAGAACCTGGCCGAAAAGCTGGGGTGCTCGCAAGAGAACTGAGTGACAGGTGCTGCATGGCTGTCGTCAGCTCGTGTCGTGAGATGTTGGGTTAAGTCCCGCAACGAGCGCAACCCTCGTCCTTAGTTGCCATCATTAAGTTGGGTACTCTAGGGAGACTGCCGGTGTTAAACCGGAGGAAGGTGGGGATGACGTCAAGTCCTCATGGCCCTTACGTCTGGGGCTACACACGTACTACAATGGCCGTTACAATCCGTTGCGAGACCGCGAGGTGGAGCCAATCGGAAAAAAACGGCCTCAGTTCAGATTGCAGTCTGCAACTCGACTGCATGAAGGCGGAATCGCTAGTAATCGCAGATCAGCAAGCTGCGGTGAATACGTTCCCGGGCCTTGTACACACCGCCCGTCACACCATGAGAGTTGCTTGGACCTGAAGTCGATGTACCAACCGCAAGGGGGAAGTTGCCAAAGGTCTGGGCAGCGATTGGGGTGAAGTCGTAACAAGGTAGCCGTAGGGGAACCTGCGGCTGGATCACCTCCTTTCAAGGAATAAAGGACAACCCTAGGGTTGCTCCTCAGACTCGATGATGATGGCTTGCTATTCAGTTTTCAGGGAGTGAGCACCTCGGTTCGCCGAGGTCCTGACAACCTGGTAGACCTTCTTGATGCGGATTCGTCCGCTGAAAGTCGGCAGACCGCTCAACCCGGGCCTGTAGCTCAGGTGGTTAGAGCGCACGCCTGATAAGCGTGAGGTCGTAAGTTCAACTCTTACCAGGCCCACCCGTATCGGGGCTGTAGCTCAGCTGGGAGAGCATCGGCTTTGCAAGCCGAGGGTCAGGGGTTCGATCCCCCTCAGCTCCACCGACTCAGGCATCAGCCCGAGACGAGCACGGAATCCTTCGCGGATTCCGCAGGTCCTTGTGACCATCGCTCTTTGAAATATCCGATTGCAACACGAATAGACACGTAAATGACACGCGTCGGCGTGCAAATGCGCAGTACAAACTTTGGCTTAAGCTAAGGACATTGTGCTGTAGCCGGCACGACGACAGGATGTGAATACGGCGAACAAGCTACTAAGAGCAAGTGGTGGATGCCTTGGCGTAGAGAGGCGACGAAGGACGCGATTAACTGCGATAAGCCCTGGTTAGCTGTACGTAAGCATTTGACCCAGGGATCTCCGAATCGGGAAACCGAGCGATTCAAAAAATCGCTGCAAAGCGCGAACGCAGGGAACTGAAACATCTAAGTACCTGCAGGAATAGAAATCAAACGAGACTCCCCTAGTAGCGGCGAGCGAACGGGGACAAGCCTAAACCTACCTGTGTGTAAGCGGCACGCGTTGCCAGGTAAGGGGTTGCGGGAGAGTATTGGGATATGTGCATAGTCCCACAGAGTTACAAAGTACGACTGTAGCAGAACCGTGCAGGAAAAACGGGCCAGAGCGGGTGATAGCCCCGTATGCGACACAGGAGTACCTCTGATATTTTTCCCAAGTACGGCGGGACACGTGAAACCCTGTCGGAATCTGGGGGGCCCACCCTCCAAGGCTAAATACTACTCTACGACCGATAGTGAACCAGTACCGTGAGGGAAAGGTGAAAAGCACCCCGACAAGGGGAGTGAAATAGTACCTGAAACCGCTTGCTTACAAGCTCCGGGAGCACTATGGGTAACCAGTGTGACCGGGTGCCTTTTGCATAATGAGTCCGCGAGTTGCGCAGTGTGGCAAGGTTAAGCCGTGAGGTGTAGCCGTAGGGAAACCGAGTCCGAAGTGGGCGCCATAGTCGCACTGAGCAGACCCGAAACCTTGTGATCTATCCATGGCCAGGCTGAAGTCGAGGTAACACGAGATGGAGGGCCGAACCCACTGACGTTGAAAAGTCAGGGGATGAGCTGTGGATCGGAGTGAAAGGCTAATCAAACTGGGAGATAGCTGGTTCTCCCCGAAACATATTTAGGTATGGCCTCGCACGTTCGACGCCGGGGGTAAAGCACTGAATGGGCTAGGGGTCTTACCAGATTACCAAACCCAATCAAACTCTGAATACCGGTTTAGTAGTGCGGGAGACAGGCTGCGGGAGATAAGTTTCGTAGCCGAGAGGGAAAGAGCCCAGACCATCAGCTAAGGTCCCCAAGTGTACACTAAGTGGAGAAGGTTGTAGGAGCGCGTTGACAGCCAGGAGGTTGGCTTAGAAGCAGCCACCCTTCAAAGAGTGCGTAATAGCTCACTGGTCGAGCGAACCTGCGCCGAAAATCCAACGGGGCTAAGTGTATCACCGAAGCTATGGGTTCAATATCTAGAATGTTGAGCGGTAGGGGAGCATTGTAGCAACCGCTGAAGCTAGACCGAGAGGACTAGTGGAGGAACTACAAGAGCTTATGCGGACATGAGTAGCGATAAGACGGGTGAGAAACCCGTCCGCCGTAAACCTAAGGTTTCCTCTAGCCAGGATATTCCGCTGAGGGTTAGTCGGCCCCTAAGGCGAGGCTGAAAAGCGTAGCTGATGGGAAACAGGTTAATATTCCTGTACCGCCATGGACACAATGCTGTCGGGAGGGACGGAGTAGGATAGGCCAGCTGGCAGACGGTGCCAGTTCAAGCCTCTAGGTGGATCCTCTAGGAGTCGTAGGACACAAACGGAGGGTTATTAACACCGAAGGGCAATGAGGGCGACTAGGCTAGCAATAGCCGAAAGCAAATGACTGATTCCACACTTCCAAGAAAAGCTCCAGGCAGGGTGTACGGGCGTCCGTACCGAAAACTGACACAAGTAGGTGAGGAGAGCATCCTAAGGCGTGTGAGAGAACCATCCAAAAGGAACTCGGCAAATTGACACCGTAACTTCGGAAGAAGGTGTGCCCTGGCGCGTCATCCCGTAACAGGAGTAGCGCGCGGGGGTCGCAGTGACCAGGGGGTAGCGACTGTTTAGCAAAAACACAGGACTCTGCGAAGCCGTAAGGCGAAGTATAGGGTCTGACGCCTGCCCGGTGCTGGAAGGTCAAGAGGAGTGGTCAGCGCAAGCGAAGCTGCGAATCGAAGCCCCAGTAAACGGCGGCCGTAACTATAACGGTCCTAAGGTAGCGAAATTCCTTGTCGGGTAAGTTCCGACCTGCACGAATGGCGTAACGACTTCCCCACTGTCTCTTGGATGGGCTCAGCGAAATTGGAATACGGGTGCAGATACCCGTTACCCGCGACTAGACGGAAAGACCCCGTGAACCTTTACTGCAACTTGACAGTGGGTTTCGATTTGATCTGTGTAGGATAGGTGGGAGACGTTGAAGCCGGGGCGCTAGTCCTGGTCGAGTCGTCCTTGAAATACCACCCTGATCAGGTTGGGATCCTAACTTAGCTCGGTACTCCCGGGCGAGGACACTGTCTGGTGGGCAGTTTGACTGGGGCGGTCACCTCCAAAAGAGTAACGGAGGTGCGCGACGGTTCCCTCAGACTGATTGGAAACCAGTCGAAGAGTGCAAAGGCAAAAGGGAGCTTGACTGCGAGACCGACGGGTCGAGCAGGTGCGAAAGCAGGTCTTAGTGATCCGGCGGTCCCGTGTGGAAGGGCCGTCGCTCAACGGATAAAAGGTACTCCGGGGATAACAGGCTGATCACGCCCAAGAGTTCACATCGACGGCGTGGTTTGGCACCTCGATGTCGGCTCATCGCATCCTGGGGCTGGAGCAGGTCCCAAGGGTTTAGCTGTTCGCTAATTAAAGCGGTACGCGAGCTGGGTTCAGAACGTCGTGAGACAGTTTGGTCCCTATCTGTCGCGG
>CAIMEY010000050.1 GCA_903840165.1 uncultured Myxococcales bacterium | reverse complement strand
GTTGCAGCATGGTCGCGCCGATCCAGCACAAGTAGCTGCGCCACGAGTCGCTGATCTTGCCATCACGGAATTGATGATAGAAACCACGGGGATTGGGCACTATCGACCCGAGCCAAATCGCCTGAAGCAACGTCAGTTCCGCGGCCGAGCGATTGAAATAGACCTGAGCCGCGGCCTTGATACCATAGATCTTGGGCCCAAGCTCAATGATATTGAGGTAGAGCTCCATCATCTGCGGTTTGCTGAGACTCCGCTCGATTTGCCAGGTGATAACAGCCTCTTGCACCTTTCGCGAGATGGTCTTCTCGCGCTCGACGAAGAACAGGTTCTTGACCAACTGCTGCGTGATCGTCGATGCGCCGCGCACAAAGCGACCGCGCTTGAGGTTTTCAATCGCCGCATTCTTGATGCTGTCCAGGGAAAAGCCACGGTGGCCGAAGAAGCCCCCATCCTCGGTAGTCGTCAACACCTTGACAATGTTCTGGGAAATCGCCTCATATGGCGTCCACATGTCCGTGCCAGGGCCGGTATTGAACGTGTACAAGGTACCGTCCTTTTGCCGGGCATGGTGCTCAAAGGGCGCGTCGAAAATATCAAATCGAATGAATTTTCCCATACTTGTAATGCGCACGGTCTGAAGAGCTGCGTCGAAGTCAAACTTGAGCGATGCCATGTTGGCCGTATCCAGCGACCCCTTGATTTCGTAGGATAAATCGCCTTCGCACTGCATGCCTTCGAGCATGGGCGCAAAGCCGAGGGGCACCGAGTCGACCACCTGCTGACAAGGCACTGTCGGAATCCGCAGCGAACCGTCAAAGGCGGGGGCCGTGGCAAAATGCTGCACTGAAGTGTCGATAAGTACGTGCATTTTCCCAATAGTGAGCTCGCCATTCTGCAACTTGAGGCTGTGCTGCCCGAGGTCGAGCATCAGCTTGCCAGAAGCAGCCACGCTCATGTCCTGCAAACGCTGTCGACTGATCCGCGGCAACTCCGCGGAAATATGCGAAACCGTGGCCTTTCCTTCGATGCCCATCCGGCCCGGCTGCGCCGTGTACAACAGCGACAGGTCCACATCTTGAAAGGCCGTGTTGCTAGCAACGCTAATCCAAGGGGGCAAAATTGCAGCGTAAGGAGCGATCGGCAGTTGGTCTAACCTGACCTTGATGGCCGCATCACCCGTATGCACGTCCACGTGCCCTGATATGGTGTTGGTCTTGTCGCCAGCCGTCGCGGCAGGCGCAGCACCGTGTTCGTCCCCTTCGGCGGCAGCAGCAGGATTCTTCCGGGTCTTTTCGCCGGGTTTTCGCTCATCGCCTTTGGGAGCCGCCGCCGGGTCGGGCGCCTTTTCGGCCGGGGCGCGTCCTTGGCCTTGACCGGCAACATGGAAGTCTAGCTGCCAATTCACAATGTTTTGGCCTGGTTTGCGCTCAACGCGGCCACTCACTTCGGACAACTCGTTGTGCTGCCCCTGCGCTTCGTCAGCAAAGCGGGCCCGGCCATGGTGAATTTCGACCAGAGGAACCGGCAGTGCGCCCAAGAGTTTTTGCAGCTTCTGCACCTGAGTCTGCAATCGCTGCGCCCCATTCTTGAATGTTCCCGCGAGCTTATCGCGAACAATATGGCCGTCGGCCACCTCGGCCTTCTTGTCGCCGCTTGCCGACTTGTCATCCTTGGCAGCGACCGCAACTTTGCCATTCTTCGGCGTTTCTCCGTGGCCAGCCTTGGCCGGAGCTTTGCCCTTTGCCTTGGCCGAATCTGCCTTGGTGGCAACGGCGTCGCGAGAAAGGCCCTGAGGATCCGTCGCTTCGTCGTCATCATCGTCCGTGGTCGAAGGAGCCGCCGGCAGCGCGGGCCTCTGCGCCACAACCACCGGATCTTCCACAGTAATTTCAGTAATGTGCTGCAGCAGCAACTTGGCAGGCGTCGGCAGCTTGTCCTTGAATTCTGGCGGTAATTCCAGTTCAGGCCCGGCCTCTTTGGCCAAAGTCACGTCGATTTCGCGCACGTCGAGTTCAAACCGCGACGCCAAACTCGGCGCATCACCCGGCGTTGCGTCGCGGCCCAAATGCACCGTTTGCACGGCCACGCGACCATCGGTGCGCGCCTGAATGCTACCGACTTGCACACGCCAACCCTGCCATTGCACAAGCATTGCGCCCGGCAGTCGCAGGCTCAGCGCGCCCTGCTTGCCCGGCCAAGTCAAATCGCCCTGCAGCAAGATCGGCTGGTCCATGCCCTGAACCTGGGCGGAGGCTTCGAGGACAAAGCGCGCAGACTCCTGCACCAATGACTTGTTTTTCAAAGAGAAACTGGCATCTGTCACGCGCAAATGGCGCAGGTCCAGGCCGGCCAGGGTCGCCACGGCCGTCTTCTGCGGCAAATCGACGCCACCGCGCAGGTGTTCCACCTGAATATCGGGGATATGCTTGGATAAATACTTGCGCCACCCTCCCCCTCCCGACTTTTCGTCGTCGGCGTCCGGGCGCATCAACCGCTGCAGAAGGCTTTCCAGATTGAAATGGCCATCTTCAGCGCGCACGGCGTAGAACTCAGGGGCCTGTACGGTTACCTGCTCGATCCAGATGTGGGGCGAGAAAACACCTTGAATTTGGTAGTCAATCTGCAGTCGCGGGATTCGCGCAAAAGGGGCCGCATCCGCCGTGCCCGCGTCGCGCAGGGACACGCCGTCGATCGTCAACGGGCCGCGCAAGGGCAACCACACGTGCTCGATCTGCAGGTGGACGCCGCGCTTTTCCGCTTTGGCAATCAGGATTTCTTTGATGCTCGATGACGCCAAGCCAGGCAATAGCCATGCGCCAAGGCCACTGCACAAGCCGAGCAGCGCCGCCAGGACCCAGAGGCTATAGCGCACTGCGGGCCGCATGGTTCCTCAAAATGTACCGAATTGAGCTAGGTTCAGAGCCACGACCCGCCAGCGACTAGCAGTTGTCCGTGGTGCACTTGCTGCCGCTGATCTTGATGAGCACGACGATGAAGCCAACCGCCGCGGCCGCTGCAGCCGTCAGCAAGGCCACGGTCTTGCCGGTCGAGAAATGGTCGATCTCAAAGTGCTGCAAGTCCGCCAGCGGTTGCAAAGTATCGCGATCCGAGGCGACCAACTGACTCGAAGCCATGGAGAAGTTAAAGGGAGTCACTTCATAGCGACGGCCACCGACCGAGCGAACGAACAGCTTGGAATCACGGCTTACGGCAACCGCCTGATTGCGCAGAGTCGTCACCGTAACAGAATCGTTTTCGCCACGATTTTCAAGCTTTGCAAACTCTTCGGGGTTCATCCGCTTGTCTTCCACCATGGCTGCCAACCGGGCGTCATTCTTGAGCGCCTCCCCGGACTGCAACTTGCGGAATTCATCGGGCGCTACGGAATACGTGTTGTAGCAACCGCCGAGCGACATGAGCATAGCCAACACCAAGACGGAAGCGATGACGCGCAAATTTGGCATGGTTTCCTGTGGATGGGCCAAGCTAGGGCCGACACGAACAACAAGCGGGAATGCGTCTAGCCGGTCCACGCTGCAGACCAGCCGCAAGAAGGGCCAGCGAGACTAGCGACGATTGTTCGCCGCGGACCAAATGGTATTGAGATCGGTCTGAATGAAGTAGATCGCCAAGGGCATAAAACACATCCAGCACACCAAGTACTTGACGGTCCCGTCGTCTACCTGCGCACCCGAGAGCTGAGCCATCTCATTGATACTCTTGAGGAATTTCCAAAGCTGGATGATGCCCCAAACCGGAATCAGGAAATGCCACCACGAGAAGCGCTGCTCACCCAAGAACTGGTTGACCTCGCTGATTCGCTTGAAGAACCAGATGAGGCCGTAGATCGAGCAGAGAAAGCTGATGATCGTCGTCTTGGTCGGGTCGAGCGTCTCGCCCACCGGTCGGGCTGGACCGCGGCTGCGACCGCCACTGTTGCCACCACCGCTCGAAGCACGCGGTTCCTCATACATTTGGCGCTGTGGCACGGGATCAGGCGCTGCCTGCCGCTGCGGGGCCGGTTGGCTGACGGGCTGACTCTGCCGCACGGGTTGCGCGACCGGAGCCGGCGCCTCGGGCACTGCAGCCTGCTGCGCCTTCTTGCGCGCCTCCAACTCGTCGAACATCGCGCCGAAATCCGCAGGGATCTCCATTGCGACGGTCGCTTCGTTCTCGCTCAGACTCCAAGCGCCGTGCAGTTCCGGCACCTGGGCCGCGCCGATCCACTCGCCCTTTTCGTCGACGTAGACGTATTCGTCCTGCGCCAACTCGCCGCGCCGCGCCATGTCGCGCAACACGCTGATTTCATAGGGGACACTTTGTCCGTTGCGATGCAAATGGAAAGCCATGACAACCTCTTGCGCCGATACGTGGGCGGGGACGACGTGGTGACACCACTTGGTGAAAAACGTCTGCTCTTTCTTTCAGTTACCCCTTGCTAGTACAACGGTGTGACCACGTTGATACCGGCAAAAAGGCTTTAATTTCCAGGCACCGGCCCCTGAGCGAAGCCGAGTTCGCCGAGTGAGGGCAGCTTCAGACGAATCCCTCAGGATTCGAGGCCCTTAAGGCGCTTCAGGTCGCCCATGACCTTGTGGTACTCGACCTCCCATGTCGCGGTACCCTCTTGCAAGTTCTTGATTCGCCGGCGAACTTCCTGGTCCAGGTCGTCGTCAACGTGCAAGTGCTTGTTCATCGTGTCGCGCAAGGTCTTGCGCAGCGCGTGGTCCTCGCCGTAGACCTCTTCGACATGCCGGCTGTGAAACAGGGCCTCGATGATCTGGCGCGTGAGGTACTCGACCGCTCGTTCGCCGACCCCAAAGCCGCGTTCTTCAGCAATGCGCGTCTTGATCTTGTTGACTTGATTGAATTCCAGCCCGTCTCGCGAGATCTGATCGCGGGCCCGATCGGTGATTTCCCGATCGGCGCGGATGTACTCGCGCAGGACGCTTTCAATGTCGAGGACGACTTCCTGGTGCATGTCTTCCGCGATCTCAATGTCGCCAGACTGCTCCAGGGCCTGCACCATGTCCGTGGCAATGGCCGTAACCTTGCCGGGATACAAACGCATGAACCGCTCCTGCACCGTTCCAGTTGGTGATGCGGCCTTGACAGAGGACCGCTGCTGCACCGGACGGGCGAGCGGCGGATGTAGCACAAGCCACGGCGGACGGAAAGGGTCTGCCGTCGGTTTTTTCCACGCCGCCCGTCAGCGATCAGCACGCCACGGGGCGTGTAAGGCCTTGATTTTGCCATTGAACCCGGCCAATTGGCGCCGAGCGTCCTCGCCTTCACACAGTTTGAGAACCTTGAGCCGCTTCTTTCCCAACTGCTCGTAGGACGTAATCACGTGTTTTTGCTCGACAAAAATCTTCAACGCGTTGGTCAGGTTCACTTTGCTGATCGACTCGTAGCACTGCACATCGCCCAGTTCAAACGCGTGGTTGGCCTCTTGCTGTACAAACTCCAGGAAGGCCGACTCCGCCATCGGGCCTTGGGCCAGACGCGCCAGAGCACGGCCCATCAAGTGGTAGGATTCAATGAAGTTTTGAATCAACTTGGCATAAAGGCGAATCACCGGCGCAATCGTGCTGGTGAGACGCAGGAGTCCCGCTTCGTCCAGTTGGAGCCAACCGCCGGCCAGGAAATCGTCGAGGGTGTGCTGGTATTGCTGCTCAAACACCAAGCCGGGCGCGTAGACGAACTCAAATTTCAGCAGGCGCGACAGGAACTTAGTCTGATCCTGCAGTTCGGCCGGCACCATCTCCAGACGCCGCTCCTGCATGGCCAGGATGCTGACCGCCAGCAATGCGTCCGGTACGAACAGGTGGATCATGTTGTTTTTATAGTAGTCGAGGTGCAACCGCCCCGCGGCCTTGGGAATGTACACGGTGTCGTTGTCAAAGTGCCGCCGAAGAATCCACTTGGATTGTTCAAAGAGTCCCATGGCTTGATCGACAATCGGCGCCACGGCATCGCCTATGGCCCGCGCCCGCTCGGACTGACCACCCAACGGGTCGGGCACGCCACCGGCCGCTGCTTGCCGATCGGCATCCTGCTGCTCGGCTTCCTGCAGCTGCACGCGCTTGGTGCGGATCGCGGTCACCAGGGGTTCGGAAAGAACGGCCCGGCGCTGCATTGCGATGTCGAGCAAAAAGCCTATACGAACAAGGAGATCAGCCCTTGATATACCGCGTTGAATCTTGGACAGGAGCACGGCCGAGACCAAAGCCGTCGGCGTCAGCACCGCAGCTTCGTTGATGCCGCCCAAGATGAGGTAGCCGAAAACCTTGAGGGCGCGCTCGAATGCGGGCTGATCCCGCTCCTCAGCCGGAGCCAGTGCACCATGGGCCTGCAGGAAGGCGCGTGCCGACAGTGGTTGGCCAAATTGAATGCGAATTCGCCCATACTTGTGGACAAGGACCGAAGTTGCCTTGAGCACTTCTACGGGAGATTCCGCCTTCTTTTCGCCACCTTCAAGCTCCTTGCGATAGGCCTTCTCCTCGATCAAGCGCTCGTAGCCGAAGTTCGTTGGCACAAAGGCCACGTCGTGAACCACGCCATCGGCGACGGACTCCAAAACGTGCTTGATGAGTCCGTACTTAGGCGGCAACAGCTTTCCGGTACGTGAGCGACCTCCCTCGGGGAAGAACTCGAGCCAGTGACCATCGCGCAGTAACTTTCTGACATAATGTCGAAAAATGTGCGCATAGATCGGCTGACCGGAGAAGCTCCGCCGCAGAAAAAAGGCACCGCCGCGTCGGAAGATAGGTCCGAGGGGAAAGAACGAAAGATTGGCGCCGGCCGCAATATGCGGAGGAATCAGGCCGTTGCGAAAGAAAAGGTAGCTGATGATCAGGTAATCGATGTGCGACTTGTGGCTCGGCACGACGATAATGGGCGACTTCTTGCCCTCTTCGCGGATGCGGGCGATGCCTTCCTCATCGACTTCAATGCCTTCGTAGATTCGCGCCCAGAGCAGGGTTAGCAAGAAGGACAGAAAGGCTACCACGCCCATCTTGTAGTTGGCGCCAATTTCCTCAATATTTGAGCGGGCTTCAGCGACAACCTCGCCATACGGACGCTTGAGTTGTTCGGACAAGTCGCGCAGATCGGTGACGACTTCAGATTCGGCTAGGATCTCCTCGCGAATCTGCGCAGGCGTCTTGATCGGCGCGCCGCGAATCACACGATCTTCAGCGTGAATGGCCTCCCTGATACGAAAACGCAAACGTTCCGCAAGTTTAGCATCATCAGCATGAGGACCGTGCTCGCCGAGAAAGGTGAGCAGGTTGATCGGTTCAGCCATCTGCGCCTGGGCGCGACGGTGATTCAGCAAGAAGGACAACAACTTACGAATGCGCCCGGGCACCTGCGGATCGCCAAAGAAGGAATCGATGATGCTGGCACTTGAGGTGTCCGGCCGCCGTTCCCAAATCAGGATCTGTGGAACCAACAAAAGTGGCGTATTCATCGTGCGTTGGACGGCGATCAGTTCGCGCAGCCACTGCACGTCTTGGGGCGGGTTGATGAGGTCGACGAGCGAAAAGGCGCGCCTCAGGAACAGCAAGATCGAGTGGTGGCGTCGCACAAGCCCGCGCATTACTTCGACATCGGCGACCACGGGCTGACGAAGCACCCGGCGACGAATCCAGCCCATTAGGCCCCGCCGCCAGGGTTGAAACAGCGTCATGCCCAAACCGTTGGCGAATTCGGCGAGAGGCAACTTGGCGCGGGCTAAAGCGAAATTGAAGTAGAGGTAGTCCAGCAGGCTCGTCATATTCATGACGTAGACCAGGGTGCCCTCGCGCGCCCAGGCTGAAACGTCGTTGTTCAACCGTGGTGAGAACTTCACGGGATTAAAGAAGAACCACGCGAAAAGGCGGGAAAAAGGCCCCAGGCTGTGCACCATGGCAGACGGATGCTGCAGGTCGCGCGGCGTAAGGTGGTCATCGACCGCCATGGCTGGCGGTGTTGGCAAGGCAGCCGGCGTGGGGATGAACGGACGGTGGCCCCCTTCGCGGGCGGCGGCTTGAACACCAACTGACTGTTCTGCAAGGGTTTTATCGTCGACGGGTTCAAGGCAAGGGCGTGGACTTTCCATGGCTACATCGTCGCGCCGTGCCAGCAAAAGCGCAACCTGCCGCGATCGGCGGACTCATTGGAAGCGTCCTGTTGGGACGGCTGCTCGCGCAGGGGAGGCTTGCGGTACGTTCGGAAGATTCTGTTGCTATTTCAATATGATACGCCCTTGTGCTACGTCTCTTCTTTTGCCCGATGCCCGACGGCGACCTAATCCCGCCTATGGACAAGTCTGCTTGCTGTGCGTGCAGAGGCCGTTGGCGGGGTCGCAGCGGTCCAGGGTGCAGGGGTCCTTGTCGTGGCAGTCGATCACCTGCTCGGCGGTGCAAAATATCTTGCCGTCACAGCGCAAATGCCCGTCGGGCCCCGTGCGAATGAGCCAGGCGTCGGGATAAGCGTGGGCCTGAACCTTGGTGGCTAGCACCTTGGACACCGTGGAGCCGGCCAGCAGGAAGCCGGCACCGCCCGGGATTTGGTCCGGGAGGACCGCAATGTCGAAGGCGACGTCCCAGTCGGCGCCGCCATAAGTCCTTTGCCACAGGAGCTTTCCGGCCATGTCGAGGCGCACCAACCACGCATCAGGCTGAGCCGTAGCGCTGGCCGCAGTCTGGCCAACGGCGACAAGCCCCTCCCCGCCGGCCAACGAACTGCCCACGAGCGCGACGGCCGAGACCTCGTCCCTGCCCGGACCTCCCAAGGACTGCTGCCACACTGTCTGTCCACCAGCGTCGAGGCGAAGCAACAATGCGTCTTGGTTTGGCGGCGGAGCAGGCGCGTTTGGGGAGTCCAGGGAGTCCAGGGACAGGATGGCGCCGCCGCTGGGCAGTGCTAGGGTTGTATGTGCACCGGTTAATGTTTTGATTTGATATATATTTTTCCAGGACAGAGCCACGCCGCCGCCCCCCTGCAGCCCGCTAGCGGCCTCCAGCGCCCCCGCGGACAGTTCGGCCGACCAGGCGCGGGTCTGCCCGCTGCCATCGACCAAAGACCCCGCCAGCAACCAAGCGTCGCCCGCAGCAGTTCGCGCAATGGCTCGCACAACGCCTTGTTCTAAATCACCAATTGGCGTAGATGCGAGAAGGTTCCCCCCGGTGTCGGCGTGCCACAGCCAAGGCCGCCCGCCGCTGGTGCCTGGGGCCTGACTAATGCCGACAACGATGAAGCCGGTAGACGCATCCTGACTGAGGCCAAGTGCTTGATCGACTGAGGTTCCTTCGCCATAAGCGCGCTGCCAGAGCTTCTGGCCGCCGGGGTCGCGGCGGGAAAGGCGGACGTCGTCTTTGAGTGTACCAGCAAAGGCTAACCCGTTGTCTGGGAGCACTAAAACCGCCGTGCCACCCTGATTTCCACCCGCAACGCCGGCCGGAGCCCACTCCAAGTCCTGGCTCCACGTCGGTCCGCCAGAAGCGTCGAGAACCGCATTCCACAATCCGTAGGCCCAACCGTTTTCAGGTTCTTCGAAGCTCGTCCCGCCGGCAATGGCGATCGCACCGTCCGACCTCAGGCCAAGGGACCAGATCCAGGCAGCACCGCCCTCGACGTCCGGATTCATCGAGCGGTCGAAGTAGGGCGACGCCAATTGTGCTTGACATAATCCACTTTTGCAGGTGCTCGTGGCACAAGTCGCCAAGTCGACACAGCTTGTGGAATCCGCCGAAGCAAGGTGAACACAGGCATTTGTCGATGGATCGCACGCATCTAACGTGCATTGGTTGTCGTCTTCACAGGATGGGGCGGCGCTCGCGTTGGCCAGACATGCCCCATGCAGGCAGTTTCCGGCGGCCCCACACGATGTTGATTTACATGGTGAATTGTCTGCGACTTCCGAAAGAACACAGCCGATACCGGCCTGACACCGCGCCTTGAGGCAACCATCGTTCGGGCCAAGCCGAGCGGCGCAATCGGAGTCATGGGCGCAAGGGGTGGCCTGAGCTTCGGCGGCGGCAGCGTCCTGTGGCATCGCGGACGTCACCCCTAGACGCGCCTCCGCAGCCGGGGTGCAGGCGAGGTGGGCGGCCAGGCCCCAGGTCAGCGAGGCAACCCGACGTGGTCCATTGACCAGTGTACTAGCATGAGCCAACCATTTATTTACACAGTATTTTTCCACCAGCCAACTCACGTTAGGAGCCCCGCGCGTCTCTTCTCAGCCCGGCAACGCTACTTGGTTGGGGGCTTGTTGCAAACCGGCAGATTCTCAAGCAATTGAGATGGATCTAACTCGCCGTCATCGGCTCCGGCGTTCGGGAAAACGATGGCATCAAACTGTCCGGCGCACACCGTTGGCGCGCAAAAAAATGGATGGCCGTTGCTGTACACGCAGGTTGCCGAACTTCCGCAATCAGCGTCAGCTTGGCACGGACGAGAACAAAAGCTTGTAACTGTTGTGCTTTCCGCCGCCAACCCCAAGCAGTAGCTATCCGTGGCTCCACCAGAGGCACCACAGTCGGTAGGGGCCCCCGTGCACTTGGCTCCGAGCCCTTTGTCCAACACCTTGCCATCACACGGGAATCCTTTCGCGCTGGCGACAACGAAGCTCGGCTTCTTTGGATCGGTGAATCCAACCTGGCACATCGCCGGCAAGCAGACGTGAAACGGCGCGCACCACGTGCCTGGACCGCAGTTCGCTTCGTCGACCTGCCCGGCCTTGTCGCAGTAGGTCGTGCAGATTGCGCCATAACGCTTGTCGTCGACATGGCAGCAATTCGCTTTCAATCCAGTGCACTCGACGACGCCAGGTTTGCACGGCTTGCCGACGCCCCAGTCGTTGACCGCCCCGTGGTCCCAGCACGACTTTTCGTCCGCGCGAATCTGCGCGTTGTTGTCGACGCATTTGCCAGACAGTTTGTCTTTGTGTTCAAACTGGTTGCAGCCATTCTTGTCGAGCCAAACTGGAACCCACCCATCGGCGCCGGCGGACACCTCAGCATCGGCCTCGACTAGGTCGCCGCCCGTATTCACTTGATTTTGCTTGGTTTTGGCAGCGCAAGATGCGAGGACAGCGGCCGCGAAGAAGACCAGGGCGGGATTGGCTCGGGCAATAGGCATGGCATGTTCTCCTTGAGTCTGTGGCGGTTTCGGGGTTCTGAAGCCGAGCCGCTGGGCATTCGTCGACCTAGGTCCTGAGCCTAGGTCGGCCGGCTTGGCAATGTTCAGCCGCTCGTGATCGGGCGAATTATTACTTTTATATCAGAGGGCTACCCTTTGGTGCTACCAGGCAAGCAACGTCATTCGAGCTACTCGGGCCGGGCCGCTGCGGCTACCGTGGCTCCGTCACCACGACTACCAACTCTACGACCGCACTCCGAGCCGGCCCGCGGTACGCCGTGCCCTCAGGCCCCAGTCTCCCTTTTCTCGAGGCATCCTTCATCGTCGCGCGCATCCAGGCGATCGCGTCGACGCGTCGGTCGAAGCAAACAATCCGCCGGACGTAGTACTGCGGTATTTGATATACTGTTCGACCAGACGCCTGAAATATTAAACTGTTACCTTCTGCATATACAGAATCTGCTTCAACGCCGTGGACCCGCGCGTAGCCAAATCCAGCTCCCAGTTCCAGCCCGTAGGACGGCACGACCAACTCTCCTCATGGCGATTCGGTTGGAAGGTTCTGGGCAGTCCAGGCCTTCCAGCCCCCCGCCATCGACCAAACGCAGGCGTAGCCCATGCGCTGAAGGTTGTCCGCAGCAAGCGCCGAGCGGAATCCGCCGCCGCAGTACAGAACTATTTCCGCATTCTTGTCAGGGAGTTGCGCAACGATATCCCTCTCGATGACGCCGCGGCCCAAGTGAATAGCACCGGCGATGTGACCGGAATTCCATTCGGAGTCCTCGCGAACATCAATAATTTCAATAGGCTTGGTTGCCTTGCGCCATTGGACCACGTCGTCGACGGTGCACTCGCGGACCCGCGCGCTCGATTCAGCTACAATGGCGAGGAATTCTTCTGAATGTTTCATGTCTGCCTCCAAGCCGCTGAGCATAGCGTGTTGCGCGCGACGAAGCCACAGCGCCACGGAAAGAACGCAGATTTCCTACGTTATCATCGTTGGTTTACCGGCGGCTGTTGACAACGGGGCCCCAATTGCCGTACTCGCCGGCGCCCACAATGTGGCATCAACGCCACGCTCAGGAACCCATGGCTGTCGATCCGCAGAAAATCATCTACTCGATGGTCGGGGTGTCCAAGCACTTCGACAAAAAGCCCGTATTAAAGGACATTTACCTGTCCTACTTCTATGGAGCCAAGATCGGCGTTCTGGGCCTCAACGGCTCGGGCAAGTCGTCGCTGCTGCGCATTCTGGCTGGAATTGACAAAGAATTTACGGGAAAGACGATTCTGGCCCCGGGTCACACCGTAGGCTACCTGCCCCAAGAGCCCCAACTGCAAGACGGCAAGACCGTGCGGCAGATCGTTGAGGAGGGAGCCCAGGAAATCGTTGATCTTCTTAATGAATTTAATACGATCAATGCCAAGTTCGAAGAGCCCATGGAAGACGATGAGATGCAAAAACTCATTGAACGCCAAGGTGATTTGCAGGAGAAGCTCGACCATGCCAACGCCTGGGAGCTGGACAGCCGGCTGGACATGGCGATGGATGCACTGCGCTGCCCGCCCCCGGAAACATTGGTGGATCACCTGTCAGGGGGCGAGAAACGACGCGTGGCGTTGTGTCGTCTTCTTCTCCAGACACCAGACATCTTGCTTTTGGATGAGCCGACCAACCATTTAGATGCAGAATCAGTGGCATGGCTCGAGCAGCACCTGCAACGCTACGCCGGCACTGTGATCGCGGTGACGCACGACAGGTACTTCTTGGACAACGTGGCGGGATGGATCCTAGAGTTGGACCGCGGCCAGGGGATTCCATGGAAAGGCAACTATTCCTCCTGGTTAGAGCAGAAGCAGAAGCGCCTGAACCAGGAAGAGAAACAGGAATCGGAGCGCCAAAAGACGTTGCGCCGCGAGTTGGAGTGGATTCAGTTGTCAGCCAAAGGACGGCACGCCAAGGGGAAAGCGCGCATCTCTCGGTACGAAGACATGCTCAAAGGCGAAAGTGAAAAGCGCAGTGCCGAATTGGAGATTTACGTGCCGCCAGGTCCGCGCCTTGGCGATGTGGTGATCGAGGCTCATGGCGTGCGAAAAGCGTATGGGGACAAGCTGTTATTCGATGACCTCAGTTTCTCGCTGCCTCCGGGTGGAATCGTCGGGGTGATTGGTCCTAACGGCGCGGGCAAGACGACGCTGTTCCGACTTATCACAGGCCAAGATGTGCCTGATTCCGGGACGTTCAAGGTTGGTACCACAGTGAGTTTGGCCTACGTCGACCAGAGCCGCGACGACCTAGACCCCAACCAGACCATCTTCCAGGCGGTAACGGGAGGCCAGGAGCAGCTCCAGTTAGGCACGAAGTCTATGAATTCAAGAGCTTATGTCTCGAAATTCAACTTCTCGGGTGAGGCGCAGCAAAAAAAGGTCAGCCAAATCTCCGGTGGCGAGCGCAACCGCTTGCACTTGGCCAAGATGCTCAAGGCGGGCGCGAACGTGCTTCTGCTGGATGAGCCGACCAACGACCTCGACATCAACACCATGCGCGCGCTCGAGGAATCGCTCGAAAACTTCGCTGGTTGTGCCGTCGTCATTAGCCACGACCGTTGGTTCTTGGACCGGATCGCCACGCACATTCTGGCGTTCGAAGGCGATAGTAAAGTCGTGTATTTTGATGGGAATTTTAGCGAATATGAGGCCGACCGGAAGGCGCGGCTCGGCGCTGCAGCGGACCAGCCACACCGCATTCGGTACCGCAGCATGACGCGCGGGTAGCGTCCATCCAGGCGGGATGACGCAACATGAACTGATTGGTCAGACACAGCATGTTCACGCAGCGTTGCTCGGCTCGGCGACCGCGGCCAGTGCCTCGACCGGTGGGTCTTCCGCAATCGGCGGACACGGCGGAGAAAAGCAGTATCGCGGGAAGTCTTCCAGAGCCAGCGTGCCTGCGCGAAACTCAGCCGAAACCTCTTTATATTGCTGCAAAAACGCCTCACGCTTCCGTGTTAGTCTGGCCCGTGCGGCAGCGGTATGAGCAAAAACCCGAATCCGTCGGCCGTCAATGATGGGTGGGCGCGGGGGCGGGACCGTTTTTCGCACGTACTCATCAGTACTTGCATCTGCATTGCGTGCGCGCGTCCGCAGTTGGGGAAGCTGTCGTGGCGGGCGTTGCGCAGCTGGGTCGTAAAGATGCGTATCTAATCCGTATTCTCGATCGTGGGGGAACTTTGCGACAGCCTGCATCAGGTGCCGCATGTCGCTCAAGTATACGTCCTGCGACAGCGCCGCTAGGTGCGGAAGTGGCGAAATGCGAATCGGAAACGGCTGCGGTGGGCCAGG